>JBPCMX010000001.1:0-96390 GCA_051001855.1 Chthoniobacterales bacterium
CCTTGACCCGCCGCAGCGCGAAGCGATCCCGCTCGTTTGCCGCGGTTGCGACCAACTGGAGCACGATTCCACGGTGCCGATCACCGCGTCACCCGCCCACGCCTGGCGGCGGCTGGGTCTGGTCGAGGTGGACGGCAGTCCGACCCGGCGCGGGATCGTCTTCTCTTTCTTCCAGGCGGGCGAAGGTCTGGCCATCGCCGCCGCGCTGGAAGAGGAAACCTATGCGATCGACGATCTGGTTTTCGATTTGGCGAACATCCGCGGCGGTCCGCGTTTCGCTGGTGAAGACGCGATCATGGGCGGCCGCCTCGGTATTCTTTGCCAGCGCATTTACGACCGAGCGGATCACCCCGGATACCTGGAAATGGGCACGCCGGTGCACTACGGCTCGGGCGCGTCGGAGGTGATCCGAGAGGTCGTGGCGAATCCCGGCTCGAAGTATCGCCTCACGAGCGATGCACTCCGCTCCGGCGACATTGAACGCGCCCTGATGGAATGGCGCAGCCTGCTCCGCCACATCGTGCATGCGCCCGAATTCGAATGGGACCGCTGGCGCGCGTTGCAAGCCGCAGCCCGGCACTTCGTTGATAGCACCACTTCGCCTGCGCTGTTGGAGTTCCCGCCTTTGCTTGCCGCGCAACAACGCCGCGCGTCGCTCGCTCCAAACAGGTAACAGGCAGCGGGCGAGGTTTCAGCTCGCGGAGTTACGCGCGAAGCGACGCAAAGCGAATGCGATCGCGCCAGCGCTAACGAGAAGAAGAGGCACGGAAGGTTCAGGAACCGGAGCAAGAGAGACAGCATCCAACGCCAGGCCCGGTGATCGGCCAAAACCGGTTCCTCCGCGACTATAGTCAAAGGCGAGCGTATGCGAGCCGGCACTCAATGCGCTCGGGGTGGTGATTTCATAACGCAACCAATTACCGGCCAGAACGGTGGTGCCGGAGAACGGAGGCAGCGTCATTGAGAGAACGATGCCATCGATCCGAGCGGTGAAAGTAAGTGCCGTGTCGTCAAATCCGCCGCTGTCATAGCGCTGCGCGTAAAATATTAACGTCACTGGTGTGGCCGCGCCCAAATTGAAAGCTTGTGAGAAGGTAAAACTCTGGGCCGCGAAAGGACCGGTGAAAGACAGGTTCGCAAAGGCGGTGCCTTCGAACGCGCCATTCCCACCGCGACTCATGTTGATGTCTCCGCTGCCCACCCAGGGCGCAAGCGTCGCGTCCTCGAAACCCCCGTTTTGCAGAAGTTGTCCCGAGCAAATATGGGCGAAGGAAAGAACGGCCAGCGCAACGAGTAGGCGTTTCATCGTGCGAATGCTGCCAAAATCCAAGAACTGCACAAGCGAATTCCGGCACTGCTTGATCATAGCCGGCAGAATTTGGATCGACCTTTTCGGCAGCGATGCTTTCCTTCCCGGCATGCCTGCGGCACAAGAAACTCCGGCGGCGCTCGGCTATCGCATGCCGGCAGAATGGGAACCTCATGCCGCCACCTGGCTTTCCTGGCCCCGGCCGGAAGGCATCAGCTTTCCCGGTTCCTACGATCGCGTGCTGCCGACGTTCCGCGAGATGGTCGCGGCGCTGCTAACCTCCGAGCCGGTGTGCATCAACGTGAGCAATGGCGCGCACGAAGCGGAGGCGCGCGCGGTGTTGGGTGAGTTGCCGCAGGAGCAGCTGACGTATTACACCATTCCCACGAACGAGCCGTGGTGCCGCGATCACGGGCCGATTTTCCTGACGCGCGATAAAGCGCCGCGGGTTGCGGTGATCGATTGGGGACATAACGCGTGGGGCGGGAAGTATCCCCCGTTCGACCTCGATGATGTGGTGCCAACGCGGGTCGCCGAGGCGTTGGGTCTTCCCGTTTATCCAGGGGGAATGATTCTGGAAGGCGGCTCGATCGACGTGAACGGCAACGGCGCGCTCCTAACGACCGAGTCTTGTTTATTGAATGAGAACCGCAACCCTTCGATGACGCGGGAACAGATCGAAGCGCGGCTGCGCGAGTTTCTGGGGGTGCGCGATATCTTCTGGCTGGCGCGCGGGACGGAAGGGGACGACACCGACGGCCACATCGACAATCTCGCCCGCTTCGTCAGCGAGCGGGCGGTGCTCGCGGTCGTCGAGCAGGATCGGAGCGACGCAAATTACGAGCCGCTGCAGGAGAATCTCGCGCGGCTGCAGGAGGTCAGGATCGACGGCAAACCGCTCGAAATCGTGCCACTCCCGATGCCCGGGAAGATCGAACGTGAAGACCTGCGCTTACCCGCGAGCTACGCGAACTTTTACATCGCGAACCGCGTCGTCCTGGTTCCCACGTTTGACGATCCGAATGACGCCGCCGCCCTCGCGGCGATCGGAAATGCGTTCCGCGAGCGGCGGGTTGTGCCGATCGATTGCCGGGAGTTGATCTGGGGCCTCGGCGCCTTCCACTGCCTCACTCAGCAGCAACCGGCGGTCTCGACTCGTTAGGCGAGGCTTTCGTGGCGGCGATCTTCTGTTCGAGCCACTTCTGGGTGAAGCGGATGTGCTTGATCGTACTGCGACGGTCGTAGGAGTAGGTGAGATGATAGCTGCCGTCGCTCGCGTGCTTGAGCGCGGGATAGGAAAACGCGGCGCCGGTTTTCGTCGTCTCAAAATCCCAGAGGTGGGTGAAGTCGCGCCCGTTCTCCGAATAAGCCAGCGTCAACGGCACGCGGGCCACCGGGCTGTCGTTGTAGACGAGCAGGACCTTGCCGTCAGGCGTCGCTTCGACCGCGCTGGAGGCGTTCGGGTTTGGCAGCTTCAACCGCTCGGCAGTTGACCATTGCCGGCTTGCGGGATCGAACTGCGAAAACATCATGCTCTTCCATGTCGGATCGCGCAGATAAGCAAAAAGCGCGCCGTCCGGTCGCGCCACGATCGCAGGCTGCGTCTGCTTTTCGCCGGGAATTGATTCGTAGCTGCGATTTAGGATTTCGCCCCCGGGAACGGTGAGCGTGCAGGTGTAGCCATGCTTCTGCCCCATGTTGTGATAGAGCGGCACCGCGAATCGCCCCGGTCCGACGCGCACCGGCTGACTCCGGGGCATGTTCGAGAACATCCGGATCAGAGTTTTCGGTCGCGCCCAGGTGCGGCCGCCATCTTTCGAGGTGCGATAATCCACTCGCGCCGCACTCCAGCCGCCGAATGGAATCGCGCCGTAGAAGGCCCAGACGATTCCCTCCTCGTCCACGTGCAACGCGACGTTGCCCAGCGTTTTTGTGGGCAGGAGCCGCCATTCCGCGCGCTCCCCGTGATGCGCCAGAATCGTGGGCTTGCTCCATGTCTTTGCCCCCGGCTCGAGGCGGCTCGCGTAGATGTTCACATCGGGCGCGCATTCGTAGCTGCCGGCATACCAGGCGCAGAGCATGGTGTGATCCGGTAATTCCGTGATCGAGGAGCCATGGTTGGCTTTGAAGTGTCCCGCCGGGACCACCATCTGCTGCTCGTATTCGGCTGGGTCTTCACCCGCACCGGGATCGACGTCGCCGGCCGCGAGCAGGTGCGGAGCGACCAGCAGCAACGCTAGGAAACGATGTTCCATTGCTCGCGCCGGGTGCGCGGGTCTGTTTCCCAGAGACGGCAACCGCCCAGGTAGGCAAAACGGTTGCGGCCCGCTTCGATCCCGTCGGGCAGTTGTTTGAAGAGCTTCACGTTTCCGCCGCCGAGCACGATGTAATCTGCGATGAAGGCGAGCTTCAGCTGCGCCACGGCGATCAGCACTTCCTCTTGCCAGGACTTTTTGCCGTAACGTTCCAGGCCACGTTTTCCGAGGTGATCTTCGATCGTGGTGCCGTCGCCGTAAGGCAGATCGCCCAGTTCGAGCGGGAGCACGTTGCGATCCCAGACGAGGGTCGAGCCGAGGCCGGTCCCGAGCCCGAGGAACAACATGCGCCCGCCGTGATAGCTGCCGAGCGCCTGCATCGCGGCATCGTTGATCACGCGCGTCGGCTTGCCTAACGACTTCTCGAAATCGTAGCCGACCCAGCCCTTGGCGAGGTGCTTCGGTTCTTTTGTGATCTGGTTCTGCGCGACCGGCGACGGGAATCCCAGCGCCACCGCATCGTATTCCCAACCGGCGGCAGTCTCCGCGATCGCGGCCACGAGCTGCTTCGGCGTCAGCTTTGGACCTGACTCGAACTTCCGCTTTTCGTCCGGCGAAAGCATGAGCTTCACGTTGGTTCCGCCGATATCGACCACGAGGATTTTTTTCATTCGCGTTCCTTCCGGGGTACTGTGAGCGGGGTGAGCTTGAGCGGGGTCGACTGCTGCGATTCGGCCAGCTTGCGCAACTGCTTGCGGGAGCGCTCGCGGAAGTAAAGCTGCGCCTGTGTCGGCGGCTGCCCGGGCTCCGGATGTAGCCGCAGGTAGGTGCCGTCCGCCTGCAACTCGCGTGCTTTTACTCGATCGTTCAGGAACGCGGGCATTACTTCATTGCGGACCTCGTCACGCAACGCGGCGTCCTCCAGCGGAAAGGCGATCTCCACGCGCCGCAGGAAATTCCGCGGCATCCAATCTGCACTGGCCAGATAGACCGCGGGATCGCCGTCGTTCGCAAAGTGGTAGATGCGGCTGTGCTCCAGAAACCGGCCCACGATACTAAGCACCCGAATGTTTTCGCTCAACCCCGGCACCCTGGGACGCAGGCAGCAGATTCCGCGAATGATGAGGTCGATCTGCACCCCGGCGCACGAGGCCTCATACAGCTTCTCGATGATCTCCTGATCGACGAGGGAGTTCAGCTTCACGGTAATTTTTGCGGGCCGGCCGGCGAGGGCGTGATCACGTTCGCGCTCGATCATCGCAACCAGCCGCCGGCTCAGATCGAAGGGAGCGACCAGCAGCTTCTCCATCCCGGGATAACCAGCGAGGCCGGTGAGCGTGTTGAAGACCAGCGCGACTTCTTCGGTCAGCTTCGGATTCGAAGTGAGAAGACTGAAATCGGTGTAGATGCGCGCGGTTCGCGGATGGTAATTCCCAGTGCCGAGATGCACGTAATGGCGCAGCCGATCGCTATCGCGCCGCACCACGAGCAGGGTCTTGCAATGCGTCTTCAGGCCGACCACGCCGTAGACGACATGCGCGCCGGCTTCCTCCAGCCGGCGGGCCCATTGGATATTGGCCGCTTCATCGAAACGCGCGCGCAACTCCACCAGCGCGGTCACCTGCTTGCCGGCGTTGGCCGCCCCGATCAAGGCCGCCACGATCGGTGAATCGCCGCTCGTGCGATAGAGCGTGATTTTCAACGCCAGAACCGCCGGATCCTGCGCCGCGCTCTCGATCAACTCGACGATCGGATCGAAGCTCTCGTAGGGATGATGGAGCAGCACATCCTGTTTTCGCATCACCTCAAAAAGATTGGCGTGCGGCGGCAGCAACGGATCGCGGGCCGGCTGGAAAACACGATCCTTCAGCTTCGCGAAGGCATCGTTCGTCGTAAGCGGCGCAAGGTGCGTCATGGTGAGCGGACCGTCCAGCTTGTAGAGGTCGGGCTCCGTCAGTTTGAAAAACTTCAGCAGCAGCTCGCGGAAATCGCGCGGGCAATCGGCTTCCACTTCCAGGCGTACCGCGTTGCCGCGGCTCGAGCGCCGCAGCTCCTGCTCGATGCTGCGGAGGAGGTTTTCCGCTTCTTCGTCATCGATGTAGAGATCGCTGTTGCGCGTCACGCGAAAAGCGTGAACCCCGTCGAGAAGCAGCCCGGGAAACAGGTCCCCAATGAACTGTTTGATGAGCGCAGCCAGATAAATGTAATCCCAGGTCTCATCAGTCTTGCCGCGCGGAATCAGAATCAATCGCGGCAAAACACGCGGCACTTGCACGATTGCGTGAAGCGGCTCGCCTCCTTTGGCCTCCCGCGCGCGGACCAGCAGGTTATGGCTCTTGTTCAGCAACTGCGGGAAGGGATGGCTCGCATCGACCGCGAGCGGCGTGAGCATCGGGAAGACTTCCTCCTGGAAAAAACGGCGCGCCCAGGCGGCCCGTTTCGCGTTCAATTGCGCAATGTCGTGGATCCGGATCCCGTTCTTCGCCAGCTGTGGCACGAGTTCATCCCGCCAGAGCGCATCCTGTGCCGCCACCATCTCATGCGCGATGCGCTGGATGGCATTGAATGTGTCCGTCGGCGTGAATCCGTCCGGCCCCACATCGCTCGTCTCGCTTTCGATCTGCTGTTTAATTCCCGCGACCCGGACTTCGAAAAACTCGTCGAGATTTGAGCTCACGATCATGAGAAATTTCACCCGCTCGATCAGCGGCTGGGTCGGATCCTGTGCTTCCTCGAGGACGCGCCGGTTGAACTCGAGCCAGCTCAGCTCCCGGTTGATGAAATTCTCCGGCGCGGAGAAACGCGCGCCTGGGGGAGCCTCGTCGGGAGAGGGGAGCGCGACGATATTCGTCGCTTCATCCTCCGAGGTGGTTTCTGGTTTGGGTGGCATCGAGAGCACCCAAAGCTAACAGCTTCCCCGGCCGCCGCATCTCGCCGCGCGCGCTTTCCAACTTGGCGGCTGCCGTTTTCGCGATCCTGCTCAATCACGGTGACAGCGTGGCAGCCGCGCTCCCGCACCACCGGAGATGCGCTTTCCGCATCCGGTGGTGGAACAGGAGACCGACGCCTCTTTCGGCGCGGACGGCGGATGATTACTCGCCGAACATCCGCCCGAAGACCCCGCGCTTCTCCGGCTTCGGCCCGACCGCGGCTGCCGGCCAGCATTCCACAATCTCGAGCGCGAGGAAGCGGAAGAGGGTCAGGCGGGCGAACTTCACATCGAGGCGAAGATTTTTTGCGATCTGCGCGATCGAACGGACGCCATTAAATTGCGAGGCGAACTGAGCTTCCGCGACCGTGAGGCGCAGCTGCTGGACGCGTTCGAACCCATCGCGCGTGTAGGCCGGGACGGACGCCGGATCGTAATCACCTTGCGGGCCGAGTTCCTGGAATTGGATGAAGCGCAATGAGCTGAGTGCCCAATGATCCACGTCTCCTTCCGAGGGGACGGATTCGGCATAATGCGGCAGATCCTTGCTCAACTCGAAGACGATGCGCACCCGCGGCGTGGTCCAGAGCTGGGCGAAAAGCTTTTGGCCGTAGTGCTGCACCAGTTGCACGGCTGGTTCCCGCAGGATCAATCCCTCCTGCGCCAGCGTGATGAATAACGGGCGGCCGCTGGCCCGCTGCTGATCACGCGCGGCGCGGGTCCGATCTTCTTCGATGTTGACCAGCGTGATGGGGGCTTCGGGGCAATACAGTTCCGCGTCGCGCGTGGTGGCGAGCACAATCTGTCCAGCGCGCGCCAGCAACTCGATCGGTGCCTGATTCCAGAGCGCGCGCAAAGTGCCGGTCAGCTTCTGCGCGGAGATCGTGTGCAGTGCCCAGTTGAGCGAAAAAAAGCTCGTGTCGCCGGAGAAGAAAGTGCCGCCGGGTTCCATCGGCACCTCCGCTGCGTTGGAAGATTCCACCGCAGAAAACTGCTCCGGGCCGGGCTCGAATGGCTCCGCGGAGGACTGCGGTGCGTCTCCGCTCAAAGGCGCCGGCGCATCCCACCAGGGAGCTTCCCCGCCGCCGACAGCCGCTTCGATTGTCCGCACGTCAGGAGGCGGGGTGGCAGGTTCGCCCGGCTCCTCCGCTGTCGCAGGCTCGTCGCTGTAGGCCTCGGTTGGCTCCGTGGCTGCGTGGGGCTCCCCGGTCGATTCCCATGCGCTTTCTTCCGCCGGTGAAGCTGTCATTGCAGGCCGGGCCGTTTTCGCAGCTTCGCTCGGCAGATAGGTTTCGACTGTGCTGAGAAGAAGTTCGGAGGTGAACGGCTTGTTCAAGGAGCCGATCACGTTTCCGTTTTGCTTTGGATCCGATGGCAGATCGGCCCCAAACCCCGACATATAGATCACTCTTAGCGCTGCCGTCTCCGGTTGCTCGAGCAGGCGATTGAGGAACTCGTCGCCTTTCATGTCCGGCAGGATGTAATCGAGCAGAATCAACTCGGGCAGTTCCTCGCTGGCGCGCCGCAGCCCTTCCTCCGCCGTCGTCGCCGCCGCGACCTCGTAATTCGCTTCGCTCAGAATCTCCTTCACGAAGTTCAGCAATATCACGCTGTCGTCCACCACCAGAATCTTGCGTTTCGCGGGCGCGTCTCCCTTCGTGTCGGAGCGTGCACCGGCCTGCAGTAACGCGCCAACGAGCGCGACGAAATCATCGTGGAGGAACGGTTTCTCGAGAAAGTGGATCGCGCCGAGCCCAGCGGCGCGTTCGCGGTGTCCAGCCAGATGCACTCCAGTCAGGATAATGGCGCGCGCGTTCGGATGACTCGTGCGGAGGCCGTAGAGAAATTCCTGCCCGAGACCTTGCGTCGCGTCGACGTCGAGGACGAAGAGGTCGGGCTTTTGATAGATCACGACCTGCTGCGCCTCCTCGAGGCTGTGGGCGATGTCGACCTCGGCCCGCGGCGCGGCGTCGAAAAGCGCTGCGCGGATGGCAGCGGCGAGATTCCCGTCCGGTGCCAGGACGAGCACTCGTCCGTGTTGCTCTGAAGGAAGTGAATTCGCCGGCGTAGTTTCGTTCACGATGAAGCTTAACCTAACGAAGCTGCCGCCGTCGAGCGAAGCTCGCGCTCTTCCTTAGGCGCGCATGCTCCCTCTTGGGAAGCACAAACTTCGCCAGAGCGAAGAGGGCGCGGCCAAAGCGGCCACGCACGGCGGCGAAAGCACTCGGCGCATCAGCGGGTCGAACGCTGCGCGTCAGTCTGCTAGCGGGTATGGACGCCGGTCGTCACGGCATGCCCGCTGTCGGTTCGCAACGTCGTCGAGCAGCTGCTGAGCGCGCCGAGAAGAACAACCGCCAGAGTAGTAAGAAGAATGTTTCGCATGTAATTACCTTTCGTTTTCCCTCTATTCGGAATCTCCCCCCGGATCGACCGTCTGATTTTTTAATCTGACCTCAGGAAGCGAATCTCTCGGCCAATTGGCGGCGATTGATTTTGCCCCGTTCCGTCACCGGCATTTCCTCTAAAAAGAAGATCCGCTTTGGCACTTGCCACCCGCTCAGGCGACCACGGCAGAACTCCCGCAGGGCGGTCTCCGTCACCGCGGCCTCTGCGACGACGCAGGCTGCAACTTCTTCGTTGCGCAAGACGGAAGCGCGCCCGAAAACCACGGCCTCGCGGACGCCCGCAAAGCGCAGCAGGATCGTTTCGACTTCGGCGGGACTCACCTTCTTCCCCGCCACGTTGATGACCTCGGAAGCGCGGCCCGCAATGCGGAAACCTTCCGGCGTCGCCACCAGTAGATCGTCCGGCACAAAGGAACCGCCTCCCAGTTTTTCCGCCTGCGGAATGGGGAAATAGCCGTCGCCCGCCGCGGCCGAGTGGACGCGAACGCGGCTCATCGTTGCCTCGGGCTCGAGCAGCTCCAGTTTCACACCCGCCAGGGGCGTCCCGACGAAGCCCTGCTCATCGTGCGACGCCGCGCGATCGTAGCAAATGCCGCCGCATTCCGACGAGCCATAGAACGAATGGATCGCCAGCCCGAAGCGCGCGCGGAACTTCTGCGCCACGGGCAACGCCAACGGCGCGCCCGCAGAGATGCAGAGACGCAGCTCCGGCGGCACCGGTGGCGCCTCCATTTCGACCAGGGCCTGGTAAAAGACTGGCATGCCGGCAAAGACGGTCGCACGGCTGCGCCTCAGATCCTCGAGTACCGCCCGTGGCATTCGATCTTCGCTCAAGACCAGCGGCACGCCCCGCGCGAGGAGGGGCGTGAGCAGGCTGCTAAACCCGTAGGAATGGGAAACCGGGATGACCCCGAAATTCAAATCGCGGTCGGTGATTCCCATCGCGTTGCAGATTTGCGTGCAATCCGCGAGCAACTGCCCGGTCCGAAACCGAATCGCACGCGGCGTCGCGGTCGTGCCCGAGGTGAGCTTCAACAGCGCCGGCGGTGGCCCCGCCCAATCCACTGGCTCCGCGTTTCGGCCGGCGACCGACGCTTGCAAACCATCCGTCACGAGCGCTGCGGCGTGGCAGATCTGCAAGGCCGCTTCGCGTTCCAACTCCGCCATCGAGCGCTCCAGGGGAAGCACCACAAGTCGACGCCGCCAGCAAGCCAGCAGCCACGCCGGCCACGCGGGGCGATTGCCGAGCTGCAGCGCGACCACTGCGCCGGGAGGGAAATCGCGGAGCGCGCCCGCCGCCAGGCCCGCCGCTTCCGCTGCGATCTCCGCAAACGTGCGCTGCGTCCGGCCGCTCGGGTCGAGCAACGCCGGGGCGGCCGCGCCCCGCGCGAGAGTCGCTTGCCAGGCGTGCAGCAGTGGGTCGGAAGCGTCAATCACGGTGGATGGCGGAAGCGTGGGATGTTCCAGAAGTTGCAGCTTCTCCCAAGCACGCTAGCTTCTCCCTCCGCTCCTACACCATGAAAACGGACATCCATCCTGATTATAACGAGACTGAAATTTCCTGCGCCTGCGGCGCCGTTTATCACACCCGCTCGACCCGCAAGGACATCAAGATTGGCATCTGCGCCGCCTGCCATCCTTTCTTTACCGGTGAACAAAAGTTTGTCGATACCGCGGGCCGGGTCGAGAAATTTACCCGCCGCTACGGCCAGACGAAAGCGACCCGCGCCCAAGGCGGCTCCTAGCGACATCTCGCGTGTCTGCGGCCCCGAGTTCTTCGGGGCCGTTGCTTTGTACGCGAACCCTGGCGGTCACCAGCCGCCGCTCCTGTTATGGAATTCGACATTTTGATCGAGCGCAAACGTGAGCGCTTTCAGGAACTCGAGCAGCAGATCGGTGATCCCGCGCTCTTCGAGAACCGGAAACGCGCCCGCGAAATCATGCGCGAACAGGGCGCGCTCAAAACCCTGCTCGCGCTCTGGGATGAATTCGCGGTCACCCGCGCACAGCTGGCCGACAATCGCGCACTGGCCGGAGCGGAAGACGCGGAGATGGCGCAAATGGCGCGGGAAGAAATTCCCGAGCTGGAAACCCGACTCGCCCAGCTCGAGCGCGATTTCCAGATCGCGCTCCTCCCGCCGGACGAAAACGAAAACCGCGATGCGATCGTCGAAATCCGCGCCGGGACGGGCGGCAGTGAGGCGGCCATTTTCGCGGGCGATCTTTATCGGATGTACAACCGCTATGCGGAAGCCGCGGGCCTGAAGATGGAAGACCTCGAATCCAGTCCGTCGGAACTCGGAGGGATCCGCGAGGCGATTTTCAAAGTCTCAGGCGAAAGCGTTTTTCGAAAACTGAAGTTCGAATCGGGCGTGCACCGCGTGCAGCGCGTGCCCGCGACCGAAGCCCAGGGCCGCATTCACACTTCCACCGCCACGGTCGCCGTGCTGCCGGAAGCCGAGGATGTCGACCTTGACCTCAAACCCGAAGATCTCCGGATCGAAGTGTGCCGCGCGGGCGGACCGGGAGGGCAGGGCGTCAACACCACCGACTCCGCCGTGCAGGTGATGCACATCCCGACCGGGCGGATCGTGCGCTGCCAGGACGGTCGCAGCCAGCAGAAGAACAAGGAAAAGGCGCTCAGCATCATGCGCGCGCGTCTCCTCGAAGATAAGCAGCGCGAGGAGGAAGCGAAGTATTCCGCGCATCGCAAAACGCAGATTGGTTCCGGTGGCCGCGAAGAAAAAATTCGGACCTACAATGTCCCGCAGAACCGCATCACCGACCACCGCATCGGTCTCACGCTCTACAATCTGGACCGCGTGATCGAAGGCGATCTGGGCGAGATGCTCGCCGCGTTGCAGAACGCCGATCTGCAGGAGCGGCTCAAGGAATCCACGCTCACGGCCTGACTGCCGAAGTCCAGGAGCGTGTCGGCGTGCGATCAGTGGCGTGTTCTTCTTTTTCTTCAATCGCCTCGGCTGCCTCGGCTCGATCCTGGTCTCTGTGATTGGTTCCTTGCTCCTGCTCGCGCTGATGCGCGGCTGCAGTCCTGGTGCTGGCCCAGGCTGGTAACGTGCGCCTCTACCCGGGATAATGCCCCGCCTGCCACAGCCCCATCGTCTCCGGGAAGCCGAGCGCGATGTTCATCGACTGCACCGCCTGACTGGCCATTCCTTTGCCGAGATTGTCGAGCGAGACCATGATCGCGCCGCTGCGCCCATCCGCCGCCACGCCCACATCAGCGAAATTACTTCCCACCACCGCCGCCACGCGCGGGCTTCCCTCCACCAGCCGAACAAACGGACAATCGCGGAACGTCGCCGCCATTCGCTCGGCCAGGTCCATGCCGGCGGGGATTTGGAATTGCACTGTCGCGAAAATGCCGCGCACGAACGGTCCGCTCTCCGGCACAAAAGCGAGCTGCCCGCGAATCTCGTTCGCCGCCATTGCCATTTCCACCTCCGCGACGTGCTGATGCGCCAGAGCCTTGTAGGCGCGGAAATCATGCGCCCGCGTCGGGTGATGCGTCCCCGGCGCTGCCACGGTCCCGCTGCCGCTGGAGCCCGTCACGGCGCTGGCGGCGATGAAGCCAACCTCCTGCCCGCGCAACGGGAGCAGCGCCAATTGCAGAGCGGTCGCGAAACAACCGGCACATGCGATTCGCTTCACGCCCGCCAGCGCGGCGCGATTCCACTCCGGCATGCCGTAGACGAACTCTTTGTCCGCCCGAAAATCAGCCGACAGGTCGAGCAACAGGACACGCTCGGAAATCTCTTCTTCCAGGGCGGCGAAAGTCTTTTTCAGTTCGCCATGCGGCAAGGCCGAGAAGATCACCGGCTGCTCCGCCTGCGAGAACTCCCGCCACGCGACTTCCTTCTCGAAATTCCCCGTCACGACACCGCGCAAATTCGGATGCGCCTCGGCGAAGGGTTGCCCGCCTAACGAGCGCGATGTCCCGCGCACGCTCGCGACATTGGGATGCTGCGCCAGCCAGCGGAGCAGTTCGCCGCCGCCGTAGCCGGAAGCGCCGAGGATGGCGACGTCGAGCTTCATTTGCGGAGATGCGGGCGCAGTTTCTCGAGAACAAAATCGCCCAATTGCTTCGCGTTCGTGCGGGCGTTCACGGCCGGCAGGCCTAGCGACTCCACGAAGCGCGTGCCAACGCGGTTATCCGTCGCCGGCCCGGTCACGACGTCGACGCTCAGGCCGAAGGCGTCGCGAAAATGCGTGACCGCACCCGCCACACCGACCGGGTCGTTTGCGCAAAGCACATGCACTTTCCCCCAGCTTTGCAGCTCCGCGTCTTGCAGGATCGTCTGCACGCCGTACTCGCCCATGATCCCGTCGCCTGTCTCCGCAATGATCAAATCCACCCCGCGCGCCGCCAGTTCGCTCAAAATGATGCGCGCCAGCCGACCAGAGGTGTCCGGTCCGGTGCAGGCCACGCCGGCGTCCGTGAAATCCAAGACGGCGTCCGCGCCGTAGTCGCGCATCGACAGAATATCACGTTGCAAACTCACCCCGGTCAGCTTCGCTCCGCCGACCTTGTAGCCTTCCTGGGAAAGTCGCCGCACGAGTGCACAGGCCGCGTGGGTCTTGCCTGCGTTCATACAGGTCCCGGCGATGTAAACGACTGGGACCGGCTGCGCATCCGGCCGACCTTGAACCGCAGCCGACTCGATCGTGGCCGGCTGCCCGATGCGGCTGCCGAACTCCGGGAAAAGCAGCACCTGCCCGAGCACTTCAACCTCGAATGGCCCGCCCACATCGGGACTGCCGGAGACAGCCTGGCCGATGACGCCGCCAACGTTCAGCAAATTGAGCGCATCGCCGACCTGCACCGTTTTCGGCATTACGCCTTCATAGCCCTGGAGCGCGTTACGATGGCCGAGCGCGCCGACGATGACGTCGCCGTCGTGCAGCACGCTCAGGCGCCCGTGCACGTCTTCCAGTTGATTATAAACAGTCTTCTCCCCGCGCACCCGACCGGCGATAACCGCGCCCGGTTTCGCCTGGATTTCACCAGTCAACGTCACCTGCCGACCGAGTCGCAGATTGCGGGTGACGGAGGCAATCTTGTCGAGATGGGTGCGGATCACGGCTTTGGATTTTCCTCGGCGCGCGCAGTCATGGCGAGCATTTGGGGGACGCCGAAGATTTTCGCGTAGGCCGCCGCCTCCGGTCCGGACCAGAGCGAAGTGGCTTCGCCGTAGCTGGCGATATCGGAGTGCATGAGCGAATGGGGCGAACGCACTCCTTCGACCGTGAATGCTCGCGGCGTTAACAGCACCCGCACTTCCCCGGAAACGACGCGCTGACTGGAGGCGAGAAACGCTTCCAGATCGCGCGCGAGCGGATCGAAAAACTGTCCCTCATGGAGGAAGGCGCCGTAGAGATTTCCGAGGTGTTCTTTCCAAAACATCTGCCTGCCGGTGAGGACCAGCTTCTCGAGTTCGCGATGGGCAGTGATGAGCAGATGCGCCGCCGGCGCCTCAAAGCCCACTCGGCCTTTGATCCCGAGAATCGTGTCGCCGAGATGAATGCCGCGCCCGATGCCATAGGTTCGCCCGAGTTGATTTAGCCGCTCGATCACCGCCACGGGCTCCAGCGTCTCGTCATCCACTCGGGCTGGCACGCCGGCTTCGAAGCCGAGCGTCAATGTGCGCGCCGGCAGCGTAGGATCGATCGCGCCGCCCGGGTACGCCGTCTCCGGCAAGTGCTGCCAGGCATCGTGCGTTTCCTGGCCGCCGATGCTCGTGCCCCACATCCCTTCATTCACGCTGTACTGCTCGACTTTCTCGGGAAACTCGAAGCCGCGGGTCGCGAGGAACGCCCGTTCTTCCGCGCGCGACGGGGCGCGATCGCGAATCGGCGCCAGAATTTCCAGCCGCGGCGCCAGGGTGCGGAAGGCCACATCGAATCGCACTTGGTCGTTGCCGGCGCCGGTCGAGCCGTGGACCAGCGCAACCGCGCCGATCTCGTGCGCATACGCCACCACCCGCCGCGCCTGGCAGACTCGCTCCGCACTGACCGACAACGGATACAATCCGCCGCGCAGGACATTGCCAAAAATCAGGAACCGGATGTAATCGCGAAACAATTCCTCGCGCGCATCGATCGTGCGATGGGAGGTGGCGCCGAGATCGGCCGCCAACTTCTCGATTCGCTGTAGTTCGGCGGCATCGAACCCGCCTGTGTTCACCGTCACAGTGTGCACTTCGCGGCCCTGCTCGCGCAGCCAGAGCACGCAGTAGGAAGTGTCGAGTCCGCCGGAAAAGGCGAGCAGGGTGCGGGCGCTTGAGGTCATGGCCAGGCAAATAGTCGTTCGGTTGTTTCCGCCAGAAGCGAACGGCGTTCCCCAAGCCAGGTGCGCGCTTTCTGCAGCTCCGCCGTCGCCGCTTCCAGTTCGACGGGCGGAGCGGCCGCTTCATTCGCCTGGAATGTTCCCTCCCGTAACTGACGCGCCACCTCGGCGTAGGCATCACGGAACGGCATCCCTTCCGCCGCCAACCGGCACGCCTCCTTCGCCGCGTACAATTCCTGGCTGCACGCCGCCGCGCAGGCCGCCGTGTTAATTTCCAAACCGGGCAGGAGATGCGCCAGGACCGCGAAGAGCTCTTCGCCCTTCGCCGTGATTTCGATCAACGGCGCTTTCAGCAATTGATGATCGCGATGATAACTGGACGGCAACCCGCCGGCGAGCTGTCCCAGCAGATTCGTTAGACCACGCAATTCCCGGCACCGCCCGCGCGCCAGTTCGAGCACATCCGGATTCCGTTTCTGCGGCATCAAGCTGGAGCCGGTCGTAAACGCATCCGGCAATCGCACAAAACCAAATTCCTCCGTGCTCCAGAGCAGAAGATCCCAGATTGCCTTCTCCAGCGTCCCGGCCGCCGACGCGATCCACGAGGCCAGCGCCTGCTCATGCCGGCCACGTCCGTTCATCACGTCGATCGGGTTGCGCTGCACCCGCGAAAATCCGAGCAGCTCAGCGCTCCGTTCGCGGTCCAGGGCGACCGGCGATCCGAACCCTGCCGCCGCCCCCAGCGGACAACGGTCGAGCCGCGCCCAAAGTGCCGGCAATTGTTCGAGTTCCTCTAACAATCCTTCCACGAAAGCCGCGCTCCACATCCCCCAATTGGAAGGCATCGCCCGCCGCATGTGCGTGTAGCCCGGCAGCGGCGTCGCCGCATGTTGTCGCGCGAACTCCAGAAACGCGGCCGCGCATTGCTCCAGCGCATCACCTAGATCTAGCAAGCGCGCGCGCATGAAAAGACGTAACGCCGTTTGCACCTGGTCGTTCCGCGAACGCGCGAGGTGAATGCGGCGCCCGGTCGGGCCGAGGCGTTGCGTCAGCGCCACCTCCAGCGCGGTGTGACCATCCTCCTGCTCGGCGCTGATCGGCAACGCGCCGCGCCTGGCTTCCGCCTGCAACTCGCGCAGCGCGGCGACCAGCGCGCGGGCCTCCGTTTCCTCCAGCAAACCGCACTCGCCCAGCATGCGCGCGTGCGCGGCGCTTCCTTCCGCGTCGTAAGGCAGTAACTCCAGATCCGTGACGCGATCGTTCCCGACCGTGAAAGCATGCAGCTTGGGATCGAGCGGCAGATCTTTGGCCCACAATGTCTCAGGCATGCGTCGCCTCCTGCGCCATGAGCGCGAGATAATACCGCGCCGCCTCCTGGTAGAAACGGTTGCCCGCCTCCAGTTCGCTCAGCCACAAGTATTCGTTAGGCCGGTGGCTGCGCTCGGTGTCGCCGGGGCCCGCTTTGACCGCTGGAATTCCTTGCAGGAACGCCCAATCGGAGGTCGTCGCGGACCCGACGCCGGCGTCCTTGCCGGCGGCGGTAAGCGCGGCCCGGACGATCGGCTCGTGCGCATCGGTCGCGACCGCGGCGTAGCGGGTGGAATGCACCTGCACCTTGCTTTCCAGCGCCGTCTCGATCGCGCGTGCGATCTCCGCGTGATCGAGATTGGGCGTGGTGCGCAAGTCGACAAAGAATTCGCATTCGTCCGGCACCTGATTGCGCGCCCGGCCGCCCGCGATTTGCGTGACCTGCGGTCGGGTGCGGCCGAGGCCGGTATGCGGCTCAAATTCCATCGTCGCGAGTCGGCCGATATCGCGCGCTGCCTTGTGAATCGCGTTCTCACCGAGGTGGGCATGAGCGACGTGCGCGGCCTCGCCGCGGGCGGTACAGCGCAGGATGAGCAGGCCGCGTTGCGCGGTGCAGATCTCGAGCGAAGTCGGCTCGCCCACGATCGCCGCATCGATCGGCTCCAGTTGCGGCCTGATCGTGCGAATGCCTTCGCCGCCCGTTTCTTCCTGCGCCACAAAGGCAAACGTGACGCGCCCCTCCCATGGTGCGGTGCGCAAAGCGGAGGCGGCCAGGATCATCGCCGCGACGCAGCCTTTGGCATCGTTCGCGCCCAGGCCGGTGAGTTTACCCTCCGCAAGCAGCGGCTGGTGCGGATCACTTTCCCAGCCAGCGGACGGCGGGACTGTATCGAGGTGGCTGAGGAAAACGAGGTGCGGACGTTCTTCGCTCCCGAGACTGAACCAGAGATTGTCGCCCGCGCGTTGCACGGCGAAACCTTCCGCGCCCAGGTGCGCGCCGAGCTGATCCGCGAGTTCAGTCTCGCCCCCGGACACGCTCGGGATGGCGACGAGGAACTCCAGCAACTCCGCGGCATTCACGGGCTCGAGTGCTGGGCGAGGATCATCGTGCCGCTGCCTTCATTCGTGAAGACTTCGGCGAGAATGGCGTCGGAGAGAAGGCCCGAAACGAGATGCACACTGCGGACTCCGCCGGCCAGGGCCGCGCGCGCGGCGGTCATCTTCGGACGCATCCCGGTTTGGATGGCGCCGCTGGATTCCAGTTGCTCGAGCCGGGCCAAATCGACCAACGGGAGAAGACTGCGCGCGTCGTCGGGATTGGCGAGCAGCCCGGGCGCCTTGAGGACAAAGAAAAGTTTCTCGGCTCCGAGCGCGCCCGCGATCGCCGCCGCCACGGAGTCGGCATTGGTATTAAGCACGGCGTGCGCGCTGTCACTCGTGAACGGCGCCACCACCGGCACGTAACCGCCGCTGATCAGATGCCGGAGCAGACGCGGCTCCACGCTGTCGATGTCGCCGACACAGCCGAAGTCGACTGTTTGCCCGTCGACCTCGATCGGGGAACGCCGATGGCTCCGCAGCAAACCCGAGTCCTGCCCGGAGAGGCCGACCGCGAGCAGGCCGGCCGCCTGCAGCTCCGCGATCAAATCCATCTGCGTGCGCCCTTTCAGAGCCATCTTGGCGGCTTCGAGCGTCTCGGGCGAAGTCACGCGTCGGCCCGCCGCCTTGGTGGTCGTGAGGCCAAGCTGTTCCGCGAGCGCATCGACACTGGGGCCGCCGCCATGCACGATGACGAGCGGAATGGCGAAGCTGGAGAGCAAGGCCAGTTGTCCGCAGACGCTCTTCCGCATCGGCGCATCGGCCAGAATGTCGCCACCGATCTTGACCACGAACGGTTTGTCGCGAAATGCCCGCACATATTTGGCGGCATCCTTGAGGGGATCGAATGGAGAGTGGTGCGGCATCGTTAGTCCAGGAGCCAATCAAGCAGCGCTCGCTGTAGATGGAACCGATTTTCCGCCTGCGCGATCACTCGGCTCCAGCGGCCATCGAGGACGGCATCGGCTATTTCCACGTTGCGTCGCACCGGCAGGCAATGCAAAAAAATGGCATCATCCGCAGCCAGCGCCATCCGGGCGGGCGTGATCATCCAGTCGTTGTGCTGCCGGACTGACTCCGGCGGGAGCGCGGCTCCGGTGGCGGGTCCCCACGCCTTCGCATACACGGCGCGGGCACCGGCGAGCGCGGTCGCCTGGTCGTGCGTGTACGAAATGCTACCGCCGCGGGCCGCGGCGTAGCGTTCGGCTTCCGCGCGCACGGTGGGGTGGAGGTCGAATCCGGGCGGATGCGCGACGCGAATTTCGCAGCCGCGGGCCGCGGCCGTGAGGAGGAACGAATTTGGCACCGCTTTCGGGAGTGGCTTGATATGTGGCGCCCAGGTGAGGGTCACCGGCAGGCCGGCTGCGTTACCGAATTCTTCCTCGATCGTCATCACGTCCGCCAGGCCCTGACAAGGATGCTCGCGCGCGCTTTCCATGCTCACGACCGGCACGGTCGCGTATTCCTCGAACGCGCGAATGATGCGGTCCGCGTGATCGGAATCATCGTCCGTGTTCGCCGCAAAGGTGCGCACGCCAAGGGCGTCGACGTATCGACTTAAGACCGGAACCGCTTCCTTGAGATGCTCGGGCCGGTCGCCATCCATGACCGCGCCGACGCGATCCTCGACCTTCCAAGTGTCGCCGGCATCGAGCACGATGGCGTGGCCGCCGCCGCGTAGCATAACCGCTTCAAACGACGCGCGCGTGCGCAGCGAAGGATTGAAGAAGAGCATGCCGAGAATTTTGCCTGCGAGGTGCGGGCGCGGTGGTTCCTTCTTCCAGGCGTGCGCGGTTTGGAGAATTCGGGCCGCGTTTTCGAGGCCGATTTTGGCCAAGGAGGTGGCGTGTTTCATGGGAACACGGCCTGTAGGGATTGTCATGGCTAGGCAAATCCGTGCACCGCCACGCCGAGCGCGGCGATCGCTTCCTCACCTATATTCAGCGGCGGCATGAGACGCAAAATATCGGGATCCGCGCTTCCGCCGACAAGAAGACCGGCGCTTTCGAGGTGTTGCTTCAGCTCCTTCGCCCGTCCCGGCACTTGCAAGCCCAGAAGGAGGCCGGCGCCGCGAATCTGCTCCACGCAGCTGCCCCGCAGCTTCTCGCCGATAAGCGCCTCGGCCGCGAGCGCGCGTTCCATCAGGCCTTCATTTTCGATCACCTCGAGGGTGGCGAGCAGGGCCGCGCAAGCGAGCGGCGAACCGCCAAACGTGCTCCCGAGATCACCCTGCTGCAGGTCCACCGCGACCGCTGCGCTCATGAGCAGCGCGCCCATCGGCACGCCCGAAGCGATGCCTTTTGCGCTCGTCAAGAGGTCGGGTGCGACGCCGAATTTGGCCGCGGCAAAAGGAAAGCCGAGCCGACCCACGCCGGTTTGAATTTCATCGAAGATGAGGAGGGCACCGGCGTCCGCGGTCGCGCTGCGAAGATTCTGCAGGAAGCGGGTCGTAGCCGGACGAATCCCTGCCATGCTCTGGATCGGCTCCAGGATAACCGCGGCCACGGTGCGAAAATCGAAACGCGCGAGCGCATCCTCGTCGTTCCAAGGCAAGCGCGCGCAGGGAGCGAGCAGCGGCGCGTAGGGCTCGGTAATTTTGGCATCGTCCGTGACGGAGAGCGGCAGAGTCCCGCGGCCATGCCAGCCTCCCTCGAAGGCGGCGAAACGAAAGCGGCCGGTCAGTTTCACCGCCACCTTGAGCGCGTTTTCATTCGCCTCGCTTCCGCTGTTGCAGAAGAAGACGGACCGCAGGCCGATGTCGCCGCGTGCATTGGCAAAGCGGCGCAGCGCCTCGGCCGCAGCGTTCCGCACCGGGACCTCCGCCGCGGTGCTGTAGAAGAGAAGTTCCTGCGCCTGCCGCGTGAGTGCGGCCACCACCTGCGGGTGGGAATGCCCGGTGCTGCAAACGCAGTGCCCGCCGTAAAAATCAAAATAGCGCCGTCCGCTCGCGTCGAAGACGCAATCGCCTTCCCCTCGCACGAGTGGAAAGGGAAACGGCGGATACGTCGCGAGCAGCGCGCTGGACATCCTGCTACTGGTGATACTCCTGCAGGCTCTTGACGGAAATGCCGTGCGTCTGCAGCGCGCGGATGCCGGTCACGCTGGCCTGGGCGGCGCGCATCGTGGTGATGATCGGAATTTTGCTGGCCCGCGCGCCGGTCCGCATCTTGAGCTCGTCTTCGCGTGGAATCTTTCCGCTCGGGGTATTGATAATCAACTGCACGTCGCCGTTTTTGATCCGGTCGAGCACGTGCGGGCGACCCTCGCGCAGCTTGAAGACGCGCGTCACCGGAATCTCCGCCGCCGCGAGAGTGTCAGCGGTGCCGCCGGTCGCAATGATGCCGAAACCGAGCTCGGTAAAATCGCGCGCCAGCGACACGACCCGCTGTTTATCGGCATCCTTCACACTGATGAAAACGTTGCCCGCTTTCGGCAGCGGCGGCGGCGCAGCCATTTCGGCCTTGGCGTAGGCGAGGCCGAGATTGACATCGATCCCCATCACTTCGCCGGTTGATTTCATCTCCGGGCCGAGCCCGGTGTCGCTCCCTTGGAAACGCAGAAAGGGAAAGACCGGACCTTTGACCGAGAAATGGCGCGGCACGATTTCCTCGGTGAACCCGAGCTCGGCGAGCGTTTTCCCAGCCATGACTTGCGCAGCCAGCTTGGCCAGCGGAACGCCGATCGCTTTGCTCACAAACGGCACCGTGCGGGAGGCGCGCGGATTCACTTCCAGGACGTAAACATCTTCGCCTTTGACCGCGAACTGCACGTTCATGAGGCCGCGCACCTCCAGCTCGTGCGCCATCGCCTTGGTCGCCTTTGTGATTTCACGCAGCACGTGCTCCGAGAGCGAAAAAGTCGGGATCGCGCACGAGCTGTCCCCGCTGTGAATGCCGGCCAGCTGCACGTGTTCCATGATCGCGCCGATCACCGCCATCTCGCCGTCAGCAATGCAATCGACATCGACTTCGATCGCATCTTCCAGGAAACGATCGACCAATACCGGTCGATCGGGGCTGACCTCGGTCGCGCTTTGCATGTAACGCTCGAGATCGGCGTCGTTATAGACCAGCTCCATCGCGCGGCCGCCGAGCACGAACGATGGCCTAACGAGCACCGGGTAGCCGATGCGCTGCGCAATTGCGAGCGCTTCGTCGGCGTTCACGGCAGAGCCGCTCGGCGTTTGGCGCACGCCCAGTTTATCGAGCATCGCGGCGAAGAGCTTCCGGTCTTCCGCCTGCTCAATGCTCTCCGGCTGTGTGCCCAGGATCGGCACACCCGCCGCGCGCAGTCCCGCCGCGAGGTTGAGTGGCGTCTGCCCGCCGAACTGCACAATCACACCTTCGGGCTGTTCCTGGTCGTAGATGTTGAGCACATCCTCGAGCGTAAGCGGCTCGAAATATAGCTTGTCGCTCGTGTCGTAATCGGTCGAGACGGTCTCCGGGTTCGAGTTGACCATGATCGTCTCGAAACCGAGCTCCCGCAGCGCGAACGCGGCGTGCACGCAGCAGTAGTCGAACTCGATGCCCTGCCCAATCCGGTTCGGGCCACCGCCGAGGATCATGATTTTGCGGCGATCGCTCCGGCGCATCTCGTTCTCGGAGCCGTAGGTCGAGTAATAATATGGCGTGTAAGCTTCAAACTCCGCCGCGCAGGTATCGACCAGGCGGTAAGTGGGGATGACGCCCAGCTCCTTGCGCCACGCGCGCACCGTCTGCTCATCCGAGTCCCACGCGACCGCGAGTTGCCGATCGGAGAAGCCGAGTTTCTTCAGGCGGCGGAGTGCGGCGGCGTCAACGGAGAAGCCGATATTCTTCGCGTGGCGCGGTGCGCGCGGATCGCGAGGGAGCACGGCCGTCCCGGCTGTGCGGCCGGCGGGCGTCTCGCCTGCCGAATCTTCCTCGCGTCCCAATTTCCACGCGCAGCTCAAGGTGAACTCGCCCTCCTCCAACCCTGCCTTCGCCGGGTTCGCTTCGATATACCTGCGACAAGATTGCAACTCATCCCAATCCCTCACCACCCGGTCGAAGCTCTCGCTCTGCCAGACAGCTTCCTCTCCCCGAGTGGTTCCAGGTTTATTCTGATGCGCCGTGAAGCTCTTCCACGAATGGAGAATCTCCGGAACAGAATGCGAACCAATCGGCTGAAAAAGGACGTGGACGTGATTCGGCATCACCACAAATCCATCCAACGTGTAGCGTTCCCCATCGAAATGGCGGATCGCGCTACTGACCAGCTCAGCGGTGTCCGGTTGCCGGAGCAGACACGCGCCGTGGCCGCGATCGAGCCAGATTTCCCGGCTTTCGACAAACCGCTGCTGATACTCGAAGGCGGTGCATGCGTCCCACGGCTTTCGATGATGCTCGAGCCAGTGCTGAAGTTCTTCTTTCCACTCGGAGCGGAGTGCCGCTGGAACCGAATCAGCGAGACGGAAGGTGACGAAGTAAGTGGCGCCGGTCTGTTCCCAAGGTGGCAAATTTCGACGGGATCGCCGGATCTCGCCGTGCTCGTCGAAGCCGCGAAAGACTGGCGCCGGGATTCCGCTTCGTCTGCCGTGCGAAGCGGATTCAGCAGGCGAGACGCCCGCTGGCCGCACACTTGGGACGGCCGTGCTCCCTTCGCCCACCGCGCGTGATGGAGTGCGGAGCTTTGCCGCCTCCTCCACGATCTGCCGGATATTCTGCAAAAACCACCGGTCGATCTTCGTCAGCTCGAAGACTTCATCGACCGTCATTCCGTCCTGGAATGCCTGCGCGAGATGGA
The DNA here is from genome assembly GCA_051001855.1 of Chthoniobacterales bacterium. GTDB lineage: Bacteria > Verrucomicrobiota > Verrucomicrobiia > Chthoniobacterales > UBA10450 > JACCTI01. The sequence continues at coordinate 23,375 of JBPCMX010000001.1, forward strand.
AAATACGCTCGGCGTTCGGCACTGTGAGCTTCCGGCGCAGCGTCTCCGCGTCCACGCGTTTCTCGGCCCCATCGGCGCAGAGTCCGAAGCGCTTTACTTCCAGCGAGCGCAGCGCCTTCTGCAGCGCTTCCTTGAACGTGCGGCCGATCGCCATCGCTTCGCCCACGCTCTTCATCTGCGTGGTCAGCGTCGGATCGGCTTCGGGAAATTTCTCGAAGGTGAACCGCGGCACCTTCACCACGCAGTAGTCGATTGTTGGCTCGAAACTCGCCGGCGTCTCGCGCGTGATGTCGTTGCGGATCTCATCGAGCGTGTAGCCGACTGCGAGCTTGGCTGCGATCTTCGCAATCGGGAAGCCGGTGGCCTTCGAGGCCAGCGCGGAGGAACGCGACACGCGCGGGTTCATCTCGATCACCACCATCCGGCCGTTCTCCGGGTTCACGGCGAATTGGATGTTCGAGCCGCCGGTCTCGACGCCGATCTCGCGGATCACGGCAAACGACGCGTCGCGCATCAGCTGATACTCGCGGTCGGAGAGCGTCTGCGTCGGCGCGACCGTGATCGAGTCCCCGGTATGCACCCCCATCGGATCGAGATTCTCGATCGCGCAGACGACCACGCAGTTGTCCGCGCAGTCGCGCATCACCTCCATTTCGAATTCTTTCCAGCCAACGAGCGACTCCTCGATCAGCACTTCGCTCACCGGCGACAGCGCGAGCCCGCGGCCGGCGATCTCATCCAATTCCTCGCGATTGTAAGCAATCCCGCCACCCGAGCCACCGAGCGTAAAGGCCGGTCGAATAATGAGCGGAAACGCGCCGATCTCATCGGCCACCCGCGTCGCGTCCGCGAGATCGTGCGCGATGCCGGAGCGCGGCACGTCGAGGCCGATCCGCAGCATCGCCTGCTTGAAAAGCTGCCGGTCTTCTCCTTTCGCGATCGCTTGCGCATTTGCGCCGATCAGCCGCACCTGATGCCGGGCGAGCGCGCCATTGCGGTTCAGCTCCATCGCGATATTGAGCGCCGTCTGGCCGCCCATCGTCGGCAGGATCGCATCGGGCTTTTCGCGTGCCATGATCGCCTCGACCACCTCGGGCGTGATCGGCTCGATATACGTCCGATCGGCGAACTCCGGATCGGTCATGATCGTCGCCGGGTTCGAGTTCACGAGCACGACTTCGTAGCCCTCTTCCTTCAGCGCCTTGCACGCCTGGACGCCGGAATAATCGAACTCCGGCCCCTGCCCGATCACAATGGGACCGGAGCCGATCAGAAGGATTTTGCGGAGCTCGTTATTTCGCGGCATTGACGCGCGCGAACATTAGGCGAAAAGCGGAGCGCGTCACGATGTAAACGGCGCAATCCAATCGGCGAGTGCCTCTTCGTCTGCCGGCGGCGCGGTGTTGCTCTCGCATAACGGCCACTGCCCGTGTGTTCGGTCGCTTCGCCCGGGGCGAGCTGCATCAGCGGCCCGAGCGCTTCCACTTTGGGCATCTCCCTCGTTCGTGAACGTCTCGAAGTTGCAGCCGAAATCGGGATACGCGGGAGTTCGAGTTCAGCTCGATTGTCGTTACGTAGAGAGAGTTGTCGCAGTGGTAATCGGTCCATCGCTCGCAGTGCACGAGGCCGAGTCTGGTTGGGCCGGGGTTCACCTGCCGCAGCGTGATAAGCGGCGGCCATGTAATGATCAGCGCCGCGTGTTCATTGCGGAGACGGAGATTGTTGGGCCAGCCGCCAAACGGAACGATCGAGCGCCACGCTGTTTACGCGGCAGAGGCCATCCTGCGCTGGCGATCGAGGTAAACCTTACAGACGCCTTTCATCCGCGTGAGGATGTAATAGGTCGTCTGTGAGCGCACACGCACCAGTTCGGCACCGACGATCCGCGTCACGAAATCGCTCGGCAGATCGAGCACTTCCTGCGGGGTCGCGCCGTCGAGGCCTTTGCAAAGAATGGCTGTCATCGCGCGGGTGAGCGTTTGCACTTCCGGTCCCAGCGTCATCCGGAAGTGTGCTTTGCCCTCGCTATCGACGTGGAGGTAAACGCCCACGGTATCCGCGCATTCCTCGTCCTTGCGCACGTCTTCGAGATCGAATTGCTCGCCCGGCCGCGGTTCTTGTTTCTTTGCGCTGTCGGCGTAGGAGACGAGAGTTTCGCGCCGCTCCACTTCGGGCAGCGTTTCGAAAAGGTGGATGATCTTGTCGAGCTTCGGCGGGTACATCGGTCTTACTCCTGCTCCAATCTTTTGCTTCCAGACTCCAAAGACAAGAGCAGGAGCAGGGAGAGGGAAGCTAGGCGCTCCGTTCGATCGGCATCCCTACCCGATTGCCCCATTCGGTCCAGGAGCCATCGTAATTGCGCACGTTGGGAATGCCCAACAGGTACGTGAGCACAAACCAGGTGTGGCTCGAACGCTCGCCAATCCGGCAGTAAACGATCGTCTCGTTTTCAGGCGAAACACCGCAGCCTTGAAGGTAAATCTTCGCCAACTCCGGGGCGGACTTAAACGTCGCGTCGTCGTTCGTCGCGGTCTTCCACGGCACGCTTTTCGCCCCCGGGATGTGGCCGCCGCGGAGCACGCCTTCCTGCGGGTACTCGGGCATGTGCGTGATCTCGCCCTTGAACTCACCCGGCGAACGCACATCGATCAGCGGTTTTCCGCTCTTGCTCTGGGCCAGCGCGTCGTCCGCAAAGGCGCGGATCTCGGCGTCGAGTCGCTCTTTCGGCACGGGGTAATTCGTGGCCTCATATTTCGGAATCTCCCGCGTCAGAGGGCGACCTTCCGCCTTCCATTTATCGCGGCCGCCGTTCAGCACCTTCACCTTGGTGTGGCCGAATAACCGAAACGCCCAGAGCGCGTAGGTGGCCCACCAGTTCGCCTTGTCGCCGTAGAAAATGCAGGTCGTCTCGGGCGTAATCCCATGGCGTCCGCAAAGCTCGGCGAATTTGTCCGGCGCAATGTAATCGCGCACCAGCGGATCCTGCAGATCAGAGCGCCAATCAATGTGCACCGCACCCGCGATGTGCCCGGTGTCGTAGAGCAGGATGTCTTCATTCGACTCGATGATGCGAATCCCGGCGTCGTTCAGGTGCTCGGCCAGCCATTCCGTTTCGACAAGCGCTTCGGGGTGGGCGTAGGAGGAAGGAGAGCTGGTCATAATGCGGTGTGCTGGTGCAGTTAGCGCCGCCGCCGGCCGTAGGAGTAACCGCCGTGCGTGCGGCCGCCGCCGATCGCGCGTTTGCCCGTGCCAGTGACGGATTCCGGCTCGAACAAAGCGGTATAAAGATACGGAAAACCTTCCAGCTTGAGCCGTGGGATCTTAGCTCCGATGAAACGCTCGATCGCCTGCAATGAGCCGAGTTCTTCCCCATTCATGAGCGTGAAGGCGTCGCCGACCTTCAGCGCGCGGCCAGTCCGGCCGATGCGGTGCACGTAGTCTTCGCTGTGTTCCGGCACGTCGTAATTGATGACGTGGCTGATGCCTGCGATGTCGATTCCGCGCGCAGCGATGTCGGTCGCGACCATGATTTCGTATTTCCCGCTCTTGAAACCCTCGAGCGCTTCCACGCGCTCCCGTTGCGTGCGGTTGGAATGCAGCACTGCGACGGAATGTTTCCCCTGCTTTAAGCGCACTGCGATTTTGTCGGCGCCGTGCTTCGTGCGGGAGAAAATGAGCACGCTGTCGAAAGTAGTCCGCTCCAGCAGCGCCATCAGCAGGTCGAACTTCTGCTCCGCGGCCACAGGGTAGACAGCATGCGTCACTGTCTCCGCCGGCGAACGATTCGCGCCGATCTCGACCACGACAGGATCGCGCAAGACCCAGGCCGCGAGCCGGTCGATCTCCGGCGGCAACGTCGCGGAGAACAGGAGCGTCTGCCGATCGGTCGAGACTTGCTCCACGATCCGGCGCACGTCGGGCAGAAAGCCCATGTCGAGCATGCGATCGACTTCATCGAGCACCAGCACGTTCACATGGCGCATGTCCATCGTGCGCTGCTCCATCAGATCCAGGAGCCGGCCGGGAGTGGCGACCACAATGTCCATGCCGGCAGCCGCTTCCTCGCGCTGCTTGCCGTAGCCGACACCGCCGTGGATAAGCGACACCCGTAAATCCGTGAAGCGCCCGTAATCGCGGAACGCCGTCTCCACCTGCGCCGCGAGTTCGCGCGTCGGCTCCAGCACGAGGCAACGGAAAGCGCCGTGCTGCGCGAGGTTCGTCAGAATGGGAAGCGCGAAGGCAGCGGTTTTTCCAGTGCCGGTCTGCGCGGTGCCGATCAGGTCTTTCCCACCGAGGACGATCGGAAACGCGCGGAGCTGAATGGGCGTCGGGTCGGTGAACCCCATCGCCTGCGTCCCCTTTACGACCTCGTCGGAGAGGCCAAAATCTTTAAATGACACGACCGACAGTAGCCGCGGAAGCTCCAAATTCCAACATCCAAGCTCCCAAAGAAGCTCGAAGCTTCAAACAAGAAATCGACCGCGCGTTCCCTTCGGAATTGGGAGCTTGATATTTCTCTGGAGCTTGGGGCCTGAAATTTGGAGCTTCATCCAGTGAAGCACCGCAGTCCCATTCGCATCCTCGTTCTTGCCGACACCCATAATCACCTCCCGCCGCAGCTCGAGGAGCTGGCTGCGGGCGCGGATGAAATCTGGCACCTCGGCGACGTGTGTGCGCCTGAGATCCTCGCGCAAATCCGCGCCCTTGGCCTGCCGCTCACGATCGTGCGCGGCAACTGCGACAGTGAGCGGGCGTGGCCGCTCGTCGCCGAGCTCGAGCGAAACGGCGTCCGGTTTCGCCTGGTGCACATTCCGCCAGCGCAGCTACCGGCGGAGACGGATGTCTTGCTCCACGGCCACACGCACGTGCCGCGGGACGAGATCCGCGGCGGCGTGCGTTTCCTGAATCCCGGCTGCGTGACCCGCCCGAATCGCGGTGCGCCTGCGAGTGTGGCTCACCTGCAGGTCGCACCCGACGGAAAGCTGACGTGGGAGTTGAGCGGGTTGCGTTAAGCAGACTCGGCCTCTCCCTAATTGCTCGAGGCGACGGCCGGTGTCTCCGCAATCGCTTGGGCGATCGCGCTGGCGGGAGCGGGTTTCACACTCGCCTGGCCGGGAAGCGTCACCTGGCTGGTGGCAAACGCCCAGAAGGAGAAGCCTGTGCAAAGGACAACCAACGAATAGACCGCGGTTTCGAAGATGGAGCGCCCCTTCTCCTCGGCGTCGGCGTTCAGAAGGAGCGAGTAGGTGGATTTGGTTTTCATATCAATGTTTGGTTCTGCATCTTCTTATTGCAAGCGCTGTGCCAGCCGCGTCTAAAGTTATAAGTGCCTCTCCCGTAGCTGATAATGGTTCTCGACCTTCCGCCATCGCGTTGCCCGTGTGGCGCCGTCGGGACCAAACCGTTCCGAAAGTGGGACAGCCCTCCCGGGCCACAAAAAAGCGGCGGTCCCCGTGAGAGCACCGCCGCTTGTTGAAGTTTGAGATGCGCTGTTCTAGGCTTCTGGTGGCTCCGCAGGCGCTTCAGTCTTCGCCTTTTTCGCGGCGGTTTTCTGCGCTGTCTTTCCCGCCGCAGGTGCGGCCGATGTCTTCGTTGCCTTGCCCTTTTTCTTGGCCTCTTCGGGAGCCGCTTCCTCGACTACAACTGCGACATCGACCCACTCGATGAAGGCCATCGGCGCGGAATCACTCTTGCGCGCGCCGAGCTTCACGATGCGCGTGTAACCGCCTTTGCGATCAGCTGTCCGGGGCGCGATGTCTTCGAACAGCTTTTTCACGTGATCGACCTGGCGCAGCGTAGCGATCGCGGTGCGGCGCGCGTGCAGCGTGCCTTTCTTACCGAGCGTCACCATCTTCTCCGCCAGCGGACGAACGGCTTTCGCTTTGGCAAGCGTGGTTTTAATGCGCTGGTGCTCGATCAGGCTGCAAACCTGATTTGCGAGCAGCGCCTTCCGGTGCTCCGCCGTGCGGCCGAGCTTCACAGTCTTCTTCTGGTGTCTCATGGAATTGGTTCTCTGCGGTAAGGATTGCGCCGGGCGAGGGTCTACTCGCTGTGGTCGGCCGAGCCGTTGCCGTTCAGGCTGGCGTCACCGCCACCAGCAGCCGGAATGTCGACCAGACCCGGATCGAATTTCATGCCGAGGCCGAGCTGCAACTGCTGCAGCTTGTCCTTGATCTCGTTGAGGGATTTCTTGCCGAAATTCCGATACTTCAGCATCTCCGCCTCGCTCTTCTGCGCGAGCTGACCCACGGTGGTGATATTCGCGTTGTTCAGGCAATTCGCCGCGCGCACACTGAGCTCGATCTCGTTCACGCTCATGTTCAGAAGCTTCTTCAGCTTCATGTTTTCTTCGCTGACGCCGGCCGGCGTTTCGTCGAACTCGATCACGTCTTCGTTGAAGTTCACAAAAACGTCGAGGTGGTGACGCATGATGGCCGACGACTGGAGCAAAGCTTCGTCCGGGGTGAGACGGCCGTCGGTCCAGACTTCGAGGATGAGCTTGTCGTAGTCGGTGCGCTGCCCGACGCGGGTGTTTTCCACCGCGTATTTCACGCGGGTGACCGGCGAGAAGATGGAATCGATCGGAATGAGACCGATCGGCTGATCGGCGCGCTTATTTTCATCTCCCGTGGCGAAACCGCGGCCGACGCGCACTTCGAGTTCCGCCTCGAATTTCTGCTTCTTGTCGATCGTGCAGATGAGCTGGTCGGGGTTCAATACTTCGAAGCCCTGCACCACCTGGATGTCGCCGGCGGTGATTTCGCCCTCCTTGTTCGTGGTGAGCGAGAGCTTGCGCGGCTCGTGCTCCGCGGCTTTGAACTTCACGCGTTTCAGGTTCAGCACGATGTCAGTCACGTCCTCGACAATCCCCGGCAAGGTGGCGAACTCATGCTGCGCGCCGTTGATTTTAACGGCCGTGATCGCGGCGCCCTCGAGGGACGAGAGCAGGACGCGGCGGAGCGAATTTCCGACCGTGTGACCGTATCCCGCCTCGAACGGCTCGGCGGTGAACTTGGCGTAGGTTTCAGTGGCGGAAGAATCCTCTTTAGTGAGGGTCTTCGGCATTTCAAAACGACCGTAACGAACTGGCATAACTGGCTTTCCTCCGCGCCGGGTTTCCCCCGGCGAGTACGGTTTCCGTGCAAGCGACGGAACCCCAGGGACCAACGGCGCAACGTATAAAGACTCGCTGCGGACGGGGAATGAACACGATCGAGCCCGCTTTGCAAGCAGGGCTTCGGGCCTGGCGGGCGGTTACTCGCGCAGCTTGTAGTTCAATTGACGCGAGAGCAGCCAGCGGACGCCGAACATGTCGACCGTGGCGCGCACGGCGCGATTGCCAAGGCCGTATTTGCTGATCCCGAACTTCCGCGACCGATGATTCACCGGAACCTCGACCAGCCGATACCCCGCGCCTTTCACGAGCGCAGGAATGAAGCGGTGCATGCCCTTGAACGGCACCAGCGTCGCGACGCATTCGCGCCGCATCGCTTTCAAGGTGCAGCCGGTATCCCGCACGCCATCTTTCGTGAAACGGCTCCGCACGAAGTTCGCAATCCGACTCGTCAGGCGCTTCACCAGCGTGTCCTTGCGCTGGGCGCGGTAGCCGACCGCGAGATCGGCGCCGCGCTCGATCTCTGCGAGGAGCTTGCGAATATCGGCGGGATCGTTCTGCAGATCGCCATCGATCAGCACGGCGGTGGCGCCCTGCGCCGCGTGCAATCCGGCATACATCGCCGCGCTTTGCCCAGCGTTCTGCGCGAAACGCAGCACCTGCACACGCGCCCCGGCCTCGATCCGCGCGACAGTCCCATCGCTGGAGCCGTCATCGACAAAAATCAGCTCGTAATCCAGGCCGGCGAGCGCGTTCACCAGCTCCGCCTGCAGAATCGGGACGTTCTCCTCTTCGTTAAAAAGCGGCACGACAACGGAAACGGCAGGGCTGCTCATAACGGGAGAGTGCGATAATTTTTGCACACGAAAACGTTCAGCGTGCGCACCAGTCTGCCCGAGCGATGCACCTCAATCCGGGCATACCGCGCGGTCGAGGCAAAAGCGGCGGTGATGTTGCGCGGCGGCGCCTCTTTGTTACTCGACTGCACATAGAGAGCGCTGCGGCCGGCAAACAAATTTACGCCATCTTCCTCCGTGAAAATGTCGCCCTCCGCCGGCCCCGCGCCGGGTTCGCGCGGCGGCGCCTTCACAAATTCATCGTAGCGCGGCCAGAAAGAGAATTGATTCTGAATGTCCTGCGACTCGACCAGGTAAACCGGCGGGTGCCCGGGACCTTCGACGCGCTTCTCGCGAAAGTAGAAGGAGAGCTCGGACGCGCGATCGCGTTCGTCCGCGATCACAAAAACGGGCGCGCCGAGCTGCGCTTCCACTTCCGACCGGACCGTCTCCACCGCGCCCGCCGCGGCGCGCCAGCCGCGGACGCGGTCGGCCGGGTCGCGCCGGGGGAATTCATAACCGGCGCTGCGCAGAAGGTTCGTGTTCAGCGCGATGGCGCTCATGAGCAGTCCGAGCAGGAGAGCGACGCCGGCCCAGCGCGCCATCGTGGGACGCGATTCGATCCGCTCCCGCCAATAGGAGGCCGCGAGAATGGCGAGGCTCAAAAACGCGAGGCCATCCCAGTTTGGGTTCGCGGCGTGATTAATCGAAAGGATGAAATAAAGCGCGAAGACCGGCACGCCGAACCAGAGCAAAAAGGAGCCCTTGAACTGCTGCCGCGCACGTTTCCACGACCGGATCACCGCCCACGCCAGCGCGAAAAAGAGCAGCGGCGAATAGACGGCAAAATGCACTGCGAGGAAGGAGAGCAACTCCGTGATGTGAAAGCCCGGCGCCTCGTCCAGGCTGCCCCGGGACCGCAGATGCCCAATCGTCGCCCAGGCGTGCGCGTGATTCCAAATGATCGGCGGAATCGTGCAAACGCCGAAGGTCAAGAGCATCAGATAGAAGCCCGGTCGCGCGAATTCTTGCCGGAAGCGCGGCACCAGCGCCAGGACGAGCCCGATCGAGAGCAGCTCGAGTGCATTCGTATATTTGCAGAGGAACCCAAGGCCGATCAGCAGTCCGGTGAGCGGCCAATACCAGGCGCGCGCGGGGTTGCGTTCCAGCGCCAGCCAGCAGGTGAACATCGCGGCCGTCCAGAAGAAAATCGAGAGCGGGTCGATCGTCATGACGAAGGCGCCGAGATTGAAGATCGGCGTCAGGTTCAGCGCGATCACGACCCAAAACGCCGTCATATCGCTGAAGAGTCGCCGCGCCAGGTAGTAGAGCAAAAGACTCGTGCCGGCGGCGAGGAGCGGACTCCAGAAGCGGACCCCAAATTCGTTCGCCCCAAAGACCGAGGCACTCGACCAAATAGCGAACGCGACCCCCGGACCTTTGCTGAAATAGGCGGGGGCGAGCCGCTCCGACCACATCCAGTAATGCGCCTCATCGAACGACAAATCGGCGGTTCCGAGCAGCGTCAGCCGGATGCCGGTGAGCAGCGCGAGGAAGATCCAGACGGCCCGGGTGGTGCTCATGTTGCGGGCGGCGGAGAGTCGCCGAGCAGGCGCGGATGCCGCGCGAAAAGGTCTGGCATCCAACGCGCCGCCAGGGTGCGCCAGAGCAGCTCGGCGAGAGCCAGGAGGAGCAGCGTTTCCCCGGCTGCGAGGAGTGCGGTTCCGATCACGTCGCTGGGCCAATGTGCGCCGAGATAAACCCGCGAGTACCCCACCGCCGCCGCGAAGAAAAAATAGAGCCAGCCCCAGCGCCGGAAAAAAAGCGTGCAACACATCGCGATCACCACGTTATCGGTGACATGGCCGGAGGGAAAAGAGCTGCCCGAGTTGCCCCGATCTTTCTCGCCGGAATACCGAATCGTCGGCTGCCGGAAGAGAGTGAGAAATTTCGGCGAGGTTCTTTGAAGTTGCACCATGCGCACGGCTTGCGCCTGCTTCGGCCGCCGCCGGCCGACGGTGGCTTTCAATGTCCGCACCACGATCATGTCCGAAACGAGCAACGTGAGGGCGAGACAGAAAACAAAAGCGCGGCCTTTGAATCCGAGGAAGATTAGCGCGGCCAAGGTGAGGACGATGAGGAGCGGTTTCCAAATTTCCACGTCGCTGATCGCGCCCATGAACAAGTCGAGCGCGGGGCTCGTCCACTGTTCGTTAATCAAATGAAAAACAGCCTGATCCATCGCGCCGCCGCCGTCCTGCGCCGGGGCGCCCACGATACGGAGCAAGCTTCCGCGAAACAAGCGCCGAACCGCGGCCTCCTCTTCGTAGAAGCCGCGCTGCTTCTCGCCGCGCTGCAGAGTTCCGCGCTGGGGGCGCCGTCGGCCACGGAGATTCTCAATTCCGCGCGGCAGCAGGTCGCGCGGCAGCAGGTGGAGCTCAACGGTCAACTGCGCGAGAACGACACGATCACTCCGTTCCGCCTGACGCAGACCGGCCCGATCATCCGTTATACCTTCACCAATCCGCCCGAAGCCCTACAGTTGCGCCTCGGGGAAGCAGGCGCCCAACTCGAGGAAATCACCGGGGATGGAGTCGACAAAATCGCCGGCCGTGAGTTCACGCAGACGGTGCGCGGCACCGCCATTACCTACGAGGATTTGTCGCTGCGCTTCATCTATTGGACCAACGCGCGCGTGTTGGGCGACGACTACATCAACACCCGCCGCGTCTGGAAACTCGAGCTGCAGCCGCCCGGCCGCGATTCGCAATACTCGCGCGTCTTCCTCTGGTGCGAGCAGCAGAGCGGCGCGCTCATGCGGATGGAAGGCTACGATTGGAACGACAAGCTGGTGAAGCGGTTTGAAGTCGTTTCCGTGCAGCAGATCGAGGGGCGCTATTTGTTAAAACAAATGCGAATCGAGCAGATTCGCCCCGAGACCGGGAAAGTGCAGGCGCGCACTTATCTGGACATTAAAAAGTAATCGCCACCGCCGCGCGCGGAGCGCTGGCGTTATTTCCTAAAATCATGTAAAGAGCCTGCCGATGAAGCGTTTTTTTCCGGTTTTCGCCGCAATTTTGTCCATACTCGCCTGCGCCCCGTTTGCCCGAGCGTTAACTCCCAAACCAAACGTCGCGCCGGTGGTGAGCGGTGCGATTACCGCCCCGCCACAATATCGTGGCACGACCCGCGCGATCGACATGACGCCGTTTTTCAGCGATCCCGATGCGTCGGCTGCGGTGCAGGTGAACACGGTGGCCGGCGTGATGAACTTCACGCTCGATGGGCAGCAAGCGCCGCTCACGGTCGCGAATTTTCTGAACTATGTGGAGAGCGGGCGCTACTACAAGACCGATCCGGTGAACGGCCAGCAAGCCTCGGTCTTCTTCCACCGCTCGGTCCCGGGTTTCGTGATTCAAACCGGCGGTTTCTATGGCACCGTCAACAGCAGGGGCAACGTTTTCGAAGCGGGCTTCTTCCCTGCGGCGACCCCAGTGCTGACATATCCTCCCGTTGTGAACGAGCCGTTCATCTCGAACCTGCGCGGCACCATCGCAATGGCGAAACTCGGCGGTGATCCGAACAGCGCGACGAGTCAGTGGTTTGTTAATCTCGCGGATAACTCTGCAAACCTGGACAACCAGAACGGCGGATTCACCGTTTTCGGCCGCGTCGCCGGCAACGGTATGGCGGTCGCCGATGCGATTGCCGCTCTGCCGAAAATCAACGCCGGCAGCCCCTACGACGCCGTCCCGGTCCGTGATTACACATCTCCGAATCCGGTGAAGGTGCCGAACCTGATCTCGATCCCCAGCATTTCGCGGATCTCGCCGCTCACCTATTCTGCGTCGAGCAGTAACCCGGCGGTCGCCACCGTCACCAGCAGCGGCAGATACATTGCGATCAAGTCGCTACAGGTCGGCACGGCGCAAATCACCGTGACTGCGACCGATCTCGATGGCGCTTCCGTCTCGCAAAGTCTTAGCGTGAACATCATCCCGGCTCCGGCGCGGCTTGGCAACATTTCCACCCGCGTCAGTTTCGCCAATCGCCAGTCGGACCTGATCGCGGGCTTTATCGTGCGCGGCGGCACCTCGAAGATGCTGGCCGGCCGCGCCATCGGGCCGTCCCTCGCCAACTTCATCCCGAACCCGATCGAAGATCCGACGCTGGAGCTGCACGATGTGAATACGGTGATTGATCCGAACGACGATTGGGTCACACGCGACGACCAGGATCTGATCACGGCGCTCGGTCTCGCACCCGGTTCCAATAAGGAATCGGTGGTCCAATCGACGGTGCCGTCCAGCAACGGAAACACCTCCTACACTGCGGTGATGCGGAACGCCGCCGGCAACTTCGGGATCGGCCTGGTGGAGATTTACGATCTCGATAGCGCGGCCGGTTCCACGATCGTGAACCTCTCCAGCCGCGGCACCGTCGGCTTGGGCGCTAATGTGATGATTGGCGGATTCATCATTTCAGGGGATGGCACCCGCCGGCTGGTCGTCCGCGCGGTCGGGCCGTCTCTGACGCAGTACGGCGTCGCGGGCGCTTTACGCGATCCGATGATTGAGCTGCGCAACGAGCAGGGCACCATCCTGGCGTCGAATGATGATTGGCAGAGCGATCCCCCCGCCGCCGTTGAAATCCAGGGCTACGGTTTGCAGCCCTCGGATTCGCAGGAATCCGCTGTGATTGCGACGCTCGGACAGGGAAACTATACGGCCATTTTGAGCGGCAATGGCAACACGCCGACCGGCGTCGCCTCGATCGAGATCTACCAGGTGCAGTAGCGCGCTACGCGCTCCCGTTCTCCGCCCCTTGCACAATCTGCGCGAAGCTGCGCGGATCGAGACTGGCGCCGCCCACGAGCGCGCCATCGATGTCCGGCTGCGACATGAGCGTCCCGGCGTTATCCGGTTTCACGCTGCCGCCGTATTGGATTCGCATCCGCGCCGCGGTGTTGCCATCGGCGATCTCACCGAGGGTCTGCCGGATGAATGCGTGCGCTTCCTGGGCCTGCGCCGCGCTCGCGGTTTTGCCTGTCCCGATCGCCCAGACCGGTTCGTAGGCGATCACCGTTTCGTTCAACTCCTTGGCGTCCAGACCCGCGAGGCTGCCGCGTAATTGCGTGCCGAGAACCTTCGCCACGTCGCCCGCTTCCCGCTGCTCGAGCGTCTCACCGACGCAGACGATCGGCCGCAGGGTGGCTTCGTGCGCGGCGCGGACTTTGCGGTTCACGATTTCATCCGTCTCGCCGAAGAGCTGCCGGCGTTCGCTGTGGCCCAGCACCACATAGCGGACAAAGAGCTCGCGCAGCATCGCCGCGCTGATCTCGCCGGTAAACGCGCCGCTCTTCTCCCAATGCATATTCTGCGCACCGAGCTTCACCGTTTGGCTCGCGTTCAATCCCTCGCTCACCTTCGCGAGCGCCGTAAACGGCGGCACGATCACCACTTCAACCTCGGAGCTGTCCCCGAGCTCGCGCAGGAAGGTCTCGACGAAGGCCGCGGCTTCCGCCTGCGTCATGTTCATCTTCCAGTTCGCTGCGACGATTTTTTTTCTCATCACGGGATTCCTGGAGTGATGGAGCCTTGGAGTAAAGGAGTAATGGCTCTCGAAGAGATCACTCCATCACTCCCCCGCCGTCAACGCGGCGACGCCGGGCAGCTCCTTACCTTCGAGCAGCTCGAGCGACGCTCCGCCGCCGGTGGAGATAAACGTCATCTTGTCGGCTAGTCCGGCCTGCTTCACCGCCGTAACAGAATCGCCACCGCCGATGATGGTCGTGGCGTTCGACTTCGCGAGCGCTTCGGCGATGGCAAAGGTGCCATCGGCAAAATCTGGAATTTCGAACACGCCGACCGGCCCATTCCAAAGGATGGTCTTCGCGCCCGCGATCTCCGTTTCGTAGAGCGCGATCGTGGCATGCCCAATGTCGACCGCCTGCCAGCCTTCCGTGATGCCGTGACCCTGGGCCACCCGCCCGGTATTCCGCTTCCGCGCGCCCGCCTTAAATTCCTCCGTCTCGAGCGCGTCGACCGGCAGCAGGAACTTCACCCCTTTCGCTTTCGCGTGTTGCAATAACTCGCGCGCGAGATTGAGCTTGTCCGCCTCCACCCGGCTGGCACCGACGGGGATGCCCTGCGCCTGCCAAAAGGTGTTCGCCATCGCGCCGCCGATCAGGATCGTGTCGGCCTTTTCCATGAGCGCTTTGATCACGCCGATTTTGTCGGAAACCTTCGAGCCGCCCATGATGACGACGAACGGTTTCGCCGGCTGATCGAGTTCGCCGCCGAGATATTGCAGTTCTTTCTCCATCAGGAATCCCATCGCCGATTGGCTGACGAACTTCGTGATCCCCGCGGTGCTGGCGTGCGCGCGATGGGCCGCGCCAAAGGCGTCGTTCACATAAACATCGCCCAACTTTGCGAGGGCCTGCGCGAAGCCCGGATCGTTCGCTTCTTCCTCCGCCTGAAACCGAACGTTCTCCAGCAAGGTCACGTCGCCCGGCTGCATGTGCGCGATGATCTCCTCCGGGATCGTCCCGATCGTCTCATGCGCAAAAGCGACCGGGTGATCGATCAGCGTGTGCAGATGATCCGCCACCGGGCGGAGCGAATCCTTCGCCAAGGGCTTCCCCTTCGGCCGGCCGAAGTGCGCCAGCAGGATTGTTTTCGCACCGGCTTCGCGCAGGTAGTTGATCGTCGGCAGCGACTCGCGGATCCGCGTGTCGTCCGTGATAGTGAGGTGGCCGTCACGCTCCTCGGTCGGCACATTGAAATCGACGCGCACCAGCACGCGTTTTCCGCGCACGTCGAGATCACGCAGCGTGAGTTTGTTCATATTCTACTCCTGCTCCTGCTCGTAATCGTAATCGTGCTCGATTCCATATCCCGGCTCATCCTCCCGCAAAACCTCCGCGCGTTCCGAAAACCTCTTCAATAGTCCCACGAGCATCTGCACGATCCGCACGAGCCGTTCCTTCCCCGCGCCGACTCTGGCTTCCTCGGTCAAGCGACGCGCGAGCAGCACATCGAGACATGCTGCGCATTCCGGCGGTTTTCGCGGTGATCGTGTCGAGGAACTCTCCTGCCCACGCGCAGAAGGAAAGCGCCTCGCGGTAGACGTCGAGCTTCTGGTGGTCGAAGGAGACTTTCATGACGCGATTACGAGCACGATCACGAGTATGAGCACGAGTAGACTCTATTTCCCCAGCAACTCCAGCATCTGCACGCAACGATTGCTGTAGCCCCACTCGTTGTCGTACCACCCCACGACCTTCACAAACTTATCGCCCAGAGCGAGCGTAAGCTTCGAGTCGAAGATGCACGAGTGCGGATTCCCCACGATGTCCTGCAACACAAGCGGCTCGTCCGAGTATTCGAGCACGCTTTTGTAGCTCGGATCGGCCGCCGCTTCCTGGAACGCGGCGTTCACCTCCTGGGTCGTGGCGTTGCCTTTTAGGAGCGCCGTAAAATCCGTCACCGAACCGTCCGGGGTCGGCACGCGGAAGGCGCCGCCATTCAGCTTCCCCTTCAGCTCGGGAATGACTTCGCCGATCGCCTTCGCCGCCCCGGTGCTCGAAGGCACGATGTTCACCGCCGCGGCGCGCGCCCGGCGCAAATCCTCATGCGGCAGATCGAGGATGCGCTGGTCGTTCGTGTAGGAGTGGATCGTGCTCATGAAGCCCCACTCGATCCCGAACTTGTCGTTCAAGACCTTCGCGAGTGGCGCCAGGCAGTTGGTGGTGCAGCTCGCGTTCGAGACGATGGTGTGCTTCGCCGGGTCGTAGATGTTGTCGTTGATCCCGAGGCAAATCGTCGCGTCCGGATTCTTGGCCGGGGCGCTGATCAGCACGCGCTTCGCGCCACCTTTGCTGATGTGCAGCTCCGCTTTCGCGCGCTCCGTGAAAAAACCCGTCGACTCCAGCACCACCTCCACGCCCAGGTCCCGCCACGGCAGATTCGCGGGATCGCGCTCCTTCATGATCCGGATTTTGTGCCCGCGCACGATAATGTTTTCCTCGTCGTGCCCGATCTCGCCATCGAACTTCCCGTGCACCGAATCCCACTTCAGGAGATGCGCGAGCGTCATGGTGTCCGTCAGGTCGTTGATGCCTTTGACGCGCTCGACTTCCTGCTGCGACATCGCGCGGAGCACGTTGCGTCCGATGCGGCCGAAGCCGTTGATTCCGTAGTTGGCCATAAAGTAAGTTCTCCGGTTGCGGGTTGCGAGTCACCGCCGCCGTCCCGCGGACGGAAGCGGAGCTACAACTAAGACGCCGCACGCGGGCAGGCAATCGCGAAGTGTGCGGCCCTCCAGATTGAACACGCGCATCTCTTCTTACGTCCAAGACGCATCTTCCAACAATGAGATCGCACCTCTCTTTCTCGGTCATCGCCATGTTCACCGCCGCCTCTCTCTCCTTCACCCCATCCGCTCCCGGCGCACGCCGCGGTCCTGCTGGCGTGCGCAGGATTTTGATGCTGGGCGACAGCTTGACCGATGGCTACCGGCTCCAGCGTTCGCAGGCCTATCCGGCCCTCGTGGCAGAGAAGCTCCGCGCCGCCGGCTACGCCTTCGAGGTCGTCAACGCCGGGGTCAGCGGCGACAGGACCGCGGGCGGCCTGCGCCGGATTCCGCCATACCTCCGGCAGCCCGTCGATGTGCTCCTGGTGGAGCTCGGGATTAACGACGCTTTCCGGGGCGTCCCCGTCGAACAAATGCGCGCCAATCTCCAGGCGATCATCGACCGCGTGCGCGAGCGCAATCCGAAGGTCGCGATCGTGATCGCCGGGATGCAGCTGCCGCTTTTCGGCGCCGACGGTTACGTGCAGGCCTTCGGCGAAATGTATGGCGAGCTCGCGCAAAAGAACGGCGCCGCCCTCATCCCGTACCTGCTTGCCGGAGTCGGCGGCGACCCGACCTTGAACCTCGACGATCGCATCCATCCGAACGGCGCCGGACACCGCGTCCTGGCCGAGAACGTCTGGCGCGCGCTCGAGCCGCTCGTGCGCAAAGCGACCGCCGCTCCGCTCGCGCACCTAGAGTAGATAAGATGGACCCAGCCGACCCGCACAACCTGCACGACACCGCCGATCACGAAATCATCGAGACGATTCAAATCGCGACGGCGGGCAACGATTGTGACGAGTGCGTGGCCGCGTTGCGCGCACCGCGCCGATGGGGCGGCGGAAGTGGTCACGATCAGTTTTGACGCGCGCAAAGCGCACGCGCCCGATCTGCACGACGCGATTCTCGCGAGCGGCTACAAGCCGGCGCGGGTCGCAGACTGAGCGTCGCGACCCCTCACTACTCGATCACGATCGTCTTTGGATCGATTTCCAGCGCGGGATACCTCGGCTTCATCCGTTCGAGCGTGCGGACGATCGTCCGCAGCATCGTGAGGTTCCGGGCCCACTTTCGATCCGCGGGCACGATGTACCACGGCGCGTAGGCGGTCGAGCATTCGCGGATGACCGCTTCGTAGGCCTGCTGGTAATCGTCCCAGAGCGCACGCTCCTTCAGGTCGCCGGGATTAAACTTCCATAGTTTATCGGGATCCTGCAGCCGGGCCTCGAGCCGCTCCTTTTGTTCCTCTTTTGAGATGTGGAGGAGGAACTTCAGCAGCGTGACGCCATTCCGCGTCAGCAGCCGCTCGAAGGCGTTGATATCGGCGCAACGCTCGCGCCAGACTTCCTTTGTGATCAGTTTGTGCACCCGCGGCACGAGCACGTCCTCGTAGTGCGAGCGGTTCCAGATTCCAATCGAACCCTTCCGCGGCGCCGCGTGATGCACTCGCCAGAGGAAGTCGTGTTCCCACTCTTCCGGGGACGGATACTTGAAGTTCGTGAGCTGCACGCCATTGGGATCCAGGCCGCTGCAGATCTTCTTCACCGCGCCGTCCTTGCCGCCGGTGTCCATCGCCTGCACCACGATGAGCAGGCTGCGTTTGTGCTCGGCGTAGAGCGGCTGCTGCAGCTCCGAGAGCCGCTCCTGGAGGCGCGCGACTTCTTTTTCACCACGATCCCGCGAACGCGCCGGCTTCGCGGCGGGATCAATTCCCGCCAGACGGAACCTCGGGTTGGCCTCGGAGATGATCACGACACCTTTCTGTTCGCCAGCCGGCCGGATTGGTCGCAGCTTCCTCGCGCGCGGACGTTTCGGCGGCGGAGTCGGAGGTGAGGCGGCTTCATTCATGTCCGTAGCCTACCACGTGTTGCGCCAGCGCTCCGCCAGAAGCTGCTTCGCTTCTGCCCGCACCCGCCTTCCGAATCGAACCGGCCGCGAGCCGGGCGTGCGAACCCGCCCGGCCACAAGGTCGCCGTCACGATCGATCCGCGCAAAACCAGCTTCGCTCGGCACCAGGCCGGGCCGGATGGCGGACAACACCGCAACGAGATCGAACGGTAGCCCGCCCGCCTCGCCCGCGATCGTCGTCCAAAACCAGAACCAGGTCCGAGTGTTCTCGTAAAGGAAATCACCCGCCCCGCCGTCACCTCGGAGTTGACGCAGATCGCGCCGGGTCAACTCCACGTCACGGGCGAGCTCCACGGGCAGCAGCGTCAGGGGAATCGCGCTGCGGAGGAGAACGCCGGTCGCCGCCGGATCTTTGCAGACATTAGCGTCGTGAATCCGCAGCCAGCCGCCGCGGCCAAAAGTCGGCCGACCTGCACTCCGGCGACCTCCGACAAAAATGACACGCTCGATCCGGCCCGCCAGTTCCGGATGCAGCTGCAGAAAGGCGGCGAGATTGGTGAGCGGCCCCAACGCCACGTAGGTGAGACGCTCCTGGCGCAAGGCGCGGGCGAGCGCCTCGGTGGCGTCTGTTCGCCGGTCCAAATCGCGGGGCGAAGCGGCTCCCGGGTGCACCTCCGCTGCGCGAAGACGGTCCGGCGGACAGCACCGCCGCACGAGCTCGCGCGCCACCGCGGTCGTGCGCCGCAGCGCGGCGTTCCCGTAGGTGGTGCTGATGCCGTGAATCCAAAGCTCCGGAGAATGAAACGCCAGCACGAGCGCGAAGGCATCGTCGACTTCGCGCCAGGGTGCTCCGATTGCGGGGTCGGTATCGATCCACACGGCCGTCGCCCCGCCTGCAGGGCAGGTGAGGAGGAGACCAAGGAACGCGATCAGCAGACGCATCCCGGGTAGCTTGTGCTAGCGGCATCCGGACCGCCAGTCACCCAGTAAATTATTATTGCCTCGCCGGAACTCCGCGGGGCAGAGAATCAGCCAAAAGTTTTTGTTCGTTAGGCGGCGGCGCCAGACCTTTGATCGAGATATGAACAGGAGCCAAGGTGTGAAAAAATCAGAAGCGGACAATCTACCGCGAGGCACAATTTGAAAGCCACCGCGTCTTGGGCCAGCACGTGACGATTATCTCTGTCGGCGCAGCATGCGCGCCACGATGTGCCCGAAGCGTCCGACACCCGCGACGATCACCGGATTGTTGCGCTCGTCGATTTCGCCCGGTTCCCGCTCTGGCAGGACGCTCGCGAAACGCGGCTGCACGAGGCGATCGTTGCGTGAGCGCCACCTCGCGATCTCCGGCGTGAGCACCCCGTTCCGGCTGGCGAACGAGCAGAGCACGAACGCGAACTCACCGCCCTGGGCGAGCGCAAACGCAAACAGAAACGCTGCGTCGGCTCCAGGCGCGAGAAGCGGCTCACGAGCAGCAGCACGGCAAACTTCACTCCAGCTCGTTAGTTTAGTTAGTCGGGCGAATCAAAGCGGCGCAGCGGGCAGTCTGCCGAGGGCGTCCGCGATCTCCGGGAAAGTCTCCGCCTTTTTGCGGAATGCGAAATCATTCGCATACGGAAGATAGAATTCCGGGATCACCTGCGCGCGCGCTTCGGTGATCAACTTGACCGCTTCCCTGGTTTCGCCGTTGCGCAGCTGGAGGGCGGCATCGGTCATCAGCGTCGAACTGCTCCACGCCCAGGCGAATTTCGCGCTCCTCACGCGCGCTTTTCTGGCCGCGCTTATAGGTGAGCGAGCGCACGTTGCCTTTCTTGCGTAGCCGCACCTGCACGCCACCTCGTTCCACCGCGAGATAGCCTTGCGCGATTTCTTCGTGGGGATAATCCGCCAGCCCATCCGGCAAACGCTTAAGCAAAAACTTGCGTTCGATTTCGCGCGGAGTGCTCGTCTTGGTCAGAGTCATCTGCGCCCCCTCGGGGCGGCTTCAGGCACCGGGCCGGGCAACTCTGGCATAACCGCTTTCGCGCCGGTTGAGAAGTGACATTTGCGTGACACCCTGATCGTTCGCAGCTCCTTCGGCAACGCTCTGCCATGAGCCCGCCTCAGCCTATGGGCAAATTCCGGCGCGCTCGAGCGGCTAAACACCGCGAGGAATGGTGCGCGATACAGGGTTCGAACCTGTGACCCCTGCCGTGTCAAGGCAGTGCTCTACCACTGAGCTAACCGCGCGCGGAGCAGCCATAAGTGATCAGTGCCGGTCGAGTAGTCAAGCGCATCGCGCTGGCGAAAATCGCTGGCCGCGGCGAGATTGTTCTACCTCATGATGCGCCGAATTCTCATCCTGTTTTTCGGCTTCGCCGGCGTGGCGGCGAGCGCGTTTGGCTTCGGCTGGTCAATCGTCGATGCCAAGATCCGGCACGATTTTCCCGACGTGCCGCGAATCAGCACGGGTGAACTGGCGTCCCGCCTGGACGATCGCACCCAGCCTCCGCCGCTCTTGCTTGATATCCGAACCCGCGCGGAGTTTGATGTCAGTCATCTGCGCGATGCGGTTTGGGTGGAGCCGAGCGCGCCTGCCTCCGTCGTCTCTGCGCCGAAGACGCGCCCGATTGTGACCTACTGCTCGGTCGGGTATCGCTCCGGCGCCTTCGCGGAGAAGTTGCGGGCGGCGGGCTACACCAATGTCGTGAACCTCGAAGGGTCCATTTTTCGGTGGGCAAATGAAGGGCGGCCGGTTTTTCGCGACGGTCAGCGCGTCGAGCGCGTCCACCCGTATAATCGCATCTGGGGCACGCTCCTGCGAAAGAAGTATCGTGCGGGAGTGATCGGCGACGAATGACGCGCGCGCTAGGCAGTCGCCAGCGCCGCATCTCTAAGCCGGGACGCCGCCCGCCGCGAGATCGCATTCTGCCGACGCCCCAGCCAGACGCTGAGCACACACCAGGCGGCGGCGAGTGGCGCCGCGACGAGTGAAATACCGGTGAGCCCGAGCCCCAGCGATGTGAGCAGCGGATACGACCACGCTCCGATCTGGTCGCCCGCGCGGTAGACAAAGGTATCGACGAAGCTCTTCGCCTTGTATTTATCTTCGCGGCTTAAGACGGTGAAGAGCACCTCACGCGCAGGACGTGAGACGGCGTAATTCGTCGCCCGCCGCAGGACTTGAAAGAAGGCGAGGAGCCCGAGAGCGGGCCTCGCGGCCATCGCGAGAAAGCCGACCAGGCTCAGTAACGGCAGGATCGCGAGGGTGGGGCCGACGCCGATCCACCTCAACAATCGCCCGGTAAGGAAGATCTGCACCACGATCGTGAGGACATTTACCCAAATGTCGAGCTGCGCGAAAAACGCGGTGCGCGCGGCGCGATCGCTAATCGCGTGGGCGGTGATTTCCGCCTGTTGAAAATAGACGAGCGTGGCCGTGATGGTGTGGAAGAGCATGAAAGCGCAGATGCCGAGCAGATAAGGCGAGCGGACGACGTGGGTGATGCCGGACCACAACGTCCCGCCGATCGGTTGCTCGGCTTGCGCGCGCTCGGGGCCGGCCGCAGGCGCGTGCTCGGCTTTGAATTCCGCCGGAAAGAAGCGCACGCACCACGCGCCGCCCTCCAGCAGCAAGGCGGAGATGAGGAGCAGGTTTGGCGTGCCGATACGGTGCACGAGAAATGCCGTGACGGACCCGCCGACGATCGCCCCGAGGGTGCCGCCTACGCTGATGAACCCAAACAGCCGCTTCGCTTGTGCGGTGTCGAAAATATCCGTCATGAAGGCCCAGAAGAGCGTCACAACGAAGAGATTGAAGACGCTGACCCAGACGAAAAAGACCCACCCGAGCCATTGCTGCTGCGCCGCCGGGAGCGTGCGCATGAGCACAAAAAAGAGGATTAGATTGGCGATGAAAAACCGGTAGGCGACCGGGATGAAGCGTCGCCGCGAAAGCCGCCCCACGATTGCGCTGAAGATGGTGTTCGCGAGCAGCATCGCGACGAGCGTGCCGGTATACATCCACGGCAGATTCTCCAGTCGCCCGGCGGCGCCGATTTCATCGCGGATCGGGCGCAGCACGTAATAGCTGCCGAGCACGATGAAGTTGAAAAGGAATGCGAGGCCGAGTGCGCGCAGCTCGTCCGGCCGCACATCGACCGCGCGGGCGCGCATCCTCGCGAACCAGTTCACGCCTCGTCCCGGCCGCGTCTCACGCGTGCTGCTTGTGCCACGCTGCCAGCACCTCCTTCTCGCGTTCCGGCGTGAGGCCCGCCTTGAGCGTCGCCTGCCGTTCGGCCGGCTGCGTCTTCAGCCAGGCGAGCGTGTCGCGCGTGGTCTCCGGCAAGGGTCGAAACGTCAACCCCTGCGCGAGCGCCTTTCTGATGCGCGTGCGGGTCATGGCGCCCTCTTCGCTTTTCGGCGGAATCCAGACCGGCATGTCGGACCAGGGCGAGACCTTCTGCGCGGCCAGAAAATCAGCGTCCGCCCAGGTGAACTTCGCATCCGATGACACGGCAGTCCTGATGCCATCGAGCATGCCGCCGATACCCAGCGGTGTCGCCGGCCCGGTCGCGTTATAAATGCCGGTCGCGCCCTGCTCCACCATCCGGACCGTCCACTCCGCGAGATCGCGCGCGTCGATAAATTGCACCGGATCCTTCGGGTCGCCGGGTGCGAGCACTTCGCCACCGCGATCGATCCGCACCGGCCAGTAGGTAAAGCGATCGGTTTGATCTCCCGGTCCGACGATCAGGCCCGGCCGGATGATGAGCGCTTTTTTCGGAAACCACTTCTCCGCCTCCTGCTCCGAGAGCGCCTTCAGCGGGCCGTAGAGCTTGAATTGCGAAGCGAGCAGCGAGTCGCGCGTCTCTTGCATCGCGTCGGCGCCTTCGTATTTCGCGAGCGCGCTCGTCTCGTCGTTCGGCTCGCGGTTCTCAGCGTAGACGGAAATCGTGGAGATGAACACGTAGCGTTCGACGTTTCCCTGCAGCACCCGCGCGGCATCACGCACCCACACCGGCACCGCAGTCGGGTTGTCGATCACCACGTCCCATTTGCGGTCTTTGAGCGCGTCGAGCTGTCCGTTGCGGTCGCCGATCAGCTGCTCGACCCCTGCCGGCAGCTCGCCGGGATGCGACTTGCCGCGGTTGAAGACGGTCACCGTATGTCCGCGGCTCAAGGCGTACTTTACCTGGAAGGGGCCGGTGAAGCCGGTGCCGCCGAGGATCAGAATGTGCATGGGCTTTGGCTGGTCCTCGGCTCGGAGCGAACGACCGGGGAGCTGCGCGAATGTAACCGCGGCGCCAGCGACCGCGGAAGTTTTGATGAAGCGGCGGCGGGTCGTCGTCATGGAACGAGAGCGAAGTTAGCGCCGATGCGGCAGCCTTTGGAAGGCTGACTTCCGCCGACTGCTGCTACCCGGCGGGCGCTGCCGTGGCGAGCGCCTCCCACTCCCTGGTGGTTCGCTCCAGTTCCCGCGTCACGGCTTGCATCTCGCGGTTCAACTCCATCGCCGCGCCCCCGCGTTCGTACGTCTCCGGTTTCTCGAGGTCTGCGCTGATCTCACGCTGCCGGCCCTCGAGCGACATGATGTGCATCTCCAGCTCGCGCGCACGTTTCTCCTGGTCGCGCTTCACCTTGGATTCGGCTTTGCGCTGCTCGGCGTCGGCGCGGCGTTGCTGCCGGCTCTCGCGCAGGCCGAGGGCCGGGGCGGTGGCGAGAGACGCGGTGACGGCGGCGGCCGGTTGGTCGTTATGAAGTTTCTGCCCGCTCGTGAGCGCGGCGCGGGCCGAGGTGGCGCGAGATTTCTCCAGGTAATAATCGTAGTCGCCCGCGTACGGCGTGAGCTGGCCGGCGCTGATGTGCAGGACGGTCTTCGCCACCGCGCGAATGAAATAGACGTCGTGGCTGATGAAAATCAGTGTGCCTTCGTATTGCGCGAGTGCGCCGACGAGGGCATCGATGCTGCCGACATCGAGGTGCGTGGTTGGCTCATCCATCAGCAGCAGATTTGGCGGGTCCAATAACAGCTTCACGAGCGCGAGCCGCGTCTTTTCTCCGCCGCTCAGGACGGCGGTCGTTTTGAAGACATCGTCGCCCCGGAAAAGGAAGGAGCCCAGCACCGTGCGAGCGACCTGCTCCGAGACGGGATTCGGCATGTCGCGCGCGGTGTCGAGCACCGTCATCATCGGGTTGAGCATCTCGACGCGATATTGCGCGAAGTAGCCAACCTTCACGTTGTGCCCCGGCTCGCGCGTCCCGCGCTGCGGCGTGAGCGCGCCGCCTAACAACTTCAGGAGGGTCGACTTGCCGGCGCCGTTCGGGCCTACCAACACGGTGCGCTGGTCGCGTTCCGCCTCGAAATTCAAACCGCGATAAACCGTGAGATCGCCGTAGTCGAAGTCGACGTTTTCCAGCTTGATCACGCGATGCCCGCTGCGCGGCGGCTGCGGAAAATGGAAATGCACGGTTTTTTCCTGGGCGACCGGCGCCTCGATTTTCTCCATCCGGTCGATCTGCTTCAGCTTGCTCTGCGCCTGGGAGGCCTTGCTGGCTTTGGCGCGAAAGCGGTCGGCGAAAGCCTGCAGTGACTGGATTTCTTTCTGCTGGTTCTTGTAGGCCGCGGCGTGCTGCTCTTCGCGCGCGGCTTTCTGTTCGACGTAGCTGTCCCAATTCCCGCGATAACGCTGCAGCTTTTTGTGCGCGATCTCGATGATGGAACCTACGAGCTGGTTCAAAAATTCGCGATCGTGCGAAATCATGAGAATCGCGCCGTCGTAGCCTTTCAGATACTCCTGAAACCAGACCAGCGACTCGAGGTCGAGATGGTTGGTGGGTTCGTCGAGCAGCAGGAGATCGGGCTCCTGCACCAGGAGCCGCGCCAGATGCGCGCGCATCACCCAGCCGCCGCTCAAGGTCTGCACCGGGCGATCGAAATCCGCCTCGCGAAAAGCGAGTCCGTGCAGAATGCGTTTCGCTTTCGGCTCGATTTGCCAGCCGCCGTGCTCATCGAACGCATGCAGCGCCTCGTGATGCTCGGGCGAATCCTCCGGGGTCGTTTTCAGGATTCGCTGCGCCTTCGTCAGCTCCGGCGAGATCGCGGAGGATAACTCCAGGACCGTCTCCTCGCCGACCGGTGCGTTTTCCTGCGGCAAAAAGCCAACCGTAGCCGCTTTTTCCAGCGAGACTTTTCCTTCATCCGGCGACGCTTCGTTCAGGATCAGGGAGAAGAGCGTCGACTTGCCGGCGCCATTCGGCCCCACCAGGCCGATCCGATCCCCGCGGTTGACCTGGAGTGAGGCGTCAGAGAAAAGCGTGCGGCCGCCGAAGGCTTTGGTGACTTGTGAAATCGTGAGCATTTGCGGACGGCCAATGTCGCGAAGCCGCGGCTCGCCGCAAGGCGGGCGGCGTTGCCCGCGGGGTGGAATCGCGCTATGGCAAACGTCTCATGAAATGCTCTGCAGTCTCGGTTCTCTTCGTGTTTCTCTGTGGCGGTTCGCTCGTGGCGAAAGAGCCGACGCCAGCTTTCGCCTACCCCGCCGCGCCCAAGGCCGAGCAGGTCGATGATTATCACGGGACCAAAGTGGCCGATCCCTACCGCCCGCTCGAGAACGCCGACTCGGAGGAAACGCAAAAGTGGATTGAGGCAGAGAATAAGCTCACTTTCGATCTTCTGGCCGCGGTCCCGGAGCGGAAGAAGATCAACGAGCGGCTCACGGCGCTGTGGGATTACGAGAAATACGGTGTGCCTTTCCGGGAAGGCGGCCGGTTCTTCTTCTCCAAGAACACAGGTCTGCAGAACCAAAGCGTCGTCTATACCACCGACAAGTTACCGGGCGACCCGAAGGTGCTGCTCGACCCCAACACGCTTTCGCCGGATGGCACCACGGCCCTGACCGGCACCGCCGTCACCGACGACGGGAAATTGATGGCTTACGGCCTGGCGAAGGCCGGCTCCGATTGGCAGGAATGGAAGATCCGCGATATCGGCAGCGGGGAAGACCGTGAAGATGAGCTAAAGTGGATCAAGTTTTCCGACGCCGCCTGGAACAAGGACGGCACCGGGCTGTTCTACAGCCGCTATGACGAACCTGGTGCCGACGAGCTGAAGGCGGCGAACTACTTCCACAAGCTTTACTTCCATCAGCTGGGCACTCCGCAGAGTGAGGATGTGCTTGTTTATGAGCGGCCGGATCATAAGGACTGGCTCTTTAGTGCGGAAGTAAGCGAGGACGGCGCCTACCTTATTATTAACATCTCGCAGGGGACCGATCCAAAGAACCGCGTCTTCTTCAAGGACTTGAAAGCGGATGGGCCGGTGGTTGAGCTGCTCAACAAGCAGGACGCGCAGTATGCGTTTGTCGGGAACGACGGGCCGGTCTTCTGGTTCCGCACCAATTTGGATGCACCGCGCGGCCGCATCATCGCGGTCGATACCGCCGAGAGCGGCGCGATTAAGGAGCTGGTGCCGGAGGCGCCGGAGAAACTGGAGGGACTTAGCGCGGTCGGCGATCGCTTTATCGCGAACTACCTAAAGGATGCCCATTCGCTCGTTCGCCTCTTCGAGTTCAACGGCAAACCAGCAGGCGAAATCGCTCTGCCGGGTCTCGGGACCGCCAGTGGATTTACGGGGAAGCGGAAGGATCGCGAGACCTTCTACAACTACGTGAGCTTCACGGAGCCGCCGACGGTCTTCCGCTATGACCTCGAGTCCGGCAAGAGCACGGTGTTGTTTCGTCCGAAAGTAGACTTCAAATCAGAAGACTACGTCACCGAGCAAGTCTTCTACGAAAGCAAGGACAAGACGCGGGTGCCGATGTTCATTACCTATCACAAAGGTTTCGAGAAGAACGGGAACGCTCCCACTGTCCTTTATGGCTACGGCGGGTTCGATATTTCAATCACGCCCAGCTTCTCGCCCTCGACCGCAGCCTGGCTGCAGATGGGCGGCGTCTACGCAGTCGCGAACCTCCGCGGCGGCGGCGAATACGGTGAGGAATGGCACCTCGCGGGCACGAAGCTGCGCAAGCAGAACGTCTTCGACGATTTCATCGCGGCCGGCGAATGGCTGATCGCGCACAAATACACGTCCCCCCCTAAGCTCGCGATCAGCGGGCGGAGCAACGGTGGGCTGTTGGTGGGCGCCTGCCTGACGCAACGGCCGGACCTTTGGGGCGCAGCCCTGCCCGGTGTGGGCGTAATGGACATGCTCCGGTTCCAGAAGTTCACGATCGGCTGGGCCTGGGCATCGGATTATGGTTCGTCCGACGATGCCGACGAGTTCCGGGCGCTGCGCAAGTACTCACCGCTCCATAACATCAAACCCGGCACGAAGTATCCCCCGACGCTGATCACCACAGCCGACCACGACGATCGCGTCTTTCCCGGGCACAGTTTCAAGTTCGCGGCCACGCTGCAAGCGGCGCAGGCCGGTCCGGCCCCGATTCTGATCCGGATCGAAACCCGCGCTGGGCACGGCGCCGGCAAGCCGACCTCGAAGCAGATCGAAGACGTCACTGATCAGTGGTCGTTCCTGGTGAAGACGCTGAACATGAAAATCCCATTCTAGAAACATGAAGACTGTTAAGCTGAACGACATCGGCGAGCGTGGACGCAAATCGCCCACGGGAAAATTCCAGTCCTTCAGTCGCGAAATTTCGGTCGCGCTCGGCCGGGAAGACAAGTCGACGGACTTGTTGAAACGGCACCCGTTCGATCTCACGCTGGCGCGGATTCCGCCGGGTGCTTCCTACTGCCCGTATCATGCGGAAGGCGCGCAGTGGGAGCTCTATCTCGTAGTCAGCGGACGAGGAACGGTCAGGGATTCGAGTGGCAACACGGAAGTGACTCCGGGCGATTCTTTCCTCTTCAAGCCCGGCGAAGCGCATCAGCTTTCCTGCGCGGGAGAGGAAGACTTTGTTTACTACGTCGTCGCGGACAATCCAATCGGCGACTCTTGTTACTACCCTGACAGCGGGAAGTGGGCCGTGCGCAAGGAAGGCGACGAGACCGTGATCCTGAAAGGTAAAGGCGCGGAGGCCGATTACTTCGACGGCGAGGAGTAGTTTTTTGAAGGGAGCCGTGGGAATCAGAATCGGAACCGATTGTATTCTTCGTGCGTCGATCCAGAACCACGCAACGACGTCGCCTTCTCGGACGCCGAGTGCGCGATAGTGGTTGCCGATCCGCACAACAGAAATGCCATTGCTCGAAGCTTAGCGACGGGTGATGCGGATCACGCTTCCAGATCGAATATTTCTCGCGCGCGAGTTTCTGCACACTAGCGCCTCCTCGAGCTCGGAGGCACGGAGCGGGTCGTGCCCGGCGGTGCGCAACTCCAGCGAAGCGCGGATGGCGTTGGCGCGGCCGCGCGTCGACATGTATTCCTCACCCGTCGCGAGGAAGGTAGGGCACATCGTGGGCGCGTCTTTGCGACAGCCGCCGCAGCCGTTGCATTGCTCGAGATTGCCGATGAACGACTCGTCCTTGAAGGCGAAGGCCAGCCGCGGCTCGAAGGGCAGGCCGTGTTCGCGATAGCCGGTCGTGCGCAGCAGCGTGTCGATCCGGTAGCGGCCGTCGGGCAGGATTTTGCCGGGGTTAAACAGATTCGCCGGATCGAAGATGCGCTTGATCTCACGCATCACGTTCAGGAGCGGCTCGCCGAGTTGCGCCGGCATGTATTCAGTGCGCGCGATGCCGACTCCGTGCTCCGCGGCGAGCGAGCCTTTGAATTGCCGGACGAGCGCCGCCACCTCGTCGGAGATCTGCCGAAATTTCTGCAAATCGCGACCGCCGTGAAGATCGAGCACCGGCCGTACATGCAACAAGCCAGTCGCCGCGTGGCCGTAGTAGCAAACTTCCACGCCGAGCGGTTCGATGATCGATTGCAGCCCGGCGACGTAGGCGGGCAGCTGTTCCGGACGCACCGCAGTGTCTTCGATGCAGGTGACTGGTTTCGCGTCTCCTTTCCGACCGGTGAGCAAGGTCAGGCCGGCTTTGCGCATCCCGAGCACGAGATTGATCTCCGCATCCGATTTGCAAATCGTGGTGCGCAGCCCCAGCCGGCGCGCGCCTAACGAGACAAGCCGGTCCGCCACATCTTCGTAGAACTCGACCAGCAGAATCGCTTCACATGGTTTCGCATCGAGCTCGAGCAGATCGCGCGCGGCCTGGAAGTTCAGCTGCCCCTTGGTCTGGTCGAAGAGCACGCGATCGATGTGCTCGATCGCCGCCGGCTGCAGGTCGAGCAGCTCCACCGTGGCCTGCATGGCATCGGCGACTGAGGCGAAAAAGATGAGGCCGAGCCCTTTCTCGCGCGGGAGCGGCGAGATGTTTAGCTCCGCGGAAAAAATGGCCGCCAGCGTTCCCTCGCTGCCGGCCATGATGTGGCTCAGGTCTGGCGCGAGGCGCAGAAACCGATCGATCCCGAAACCGGGCCAGCGCTTCAGCAGGCCAGGCGGCATCCATTGCTCGATCTCCGCCGCGTTCCGCTGAATCAACTGCGCGATGCAGGCGAGTTCTTCCCGCAGTGTTTCCTGCCCGCGGCCGAGCTGTCGGACGGTGCCGTTCGCGAGCACGATTTCGAGCGCCCTCACGTGATCCGCCGTCGTTCCGTAAACCGGGACGCGCGAGCCGGAGGAGTTGTTCGCGATCATTCCCCCGAGGGTGGCGCGCGAGCTCGTCGCCACGTCCGGGCCGAAGCAGAAGCCGTGCGGCTTCAGGAAAGTGTTCAACTGGTCAAGCACGACGCCGGCACCGACGCGGACGCTGCGTTTCTCCAGATCCAAATGCGAAATGCCGCGGTTGTGCCGTGAGAACTCGACGACCAGGCCATCGCCGATCGCGCCGCCCGTGAGTCCGCTGCCCGCGCCGCGCGGGGTGACAGAGAGGCCCGCCTCCGCCGCGCCGCGAATCGCCGCGCTCGCCTGCGCCGCGCTGCGCGGGAACGCCACCGCCGCTGGGACGATCTGGTAGATCGAAGCGTCCGTGGCGTAGAGCTGGCGGGTCAGGTTATCGGCCGCGATGTCGCAATCTGCACCGGCAAGGATTCGCTGGGAGGCGGAGATCATTTCGCACCGGAACTTTGCTTGCAGTGCGTGAAGTCACAAATCGTCCGGAGCGGTTTCGCGCCGCCCGAGGTTCTGATATGGTCGAGAACATGAACGGGAAACTCCTTTGCTTGCTTCTCCTTGGCGGCCTCGCCTTTCCCGTCGCTGCGCGCGCGGACACGATTCAGCCGACCTCGGGCGCGGAGATTAGCGGCACCGTCCTGAAGTATGCGAATAACTCCTTCGAGGTGCGCGCGGCGGATGGAAAGACGCAGAACTATCCCGCGAATCACATCAAGCGCATCGGCTTCGATCCGCGCGCGGTCCCGGCGAAAGTGCAGTCGCGCACCAAGGGAGCGCTCGAGGGCGCGGTTTCACTTTATGAGAACGGCGGATTTGTGGTTGATGCTGGCGCCGGGCCGGAAAAGCTCTCGGGCGTCTTCGTGGAGCGGATTGCCTTTGGCGGCGATCGCGGTGCGGAAGTGGCGATCATCGCACACGGCAGCCAGGTGGACCTGACGAAACACCTCGTGCCCGGCAGTGTGACGATCATCGACTTCTACGCGGACTGGTGCGGACCCTGTAAGCAGATCTCGCCGATGTTGGAGCGGCTGGCGAAGACCGACCCGGAGATCGCGTTGCGCAAGGTGGACATCGTGGACTGGAGCTCCGCCGTGGTGAAACAGTTCAAAATTCAATCGATTCCGCGGGTCGAGATTTACAGTCGCACCGGGAAGCTCGTGGGCACGGTGGGTGGTGCGTCGGAAGAGCAGGTGCGCAAATACGTGGCGCAGGCCAAGAGCGGATAACAAAGGCCCGCAGGCGCCGTCTCCCCAGATAGCTAAAGGAGCTGGTTTGCTTCGAGGGAGACAGTTATTAGCATGCAGCCTTGGGCAGGTCTGATGTCGTTCCGCAAAACAGTTCTCCTCGCCGTCCTCGTCATCCTGGGCGGGATCACGCTGCTGCACTGCGCGTTAAACCTGCACGCCTTCGCCCCGCGCCAGCATCGTTCGGGCGCAGCCGCGAGTAAGTTCCGCGTCGGTTTTCTGCCGGTGACATGTCATCTCACCTGTCCGGTGACCGATTACATCAACAAGCAGCTGACCGGCGAAAGCATGTTCGAACCGGTGCGATTCCAAGGCTGGCCTGAGCTAAAGGAAGCTTACCTTTCGGGTTACACGCCCGCCACCTTCATCCTCGCGCCCATGGCGATCGCGCTCCGCGAACAAGGAGTGCCGATTAAGATCGTCTACCTGGGTCATCGCGAGGGCGGCGACGTGATGGTGCACAAGGATTCCAGGATTTTTCGGACAGAAGATCTCCGCGGTAAAACTGTCGCCGTGCCGGGCCGCTACGCGAATCACCGGCTCATCCTTTACCGTGAGCTAAAGAAGGCGGGGATGAAGCTGGAGGACGTGAACATTGTCGAGATGCCGCCGCCCGACATGCCCGCGGCGCTTTATTCGCATGCCGTGGATGCGATTACTTCGGGCGAACCGTTCATGGGCCAGACGGAGCTGGATGGCTACGGGCGCGCGCTTTATCGGGTGAAGGAAGTCTGGCCCGGGTTTATCTCCTGTGTGCTAGCCGTGCATGAAGACGTGATCAAGACCCGGCGCGAGGATGTGCAGCAGCTCGTCGATGGCATCGCGAAGAGCGGCAAATGGCTGGACGCGAAGATGGAGAATCGAATGGCCGCGGCCCAGTTCGTGAGCACGCTTTATTACAATCAGAATCCGCGACTCCTCACCTACGTGCTGAGCAAGCCTCCGGATCGCGTGAAGTATAGCCACCTCAAGCCGACGCGTCCGAACTTCGAGGAGATCGAGATGCTCGCGAAAGAAGCCGGCATGCTGCAAGGGACGGCGCACTTCGATGATTATATCGACGCTTCCTTCGCGCCGGAGGACGACGCTGTGCTGGCGCAGCCCTACACCCCGCCACAAAGTTGATCGCACCCGAAAAAACGACCGCTGTCGGCGTGCCGCCGCGGCGCCTCGAACGCAGCCGTCGCGCGGACTGGTTGCAGTTTGCTCTGCCCATCGGAGTGGGCGCGGCCTTTCTCGTGCTCTGGCATGTGGCGGTGCGTTTCTCCGGGAGTGATTTGTTTCCGACCCCCGGGGAAGTGGCACGCGGAATCCTGGAGCTCGGGCAGCGCGGATTGCTCCTGCGCTACATTGTGGCGTCGCTCTTCCGGGTCGCGTGGGGATTTACCGCCGCGGTCGTGATCGGGGTCCCTTTTGGACTGCTGCTCGGGTGGTACGGCCGCGCCTTCCAGGCGTTCAATCCCATGCTCCAGATCTTTCGTCCGATCTCGCCGATTGCCTGGATTCCCCTCGCGATCCTTTGGTTTGGAGTCACCGATGCGGCGCCGGTCTTTCTCATCTTTCTCGCCAGTGTCTTCCCGATCACCGTCTCCGCGATCGCGGCCGTGCAGAATATGCAGCCCGTCTACCTGCGCGCGGCGCAGAACTTCGGCCTCAGCCGGAGTGAGCTCTTCCGGCACGTGATTCTGCGGGCCAGCCTGCCGCAAATCATCACCGGCATTCGCATTGCGCTGGGTGTCGCCTGGCTCGTGGTGGTCGCGGCGGAGATGATCGCGGTGAACAGCGGCCTCGGCTACCTCATCATCGATGCGCGGAATGCCGGCAAGCGTTACGACCTGGTCGTCGCGGGCATGGTGATGATCGGATTGATCGGACTCGTGCTTGATCTGCTCGTTAGGCAACTGGAGAAGTTTGACGAGGTCCGCTGGGGTTACTCAAATCGGGGATGAACGAGGCGGCGATCTCCATCCGGAACTGCTCGGTCGTGTTCGCTGGCAAGCGCGCCGGCGAACAGATTCACGTGCTCGCGGATGTCAGCGCCGAGGTAGCGCAAGGCGAGTTCGTTTGTCTCGTCGGCCCGAGCGGTTGTGGAAAGTCCACGCTCCTGAACGTCGTCGGCGGGTTCATGGCTGCGACTTCCGGGGCCGTGATCGTGGAGGGCGAGCCGGTGCGCGGACCTGATCCGCGTCGCATTTTTGTGTTCCAGGAAAACGGCGTTTTCCCGTGGCTGAGCGTGCGCGAAAATATCGGCTTCGGCGTGCGTGGGCGCACCGATGCGGAACGCGCAGAGATCGTCGCGCACTACGTCGCGATGGTCGGCCTCGGCGGTTTCGAACAGGCCTACCCGCGCGAACTCTCTGGCGGGATGCGACAGCGGGTGGAGATCGCCCGCGCGCTCGCGGCGAACCCGGACATCATTTATATGGACGAGCCGTTCGGCGCGCTCGACTTCATCACCCGCATGAAGATGCGCGCCGATCTCGTGCGCATCTGGCAGAGCGAAAAAAAGACGATCCTCTTTGTCACCCACGATATCGAAGAGGCGGTGCAATTGGCGGATCG
Source organism: Chthoniobacterales bacterium (assembly GCA_051001855.1). Classification (GTDB taxonomy): domain Bacteria; phylum Verrucomicrobiota; class Verrucomicrobiia; order Chthoniobacterales; family UBA10450; genus JACCTI01. The sequence continues at coordinate 56,949 of JBPCMX010000001.1, forward strand.
CGTCCTTGTCATGAGTCAGCGTCCCGCGACCATCCAGGAGGTTGTGCCGATCGATCTGCCGCGGCCGCGTGATCTGGATTCTCCTGGTTATCTGAAGAAGCGGGATCAAATCTTCCGCGTCATGGGCATGAGCTTGCGCGTCGGCGAAGCGCTCACCGCCTGAAGCGGTCGCCGCGGTTTTCTCTCGCGCGGGGGCAGAGCTCTGGCAGGCTCGGGAATGAAGACGTTTTCCGTTTACCTGCTCGGCCACACCGAGGCTGTGCAAATCAAAGCCGATTGGTTCGCGCTCACCGGCGATGCCGGGGATCGATCCTACCGCTTTAAGGTGAAGACGGCCGAAGGCAGCGAGGTCATCGGTGAGACGCCAGCAGAAAATCTCCTGCTGATCGTGGAGACAGATTCGCTCGCCTAACGGATCAACCGCGCGGCCGGTAGATCGCGGCGTCGATGATCGACCAGAGATGCACGAGCCACCCGAGGAGCAGGAACCAGAGCACGGCGGCGAGCGCAAACTGCACGATCGCCATCAGCAGGCGCCCCTGGATCAGTTGGCCGAGCCCTGGGATGAAGAAGCTGCACAACGCTGCGATCACATTTCCGGTAGAGCCTTGGCCTGCCATATACCGAAAAGCTTCCGCCCTTTGGTCGGGGTCACAAGCAAAAATCGTCTCGGAAGTGTGGCGCTGGAGCGAATCGATCATCAAACCGGACGGCTCGACCGGCGGCCCCGCGCGGCGGCGCCCGTGGACTCAGCCCTTGAGCTCGCGAAACCAACGCAACGCCGCGCGCAGCTGCGTCCGCTTCACCGCGTGCCCTTGATCGAACATTTCGTGGCGCAGCCGGGTAAATCCGGTGCGTTGCATGGAAGCGAAAACACTCTGCTGCGCGCTGATGGTCGCCACCTGGTCGGCGCGGCCGCTGCTCAGGAAAATGGGTGTCCGCAAAAAGGCCGCGCCGGGATGGAACTGCCGGTAGCCATCGCTCAGTCGGTCCTCATTGATGCCGGTGAGAAAAATACCGGCCAGGCGGCACCCGGCGAGAGCGAGGAGCGGCGCGATCGTGCCCGCGCGCTTCGAGCCGCCTGAGAAACCTGCCACTGCCACGGGCCACTTCTCCGAGCCGGGGAAGCTGCGGTGCAACGCATCGAGCGCCGCCAGAGTGGTGCCGGCGCGCCAGCCACCGCTGTCGTGCTGCGGCTGTCCCGGGCCGTCGCCCGCGAGCACGAGCCAGCCTTCGGCTAAGGCGGACTCGCGATAGAAGTCGACCAGATCGGTGCGGTTTTGGCGCTGCGCGTCGCTCGTCGAGATGGAGATCAGGACCGGCCAGCTTTTCGACGGCGTGAAACCTGGCGGCACGGCCAGGACCGCGAGGGCGTAGGGCGGCACCGCATTACCGCCTTCCGCGAGGTAGGATCGCTCCGCGGCATTGAGCGGCACCTGCGCCGTGACCGTGACGCCCGGCTCGAGGCGCATCCCGGCGAAGGTCGCGGCGCGCAATGGCGAAGTGCAGATTGCGCAGATCAAGACCAGCGAGAGTTGCAAGAACGCGACCGGCGAGGGCACGAAGCAAGCATCGGCCGCCGCCGGTCGCACCGCAATGAAACACTCGCGCGCGCGGCAAGCACCGGGCTAAGTTCAGCCGAGTGCAGACGGACGCGACAAAGAGATACCCGCTCAGCAGCAATCCCGTTTTTTGGACGCTGCAAGGCGAGGGACAGATGCGCGGGATGCAGATGTGTTTTGTGCGCCTGGCCGGTTGCTCGGTCGGTTGTCCGCATTGCGACACCGACTACGCGAAGCAGGAAATGGCGACCGCCGCCGAGATCGCCGCACGCGCCCATGCGGCGACGCCGCGGACCGCGCGGAAGCGCTGGGTCTGGCTCACCGGCGGTGAACCGACGGACCACGATCTCACCGCGCTGATCGCAGCGTTGCGCGCGCAGCGGTTTTCGATTGCGCTCGCCTCGAGTGGTCATCGTGCGGTGACCGCAAACGTCGACTGGCTTTCCATCTCGCCGCACGATCCGGCGAAATGGGTGCAGCTCTCCGGCGACGAAATGAAGATCGTGCCGGGCTTGAACGGCTTCGGGATCGAGGATTTTCGCGCCGCGCATCCGGATGAACGGACTGACTTCACCCATCGTTACGTGCAGCCGCTCTCGATCGGGAAACAGGAAGATCCCGCGAGCCTGCGGAACTGCCTGGAGTTCGTGCAGGCAAATCCCGACTGGTCGCTCTCCCGGCAGGACCACCACTACTGGAACGTCGCGTAGACCCGGCGGCGGCGTGGCCGGACGACGTCGCGCGCAGGCGAAATCCCAGCCGCCAATCCCCCCAAAAGCCGCTTGTGATAAGAAACGCTCACAGTAAGCTTGGCCCTCCCGCGAGCGGGAACGCATGTCCCTGGCCAGCATATTATCTGCCGAGCAGATCATTCCAGAGATGGAGGCGACCGAGCGGTGGCCCGCCATTGTCGAGCTGATCGAGCTGCTCGTGAGGCTCGGCCGGATCAAACCCGAGGATCGCGAAAGCATTCTCGCCTCGCTCAAGCAGCGCGAGGAGACGATGAGCACCGGCATCGGATTCGGCATCGCCATTCCGCACGCCTCTTCCGATCGCATCGAGCAGGTCGTGGCCTGCTTTGGACGCTCCTCGCAAGGGATCGAATTCGACGCGCTGGATAATGCGCCGGTCAAATTCGTGGTCCTCTTCGTCGTGCCGAAAAATCAGTTCCAGACGCACCTCCGCACCCTCGCCTCGATCGCGAAGTTCCTGAACGACCGTGGCACCCGCGAGAGCCTCGCCAGCGCCGGCTCGGCCGACGATATCCTCGCCATCTTTCGCGATCGCCCCCAGAAATAAGCGCGGCGGCGATGGAAACTTTCCAGGCGCTCCTCGCGCAAAGATTGTCCACTGCGCTGGCGGCGGCGAATCTGCCACCCGCCGGCGAAGTCACGCAGGCGACCGACCCGCGTTTTGGTGATTACCAGACGAATGCCGCGCTCGTGCTCGCGAAACAACGCGGCGAAAACCCGCGCGCACTGGCGCAGCAGATCATCGACCGGCTTGCGCTGGACGACGTTTGCGTGCCGCCCGTGATTGCCGGCGCCGGATTCATCAACTTCACCCTGCGGGCCGAAGCCGTCGAGCGACAGGCCGCCGCTTTGTGGCAAGACGAGCGGCTCGGCGTCGAGCGTGTCGCCACGCCCAAGCGCATCGTAATCGACTTCGGCTCGCCGAATGTCGCCAAGCCGATGCACGTCGGCCACATCCGCAGCACCGTGCTGGGCGACGCGCTCGCCCGGATCGCGGAGTTCCTCGGCCACGATGTCATCCGCGACAACCACATCGGCGATTGGGGCACGCAGTTCGGGATGGTGATCTGGGGCTGGAAGAACCTGCTGGACCGCGCGGCGCTCGCGCGTGCGCCCATCGCCGAGCTCGTCCGGATTTACAAGGAAACGAACGAACGCGGCACCGCCGATCCCGCCGTGCGCGAGCAGTGCAAAGAAGAGCTGGTGAAGCTGCAAGCCGGCGAGCCGGAGAACTTCGCGATTTGGCGAGAATGCGTCGGGCTTTCGATGGGAGAATTCGAGAGCGCCTATCGTGTGCTCGGCATTCGCTACGACATCCAGCGCGGCGAGAGTTTCTACAACGACCGGCTGCCTGCGATCGTGGAGCGGCTCCTGCGTTCCGGCCTCGCCGTGATCAGTGAAGGCGCGGTTTGCGTCTTCTTCCGGGACATCCCCGATCTAGCCGACAAGCCGTGCATCATTCGCAAGAGCGACGGCGGCTACAATTACGCCACCACCGACATCGCGACGGTCGACTACCGCCTCCAAGACCTGCAGCGCGACACCGTCTGGATCGTGACGGGCGCGCCCCAGCAATTGCATTTCCGCCAGATCTTCGAGATCGCACGGCGCGAAGGGTACACCGCCGATTTCCGTCACATCACGCACGGCAGCATCCTCGGCGACGACCGCAAGCTCATGAAGACCCGCAGCGGCGACAATGTCGCCCTCCAGGACGTGCTCGATGAAGCGGTCGTGCGGGCGCGGAAGATTGTGGCGGAGAAAAACGCCGACCTGCCCGAGGCCGAGCAAGCACGCATCGCCCAGATCATCGGGATCGGCGCGGTCAAATACGCCGATCTCTCGCAGGGTCGGATGACCGATTATATTTTCTCCTGGGACCGGATGCTCTCGCTGCAGGGGAACACCGCGCCCTACCTGCAAAACGCCTACGTCCGCATCCAATCTATCTTCCGCAAAGCCGGCGCAGTCGCGGCTGCGCCCGCGGCTCTCCTCTTCCGGGAAACGGCCGAGCTACTCCTCGCGAAACGCCTCTGCCAGTTTGCTGAAGTCCTCCCTACCGTCCTGAACGACTTCCGTCCCAACGTCCTCGCCAATTACCTCTTCGAGCTGGCGAACAGCTTCCACGCTTTTTACGAAGCGTGCCCGGTCCTGAAGTCCGACGAGCCCGCACGCAGCTCGCGCCTCGCGCTTTGCCAGCTCACCGCCCGCGTCCTCCAGCGCGGACTCGACCTGCTCGGCATCGGAGTGCCGGAGCGGATGTAGCAAGAAACCGCGCTCTGCCGCGCGCGCCCGCGAAAGAAGGTTCTCGCCATGTGGTCATCTTGCTGGTAGTCAGCATGATTACATGAATCGGAATATCTTTTATATTATTGGCGTCATTGTGGTGATCATCGTTGTGCTGAAGGTGCTTGGAGTCTTCTAGTACTCCCGGACTCGCTCGCCGCGATCTTGCGAGCGTGGGCACTTTCCGGCCGGTGCGGGCGCAGGCGAAGGCGTCCGCACGGCCTTATCACTAGGCGTTTAGGGCAGCGATGTCCCAGAGCGGGAACGGACTATGATCGTGTCTCCACCATTGACGTTGCCGTCCGTGTTCACGTCGGAGCGGAAGTTCGTCGCGTCGGTCGGCTGACCCGAGCGGCTGCGAGTCTGGATGGCGTCGCCGCCATTGACGATGCCGTCGCCGCTCGAATCGCCAACCAGAACCCCCATCGGCACGACCATGTCACCCAGCCTCGTGCCGGTGTTGACCCCGAGAACCGTTACACTGGCTCTTTGCGGGCTGGTTATGCCGGTGAGGTTGACGGTCACAGTAGTAGTCCCGCTGCCGCTCGTGCTGCTCACGGAGCCCGTGCCTGCGCTCAGCAATGCGCCGGTGAAGTTAACGGGAGTCCCGAAGGTCAAGACGAGCTGGTAATCATTGGTCGCTCCGCCGCTGCGGCATTCGATCCCGAGAGAAGAGAGAAGCGTGGTGGCATCGAAAGGCAGATTGATGTCGAAAGTGCCGGCTCCGCCATGGACCTTGCGTGAGCGAGCGGTCTGCAATGGGCAGGCAAAATCCTGCACCGCGAAGCCATCGATGCTCCAGCCGCCGGCGCTTTGGCTGCTGTCCGACGCCATCCGGAAGCGGAACTTGACTGTCCGCCCCACCACGTTGGGTCCGGGATTGGCCACCACACTCACGTAGCCACCCGAATTGCCGCTCCACGCCATGCGGCCGGCCAGCGGGCTACTGAAGCTGGTACTGATCGTGCCGCTGTATCCGCCACTGACAAAACTGCCGCCGACTGCGGCATTGGTGATGTCGGTAAATGCTCCGCCGTTGATGTTAGGCGATGACACTTCCAGCACGCCACCGTCGTAGAACTGACCCCCGCTGGCTTCCAGGTTAAAGGAATGGCTAAATAACAACCTGACCGAAGAGGCGCTGATATAAATGCCAGGTGTGTCGAGACGCTTGTCACTCACCACCGCCGGATCATCGACAAAGGCATAGTTCGGCGGCGAGGCAGGCGTGGTTGTCGCAGTGACCCAGAGCGGCGCAGGTCCCGCCGCATTGGCCGCCGTCCAGCCGGTGGGGAGCGCGGGCGCGGTCACCCGATCGAAGTTCTCGAAGAACTCTGTGCAAAGAAGGGGCGCCGGGAGCACGAGTGAGTTGGAGTTCGCGTATAGGTCAAACGCTTGCAAGGTGCCATTAGGGTTTGTGCCATCGCAGTTCGCGTTGTCCCCCCACCCGGGATAGAGCTTGCCCGCGAACGCGGACAGGCCAACGTAGTCGCCAAAGTCGACACCGTTCCCCGATGCCGCCGCGTTCGAGAACCCGCCGCTCAAGCGGACGTTCGGCGCCCAGGTCGCGCCGCCGTCGGTGCTGTAGGTGCCGTAATATTCCGCATCGTCGTTAGGAATCATGTTCGTGCCGCCCGAACCGGGCACGCCGTTGTCATTGCGACAATCGTGAAAGCCCACTGCCACCGTGCCGGTTGTTGGATCGAGCGCGACGTAGGGCAGAAACTGGCTGCGCACGGTCGCGTCGTCGTTTACGCGCACCGGTGCACTCCACGTCGCGCCGTCATCAGTCGAAGTCCGCATCAGAATGTCGGTGTCATTGTTCTCATTGAAGGTCTCTTCCGTGTAGACGAGATAGATGCGATTGTTGAACGGCCCCCCGGTGCCGTCCCATACTACCCCCGCCTCAGCGTCGATCGAGCGTCCGTTCTGCGCCGGGATAAAGTCGAAACCACCTACATTAGTCGAGGTAACGGTGACTCGCGCGCCGAACCCGCCCGCTCCCAAACCATCTGCGTCTACGTTAGTGTAGATCGTCGCCGGACCTTGTCCGCCAGTTGGGTTCTGATAAGTCACGATGACCTTGCCACCATTAGGGCCGGGTCCGACGGCGATACCGCCGAAACTGCCAGCCGCAGACGGGATCGTCTGGAGGGGGTTGAACGGCCCCCAAACACCGAGACCCGTGACTGGCGCCCCACGCGCGACCATACTTCCGCTCGAATTCCAGTCGACCCACACGCTGCCGTTGCCTACGGCGATGGACGGTTGGTCGACGCTGCCCGTGCCCACGGTTACTGGTGCACCGAATGTGACGCCGCCATCGGTACTCAAGATCACGTTGATCTGGTTAACGCTGGCGTTGATGTAAACCACAAACAGGTTACCGAACGAGTCGAAGGCCGCCTGCGCGTCGCAGCACGCCACGCCCGTAGCGACAGTGCCGCGCGTCCAAGTCGCGCCGCCATTTGTTGAGTACGCGCGGAAGATGCTGTTTGCGTTAGTATTCGAGAAGGCAACGAGGTTGTTTGGGTTGGTTGGGTTGACGTTTACGAAACTCTCAGCCTGGTTCCCGGTCGCTGCACTGACGTTTACAACCGGCGCCAGACAGGTCAATGGCACTGCTAGATTGGTGAGTTTCGGTGCACGGTTTTGGGGCTTTATGCATTTGCGTGTGCCATTCGGCACATCAATGCCGTTGTTCGGCGCAAGCAACTGCGCGTGCAAGGGGGACGTGGAGGTCGTGAGAAACGCGAAAACGGCGGCAAGCGTAGTAAGGCGGATAAGTGTGTTCATGTGTGTATCTTATTGGTACGGCGAGGGAGAGCGGACTGCGGGAAATCAGAAGCGACGCGATTCTTGAATGATTTCCCACCCTATGTCGAGGACTTATTTTGACTGCCAGGACGTTGACGCCGGTTGAGCGGATATCGGCCTCTGGATGTCAGTCTTGCGACTTTTTGCGGGCGTCTCCTGGTGAATTGATTCTACTTTTTTCGCTATACTCCGGGGATGAGACAGTGGAACGCTTCCTGCCTTTTTAGCTATATAATAACCGCTTCGCCCGGCCCACTCTACCTCTGGTTGACAGCATTCCGAAAAGGTGGGTCGGTTGACCTGTCAATTATGCAACTCCTGCGCAACGCCGTACTCTCCACCGTCGCATCACTCAGCCTCCTGGCTGTTCCGGCCGTGGCACGGGCGCAAGCGACTACTGTAGAACAAAAGCCCCATTTGACCGACGGACCCTCACGCGCTGACGCCACTTCGCTGCCGAAAAAAGCCGCTCAAGCTCAAGCCCGGCTTCACGCCAGTAAGGACGACCGCGACCAGCTAAAAAGAGCGATCAAGCTAAACGAAGTATCCGTGGCTAAAGAAGTCCTGCTCAGAAACGGATTCACCGCTGAGGATTTGGAAAATACGAAGATTACTTTGCAGACGGGCGGAGGAAAGGGGGGCGAAGACGAAATAGAGATATCTGCCACCTGTTCTGGCCCTAAGGAAATCACAATTCGACGATCCTTGGATTACTTCACAAAATAATCGTTACAGAAATCCGGTGCAACTTGTCACGCCGAAGCCTTTCGAAGCGAACGTTGGCGGTGTCGCCGAAGTTGCATGGGAACGGGACCGGAGGCTCGCCCAGTTTCTCCTGGTAATCCTGCGGGAGCTGACCCGAGGCGTGCAGGCGAATCTTGTCCAGCATCCGCCCGAAATAAATGAGGCGGCAGCGTCGATAGATGCCGACGAATGATGGATTGGCTCCATCGGAAGTGGCGCAGCAGCAGCCGCCGCGGCGCAAGATGCCGCGACCGGGGACTCATGGTTCGCTTGCGTTGCCCATCTCATGCAGGGCGCGTTTCATCGCCCCGGCTTGCACATATTTACCCCACGTGAGGTTGTCCTCTCCGGCACGATGCTCGCGCGCCTTGCGGATCGCCATTTCCGAGACGGCATTCACGACCCACTCGAAATTCTCCTGGCCGACGCTCGCGACTTCGGCGTCCGGGGCAGGGTTGCAAAAGTCGATCGCAACCGGCACGCCATCGCGGATCGCGAACTCGACGGTGTTGAGATCGTAGCCGAGATATTCGTTCAACTGCTGCACGCCCCAGCGCACTTTGTCGACGATGTCCTGCGGCGCCTGCCAGTCGGTGACGTAGCGCAGGTGATACGGGTGACGCGGTTCGTAGTTCATCACTTTCACGTGCCGCTGATCGATCGAATAGCAGCGGAAGTACCTGTCGAACTTCACTTCCTCCTGCAACATCATGACGAGCTGCCCGGTCTCGCCGTAGGCGCGGAAGAATTCCTCCGGGTCATTCAATTTGTAGACGTTTTTCCACCCGCCACCGGCGAAGGGTTTGAAGAAGGCCGGCCAGCCGACGTAGGCAAAAATGCTCTCCCAATCCATCGGGTAAGCGAGATTACGGAAGGAGTTATCGGAGGTGTCGGGCGGCAGTTGATGTGAGGGCAGGAGCACGGTGCGCGGGACGGCAACGCCGATCCTGGTGGCGAGCGCGTTATTGAAAAACTTCTCGTCCGCGCTCCACCAGAAGGGGTTGTTTACCACCGCGGTCCCGGTGAGGGCCGCGTTCTTGAGGAAGCCGCGGTAAAAAGGAACATCCTGGGAAATGCGGTCGATGATGACGTCGTAGCCGCAGGGCTCGCCCTGCACGACTTTATCGATGCGAACGAACTCGGCCTGCATTTCGCCGCCGGCTTTCTGGTTGACCCGCTCGACGAAGGCTGGCGGGAAGCTGTTTTCCTGACCGAAGAGGATGCCGATTTTTTTCATAAGAGGATTTGTTTCAGCACCACGAATGGCACGGATTGCGCGGTTGGGAAAGAGGAGGAGAAAGCCGTTGGGCAGGTTTCAGGGGTTCGGGGTTCAGGGTTCAGAAATCCGGGCCGTAACGCATGCACAGCAACGGCCGGGCTTTCCAGATTTATCCTCATTCGTGGCCTTCAAATACTTCTTCGCGCCCCCCAACTTTGCTGCCGGAGCCGACATATCCGCTCGCCCCATATCGGGCGAACCCTTTGGGGAAGTCCAGAAAATCTCTCTCCGTGGGGCGGAGAAGTCCCTCCGGCCCGGCTTCGGCTGCACGGACTTTCGGCCCGGGCGGGAAGGCTTTCGGACGGACGAAACATCCGGGTCGATTGGACAAGGCGTATCTTCTCGCACAAAGGTTTCGCTTCATGTCCGAACACACTCTCACCGGCAATATCCAGCACCATCCGGGGTTCGAATCGAAGATTCTCGGCAACCAGCGCGACGTGCTCGTTTACCTGCCGCCGGGCTATCGCCGCGCGCGCACCCGCCGTTTCCCGGTGCTTTATCTACACGACGGCCAGAATGTCTTCGACGCCGCCACCGCCTTCGGCGGCAATGAATGGGGCGCGGATGAAACCGCGCAGCGTCTCGTCGAGCAGCAGCTGATCGAGCCCGTCATCATCGTCGCGGTCGCAAATGCAGGCGAAGCCCGAATCCACGAGTACGCCCCCACGCGCGGCCGGCTGGAGGAAGGCAAACGCCGGCGCAGTAAAGGTCTCCTGCGACACTACGGCAGCTTTCTCATCAACGAGCTCAAGCCCTTCATCGACGCGCGCTATCGCACCCTCACCGAAGCGGAAGATACCGGGCTGGGCGGCTCGTCCCTTGGCGGTCTGGCCACGATCTCGCTTGGTCTTTGGTTTCCACATGTTTTCCAGCGACTCGCGGTCATGTCGCCCTCCATCTGGTGGGATAACGAGGCGCTCTACGAAATGGTGGGGGCGCTCGACGAAGAAGCACGGCCCCCGCTAAAGATCTGGCTCGATACCGGGACAAACGAGCCAGGCTGGGAACGGGCCCGCGCCTTGCGCGATCTGCTGATCGAGAAAGGATGGCGGCTGCACAATGATCTCCATTATCTGGAGGACGAAGGCGCCGGGCACACGGAGTTGGCCTGGGGGCACCGGCTGGACGCCGCGCTGCGATTTTTGTTTCCGCCGCCGCCATCGATCATCACCACGGCGCGACGGAAACGGGCGCTCGTGCTGCGACGGATCCTGGCGCCGTTGTGACAGGAAAGCTTCTGTTAACACGCAGTTTCCTCCTGCTGGATTGGGAACGAACTGTGGCGTTCGGCAGCAGCGGGCGCAGGGACAGCCGGCGACCGCGCTTTACTCTTCGGCGAAAATGCCCAGCCGGCGGAATTTCTCGTAGCGCTTCTTCAGGAGCTCGTCGGTGGTTAGAGCGGCCACGCGCTCCAGGTTCCGCCGCAGCGCGCTGCCGAGGTGCGCCGCTGCCGTGTCGTGGTCGCGGTGCGCGCCCCCTTCCGGTTCCGGCACGACTTCGTCGACCACGCCCAATCGCATCAGGTCATCGGCGGTCAGCTTTAACGCCTCGGCCGCTTCGGGCGCGTGCCGCCGATCCTTCCACAGAATGGCCGAGCATGCCTCCGGGCTGATGACCGAATAGTAGGCGTTCTCCATGATCATGACGCGATCCGCGACGCCGATGCCGAGCGCTCCGCCGGAGCCGCCTTCGCCGATCACGATCGCGAGGATCGGCACCCGCAGGTTCATCATTTCACGGAGGTTGACGGCGATCGCTTCGGCGATGTGCCGTTCTTCCGAGCCAATGCCGGGGTACGCTCCGGGCGTGTCGATGAGCGCGATCACTGGTAGCGAAAATTTCTCCGCCAGGCGCATGACGCGCAAAGCTTTCCGGTAACCTTCCGGATACGCGCAGCCGAAATTCCGCAGCACGTTTTCTTTCGTGTCGCGTCCCTTTTGCTGACTGACGACAACGCACCGCCAATCACCGATCGTCGCGAGACCGCAGGGCATGGCGCGATCGTCGCCAAAGACGCGGTCGCCGTGCAGCTCCACCCAATCGGTGAAACAGCGTGAGACATAATCGAGCGCGAACGGCCGCTGCACATGGCGTGCGATTTGCACGCGCTGCCAGGCGGTCAGGTGTTCGTAAATCTCGCGCCGGGTCTCGCGGATCTTGCGCTCCATCGATTCCACCTCGGCCTCGAAATCGAGCGCGTGCTCGCCGGAATGTTCGCGCAGGTCCTGCAACCGGCGTTGCAATTCCAGGACCGGCTTTTCGAAATCGAGCGGCTGAACGTGCATGCGCTTTAGTCTGTAATGGTGACAGCGGTCTTGCTATTCACAAGGCCGCTCAGCTCCTCCACGTCGGAGGGCGTCATCCCAAAACCCGCCGGCGGTGGAGCGACGCCGCCCGGCTGGGACCCGGGAGAGCTCGGCTCCGCATAGAGGACGTAACCGGGCGTCGAGAGCCGAACCCAGCGCGTGCTGCCGGCATATTCGCGGGTGCCGAAGCCGACGCGTTTCCCGTCGCGCCAGGCCATCGTTTCCGCCACTTTGGTGCTGATGCGCGGCGGTTGTTTCGGGGCGAGTTTCACGCTCCGGGCGTGGTACTGTTTGAAGAACGCGCCTTTATTCAGAAGCACGACCTTTTGCGCTTTGCGCTGGATAAAGAGCGAAAACTCGAGGTGCGAGATGAGCAGGCGATCGCCGATGTGGAGCATCGTGCTGCTGAGGTTGTTGGTGCGCATGATCAGCTCGGGCGCGGATTTGGTTTTCTGCGCCACCCGCGCGAGCACGTCGCCGCTTTTCACCACGTATTCCTGCTTCTCGGGCGAGGGATATTTCGAGAGCAGGATCGCCATGTTTACGTCGCCGAGCAGGTCTTTTGCTTCCTCGGTATGCTGGCCGTTCGGATACCTTTGGAGGAAGGTGGTGAGCGCGGCGCGAGCTTCGCCGAGCTTCCCGTCCTCTTTCCACTTCGCCGCGGCCTGGAATTCTGGCAGCCCGATGTCGACGCGCGGCTCGTCCGGGACTTCTCCACTCCGCTCGGCGCGGACCGCCAGCTCCGGCTTAATGATGATGTGGTAGCCGAAGAAGGCCGCACTGCCGAAAATGAGGACGGCGAGCAGAAATGCGTAGAGCCACTTCATGGAATCAAAACTGCGCTCACGAGTCGCCCTGCACCGCGCAACGCCTCACGCGAAGATCGCATGACGGTCGCTGCCCGCGGGGAAAAAACGAGCCGCGCGCGCGCTACGCGCCGGAAGCCGGCACCCCGTTCTTGGCCCAGGTGAGATGGCAATCTTCGCAATAGAATTCCTTTTCGAAAAGCCCGAGCGCGAGCAGGATCGAGTAGAGACCAGGGATAAACGGGAACTTCTGCGCGGTCTGCGGATACTGGATCCGGGGCGACTGGCATTGCGGGCAACGCACAGCCGCGGCCACCTCCGGGTCGGTCGCTTCCCATTCGACGAGCAGCTTCTGCACTTTCGAGAAATCCTGCTCGTGCACCATCACCTTGTTGTTCGCCTGCGGGTCCTTCACGAGGTGCATGGCCTGCCCGTGGGCCTCGTTGTGAATATCCGCGTCGATCCCCGATTCGCGCAGTCGATCCTTCAGATGCCTGGCTTTCGCGGGTTCGTTAAACGTTGCAATCGTGACCATAAAATCGCTCCTTCTCTCGCTGCTCCCGTCGCCAGATCAAACAATATCAACGGGCGCAGTGCAAGATTCGCGCGCCGCGCACCGGCGGAGGCACGACCGGCTGCGGCGCGGCTAAAGGTTCACGTCGTCGAGCGGCAACTCCACTGCTTCCAGGAGCCAATGGAACTTGCTGAAGCGGTAGCGCAGTTTTGTGCCGTGCAGATCGATCAGGAAATCGCGCGGTCCGGTAAAAAATGCATAGTGCACATCCTTCCAGCCAAAATCGTGCTCCGCGTCCTTTGTCGCGACCGTCCCGGCGCGTGCGAGTGCACCCGGATCTTTCGCCCTTGCCGCACGTGCCAGTTCCGGATCGGCGACGAGTGCGGCGAGTCCGTCCGGCGTGACAAACGCGTCGACCAGCTGGTCGATCAGACTCGGCGCGAGCCGCTCCACCAACCCGGCGAACGGGTCCTTCTTCTCCTGTGCGCCGGGACTGTGCTTCGTAATCCTGGCGCGGAGTTGTTGTTTCAGGGATTCGCGGACCGCCCGGAAATCCACGGAGGAGGTCATCTGCTGGTGGTCGGGGGAGCGCAGCACGCGGGTGAAGCGCCAGAACGAAAGATACGGCGAGGCGACGTAAAGCAGCAGCAATGCTGCGAGGCTCCAAAGCACGATCCGCAGCGGAGTGCGCCACGTTCGGGGCGGGTTTCTCGGCAGCGGCGCGTTCCCCTCTTCTTGCATGGCTCGGTTCATGGAATGCCAAGGTTGCGCGAAAATCGCGCGGCTGCGCGCCTTTTCGCCGGCAGCGCACTTCGCGCCTGGCGCTCTGCGTCCAGAGCGGATTGAATTGGCCAGCAAGCGCAAAACGCGTTTCTCTTCGGAGCGTGAGACTGAAACTTTCCCTGGATTGGCTGCTGCTTTTTGTGCCGGTGGCGATCGTACTTCGTTTCTGGCCCGGCGCCGCACAGCCCACGGCGCTGTTCATTTGCTCTGCCATCGCCATCATCCCGGTGGCCGGCTGGATCGGGCGTGCCACGGAAGCGCTCGCGGCGCGCGTCGGAGAAGGGCTGGGCGGATTGTTGAATGCGACCTTCGGGAATGCAGCCGAACTGATCATCGCCGGCATCGCCCTCTCGAAAGGCCTCACGAGCGTGGTGAAAGCTTCGATCACCGGCTCGATCATCGGCAACGTCCTGCTGGTGCTGGGGGTCTCGATTGTGGCCGGCGGGATCAAGTTCCGCGAGCAGCGGTTCAACCGCACGGCTGTGCGCACGACCGTGGTTTCGCTCTCCCTCGCCGCCATCGCGCTCATCATCCCGACGGTCTTTCACCATGCCGCCAGCGCGAGCCCCACCGGCTGGAGTCCCGCGATCGAGCAACGCCTGTCGCTCGGCATCGCGGTCGTGCTCTTCTTCACCTACCTCTGCGTCCTGGGGTTTGCGCTCAAGACCCACAAACACTTCTACCAGGGCGGCGAGGACAACTCGCACGACCTGGGGTTCACCTGGTCGCGCGCCAAAGCGACGACCATCCTGCTCATTGCGACCGCGGTCGTGGCACTGCTCTCGGAGTTTCTCGTCGGGACGATCGAAAGCGTCCGCACTTCCCTCGGCGTCACGGACGTGTTCGTCGGCATCATCGTGGTCGCGATCGTCGGGAACGCGGCCGAGCACTCGACCGCGGTGCTGATGGCGTTGAAGAACAAGATGGACCTGAGCGTCGGGATCGCGATCGGCTCGAGCCTGCAAATCGCGCTCTTTGTCGCGCCGGCGCTGATCTTCCTTTCCTATTTCCTCGGCCGCCCGATGGATCTGGAATTCACGATGCCGGAGGTCTTTGCGGTCGTGGCCTCAGTCTACATCCTGTTTCAGATCAGTGGAGACGGTGAAACGAACTGGATCGAAGGCGTGCAGTTGCTCTCGGTTTACCTGATTCTGGGCATCCTCTTTTTCTACCTGCCGGAGTCCTCCCACGGCGCTGCACTAAAGCCATAACCTCGTCCAAAAAGACACGCAGCCACGGCGTCGCACACCGTGGCTGCGTCATTACCTCAGAAGCGCAGTTAGTTCGTCCAGGCGCGCCACTTTTTGCGCAGAGGTTTCACATATTGATCCACGTCCACGCTCCTCAGCCGGTCGACTCCGTCACTCACGCGATCTTTCACCACCTCGGCGGAATCTTCATAGTGACGGCGGAC
Source organism: Chthoniobacterales bacterium (assembly GCA_051001855.1). Classification (GTDB taxonomy): domain Bacteria; phylum Verrucomicrobiota; class Verrucomicrobiia; order Chthoniobacterales; family UBA10450; genus JACCTI01. The sequence continues at coordinate 72,215 of JBPCMX010000001.1, forward strand.
CGATTTGAAGAACGGCCACAGGAAAGGCAGGGAGAGCATCCCCAGGTTCACATCACCGAACGGGGTTTTGGCCTCCACTTCCCGCTCCGTCCGCTCGGACGAATAACGAATCGCAAGTCCGATCGCGAGCCCGACCGCGAGCGCACCGATCACCGTCGGCACCGGATTCTCGCGGATGTAAAACTGCGTGCGCTCGCTCGCGGCGCTGGCGGTCTCCTTTGTTTGCCGCCATGCATCGCTCGCGGCGCTCGTCATTTTATCGGTGGTCTCTTGAAATCTGCTGGCACCGGTCGCGCCCGCTGAAATTTGCTGACTGCCCATCTGCGGCGAGCCCACGGGTAGATCGTTTTGTCCTAAATTGTCCCCATTCGGATTCATATACCCTGCATTCGTAATTGGACGGTTGTTTGCGTCTCTCGAGCCGCGGTGATTCACGGCCACGCACGGGAGCGAAGCCGAATTTATTTTGCAGGAAGTTTAACTCGAAGGAGAACCCATGGACAAAGAAACGAATACGAATCCAGACGAAAACCGAGACCCGCTGACCGGAGAACCGGGCTCGCACCCGATCGGGACCGGTCTTGGAACTACTGGGGGTGGCCTGGCGGGAGCTGCCATCGGAGCTGCGGTGGGCGGTCCGGTGGGCGCGGCGATCGGTGCCGTGGTGGGTGGAGTAGCCGGCGCCTATGGCGGACGAGGCGTGGCTGAAGCGGTGAATCCCACGCTCGAAGACAATTACTGGCGTGAGAATCACAAAACCCAGGAGTGGGCTGACGAAAGCTCGACCTACGAGCACTACGCACCTGCCTATCGCACCGGATATGAAGGCGTGACGAAATACGCCGGGCGACAATACCACGAAATCGAAGCCGACTTGGCGAGCGACTACGAGAAGAACGACCCCAATCCGGCGATCCCGTGGGATCGTGCCGAACCTGCCGCGCGCGCGGCCTGGGATCGCCTCTCGGGAGTGACCGGTGCGCGCGACAGCGACCGGGGCATCCGCGGCAGCATTTGATTCTCGCCCAACCGATAAGATACGGTGGCAGCGAAGAGCTACACCGCTCTTGAAATGGTCACGAACTCATCGACCACCGCGAGAAACGGGTCGATGTCGAATGGCTTCGTGAGATAATTCCTGGCGCCTGCCGTCAATAGACGCTCAATCTGACGCCGCGTCGCGTCCGCGCTCAGGATCACGACGGGAATGTCTGCGGTCGTGCGTTGTTGTTGCAGCCGGTGCAGGCCTTCGGCGCCGTTCATGTCCGGCAGGTTCAGATCCAACAGGACGAGCTGGGGCTGATACGCACCGGCCATCTCGACGCCAACCTGACCCCGCGGAGCGTGCATCACTGGATCGGAGGGCGGAATTCCAGGATGCGCTCGACGAGCGTGAAATTCACCGGGTCGTCTTCCACGTTCACATGTTCGCTCCGGCGTCTCGCCCGTGCTTGATGGCTGGGCGAGGTGCGGACAGTGAAACGCGGCCCGCAGGTGGCGACGATGAATGAATACGACGTTATGAGGCGCCTGAAAAAGACAATCGATCCAAAGCTGCAGGTCACCATATTTGTACGAGAACGCGGGTACTCGAAATACTGCACATCCAAGAAGCCTAAGCTGCGCGAAGCAATTAGTCTCCCCTTGGTCCTCCGCCCTTCTGCTGCGGATGCAGCTGGACGTATCGCCTCCGAGCGGCACGCAGACGTCCAGCCTATGAAAACACGCCTCCTTCTTTTCGCGGCGGCACTCGTCGCCGTTCTTGCCTGCTCGGTTATATTCCTGAGGCCAGGCGGCGGCAGTCCACCCGCACCTAAAGCCACTTCGACCGGTGCGGAGGCTCCAGAGGTTGTCGGACCGGCTGCTCCGATTCAGCCGGCAGGCACGGGCCTCCGGCTCGAAGTGGTGGGTAGCACGACGCTCTATTTCCGCCAGAAAGACGGCGGCCGCGTGAAGCTGGAACGCTACAGTGTCAGCGGGTCCCAGGAGTTCTTTCGCGCTACGCAGGTCATCGATCCTTTCAACCAGGCAACGCTGCTCGGTTACGACAGCGCGGGACGGCTGACGAGCGTCACGGAGCCCGCCGGGCGCACGCTCCAGATCGCGTGGAATGCAGTCGATTGGGCCAATCGCCCCATCATCAGCGGCGTGGCCGCCAGCGACGGCCAAACTGTCGCTTATACCTACGGAACGTTCATCAGCCCCGGAAGCGGATATCAGTATACCATTCTCACTCGCGCGGATTACAGTGACAGTTCATTCGCCAATTACGCCTACCAACCATCGAACAAGACTGGCGGCACAGGCCGCCCCCTGCCGTGGAAGTTCGACGATGTCCGGACGCCGGATGTAATGCCAAGCATTGAATATGTCTACAAGCAGAACAGCCTTGTGTATGGAGAGGTGTCGGCCGAGAAGAGCGGCGTCACCGGTGCCGTGGTTCTCCTACGACATGGACACCGGCGTGCTGACGCGCGGAGATAGCGAGACTCGCACCTTTGGCTTCCCGGCCGACACCACCGCCACCCCTTGGCTGGTGTCAGCCTCGACGGATTTTCGGGGGAAAACGACGACGTATGCCTATGATGCAAAGGGCTTCGTAGAGTCGGCGATTGATCCGCTGCTGCACGTCACGCAGTGGCTGCACGAGCCATTCGCCGGGCAAACAACGAAGATCACCCACCCAGCCATCGGCACAGAAGCCGCACGCTACGAACTCTTCACCTATTTCAATGCCACTGAACCGTATTGGCTGACTGAGTACCGCGACGAATTGAACCGGCTGACGACGTACACCCGTAACCCTGTAACGCACGAAGTTCTGAAAAAGGAATATCCCGATCTAACGTACGAAGAGTGGACCTACAACGGATTCGGGCAGGTGTTGACGCATCGTCTTCAATCGGGAGGGGTCGAGAGCTTCTCCTACAACACGATCGGGCAAAAACAGACGTATACCGCGGCGCAGACCGGCGCGCAGCCTGAAGTGACCGTCTACACCTACGATACGATGGGCCGTCTTCAGACCGAGACCAACGCGCGAAGCCATACCACTTCGTATCTCTACACGCCGAAGGGCGATCTTCGCCGGGTCACCTATCACGATGCCAAGTACGTCGAATACGCTTACGAAGATCATCTCCAAAACCGGACCAAGGTGACAAACGAACTCGGGAAGAGCTGGGACTACGAATACGACGAGTATCGCCGCGTGAAAAAAATGACCGACCCGCTGACGCATATGACCGAATATGGTTACGATCTCCTTTATGGGAACGGCTGCAGCTCGTGCAGCGTCGATAAAAAGCCGACCTGGCTGAAGCTGCCGAGCGGCAAACTCACCACCTACAAGTACGACCCGGATGGGCGGCTACAGGAGCAGACCGTTGGGTTCGGCACCCCGGATGCGGCCACAACCGTTCGTGGATACGACGCGCATGGCCGACTTACAAGCATCAAGGATCCGCTGCAGCACGAGACCACTTTCGGTTACGATGAGCGCGACCGGTGCACGCGCCAGACGGACGCTACCGCGTTCGAAATTCTTTGGACCTTCAGTCCCGTCGGCGAGGTGCTGACGGTGAAACGCGGCCCGCAGGTGGCGACGGTGAATGAATACGACATTATGAGGCGTCTCAAAAAGACAACTGATCCGAAGCTGCAGGTCACCGAATATCTTTACGAGAACGCGGGTACTCGACTGACGATGACTGACCCGCGTCAAAAAACGTACATCACTGAATTCGGCGTTCGGGGACGGAAGAAGACGCTGACCTATCCCGGCGGCAGCTACGAAGAGTGGACCTATGATCCGGCGGGGTCGGTCGCGACATACCGGACGCGGGCTGGACAGGTCAAAACCAGCATCTACGACGAGCGGGAGCGTGAAACCTACTACAGCTGGAACGACGGCGTCACCCCCGGCCGTGACGACCTCCTACCATTTTGCCGGACACGTGAAGACAATGCTGACAGACGAGACTTCGTTGGCCTACACCTACGACGACGCCGGCCAGCTTTCGAGTGAGACCCTGCAGGCGTATGCCTCGAATGGACCGCAGGCGGTGCAGTACACCTACGATCTGGACGGGAACAGGCAAACCCTCACCTATCCCAGCGGCTACAGCGTGACCGCCGACTACACCGCGCGCAATCAGCTCCGCTCGCTCACGGCGGGCACCGCCGTCCCAGCCGCCTATGTTTACGATCTGGCGGGGAACCGCACCAGCAAGCAGCTCGAGAACGGCACTTCCGTGGAATACGGCTACGATTTTGCGAATCGCATCGAACACATCGCCCAGCGCGCTGGTACGACGACCTTCGCGGACCTGAACTATGGATATGACGAGGTCAAACGGCGCAAATATGTCAAGCGAGAGGATGGGCGCGGAGATGTCTATGGTTACGACGCGGCCGACCAGGTCACCGGCGTGCAGTACAACGCGCAGACCCCGGATACGACCTCTGCCAATCCCGATCGCACCCAGGATTTCGACTACGACCCGGCTGGGAATCGGATCACCTCCGCCGAAAACAGTGCGTCAACCTCCTACACCCGGAACGATCTCAACCAGTACACCGCGGTGGGAGCGGACCAGCCGACCTACGATGCCAACGGCAACCTGACGCAGCTCAATGGGACCGCCTACACCTATGATGCGCAGAACCGCCTTATGACCGCGACCAGCGCGCAGAGCATCGACAGCTTCACCTACGACGCGCGTGACCGCTGCATCCGGCGCGCGAACAGCGTCAAAGATTCCGAGCGCCCGTACTACGGCGAATACTATGTCTACGATGGGTGGAACCTGATTGAAGAGCAAAACACGACCAGCAATACCGCCACCCGCTACGTCCACGGCGCGGAGATTGACGAGCTGATCCTACGCCGGACCCCGACCCTGCGGACCTACTATCACCAGGACGCGCTTGGGAGCACGATCGCAATCAGCAGCGCCACCGGCACACTCCTGGAACGCTATAGCTACGACGTATATGGCAAGCCGACATTTATGGACGGAAGTGGGAATCCCCTCGCGAGCTCCGCGAAGGGAAATCGGTTCCTCTTCACAGGGCGCGAGTGGCTGGCGAATGCGCAGCTCTATGACTATCGGAACCGGGCTTATTCGGCGAGCCTGGGAAGGTTCGGCCAAGTGGATCCAATCCGTTTTTCCGCAAGGGATTCAAACCTCTACCGGTATGTCTTCAATCAACCGACACAACTCCGCGATTCATTCGGCTTACGCTGTGTATGCGAGGGTGCGGGCAAGTGGAGGTGGGAAGCTGACGGGCCAGAGCCAAGCCGCGTGACTTTTGGCCCGACCCCCGCTGACGATTGCAACTACATCGCCGCCCACCGTCAGTGGGATATGCAAAAGAAATGCACTCACTGCGATGACGAAGGAAATCCGGTGGTTGACCACGACTGCGTGAACAAACGAGGCGGCGAGACATTGGAGGCGTGGGCTGAGATTTCTCCGTGCAACTCGGGTTGGGCCGGTCGGGGACCACGGCGATGAGGAACGCTACCGCCGGTGTGATGATTTCGTTGCTGAGCTTGCAAATTCGGTGCGGGCGTCGAGCTCCGATGTATCTCGTGCTGATGGCCTTGGCGTGGAATGCGCCGGCAGACGCCGCGGCCGTAAATGACGTAGAACTAAGCGTTTTGTGGCAGCAGGCAATCCGGCATGACCCTGCTGGCACGCCCAGTGTGCCAGCGGTCGGCGAGGATGGCACGGTCTACCTTGGCTCACCTGATGCTAATCTTTATGCCTTCAGCCCCAATGGGGTCGAAAAATGGCGATTCAAGACCGGCAGGGACATCGGCGGTGATGTTGCAGTCGACGATCGAGGGGTCATCTATGTTGCCTCGGATGGCTTATATGCGGTCGGGTCGGACGGGAAGGTCAAGTGGCATATTCCATCCCCACGCAGGGAGGCATCGGCCGCAGCCGTCGGCACCGATGGCACGTTATACTTTCAGCGCGACGCTCGGTTCTGCGCGGTCGCGCGAGATGGTGATCTCCTGTGGGAACGCACCACAAATGGGATGGCAACGTTTTCACCAGTGATTGGTTCCGAAGGAACGGTTTACGCAAGCGGTTATCAACAGGGCTCGCTCCTTTCGCGAATCCACGCTTTTGCGTCCGCTGGGCAATCAGTCTGGACTTATCCAACGATCACGTGCTTTACTTCGGGGCGGGTGATTATCTTTGCGCCGTGGATGAAGAGGGAGACCTGAAGTGGAAATTTGACGCGCATGACAAAGTCGCCTCTTCACCGGCCATTGATGCAAGCGGCAGCATCTTGTTTACCTCGAATAATGACGTTCTCTGGCGAATCGATGCCGCCGGAAATCTACAGCAACAGCTACCACTTGAGGGGGTGGCGCGGGGCAGCCCAGTGATCGCGCGGGATGGGACTGTCTACGTGCATGGCGACGACGTATTGATCGCCTTGCGCGGAGTGGCTGGACCAGCCTCCGGGATCTGGCCGATGAAGCGTCATGACCCGAAAGGGACCGGGCGCGCCGGCGGCGAGTGACGGCCCAAGGTGCACTGGCCCAGCGTCGAAAACGCGGTTTTATATAAGCCCAGGGCGCCCCGGGGTCGGGTGCGAGAGAGGGCTAGTCTCGGGGCTGGCAGTTCCGTGGGCGTTGCCCATGCCAAATGTTGGATCGCGCCTTTAGCGCGCGATGCTTCGGAGCCACAGTACTAACTTCCTGGAGGAACCCAGATCAGCGCCACTCGTGCTTCGGGTATTTGCGCTGTAGCTCTTTTTTGATCTTCGGGTAGGCATCGCGCCAGAAACCTTCGAGATCGCTCGTGATCTGGATCGGGCGGTGATTCGGCGCGAGCACCTGTATCACCAACGGCACGCGGCCCCGGCCGAGTGAGAGATTCCGCTCCACCCCGTAGAGATCCTGGATGCGCGCCCCCACGCTCGGCCCGCTCGAAGCCGAGTAGGTGATCTTGGCCTTGCGCCCATTCGGCAGCTCGATCCGCTCGGGCGCAAACTGATCCACCACGTGCTGCTGATGCGCTGGCAGCCAGGATTTCACCGCCGGCCAGACGGCGCGGTCTTTGATTTCTTTGTAGCTCGCCGCGCCGCTGCAGACCTGTTCGATGAGCAACAACTTGTCCGCTTCGCTTATCGCCGGGAGCGCGAACTCCGGAAAGGAGGTTGCGAGGAAGTTCACGCGCAGGATCCATTGCTCGACTGCGTTGTCCCAATTTTTGAGCGGACAGGTGCCCGCCAGAACCTCGCGCGCGAGCAGCGCCGCGGCCTGCTCGGACGGCGGATCGGCCGTTTCGCTCCGCAAAGGAAGATCGTGAAAAGAGACCTGGCGCCGTCCCACGACGCGTCGCGCTGAGGCGTCCAACGACACCTCGATTCGATCCGAGAACGCATCTGGAAAGAGCGCGCGCAGCCACTCCTCTTCGATCCGCGTAGCCAGCGTCAGCAACACCTGGCGCTCCTTGTCGCTGCTCTCGATTTCGCGAATCTCCGACGCCACCAGCAAGGGCGCACGATGCACCACACTCTCGCGCGCCAGCACACCGCGGCGTCCATGCACCAGCGCGCAACGCAGCGTCCCCTGATCCAAACGCACCGCCACCTGATCGGGAAATCCGGCGAGCACACAGCGCTGGATCGCGCCGGGCTCCGCGTCGCCTGCCTCCACCTCAAGCCCTTCGTCGCGCGCGATTCGGAGAAATTGCTCCCAAAGCTGCGCCGCTTCCCGAGCCGCAGGGCCGTTGACCGAGAACTGCGCGCAACGCTGCGGATCGAAGTGGTTCTTTTCCGCAAAACGAAACGCCCGTGTCAGGATGAAAAGATCGGACTCATCATCCGCGCCTAACAACTCTTCCCGCTGGTCGCGCGCCTCTTTGCCTTGTGCCCGCTGCAAAAGACCGCGTCCTTGCGTGACCGCTGCGATCAGCGCAATCGCGCGCACGCATTTGTGCTCCTGCGCCGCCAGCAGCATCCGTGCGTAACGCGGATGCACTGGGAAAGCGAGCATTCGTCGGCCGAGTGGCGTGATGTGCGCCGCCGTTAACGCGCCGAGATCGCCTAACAACTGCTCAGCCCGCGCCAGCGCCTGCGGTTCCGGCGGCTCCAGCCAGCGGAAGTTGGCCACGTCGTCCACCCCGCTCGCGTGCAACGTCAGCACCACTTCGGCGAGATCGAGCCGTTTCACTTCCGGCAATTCCTGCAGCGGACGCTCCAGATGTTCGCGCTCGGTCCAGAGTCGCAAACAACGGCCGGGTGCGGTTCGCCCGGCGCGCCCGGCGCGTTGCTCCGCGGCCGCGCGGCTGATCTTCTCCACCAGCAAAGTATTGATCCCGCGGCGCGCATCGAAACGCGCAATGCGCGCGAGCCCGCTGTCGATCACGACGCGAATGCCCGCGATCGTAAGCGACGTCTCCGCAACGTTCGTGGCAATGATCGCCTTGCGTTTGTGGTAACGCGCGAGGGCGGCGTCCTGTTCGTTAGGCGGCAACTCGCCGTGCAACGGCAACACGACAAATCGATCGCTCACGCGCGAGGCGCGCACCGCCGAGAGGGTGCGCATGATCTCATATTTGCCCGGCATGAAGATCAGCACGTCGCCTTCGGTCAGGGGCGCCAGTTGTACCAGCTCGTCCGCCGCCAAATCCCAGATCGGGTAATCCTCCGCGCGGACGGGCTTGGGCAGATACTCGATCGCAACCGGATGCTGGCGCCCGCCCGAGGCGAGGAGCGCGCAGGGCTCGAGAAATTTTTCCAGCGCGCCCGTGTCGAGAGTCGCCGACATCACGATGATTTTCAGATCGGGCCGGACGGTCTCCTGCAGGCGCAAGGCTCGCGCGAGCGTGATGTCGCCGTAGAGATGGCGCTCGTGAAACTCGTCGAACAGAATCGCGGAAATCCCGCGCAGGTCCGGATCCTGAATGAGCTGCCGCAGCAGAATACCTTCCGTCACAAACCGGATCCGGGTGCGCGGCGAGACGACATGATCGAATCGAATCTGGTAGCCGACTTCCTCGCCCAGCCGGGAGTTGCGTTCGCTCGCGACGCGCGCCGCCAGCAGCCTGGCAGCCAGCCGGCGCGGCTGCAGGATGACGACCTGCCCATCGTCAAGAAGGCCGGTGTCGAGCAGGATTTGCGGCACCTGCGTCGATTTCCCGGAGCCGGTCGGCGCCTGCAAAATCAAGCGCGGCTGGTTGCGCAAAGTCGAGACGATCGCGGTCTCGAGTTCGAAGATCGGCAGATCGCGCTCCATCGCGATCAGGTGCCCGGTTTATGGATCAAGCCGAGCCCGCATGCGTCCTTGTAGAAGGGCCGCGGGAGCGCCATCGACTGCGCTCCGCCGTTGAGCAGGAAGGTCTCGGCCTCGCGATTTGCCAACCGCCATTCCTCGAAAGCGCGCCGCACGCCGCCCGCGCGCGTGACGTCGAACTCCTGCGCGAAGCGGCTGACATCGTGCAAGACGAGCAAGCCACCGGGGGCGAGCGCTGCATACCAGAGATCGAGTTCGCGCAGCGTGGCGGCGTACTCATGCGAGCTGTCGAGGATCACGAGCTCGGGCTCGCCGCCGAGGTAATCGCGCGCCGCACCGACGGACTCCGGAGCAAGCGAATTGCGTTCCGATACTTCGACAAACTCCAGCAAATCCGCCCGAGCCATCCACTCTCGCGCGATCGCGCAAAACTGCGGATCGATTTCAAGTGTGAACAGCCCCCGCGTCGCCTGCATGCGGCGCAGCATGAAGCCCAGGAGGAGCGACGAATAGCCAGCATGCGTGCCGAGCTGCACGATCCGCGCGGTGCGGTTCCCCATCACCAACCCCTGCAGCAGTGAGAGCAGCGGGATCGCGGCCTCGCCGACCTGGCCGGCGGCGTTCGTCTCCGCGTACCAATCCGTCAGCAGCCGCCACTCGCGCTCGTCGAGGTCGGAATAAATCGGCGGGACGTAATCGGCGCCCGCGAGCCGATGCCACCAATACCGCGGCTCCGCTCTGTCCTTCCAAGCGCGCGCCCGCTCCTGCCGCTCATCCATCGCCGGACCTTACGGAGTTGTGGCCGGCAGGAAAGAAGCGTGCGCTATTCCTCGGGCGATTCTTCCTCGGCGGGCAAATCCTCCGGCGGAACATCTTCGAGGAATCCGTCGAGATGCTCGCCGGCCGCCCGTTTCGCCGTCCGCGATTTACTGCTCTTCCTGCCACTGCGCGAGCTGCTCGACTTCTTCTTTTTGGATGACGCGGTCGAGTCCCCGTGGCGCGAACGCGAAGCGGACTTCCCTCCGCTCGCAAAGGCGCCGTTCGCCGCCAGGCAGATTGCCAGCACCGTGATCAGAGCCGGTTTGATAATTCTCATCCTCAAGTAAGAATCGAAACCCCGCAGCGGCGCGGTTGTTTCGGACAAGGGGAGCCGAACGCGAGATTCTTGAATCTGAATCGAGCCTTTCCTCCATCTCACAGGAAAGACACCTCTATGATTCAGGACTTTCGTTTCGCACTCCGCCAGCTCGTCAAAGCACCCGGTTTTACAGCAGTGGCCGTTCTTACCCTCGCGCTCGCCATCGGAGTGAACGCCGCGGTTTTCTCGCTCGTCAACGGCGTCATTCTCAAGCCGGTCGTCCCCCTGCGGCCCGCCGAAGTGGTGAACCTTTTCACCGCCCGGCAAGGCGTGAGCAAGGATTACCGGCAATTCTCGCACGCGGAATACATGACCTTGCGCGAAAGCAGCGACGTCTTCGCGGAGGTCGCGGCGGTGCAGTTCGCGCTCGCCGGTCTGGGACGCCAGGACAGCAGGCGACGCAGCTTCGCGTTCCTGACATCGGAAAACTTCTTTTCCATGATGGGCGCGAAGCCCGCCGCGGGCCGTTTCTACAATTCCGAGGAGTCGCGGCCAAACGCGAACATTCCCGTGGTGGTCGTGAGCTACAGCTATTGGAAGCGGGTGGGCGGCAAACCGGATTTCGTCGGCAGCACGCTCTATGTGGACTCAAAGGCGTACACCGTGATCGGCATCACGCCGGAAGGTTTCAGCGGGATCAGCGCCCTGCTCGCGCCTGATGTCTGGCTGCCGTTCGGCATGTTTTCGCAGCTCGGCTCCGCGTTTAGCGAAGACACCGGGCTGACCGATCTGGCGCAGCCGAAGAACTATACCCTGAACGTCGTCGCCCGCCTCGCTCCGGGACTTACGGTCGAAAGCGTCAAGCCCCGCCTGCCAGTCCTGGCGCAGCGGCTCAACGCCGTGCAGCCGCCGGACTCCGGTGCGCCGCGCGAATTGCAGGTGCAAACGCCCTCGCGGTTCAGCATCAGCACCACACCGTCGGATGACGGCCCAATGGGCCTGATCGGCGTGCTCCTGATGGTGATGGCCGGCGCCGTCCTGCTCATCGCGAGCGTCAATCTGGCGAACATGCTGCTCGCTCGTGGCACCGCGCGCGCCAAGGAAATGGCGATCCGTCTTGCGCTCGGCTCGTCGCGTTGGCGCATCATCCGGCAGCTTCTTTGCGAAGGCTTGCTGCTCGCAGTCCTCGGCGGCGCGTTGGGACTGGTGCTCAGCCTCTGGAGCAACAGGCTGCTTCTCCGCTCCCTCGGGACACTCTTCGGTTCAATGAGCTTCTCGATTGTCGTTCCGCTGCATCCCGACGCGTTGGTGCTCGGCGTGACGTTTGTGTTCTGCCTCTTCGCGACGTTGCTCTTCAGCCTCGGGCCGGCGTTAAAAGCAACGAAAGCCGATCTCGTGAATGACCTGAAGCAGCAAGTGGGTGAACCGGCGCACGTCGGGCGGCTGAACCGCTTCTTCGCGCCACGGCATCTGCTCGTGATGACGCAGATCGCGCTCTCGCTCATGCTCCTCTTCGGCGCGGGATTGTTCCTGCGCGGGGCGCTCGCCGCGGGTGGCGCGAATCTCGGGTTCGAGCCGCGGGACGGCCTCATTGCGGAGCTAGATTTCACGCTCGCGAACACCGATCAGGCGGTCGCGAAGCGGCTCATGTTTGCCACCGTCGACCGCGCGCGCGCGCTGCCTGGCGTCCGTGGTGCCGCTCTCAGCACGATGGTGCCATACGGCAACCTGACGAATACGAAGCGCGTGCTGCCGGCGAACGAGGCGGTCGAAGCGCAGGCCGACCCGAACGCGCCAAGCCAGGGCCAGAACGGCCTCTACGCCTCCATCACGCCCGGTTATTTCGAGACGATTGGCGTACGCTTGCTCCGCGGCCGCGACTTCACGCAGGCCGAAGCGGAGAACAAAGAGACACCGAAGGTCGCGATCATCGACGAGATGATGGCGAAGAAATTGTTCCCCGAAACCGACGCGCTCGGCCAGCGGATCAAAGGCACGAATCCGCCGACAGATGGCTCGTCGGGTGAAATGGAAATCGTGGGCATCGTCAGCTCGCATCGGCATGAGATTCTCGACGGCGAGGCGATGCCGAAGCGGCTCTTCGTTCCGCTCGCGCAGGCCTATAACGGTGCGGTTTATCTCCACGTCCGCGCCTCGTCCACCCAGCGCGCAGTCATCACGGGAATGATCAACACGCTGCGCCAGACCTTGCGCAATGTGGACACTGATCTGCCCGTGCTGCAGATCGCGCCCTTCTCGGATTACATCGAGAAGAACGTGGGGCTCTGGGTTATCCGGCTCGGTGCCGTCATGTTCGGCATCTTCGGCGGGATTGCGCTGCTGCTCGCGGTGGTCGGCGTCTATGGTGTGAAGGCATATTCCGTCGCACGACGCACTCGCGAGATCGGCATCCGCATGGCCCTGGGCGCCCATCCAACGGACGTCTTCAAGCTCATCATGAAACAAGGCGCGCTCCAGACAGCGGTCGCGCTCGCCGTTGGAATCGTGCTCGCGCTCGCGGTCGGGCGCATTCTCGGGCAGATGCTCTACCAGGTGAGTCCGGCCGATCCGCTGGCGCTGATCGGTGCTTCCGTGCTGCTTGCGGCCGCCGCGTTGCTCGCCTGCTTCGTGCCCGCGCGGCGGGCGACGAAAGTCAGCCCAATGATCGCGTTACGGACCGAGTAGCGCGCAGTCGCTTGCGTTTTGGAGTGCGGCGGTCTTCCGCCGCTATCAACCGAGCTACTCCCACTGCTGCACAAGCGCCAGAATACTTGCGCGCTCCAAGACGCAAGCGTCTACCACTCCGGAGCAGTTTCGAAATCGTCGCGCACGCTGAGCGCATCTGTTTTGAACCGGTAGATCGAGCGCGCCATGGCTGGGGACGCGCTCCGTTCGAAGCATGCAGCCGAGCACCACGGGTAATGATTCGCCACTGGAACCAACCCGTGTTTCACCGCGTTCTGATGCATGTAATTCAACCGGGCGAGGTAAGACTTCTGATAAGTCATCCGCGTCTCCCAGAAGTTATGCCAGACCTGACGGTTCGGAGTCGTGTCGAGCCGGTTGACCCATACGGCCGTGCGGGCGTGAAGCTTCGCGAGCATCACGGACAGATTTGATCCGGTAGCGGCGCTGGCCGGCGAATGCGCGATAAAGGGGTAGTGATTCGAGAACACCGCCCAGGCTTCGAGTTGCCACCCGAATTCGTGTGCGACTGTGAGCAGACCACGATGCAGAACTGTGAGCCGCTGCGAGCCGCGGAAGTGGTGCGCCTTCTGATAGGTTGCAGCGGTGACGAAGTACGTGCCGGCCTCGGCGAGCTGATGAGCGGGAGCGTGCGGCCAGGAAATTGCCGGCTCCGGCATGTGCGCAGGCTGCGGTACGCGACGAGCGGCGACAACGTTTTTCCCACTGCCCACCTTCGAAAAGCGCCAGAAGACTGGCGCACTCCAAGACGCTACCGCGCCACGCCTGCGTTTTGGAGTGCGGCGGTCTTCCGCCGCTGTCAGACGCACAGCGATCCGCCCACCCGCTCATGAACTACCGCTGCAGCAGCCCTGCAAGCTGGCGTTCACAAAAGTCAGCTACCCGCCCTTCTTCTTCGCGATGTAATCATTCACCTGCTGCTCGAGGATATCGAGCGGCAAGGCGCCATCTTTCAGCGCCACATCGTGGAACTCGCGGAGATCGAACTTCGATCCGAGCTCCTGTTCCGCACGCGCGCGCAGTGCCCGGATCTTGAGCATGCCGACCTTGTAGGCGCAGGCCTGGCCGGGTGAAACGATGTAGCGCTCGATCTCGGCGGTGACCTCTTTTTCACCCATGCCGGTCTTCTCCAGCATGTAGGCGATGGCCTGTTCGCGCGGCCAACGTTGCGCGTGAATTCCCGTATCGACCACGAGCCGCACGGCGCGGAACATCTCCGCCTGCAGCCGGCCAAGATCGCCAAACGGGTCGCCTTCGTACCAGCCCGCGTCTTTCGCCAGCCACTCGGTGTAGAGCGCCCAGCCTTCCATATAGGCGGTGAAAGGAATCAGCTTCCGGAATTGCGGCAGCCCATGCAGCTCCTGCGCGGTCGCGATTTGAAAATGATGGCCGGGCACGCCTTCGTGGTAGGCCAACGTTGGCATGGTCCAACGCGGCAGCTCGCCCATGTCGCGCAAGTTCGCGTAGAAAATCCCCGGCCGCGTGCCGTCCATCGCCGGACTCTCGTAGTAGGCCCCCGGGGCGGTCGCCTGCTTGAACTCCGGCACGCGCCGCACTTCGATTGTCGCCTTCGGGATCGTGGCAAAGAGCCGCTTCGAGCGCTCCAACGCCACGTTGATCAGGCGCGTGTATTCGGCGAGACCGGCGGCGCGGCCGTTGTCGTCATTGGCAAATAGAAAGCGCGGATCGGCGGTGAGCGTTTTAATCGCGGCGGCGATCGGCTGGCCGGCGAAACCATTCGCATCGAGGATCTGCCGCATCTCGCCTTCGATCCGTGCGACCTCGGCCAGGCCGAGCGTATGGATTTCCGCCGGGTTGAGAGTGGTGGTGGTGTTCTGGTGGAGCATGTAGGCGTAGAACGCCTCGCCGTCCGGCAGCTTCCAGACGCCGTCGTCGGTTGTCGTTTTCGGGAGCAGCTCGGCGTAGTTATCGATCAGCTTTTGGTAGGCGGGATACACCTCCGTCGCGATCGCGTTCTCGACCCGCTGCTGGTATTCCGCGCGGATCGGGTCGGTCAGCTTCGCGATCTTCGCCGCGCGGGTTTTAAAGGAAGTCGCCAGGATGTTTTCCGCGGGCGGTTGCGCGACGAAATCGGTCATTTCCTTCAACACCTTCTCCACCACGAAGCGCGGCGGGATGATGCCTTTCGCTTCGCGCAGTTGCAGCCCTTCCAGCACCTGATCGAACTTCTTCGGCAAGGCCTCAAGTCGCTGCAGGTAATAGGCGCAATCCTGCGGCGTCACCATCCGGTGTTGGTTGGCCATGAACGACGGGAATTGACTCTGCACGCCGAAGAGCTGGTTCAGCGGATAGTTGTAAAACTGGAATTTCTCGCCCTCGACCGCCCGCTCGATGAACCAGTCGAGCACCCGCGTGGAGAGCCGCTGGGAGGCGGTTTGTTTCTCGAGCGGATACGACCGGAGCTGCGCGAGATTTTTCTTCGTCCGCTCCATCACGCGCCGCTGCTTGGCGATCGAGACGTCGGCGAGCCTGCCGTTATGCGAGGTCAGGCCGAACCGCTCCACCAGGCCGAGCGTCGAGAGCAGCTCCGGCTCATCGAGGAGCACCTCGCCGAACACCTTCTCGTAGAAAACGTTCAGGCTCCAGGGCCGGAACCAGATGGCGTTCACCGCGAAAACAACTGCCACCAGCAGGAGCAACGCGAGGATGCCGCCGAGCCACTTCAGGAGGCGCTTTACCATCCGGCAGAGAACCCGCCCAATTGCGGTCGGTCAACGCCAAAACACCAGACCGGCCGCCGCGCCCGCTCAACTGAGCGAGGCCAGGTCGATCACAAAGCGATACTTCACGTCGCTCTGCAGCATCCGCTCGTAGGCTTCGTTGATCTGACTCATCGGAATGACCTCGATGTCGCTCACGATCCCGTGCTCAGCGCAGAAATCGAGCATCTCCTGTGTCTCTGCGATCCCGCCGATCAACGATCCGACCAGCTGCCGGCGGCGACCGATCAGGCTGAAGACGTCGACCGGCAATGGGTCCGGCGACGCACCGACCATGCACATCACGCCGTCGCGCTTCAGCAGCGTGAGATAATCGTCGAGCGGGTGTTTCGCGGAAACGGTATCGATGATGAAGTCAAAGCTGTTCAGGTGCTTCTGCATCTCGTCCTTGTTTTTCGAGATCACGACTTCGTCGGCGCCGAGCCGTTTCGCATCCACTGTTTTCCCTGGTGTAGTGGTGAAGAGCACCACGTGCGCGCCGAAGGCATGCCCGAATTTGACCGCCATGTGCCCGAGGCCGCCCAGCCCCACGACGCCGATTTTCTGCCCCGCGCTCACTTTCCACCGCCGCATCGGCGAGTAGGTCGTGATGCCTGCGCACAAAAGCGGAGCCGTCGCGGCGAGGTTCAGCTTTTCGGAAATCCGGAGCACGAAAGCTTCATCCACCACGATGCTCTTTGCGTAGCCGCCGTAGGTCACCCCGCCCGAGTGTTTGTCGGGGCTGTTGTAGGTGAAGGTCGCGCGGCTGTCGCAATACTGCTCCAGGCCGTCGCGGCAGTTCGGGCAGGTGCGGTCCGAATCCACCATGCAGCCGACGGCGGCGAGATCGCCTTCCTTGAAGTTCTTCACGCTGTCACCCACTTTCGTGACGCGTCCGACGATCTCGTGCCCTGGCACGCACGGGTAGATGGTGCCGCCCCATTCATCGCGCACGGTATGGAGGTCGGAATGGCAGACGCCGCAGAACAGAATCTCGATCTGCACATCCGTCGTCTTCGGTTCGCGACGTTCGAACGTGAAGGGCGCGAGGGGCGCGGAAGTGGAGGGTGCGGCGTAGGCTTTGGTCGATTGCATCCCGATGAATCGACGCCGGACGCTACCCGGACGCAAATGAGAACGCACCCGCTGCGAGCAAAGCTGCCCGGACGGGCGTAAGCTAAAGTAGCAATGCTGCGCTACTCCGTTCTCGATCTGTCGCCGATCATCGAAGGCGGCGACGCCACCCTCGCGTTCCGCAACACGGTCGACCTGGCGCGGCACGCGGAACGGTGGTGCTACCACCGTTTCTGGCTGGCGGAACATCACAACATGCCGGGGATCGCGAGCGCGGCGACTTCAGTGGTGATCGGCCACGTCGCGGGCGCGACCGACCGCATCCGCGTCGGGGCCGGCGGAGTGATGTTGCCCAACCACGCGCCGCTCGTGATCGCGGAGCAGTTTGGAACCCTCGAGGCGCTCTATCCCGGACGGATCGATCTCGGCCTGGGCCGCGCTCCCGGTAGCGATCAAGCAACAGCGCGGGCCCTCCGGCGTTCCCTCGGCAGCAGCGACGACAGCTTCCCGCAGGATCTGTTGGAACTGCAGAACTACTTCGACGCCGCTCCGGGCAGCCAGCGCGTCGCAGCTGTGCCGGGAGCCGGCGCGCACGTGCCGATTTATTTGCTCGGCTCGAGTGATTTCAGCGCCCGGCTGGCGGCGCAGCTTGGACTGCCTTTCGCCTTCGCCTCCCATTTTGCCCCGGATTATTTGGATGCGGCTCTCGCTCTTTACCGGCGGAATTTCCAGCCCTCCGCAGCGTTGCGGCAGCCGTACGCCATCGTGGGGGCGGGTGTTTACGCCGCGGAGAGCGATGCAGAAGCCCGGCGGCTCTTCACCTCTGCGCAACTCATGACGCGGAGTCTGATTACAGGACGGCCCGGTAAATTGCCCCCTCCCATCGAGAGCATGGACGGCACCTGGAGTCCCGCGGAGCGACGCGCGATCGAGCAGCGCACGCGTTACACCGCCGTCGGCTCAGCGGAAACCATCCGCCGGCAGATGGAAGCGTTACTCGACCAAACCGCGGCCGACGAGATCATGATCATGGCGCAAATTCATGATCATGCGGCGCGGCTTCGTTCCTTTGAGCTCGCAGCGCAGGTCTTTCAGGAGATGAACGCCGCCGGCTAGCCGCACACGTGTTTACGCTTCCCCGCATCAGAACTGCTCTTGAGGGAGGCATGCAATTCAACCCTGCAACCTCCCGCCCCTCGAACATCCCCGGTGGCGCTGGGATTTCCTGCGGAATTCGCAAATTTTCCTGTTCGCGCCGCAGGAAATCTGCGAGGGTACCTTCCAGCATCCGTCGCGGTTTCAGGAATTTATGACCTCAGACACGGGCGCCTCATGTCTTTACCCTCACTGATTCCACCTTATGCAGCCGTTCTCACCCACATCCCGCACTGAGCCACCCCCATCCGTCCCCATGACGCCGCGCCCGTCGAATGGCGCGACGAGCGGATCGAGCCCCGGGGGAGTCCTTTCCAGCGGCGTGTCGATCAAAGGGTCGGTAAAATTCAGCGGCGAGCTGGTGATTGATGGCGAGGTGGAAGGCTCGATCAACTCCGGCGGCCGCTTGACCGTCGGCAAGAACGCCCACATCACGGGGGAAATCCGCACCGGCTCTGTCACAGTCTATGGCACCGTCGACGGGGATGTGACTGCGGTGGAACGTTGCGAACTGCACTCCGGCTGCACCTTGCGCGGCGACATTGAAGCGCCGCGGCTCGTCGTGGACGAAGACGCGACTTTCCTCGGCAGCGCGAGAATTTCGAGCAAGCCGAAACCGGCCACTCCATAGCGCAGCAGTCGGCGCATGACGCCTGAGAATCAGTTCGCGCGCGTCGCCGACGCGACCGCGGAGGAAGTGTTGCGCGTGATCTATGGAGATGATCTCCAAGGTTGCGCCGTCAGTCTCGACCGTATCGCAGCCGTGATCCGCGCCGGTCTGGCGGATTGGTCGAAAGCCGCGGATGACCTGGCTGAACTGCACGCGAAAGCATTTGAGGCAGTGCAGCTGCTGGCGACCCCGCCCGCCGACGGCCAGAGCCTTTCGCCGGAGGATCTCCGCTCACTGCTGGGTGAGCGACTCGACAGAATCCGGGCTCTCGCCGGCCAAGTCCTGAACGCGACGAGAGCTGTGGAAGTGCCGACGAACGGCACCTCGGAGCACCGGCGGTAAATGCTTTGCAGCAGCGCGCGCGAATCCCAGGTATGCCGGTGATACATCATCGCAAGGTCAGCGTCCTCCTGACGGGACTTTGCGCAATCCTGACCACCGCTTTCGCGGCCGAATATCCGCCACCTGATGAGGCCGACTTCGTGCTGCGGGACTTCCATTTTGCCTCCGGCGAGACTCTGCCGGAGCTGAAGATCCACTACCGCACGCTTGGAGCGCCGCGGAAGGATGACAGCGGAATAGTGCGCAACGCAGTCCTGATCACCCACGGGACGACGGGCAGCGGTGCGCAATTCATCCGGCCGGAGTTCGCAGGCGAGCTGTTCGGTGCCGGTCAGCCGCTCGATGCGACAAAATATTTCATCGTGCTGCCAGACGGCATCGGTCACGGACAGTCGAGCAAGCCGAGCGACGGGTTGCACGCCAGGTTTCCCCGCTACGGCTACCGGGACATGGTGGAAGCGCAGTATCGGTTGCTCACCGATGGCCTGCGCGTCGATCACGCACGGCTGGTAATGGGCACCTCCATGGGCGGCATGCACACCTGGTTGTGGGGCGAATTGCATCCCGTTTTCATGGATGCTTTGATGCCGCTCGCCAGCTTGCCGACGCAAATCTCGGGCCGCAATCGCGGCTGGCGCCGAATGGTGAGCGATGCCATCCGGCACGACCCCGAGTGGAATGGCGGTGACTATGCGAAACAGCCGCAAAGCCTCCGCCTCGGCGCGGAGATGCTTTGGTTCATGAGCAGCAATCCAGTCCTGCGACAGGAGCAGATGCCCACCCTCGCGAAGACCGACGAGGAGCTGGACAAGTTCGCCGGCGACTACATCCAAACGGGCGACGCGAATGACATGCTCTATGCAGTCGAAGCGTCACACGATTACGATCCGGGTCCCGCATTGGAGCAAATCCGCGCCCCGCTCCTGGCGGTTAATTCAGCCGACGATCTGATCAATCCGCCCGAACTCGGAATCCTGGAGCGCGAGATCAAACGCGTGCCGCGGGGGCGGGCGGTTGTTCTGCCGTTGAGCCAGAAAACGCGCGGCCACGGCAGCCACACGATCGCGGCGTTATGGAAAAAGGAGCTCGCAACGCTCCTCGCGGAATCCGAGACGGACTCCGGAAAGCATCAGCAGGCTGGCGAGCCTACGAAGTGAACTGCCGTAGACGATGACCGCTCCCAAAGGGGCGGCCTCCGGATCGCGCATCGCCAATTTCGTAAAGCCATAGTCGCGCACCAGCTCTTCACCGGCCTGACAGACGTAATTCGTATTTTGGTAGGAACTGACCGCGCCGGCATCGACGCGAGTTACGCGCGAATTGTCACCGCCTGGCTCCTCCCGCACTTCACATGCGCCGCCGGCAGTGCAACTTACAGGACATGAGATTCGCGAACGAACTAGATGCGGCGGAGAAATTCTTCCACGCGCAGATTCCGCTGACCCGCGCGATGGGCTTGCAGGTGCTCGCCGACGCCGCGCACGGTTTCGTCCTGGAAGCTCCGGTCGCGCCCAATCGGAATCATCTCCAAACCGCTTTCGGCGGCAGCATCAATGCCGTCGCCACCCTGGCGGCCTACGGCCTGCTCTGGCTGGAGCTGCGCGGAACCAGTGCGCGTCTCGTGTTGGCGGAGAGTACGATTCGTTTTATCCGGCCGGTCGAGGAGAGAATTCGCGCCTTCTGCATCCCGCCTACGGCCGCGGAATGGGAGGCATTCCACGCGAAGCTCCGCAAAGAGTGCCGTGCACGCATCCGGCTGAAAGTGCACGTCGAGGAGCAAGGCGAAATCGCCGCAGCGTTCCAGGGACATTTTGTAGCGACAAGCGGTCCCGCGCCCGATTAACCGTTCACCCGTCTGCCGCTGTTTGCGCCGGGCCCTGAACGCAGGCAATACACAAAGTAATGTCCACAAACACCGTCCGACTGCACCGCATCCTGCACGCTCCGCCGGAGAAAATCTACCGCGCCTTCCTGGACCCCGAGGCGATGGCGAAATGGCTGCCGCCGAATGGGTTCACTGCCAGGGTGCACGCGATGGATGCGCAAGTGGGCGGCAGCCACCGGATGTCCTTCACCAACTTCACCACGGGCCAGACCCACTCCTTTGGCGGCACCTATCTGGAGCTCGTGCCCCACGAGCGCATTCGCTACACCGACAACTTCGACGATCCGAACATGCCGGGCGAGATCCATGTTTCGATCACCCTGCAGGAAGTCTCTTGCGGGACCGAACTGAACGTTGTGCAGGAAGGGCTGCCCGACGTGATTCCGACGGAGCTATGCTATCTCGGCTGGCAGGAATCACTCCTCGCGCTGGCCAGGCTCGTGGAGACCGAAATCCATGGGTAAGCAGGCTCCCCGGCTGGCCGCTCGATTCGTTTGTTATGGCGCGGCCTGCGCGAGCTTTTGAAAGCGCGGATCGCTCCGAATGGGATCCCAGACTGGCTCAAGCCGAAGGAGTGGCGGCGTGACGGCGTAGGCGCACGGCATTTGCAGGACGCGCTCAAGGGTGGCGATTGCTTGCTCGAGCTGCCCGGCCTGAGCCTGCGCGCGGGCGAGCACGGTCAAGGCTTGGGGAAGAACGAAAGCGTCCTTGGTATAGGCGTCGGTGGCGCGCTGGGCTTCCGCGAGTGCGGCAGGGAAATCCCCCAGGAGCGAGTAATTCTGTGCGCGATGGGAGATAACATACCAAGGGTTGTCATCACCTTGCGCATGCACTTCTTCCATGAGCGCGAGCGATCGGTGCGCATCCGCGAGGCCGGCTTCACGCTCGCCGGCGAGCAGTTCGACAAAGGCAAGATTGGAGAGCGCTTCGGCGACGGAGGACTTTGGGAAATTTTCGGGCCTGGCGAGGCCGGCTTTCAGGGCGGTGATCGCAGGCTGATAGTCGCGCTGGTAGATCCATTGGTTTAAGCGATAGGGGACGATCTCCGGATGCGCGGGATCGTCCGGCAAGGTATCGAAGGCTTTTCCGGCGGAGACGAGGTCGCCTTCCATTTGGTAGGTAATAGCTTTCTCGGCAATCAAGCTGGGATCGCCGGGCGTCGCCTGGAGGGCGCGGTCGAAAGCGATCAGGGCTGCCGGATACTGCTTCAAGCCGCGCAAGGTCCAGGCCTGATGTTTCCATGTTTCGGCGTTCCGCGGATCCAATTCCGCGGCCTGGGTATGAAGGGCAAGCGCTTCCTTCCAGCGGCCGAGCCGTCGGGTCACGCCGCCCATCCGGAGAAGGACTTCAGAGTTGTTAGGCAGACGCTCGCGCGCTTGGGTATAGGCTTGGAGCGCGCCTTCGTAGTCCTGGGTGCCGTAGCGATAATGGCCGAGGGCGAGGAGGACTTCGCCGAGTTCCGGTCCGAACCGCATCGCCTGGTCGAGCGCGGTCCGGGCGAGGGCGAGCCGCTGGGCCGTGCGATCGAATTGGTAGTAAGTCCAGACGTGGGCCGACGAAAGGCGCGCCCAAGCCTGGGCAAAGGCCGGATCGAGATCGACCGCGCGCTGGTAAGCGTTCACCTTGGCGGCGAGCGAATCGGTGGTGAAGCCGCCGTGGCCTTCAAAAGTGAGTCCGCGAAGGTAAGCATCGTAGGCCTCCGGGTGATCGGTTAGCTTGAGACTCAGGGCGTTTTGCTCGGTCCCAGTTAGCTTGATGCTCAACTGCTCCGCGATCGCCTTCGCTACTTCGCTTTCGACCGCGAAAATGTCGGTCAACTTCCGATCGTAAATCTCCGCCCAGACGCTCAAGGCGGTCGACGCCTGGATCAGCTGCACATTGACCCGCACGGACCCGTCCTGTTTTTGTACGCTCCCCTCGAGCAGATGGGTGACACCGAGCTGGCGCGCGATCTCCGGAAGGTCTTCCGGTGCGCTTTTGTAATGTTGCGTCGAGGTGCGCGAGATGACTTTTAGCTCTCGCATCTTCGAGAGCCGGGTCAGGATTTCATCCTGGATGCCTTCAGCAAAATAGGAGTTCGCTTTGTCTCCGCTCCGGCTTTCGAACGGGAGCACGGCGATCGACTTTTCGTTTGGCGGGACGGGCGAGGCTGCGTTCGTGCGACGCGGGGCTCGCCAGATGCCAATTGCGGCAGCGAGGAGGGCGAGGGCGAGCGCGGCGAGGGCGAAGTTTCGTTTCCAGCGGCTGCGCTGGCGGCCGCGTCGGATCTTTTCCGGAATGGCCGGGTTCCCGACGACGCCAGTGCAGAGATTGAAAATGCCGATCTCGGCTCCGTGTTTCATTTTGATCGCGCCGAGATCGCGCAGGGAAGTTTGCCATTGGCGATAATGCTCCAGGTCCTCGGCGACACGGCGGGAGAGAAGGATGTGCCCGCCATCGCCCAGGTCCATCACCCGGCAGGCGATGTTCACGCCCGCGCCGGTGAGGTTGAGCTGCCCATTCACGTCCGAAACCTGATTCACCGGGCCGCTGTGCACGCCCATGCGCAGAGCGAAATTTGCGCGCCCGCGCAAGCCGGCGGCGATCTCGACCGCGCACTGCGCCGGCGCCTCGAGGCTGTGCAGGAAGACGAGAGCCATCCCATCGCCAGTCGGCAGGCGGATGAGTGAGCGAGCGGCTTCCGCAGTTTGAAATTGCGGCGCACCGCGCACGGCGGCGTTGAGCGCTTCGAGCGCTTCGGTCTGCTCGTTAATCAAAAGCTTCGAGTAGCCGACGATGTCGATGAACAGAACGTGCCCGATTTCCAACTCGAGCCGCGGTGTGGTGTCGTCGGACATGGTGCCCGGGGCAAGTTGTAAACCAGAACGTGCCCGCGTTCGCGCAGGAAATTTCCCGCAGCCCAGCCTGGCGGGTCTCAGGCACAGCGATCCTGCCCGTGCGGGGGAACCGAACGCCGGCGGGTGAACGATGTCTTGTTAGGCGATCGATCGTGCGGATCGAGGGGCGACCGGCGGGATCGGTTGAATACAGCACGCCCATTCAACGACCAAGGAGATCGACATGATCAAACTCACCACAATACTCATCAGCTGTTCGCTGGCGCTGGCGGGAGCCGTGCTCGCACAAGACACGCCGCCCGAGGGCACCCCGGCGGCGAAAAAGCAGGCGCCGGGAAAAGGCCACGGCCAACCGGCGGGTGCGAAAGAACCTGGTGCCCCGGCGGGCGAAGCGAAGCCGGCGGGCCCGGGCCAGGGCGCAAAACCACCCCAGGAAAACACTCCCCC
>JBPCMX010000002.1:0-81657 GCA_051001855.1 Chthoniobacterales bacterium
ATTTCTTCTACTACGCCGGCTGGGCGGATAAGCTCGACTACGCCTTCCCCGGGCGGCGCCCGCGGTCGTTAGGCGTCGCCGGGCAGATCATCCCGTGGAATTTCCCGCTCCTCATGGCCGCCTGGAAACTCGCGCCCGCTCTCGCCGCCGGGAACACCTGTGTGCTCAAGCCGGCCGAGACCACCAGCATCACCGCGCTCCATCTCGCGGAGATTTTTCAGCAGGCGGAATTGCCCGACGGCGTCGTCAACATCGTCACCGGCGCGCGCGCGACCGGGCAGGCTTTGGTCGATCACCCCGATGTGAACAAGCTCGCTTTTACCGGCTCGACCGCCGTCGGCAAGATGCTCACCCGCGCCGTTGCCGGGACGAAAAAGCGCCTCACCCTCGAGCTCGGGGGCAAAGCCGCGAACATCATCTTTGAGGACGCTGCCATCGATCAGGCGGTCGAGGGCATCGTTAGCGGCATCTATTTTAACCAAGGCCACGTCTGCTGCGCGGGCTCCCGGCTACTGGTGCAGGAAGGGATTTTTCCCACCGTGATCCGGAAGCTGCGCGACCGCATCGCCACCCTCCGCGTCGGCAACCCGCTCGATAAGAATACCGACATCGGCGCGATTAATTCCCGGATGCAGCTCGATAAAATCCACGAGCTGGTCGACAGCGGCCTGCAGCAGGGGGCCGAGCTGGTGCAACCCCGCTGCCAGTTGCCGGAGAAAGGCTACTGGTATCCGCCAAGCTTCTTCACCGGCGTGACGGCGTCGCACCGGATCGCGCAGGAGGAAATCTTCGGGCCGGTCCTGAGCGTGATGACGTTCCGAACACCCGAAGAAGCAATCGAGCGGGCGAACAACACTGCCTACGGCCTGAGCGCCGGCATCTGGACTGACAAAGGGAGCAAGATCTTCAAAATGGCGAGCAAACTGCGCGCGGGAATCATTTGGGCGAACACGTTCAATAAGTTCGATCCCTCCAGTCCCTTCGGCGGCTACAAGGAGAGCGGGTTTGGCCGCGAAGGCGGCGTCCACGGGCTCGCACCCTATCTGGCGCTGAGCTGAAACTGCCGCGTCGCGCCGCAGCTTTAGTTGTCTCGGCTATTGCGCGCGCGCGCGTCGAAATAAAGGAGCACGAAGGCAATGCCGAGGAGCGGATGGAGGAGCGCGTTTGCCAGGCTGCTCGCGAGGTAGCTGGCGAGATTGAGGCCGTCGATGGGCGGGTTTTTGATCAGGGTGTCCATGAGCGTGACGGCGCTGTTGAGATCGGTTGCACCATGGAGCCGCCAGAGGACGACGGGAAACTCGAGCCCGACGGCGACGACGATAAGCACGAGCAGCCAAAGCGACGCGAGGATGGCGCCGCGGTAGAGAGGGCGTTCCAGCCAGGGCCGATCCCGGCCGCTCCGCGCGAGCTCCTGGCTGCTGCGCAACGCCTCGACCCCTTCCTCTCCCGCGATCACGGCGGTTTGCTGCCAGAAGAGGAAATTCACGAAAAGCCGCCCGGCCATGTAAACCTGGAAAGTGAGCGCGCCGACCGCGAGCAGGAAGGAGAGGACAGACGGGCTGGCTGCAACCAGTCCGACCGCGATGAGCGGAAGCGCGGTCCAGAACAGGAAGCTGCCGTAGACGAAGAGGCAGAGCCGCGCCATCGGCCGCCAGCGTTCGCGCGCGCGGCGGAGCAGATTGCCAAAGCGGATGACGCGACTGGCGGCGAGATCAGCGACGGCA
The DNA here is from genome assembly GCA_051001855.1 of Chthoniobacterales bacterium. Lineage (GTDB taxonomy): Bacteria > Verrucomicrobiota > Verrucomicrobiia > Chthoniobacterales > UBA10450 > JACCTI01. The sequence continues at coordinate 1,725 of JBPCMX010000002.1, forward strand.
AGCTGAATGCCGGTGAGATAGAGCGGCCAGACTGCGACCAGGACGAGAAAAAAGAGGACCACCCCTCCTGCGGCGAAGCGCGAAGTCGGGTTCAGCGCCGGGGCCGCGGTGGTATCGACGAAGAGCATGCAGAGTTGAAAACCGAGTGACGGGAGGGCGACGAGCAGCGAAAGGCCGAACAGTTGCGGGAAGCCGCGCGCGTAGAGGCGGAAGGTATCGAGCAGGATCTGCGCAAAGGTTCGCGGAGCGAGATAACGCGCGTCGATCGTCGGCAGCGGCGGCGGTGGGTAAAGTTCTGCGACAGCGCCCGCCAGAATCCAGTCGGTTTCGTCGGCGCGGCGGAGTTCGTTTTGCGGGACAACGCGCCCGTCGGCCTGCCATTCGCGGAGCGTCTCGAGATCGACGGGGCCATATTCCTTCCCCTGCACCCGCACGAACCATTCATCGGACAACATGCCGTTCAATAGACGCGGAGCGCTGGGATTACGAATGAACGGCGTAGCTGAGCCGGCCCTCGGCAGTATCGGCCGCGGAGGTAAACGGGTGCGGTTCGGTCTTGTGCGCCGCCAGAATCTGCCGAACCGCGATCCCGCGGATTTGCAGATAATCGGAGATCAGCGGCGCGATGGCAGCGCCACCAGACCGCCTCCGCGCACATGATCGCGGATGGCATCCGCGGTCCGCGTCGAGTGCCCGACTGTCCAAATCTGCGAAATCACTTCGCTGCTCACGCGATCTTTTTCCGGAACCGCAATGCGCAAACGCAGAAGAGCAGCATCGCCATCCCGGTCATGATCGCGAATGGCTGCCAGTATTCGAAAAACGTCGCGCCGCGCAGGATGATGGCGCGCATCAAGGAGATGAAATATGTCGTAGGCATGACCGCGCCGATCGCGTAGAAGATCGCCGGCATCGTCTCGCGCGGAAAGATAAAGCCGGAGAAGAAAACGCTCGGGAGGATAAACGCCATCGACATCTGCAAGGCCTGCATCTGGTTCTCGGCTTTGGTCGCGACGAGCAGACCCAGGCTCAGGAGTGCAAAGACATAGACCAGCGTCGCCAGCAGCATCGCAGTTACGCTGCCGGCGATCGGCACCGCGAAGACGAACCGCATGATGCCGAAAAGGAGCACCGCCATCGTCATACCGAGGCAGAGATACGGAATGAGCTTTCCGAGCATCAAGCCCCAACTGCTGAGCGGACTGACGAGCAGTTGCTCGAGGGTTCCGCGCTCGCGTTCACGCACCACCGCCATCGCGGTCGCGAAGGTGGTCCCGATTTGCAGCACCACGCCGATCACGCCAGGCACGAAGAAATTCGGGCTGCGCATCGTGGGATTGTAAAGCATCTGCGGACGCACCTCGACCGGCACGTGGCGCACGCCGCTGTCGCGCATCAGGCGTTCCACGGATTGGGAGAGCGCGACTGCCACCGCGGTGTTGAGCGCCTGGAGCGCAGTGGTGGAATTCGACCCGTCGATCAACATCTGGACCTGGGCGGGATAACCGGCGCGGAGATCGCGCGTGAAGTGGGGCGGGATCTGCAGCGCGACGTAGGCGCGGCCTTTGCGGATCTCGCTCGCGGCCTGCTCGGCGTTCTCCACTTCGCCGACGATCCGGAACGTCTCCGTATTCACGAAGCGATCGAGGAACTGCCGGCTCTCGACGGTGCGATCTTCGTTCACGACCACCATCGCCATGTGTTTAACGTCGTTATCGAGCGCATAGCCGAAAGCGATCATCTCGATCAGCGGCGGGAAGAGCATGAAAAAGAGCGTCATCGGATCGCGCAGGATCGCGATGAACTCTTTAAAGAGGATGGCACTCAGGCCGCGGAAAGAGGGGAGGAGCATGAAGAAAGTTCCAAATCCCAAGCTCCCAAATCCCAGGGAAGCTCCAAATCCCAAGCGCAGCCGCGCGCTTCCCGGAGCTTGGAGTTTCTCTGGAGCTTGGAATTTGGCGACCGCAGGGAGCTATTTTCGCGCGACTAGTTCCCGCAAGACGAACGGCAAAATCCCTCCGTGACGGTAGTAATCGACTTCGATCGCGGTATCGATCCGCAGCTTCACGGGCACCGATTCTTTCCCGCCATTCTTCCGCGCAATTTCGAGCGTTGCCATTTGCCCGGGTTGGATCTCGTCGGACAGCCCCGTGATGCTGTAGGTCTCCGAACCATCGAGGCCGAGCGTTTGCGCATTCGTGCCCTCCGCGAACTGCAGCGGCAGCACACCCATGCCGACAAGATTCGAACGATGAATGCGCTCGAAGCTGGCCGCGACGACCGCTTTCACGCCTAACAAACGAGTCCCCTTCGCCGCCCAATCGCGACTCGAGCCGGTGCCGTATTCGTGACCCGCGAGGATGACGAGCGGCGTCCCTGCCTGCTGGTATTTCACCGCCGCATCGTAGATCGACATTTGTTCGCCGTCCGGCTGGTGTTTCGTAACGCCACCTTCCACGCCGGGCACCATCAGGTTCTTGATCCGTACATTCGCGAAGGTCCCGCGGGTCATGACGAGATCGTTCCCGCGACGTGAGCCGTAGCTGTTGAAGTCGGCGGGCTCAATGCCGCGCGAGCTCAGGTATTTTCCGGCGGGGGAAGTGGCTTTGATCGCGCCGGCGGGCGAGATGTGATCGGTCGTAACGGAGTCGCCAAAAATCCCGAGCGGGCGCGCATTCGTGATCTCCTCGATTCGCCCCGCCTCCATGCCGAAGTCCTGGAAGAAGGGCGGCTCATGGATGTAATCGCTCTTCTCGTCCCATTCGTAAATTTCGCCCACGCTGGAGGGGATCTCGTTCCACTTCGGGTTCTGCGCCGCAAAGTCGCGATACAACCGGCGGAAGACATCCGGCGTGAGAGCGGTGCGCAGGGTGTCGCGAATCTCCTGGAGCGTCGGCCATAGGTCGCGCAGGTAAACGTCCTGCCCGTCCCTGTCTTTGCCTAACGAGTCCTTGGAAAGGTCAATGTCGACCCGGCCGGCGAGGGCGAAGGCGACCACCAGCGGCGGCGACATGAGGAAGTTCGCCTTAATGTTCTGATGGACGCGCGCCTCGAAGTTGCGGTTGCCGGAAAGGACGCTGGCCGCGATGAGATCGTTCTCGTTGATCGCCTTTTCGATCTTCGGATCGAGCGGGCCGGAGTTTCCGATGCAGGTAGTGCAACCGTAGCCGACGGTCTGGAATCCGAGATGATCGAGATACTCTTGCAGGCCGGTTTTGTTCAAGTAATCGGTCACGACGCGGGAGCCGGGCGCGAGCGAAGTTTTCACCGCCGGGTCGACGCGCAGTCCCCGCTCGACCGCTTTCTTTGCGAGCAAACCGGCAGCGAGCATCACGCTCGGGTTGCTCGTGTTGGTGCAACTGGTGATCGCGGCGATGAGGACGCTGCCATGGCCGATCTCCGCGTGTCCTTCCTTGAATTCTTTCGCGTGCGTTTCGGCGAGCATGTCGGCCGGGGTGGCGGTCGGGCGGTTGGTGATCATCTCCACATCGCCCTTCGTTTTCCCAAGCTTTTGGCCGCCGGCGATCATCCCTTCGCCGGTGTCGGTCGCGCTGGCCACGCTCGCTTCCTCCAACTCGCCATTGGCCGGATGGGCGTGGCCATTCAGCTCGAGCGGGAAACGTTTGCCTAACAAGTCTTCGCTCTTGCCGTAGCCGCCATCCTTGATCGGCTGGGCCAGGAGCGAACGGAAGGTGGCGCCGAGCTGGGGGAGGTTGATTCGGTCCTGCGGTCGCTTTGGTCCGGCCACGCTTGGCTGGACGTCGGCGAGATTCAACTCGAGATCGACGCTGTAATCGATCTGCCCTTGGCGCGGCATGCCGAACATGTTTTGGGCGCGGAAGTAATTCTCGAAAGCCGCGCATTGTTCTTCCGTGCGGCCGGTCGCACGCAAGTAAGTAACCGATTCAATGTCGACCGGGAAAAAGCCCATCGTCGCGCCGTACTCGGGCGACATGTTTCCGATCGTCGCGCGATCCGCCACGGGCAATGACTCCGCGCCTTCGCCGTAGAACTCGACGAACTTCCCGACCACTTTCTGCGCGCGCAGCATCTGCGTGATGTGCAACGCGAGATCGGTCGCGGTGACGCCTTCGCGCAGTTCGCCGCTCATGTGCACGCCCACCACTTCCGGCGTGAGGAAATAAACCGGCTGCCCAAGCATGCCCGCTTCCGCCTCGATGCCACCGACACCCCAGCCGACGACGCCGAGGCCGTTGCTCATCGTCGTGTGCGAGTCGGTGCCGACGACCGTATCGGGGTAGTAGAGCGGCGATTGGTGATCAGTGATCGGGGAATGGAGGACGCCCTTTGCCAGATACTCGAGATTTACCTGGTGCACGATGCCGATGCCGGGCGGGACGAGACCGAAAGTCTTGAAGGCCTGCTGGCCCCACTTCAGGAATTGGTAGCGCTCGCGGTTGCGCTTGAACTCCATCTCCATGTTCAACTGCAACGCCTGCGCCGAGCCGGCGAAATCGACCTGCACGGAGTGATCGACCACGAGGTCGACCGGAACGAGCGGCTCGATGATTTTCGGATCGCCCCCGAGCCGCTGCACCGCGCTGCGCATCGCCGCGAGATCGACCACCAGCGGCACGCCGGTGAAATCCTGCAAGACGATCCGCGCGACGACGAACGGGATCTCCTCGTTCGCGGGCTGCTTCGCATTCCAATTTGCCAGCGTCTCGACATCTTTCCGCCGCACCTTCTTGCCGTCGCAATTGCGCAGGACAGACTCGAGCACGATACGGATGCTGACCGGCAGTCGCGCGATCGCGCCGAGGCCTTGTTTCTCCAGCGCCGGGAGGGAATGGAAGTAGCCTTCGTGCCCGCTGCCGGCATCGAATTTCTGGAGGGTTTGGAATTCGTCGTTCATGTCAACTCCGCTAGACGCGTCTTGATTTTGTCGAAGTTCGGCAGCGCGCGCGCGTCGTCGTTGCTCTCCGCATATTGGATCACGCCGGTGCGATCGATCACAAACACTGCGCGTTTCGGCACGCCGCCCATCGGGAGATTGAGCTGGGGGAGAAACGAGTCGTAGGCGACATCGTAAGCGCGCGCGACGTGATGCTCGTAATCGCTCAGCAAAGCGACGGTAATCTTCTCCTTTTGCGCCCAGGCTTCCTGCGCGAAAGGGTTGTCGCCGCTGATCCCGTAGATCGTCGCCTGCAGGCTGCTGTAAGCCGACATATCCATGCTCACGCCGCACATTTCCGCGGTGCAGGTGCCGGTAAAAGCCATCGGAAAGAAAAGCAGCAGCGTGTTTCCTTTGCCGAAGCGTTCGCTCAACGTGATCTGCTGCGGGCCGTCCGCGGTTTTCGTGGGAAGGGTGAAATCTGGTGCTTTGCTGCCGACGGATAGTGCCATAGTGAAGTTCCGCTCTGCATACGCGGACGCAGCAGTATAGAAACGCGATGAACAGGGTCAAAAGATTTGCAGAAACAGAGCCAGGCGCGCCTGACGAACAATGAATCTGCTCTGGTGGTTTGCGGCCGTTGTCGTGATGGCGCTTGGCCTCATCGGTTCCGTCCTGCCGGTAGTCCCCGGCACGACGATTATTCTCGCCGCGGCGATCGTCCACCGCATCCTCGCCGGGCCGGAGAACGGCGTCGGCTGGTGGGCCCTCGGCGGCCTCGTTCTGCTCACCCTGCTCTCCTACGCCCTCGATGCGCTCGCCGGATATTGGGGCGCGAAATACTTTGGCGCGACGAAGTGGGGCGTGATCGGCGCGGTGCTCGGCGGGATCGCCGGGATCTTCACCGGTTTGGTGACCCTGCTCGTTTTGCCGATCGTGGGCGCAGTCCTCGGCGAGCTGATCGCGGGTCAGCGCCTGATCAAAGCCGGCAAAGCTGGCTGGGGGACGCTCCTGGGAAATTTGGCCGGGACCGTGGGAAAACTGGCCATCGCGCTCGCGATGATCGTCCTCTTTCTGCTCAACGCGCGTGGGCCAGGCTGGGGCGGGTGAAATTTTTCTAAAAATGAAGTTTGCCTGATTCGTGACTTTGTAATACAAAGTATCGCTATGAACGAGCGGACCAGAGCCGAAGAGCACCTCCGCGCGATCCGTTCCCTGATGGAGCGCGCTACCATCTACCGCGCAATTTCCGCGCCCACCGCGCTAGTCGGCGGGGTCACGGCGTTCGCGACCTCGTCCTGGCTCGCCTGGACCGCCACCGCCAGCGCCGACGCGGATCGATTCAGCGCGGGATTCAGTGCGCGCGAGTTCACTCCGGCGTGGCTGCTCGCCCTCGCCATCGTCCTCTCAGCGAACACGTTTTTCATCTGGCGTGAAGCGCAGCGCGATCAGCGGCCATTTCTCTCTCCGGGTCTCCGTCTCGCGCTTCGCTCGCTTCTCCCAGTCATTCTGGTGGCGGCGATCGTCTCGCTCGTTGTCTGGCGCGATCCGGTGCAACGGACCGAAGACAGCTTCCTCCTCGCGCTCAGCTGGATCGGTTTTTATGGGCTCGCGCTTCTCTCGACCATGAACTTCGCGCCCCGTTCGCTTTCGGTGCTCGGCTGGAGTTTTGTCGTCGCGGCCCTCGTCTGGCTCCTCCTGCTCAGCTCGCCCGGGTTCCGTTTCGCGGACGAATTGCATAACAATCTCGGCGCGGTCGTGCCGATGGGCCTCACCTTCGGTCTTTTTCATCTCGTCTATGCCGCGTGCACCTGGCGCCGCCAGGCTCCTCCCGCCGAGTCGCTCGCTCCCGAATGAACGATGCTCGACTTAGACAAGCTCGACAAAGCCATCCACGAGAAGGCGCGGCTCGGCATCATGACGTTGCTCGCCACACGGGTGAGCTGGCCGTTCCAGGAATTAAAGGCCGAACTCAATCTGACCGACGGGAATCTCGTGACGCACCTGCGCATTCTGCACGATGCCGGTTTCGTGGCGGTGACGAAGGAGATGCTCGATCGGCCCCAGACCAGCTATTCGTTAACCGTGAAAGGGCGAAGGTCTTTTCAGGATTACATCAGCGTCCTGGAGCAGATCGTGAAAGCCGGTAAACGCTGAAAAATTTTGCCCACAGGCTTTGTAAGACAAAGTAAAAGACCTCATCTCCACCTTATGAAAATCATTCTCGCGCAACATTTAGGGATGTGTTTTGGCGTGCGCGATGCGATCGCGGAAGCCGAGCGGCTCGCAGGTGAGGGGCCGCTGACGGTTCTCGGCGAGCTGGTGCACAACCCGCTGGTGCGCGCCCGGCTGCGTTCACGTGGGGTGCGCGAGGGACACCTGGAGGAGCTGAGCGCGTCCGCCACCGCGCAGGTGATGATCACGGCGCACGGCGCCTCGGATGCGAAGCGGCAGGCCTGGCGCGCGGCCGGGTTTCAGGTTTCAGATGGGACCTGCCCGCTCGTCCGCCGCGCGCACGAGCAGCTGCGCAGACTGGTGCAGCTCGGCTACTTCCCGCTCGTCATCGGGAAGCGGGACCACGTGGAGGTGCAGGGGCTGATTGGAGATTTTCCGAGTGCGATGGTGATCGAGTCCGAAGCGCAGATCGGGCAGCTCCCAGCAGTCGAATCGCGCTTCGGCGTCATCGCACAGACGACGCAGCTCATCGGTTACGTGCTCGCGATGGTCGCCGCGCTTCGCCGTGCGCGACCAGAGGCGGAGGTGAAGTTCTGCGACACGGTTTGCCAGCCGACGAAGAATCGGCAGGACGCGCTGCAAAAGCTGCTCGCGACCTGCGACACGATCGTGGTGGTGGGCGGGCAGCAGAGCAACAATACGCAACAGCTCGTGCAAGCTGCGCAGGCCGCGGGACGGTACGCCATTCACATCGAGCGACCGGAGGAGCTGCGCGCGGGGCAGTTCACCCGGGCAGAGAACGTCGGGCTGACCGCCGGCACGTCGACGCTCGGGGAAACCGTCGCGGCCGTGCATGAGCGGCTGCTGGAGATCGCTCGCGCATGATGGCGCTCGCCCGGCTGCTCCTGCGCGGCGACGCGGAAGAGACCGCCCGCTGGCTGGCGGAGTTCAACGCGGGCAGCGCCGCGCGTTGTGTGCTCGTGATTCTGATCGGCTGCGGACTCTACGGCGCGACGATAGGGATCTGGCGGGCACCGCTCCAGGCGCTCTCCACGGCCGCGAAGTTCCCGCTCCTGATTTTCCTGACGTGTGCCGGTAACGCGCTCCTAAATGGAATGCTCGCGCAGCTGCTCGGCTCCCGGCTCTCTTTCCGAGAGACGTCGCTTGCGATTCTGATGAGCTTTGCGACTGCCGCGCTCATCCTCGGTGCGCTCAGTCCGGCGACATGGTTCGCGATCTGGAACGCGCCCGCGCTCGGCTCCTCTCGCGCCACCGCCGGGCACAGCATGACCCTGCTGCTGCACGTGTCCCTGATCGCCTACGCGGGCGTGATCGGTAACCGCCGCCTCTTCGGGTTGCTCGAGCGCATGAGCGGTGATCGCGCGACCGCGCGACGGGTGCTCATGAGCTGGCTGGCGGGTAACCTCCTGCTTGGCGCGCAACTCGCCTGGGTGCTGCGGCCCTTCATCGGGACGCCGCAGATCGCGGTGCAGTTCCTCCGCGACGATCCGCTGCGCGGCAATTTCTACGAAGCCGTGGCGCGCGCAGTCGGAAACCTTTTCTAAACCACCACCACAACCAAGACCACACACATGAACCCACCACCAATCCCACCCCAACGCCCCGCCCGCGGCCTCACCTTCGAGGCGATGCCCGAGCCACCGAATCCCGCTTCTGTCCTCGAGACCCTGCTGAAGCATCCGGGCCGCGTCATCTACGAGCTGCAGCAAAACCGCGCCACCACCTTGTCCCTCTGGCTGCTCGGGCTCGGCCTCACTGGCATGGCGCTGTATGGCGTGGTCGTCGGCACGTTAACCGGCGGCGCACAGTTGCTCATCGCGCCTGCGAAGATGGCGCTGGGCACGCTGCTGGCGATGCTCATTTGCCTGCCGAGCCTCTACATCTTCAGCTGCCTCGACGGCATCGAAGCGCGCATTCGTACCATCGCGGGTCTCATGTTCGCTGCCGTCTGCCTCACCGCGCTGCTCCTGATTGGCTTTGCGCCGGTGAGCTGGATCTTCTCGCAATCAACCGACTCCGTCGCGCTGATGGGCACACTGCATCTGCTCTTCTGGCTCATTGGCGTCAGCTTTGGGCTTCGCCTGCTCTCCGCGGCGGCAGGATTTTTCGGGAACGGACGCAGCCGTCATCTGAAGATATGGAATGTCATCTTCGTCCTCGTCTGTCTGCAGATGACGACCGCGCTGCGCCCGATGATAGGCAGCTCGAAGACCTTCCTGCCCAGCGAGAAGAAGTTCTTCGTCGCCCACTGGATCGAGACACTGGGCGGGCAGTGATCCAGCCTTCCGAGATTCATCTTCTTCGTGCTTTCCTGCTTTCCTTATCCCAATAGATTCCCCCCGATGGCAGATGATCGCTGGCATAAGGCGGCAACGCTTTCGCCAGAGGAAAGTCCGAACACCAAACGGCAGCGTGCCGCGTAGAACACGCGGGCAGCGCTCGCCCAAGCGGGCGCTGACGGAAAGTGTCGCAGAAAATATACCGCCTGCGCTTTGGCAACAGAGTGCCGGTAAGGTTGAAAAGGCGAGGTAAGAGCTCACCGCGCGCGGAGCGATCCGCGCGGCAGGAAAAACCCCATGCGGTGCAAGACAGAACAGAGGGAGGGCAGCCGGTCCATTGATCCTCGGGTTTCGTCGCATCACGGTTCCGCCCCCCAGCGGAAGCGGGCGGCTCGCGCAAGCGGGCTGAGATAAATGATCATCCGCTCGAGCGATCGAGCGACAGAATTCGGCTTATCGCCATTGAAATGGAGGGCGTTCTCGGAAACGAGGGCGCCCTTCCTTTTTTTCGATGCGCGCGCACTCCGGTGCCGTCGTTTTTTTTGGCCACGGGATCAAGACGGACACGGATAGGAATCGCGCGCCGGACATTGCGGAAGCATAGAATGCGGAGCTTGAGCCGCTTTCCCATCTCCGGCCCCGGGGGGGCGTGACTGCGGAACTGCTTCTTCTGGTTTGCGCTTCGTCCCTTTTGCCACAGCTCGCGCAGGATGGGCGGCTCCTAGACCAGCGCAAAGTTCAACGGCGTCAGTTTTCCAAAAGCAGCTAAAATTGAAATGAATCCGGCGTTCGACATATCTCGCGATGCTGCGAATACCGCTCGGTCTTCGCTGGATTCTCTTCGGCCCGAGCGGTGTCACCTATTCGCCACAAACGTCAGCCCGGTTTTACAAGCCGGAAATTGCTCGGCAGAGCGGAATTCGCAAAAATCGCCGCGCTATCAAAACAACGCAGAACCCCACCGCCATGAAAACTCTTCTCCTCCTCACCGCCCTCGTCTTCGCCACGACCGTTTCGGCCCAGGCCCAGCTCCGCATCACTGAAGTCGCCCCATGGGCGAGCGGTAACTCGCCCTATGCGACCGACTGGTTTGAGCTCACGAATACGGGCACGATCGCAATCGATATCACCGGCTGGAGAATGGACGACAGCTCCGGCGCCTTTAGCTCAAGCGTCCTTTTGACCGGCATCACCGTGATCGCTCCCGGTGAATCGGTCATCTTCACGGAGAATCCCGCCACGGCCAGTTTCCTCATGACATGGTTCGGAGGCTCGCCCCCAGCCGGACTCCAGATCGGCAACTACTCCGGGACTGGAGTTGGTTTGAGCACGAGCGGAGACGCGGTGAACATCTTCAATGCTGGCGGCGCCTTGCAGGCGAGCATTTCATTTGGTGCGGCTGACGGTGTGGCTCCGTTTCAGACCTTTGACAATTCGGCCGGGCTAAATGGCACCTCTATTTCCATGCTCAGCGCCGTCGGCTCGAACGGCGCTTTCGTCGCGGCCAACGATCCTAACGAAATCGGCTCTCCGGGCGTTGTTCCAGAGCCGCAAACCTACGCGCTGCTCGTAGGCGGCGGGCTCGCCCTGCTCGGTGTCGCGGCTCGCAAACGCCGCGGTTAGAGCGTCGGGACCACTGCCGTTATATCATAAAACTCCTGCACCTGGTTTTCGCCCTCGTTTTGTAAACTGCGCCTCCGCGCAGTCCATCAATCTCGGCAACTACGCGGTCACGAACGTCTTCGCGCTCGACGTCTTGAACGGCTCCGGAGGGGGCGTCTCGGGCCTCCATTCTGCGGACGCACAGCTCGCGGAAGGCTTCGCTGCGGTGGCCGATCATCGGGCGCGAGAAAGCGGCCCAGGTTTTCGACGAGACCTCGACCGGTCCCGGAATGAAAAGCTTATCGTGCGGAGATACCGCCTGCGTTTTGGCAACAGAGTGCCGGTAAGGTTGAAAAGAGCCATGTAAGAGTCACCGCGCGCGGAGCGATCCGCGCGGCAGAAAAAACCCCATGCGGTGCTCGTCAAACAGAGCTTCGTAGAATACCGGATTACTTCACTGGCGGTGGGACATAGGGCGTTGGTGTTGGTGTCGGTCTCTTCCGAATCAGCGACGGCGGAACCATAGAGGGCGCCTTTGGTGGAACCTTGAAGACAGGCGGGTCCTTCACCACGACAGGCGGCGGAATCGTAGGAGGCGCCTTCGGCGGAACACGTAGGATGGGCGGCCCCTTCGGGGGGAACTGCCCGGGAGGCCGATCGATCGTAAAGCCGCCGCCGCTCGTTCCCGAGGCGTGTTTAGTCCCAGGATGCGGCTCTAGTCTCCTCCCAAGGTTCCGGCATCCGTCACGCCCTGCTCGGAATGAATGAAGGCATGGAAAACACTCGTGTCCTGGAGGTCGGCCGCGCCGGCGATATTAACGAGGTTGTTTGCGACGGCGGTACTACCGGCGCCTCCGAGCGTCCCGAGGTCTCGCATTTGGCCGTCCCGGTAAACGAAGGCGTGCGCGGAACCATCCGCAGTTTGCGCGTAACCGGCAACCACCCCAGCGGCATTGACGCTGTTGGCCGTGCTCGTGGCACCACCCAGAGTCCCGAGATCCGTGACGCTATAGCTGAGCTGAGCCTCCGCGCGCGAAAAGGCGAAGAGTAGGAGGAAGGTGAGGGGCGGGACTGAAGGGGCGTGGAGTTTTCACTTACCTATCTGCTAACGGAAGCGCTGCGGAAAGTTTAAGCCTTTCTCGAAAGGTTGATCGCGACGGCGGTGAAAGTCCCTAATGACAAGGTAATGAGTTTGCGCTTCATAGGTCGTATTCCCCGAGTAAAAATGCCCCTTCCGGCTCATGTTTAACACCGCACCTGCAGCCCACTGTGCGGTTGTATGAAACTCATGACTGCGGAGGGAGGGCGCCTTCAAAACCGAGCGTCATCGGGTTCTTCATCTCACCCTTGTTACTCAGGCCAGTGGGTTGCAGCACCACGTTGCGACAGGTGAAATAGGTGAAGCCGTTGACCAGCGAAATGGTGAGAGTGCCGGCGCCATCCTTCGCTGACCATTCCTTAAGTTGGCTATCGCTAACATCCGAGAAGGAAAAATGCACCGTCTTCTCCGCGGCGTCTCCCTTGCTGCTCACCTTGTAAGTGCCTGGCTTCGGCAGGGCCGCAGTACCAAATTCCATTTGGAGGACAAGGAGATCCTTCACGGCGGTGTAATCGCCGCTCACTAGTTGAAAACTGGCGGTGTATTTGTAAGCAGTTTTGGCGGCGTTGCTGACTGTAGCCCGCACCTCTCCGGTATTGAACCATCCGTCGGGCCCCGCATAAAGTTTGCTTTTCGGGTTGGAAAATCTGTCGTCGCTCCCTTGAGGGGACTGGCCCCAAACGTCCGAAGTCCCAGTCTGAGGGACCTGCGCGAAAATGGAAAACGCAACCGACACGCTGCAAGCAGTCAGAGTGAGCAATTTCATAAACTGAGTAATGGTTCGCCGTGTGCGGAAATTGTGTGTTACTTCTCGACAATCTTCACCAGCTCGACCCTGCGATTCTTCGCGCGACCCTCCTCATTTTCGTTGCTCTCGACGGGAGCGGCGAACGAGACGCCGACTGGAAACAGCCTTTGCGCGGCGATCCCGTAGCTCGTGGTCAATGCCCCAACCACAGCCTCCGCGCGTCGTTGCGAAAGCGTCTTATTCATCTCGAAACCGCCGATCGAATCGGTGTGCCCGACGATCAGCACCTTCAAGGCGGGATCTGATTTCATCAGGTTCCCGATCTCCGCCAGTGCCTCGCCTGAGTCCGGTTTCACCTCCGCTTTGTTGAAATCGAAGTAAATGCCGTAGAGCGCGATGCGTCCCGATTTCGAGAGCGATGTCTCCATCTCCGCGGCGGACACCTTGACCATGCGATCCGCCATTCCCTTCTGCTCCGTGATCGTCACGAGCGCGAGCACCTGCCCTTTCTCGGTGCCAAACTCGTCGTGCCACTCCGTATTCGAAACCGCAAAAATGGAGACGTAAGTCTTGCCAGCGCCGCTGGATTTTCGCAGCGCGGTGTAGCGGAAATCGTTATTGAGCGAGAGCGTCGTGTAGATCTTCCCCGGCAGCCCATGGCTTTGGTAGACCTGCTTCAGGAAGCGGTCGTAGCCATTGTCCAGCGTGCTGTCGGTTCCGCCCTTGCCCTCGAAAAGATTCTCGAAGCCTTGCTCTTTCAGGTCGGCCTGATACTGGCGAAGAACTTCAAGCGTGGAGGCGTTTTTCGGCGCGCGATAGAGGATCCGCGTCTGCGGCCCTTCCACGATCTCCTGCTTAAACGGCAGGAACTTCTGGGTGTCGTAATCGAAGACCACTTTCTCGAGCGCCACGCATTGTTCGTTGAAGGCCTGCTTCTCGTAAAAGACGATGACCGAATCTTTTAACCGCTTGAGCGCGGGATGATCGGCGGAGTTCGGGACGTCTTTGGTGAAATCTTCATCCGCTCCGAATGCACTGCCAAGCCCGAGGAGCAAAGCGGCGGTGGCGGAGGCGAATCGTGTTGTGCGCATGTAATAGTTTAACGGAACCGCGCCGTTTAGTTCCAGATAAATGTGGGAGAAGAATGTGGGAGGGACCTTAGCGCCCCGATTCCCAGGACTTCATCAGCTCAAAGAGCGGGGCACTAAGGCCCCTCCCACATTCCCGGGTTCACTCCCAATCCAACCCGCGCGCCCGCCGTTCCCGGCGAACCGCGGGGATGTCCCAGAGCTGCACGATCTGGCCTACGCCCAACGCCGCGAGCTGTTGGCCGTCGCCCGTGAAACGCAGATGCTCGAGACGCGCCGGGCCGCGGGGTCTCCAGGTTCGCCAGCAGGGTGACCGTGCGCGCGTCGTAGACCACGTAATGCGGCGTCCCGAGAGCCGTCGGAAAGAGCGTGAGCGCGCTTTCGCGGCCCATCCATTTCGCAATCCCGAAGTCGCTCACGTACGGCGTTTGTTCCGGTCCATCGAGCAGGCAGACGGGACACAGTCCCTCGACGGCTTTGCCCGCCAGGTCGGCGTCGCATCGAGCGCAGTGCATCGCCGCTAGTCCGCAAGCACCTTGCGCAGATAACGCAGCTCGTCGTCGGTCTCGTCCGGGCTCGCCACCGTGCGACCGATTTCCTCCCGCAAACGTGAGCGGTAATCGAGCCGCATCCGGCGAATGCAAGTCTTCACCGCGCTGAGCGGCAAGCCCAGCCCGTCGGCCGTGCGTTGATACGATGTCTCGCCCGTTTCTGCGGTCAGGAATGGCGGCAAGCCTTCGAACAGCCGCTGCTTGCCGCGCGTCGCAAAATCCGCCCGAAGGCGGGCGAGCGTCTGCGCGAGTAAGGTCTGCACCCAACGCCGCTCGAAAAGAGTCTCTGGCGTGGCAGCATCGGGCGGCTCCAGGCGGTAGCGCTCTCTTGCTTCCATCGCATCCAGGAAGATCAGTTCGCGCCCACCGCCACGCTTCTGCGCGCGCGCCTTCTCATTCTCGTGCGAAAGGAAATTCTGGAGCGAGCTAAGCAAAAACGTCCGGAACTTTCCGCGCGCACGATCGGCCTTAGCGAGCGCATGTTTTTCCTGAAGGAACGCATAGAAGCTCTGCACCAGATCCTCGGCGTCGTGCTCATGATACCCATGCCGCCGAAGGTAAGCGTAGAGCGGATACCAACAAGCTTGATACAAACTCGCCAGCGCCGTGCGCGCATCGGGCGAATCTGTTTGATCGCCACAAGCGAGCACCATTGTCCAGCTGGTGGTGCAAATAGCGGCGAGGCGGCTCCATGTCCGCGATGCTAAGAGGGGGCTATTTAATTACAAGCCGCGGACCGGGCCAAGGCAATCGTCAAGACACGAGAGCAAGTGCGCGACGGTTTCTTCGGTTTCGTCGCCCATGTTCGAGAGGCGGAATGTTTCGCCTTTGAGTTTTCCGTAGCCGCCATCGATCACGAGATGGTGCCGGACGCGCAGATCATCGACAAGCTGCGCAACGTCGATCCCGCGGTTGTTGCGCACGCAGGCGAGGGTGACGGAACGGTAGCCCTCCTCCGCGAAAAACTCGAAGCCGCGGCGCCGCACCCAGTCGTGCACGAGCGCATTGGTGCGCAGATGGCGGGCGTAACGATTCGCCAGGCCTTCGCTGAAGATGTCGTCGAGCTTCGACTCCAGCGCGTGAATGTGCGCGATGCTCGGCGTGGTCGGCGTCATGTCGCTCTCCTGGTTCTTCTTGAACTCGAGAAAATCGAAGTAATAGCCGCGATCCTTCTGCTCCGCCGCGCGCGCGAACGCCTTCTCCGACACGCTGAAGAGCGCGAACCCAGGCGGCAGGGCGAGGGCTTTCTGGCTGCCGGTCAGGAGCACGTCGATCCCGAGTTCGTCCATCGGGATCGGCATCGCGGAGAAGGACGAGACGCTGTCGACGATGAGTGCGATCTCCGGGTATTTGCGCGCGACGGCGCAGATCTCGGGGAGCGGATTCATCACCCCGGTGGAGGTCTCGTTGTGGATGAGCGTGACGGCGTCGAAATCACCCGTGGCGAGCTTCGCGTCGAGGGTCGACGGATCGATATGGCGACCCCAGTCGACCTGCAACGGCTCGGCCGCCTTGCCGCAGCGGCGGCTGACGTCGAGCCATTTATCCGAGAACGCGCCGCACATGCAGTTGAGCACGCGGCGCCCGACGAGGTTGCGAATCGCGGCCTCCATCACGCCCCAGGCGGAGGAGGTGGAAAGGAAGACCGGCTGCCGGGTGCCGAAGAGTTCCTGCAATCGCGGATGAATGGCGCGATACAGCGCGCGGAATTGCTCGCTGCGATGGCCCACGAGCGGCCGCGCAAAGGCGGCCCAGGTTTTGGGCGAAACCTCGACCGGTCCGGGGATAAAAAGCTTGTCGTGCGGCGGCATGGCGGAGGAACCTCCAACGTTCCACCTCAGCCGTCCAACGCCGAACCACAGAGAGCGCGATGAGTCGGTCCAGCGCGTCAGTCTTCCTTCGTGATGAAGCTGATGTCGCCACTGCGTTGAAATCCGACTTTCAGCGCACGGTCAACCATTGCCTGCTCGAGAGCTTTCGCGGGCGCGAGACGAAATCCAGGATCCCGGCGAGCCTGGAACATATTACCCGGGTA
This sequence comes from Chthoniobacterales bacterium, assembly GCA_051001855.1. GTDB lineage: Bacteria > Verrucomicrobiota > Verrucomicrobiia > Chthoniobacterales > UBA10450 > JACCTI01. The sequence continues at coordinate 18,178 of JBPCMX010000002.1, forward strand.
CGCAAAGCGGCGGTCGCAGCCAGCAGGCTACGACCGCCGCGATGAAAGCTACGTTGCTTTAGCTCGAGCGACGGCGGCGGCGCAGGGCGACAATGCCCATGCCCAGTCCAGTCGCGAGCAAGCTCCAGGTCGCGGGCTCTGGCACCACCCTCCCGATGACACCCATCGAGAAATCATGACCATTGCCGAGCGACGGGTCGGTCGTGGAAACGAAGTTTGAGGTGAATTGTGCGCTGTTGAAAAAAGCGTTGCCATCCGTTCCCGGAGGCATACCCACGGAACCCGCACCGTTTGTGGTACTAATGAAGGAGCGGCCGGCTCCGTTTCCGACCGGAACCACCGCGAGCCAGTAGGTGCCGGCGGGCAGAGTGATGTTCAGGCCAGTTGCCGTGAGCGTAAACTCGTTGAAGCCGAAGCCGGTCCGGCCGGTGGCCGCCTGGGTGAAAGCGGCGGTGGTGCCACTGAAGAGCAGGGTGCCGCCATTGCCGCTCGAAACGCCGCTCCGAATTTCATAGGCGAGGGAGGAAACTGTGGTCGTCACAAGATCGCGCGAAAAAAGAGCACTAATGTTCCAGGTCTGACCGGCCGGGATGATAAAGTTATCGTAAACCCGCGCATCAGACACCTGGGTATTGGTCTCATTGGCCAAGCCATTGACCAAGTCCCAATCGCCATTGTACCAAAGAGAGCCAGCGGGCGCTTGCGCACGCACAGAGGAAGCCGCCATCGCAAAAGCGCTGACCGCGAGAAGCGCCACAATTGCGACGCGAGGGGTGGATTTCAGTTGTTTCATATTGTTGTTTTTTCGGATTCGGCAGCATCGTGCGATGGAACCCAGGCGGGGGTCAAGGTTTTTTTGTAAAATTTTTCCTGCCTCCTTAACTGGGTGTCGCAGGGGGTGTTTGACGCGTCCGGCCGCGCTTTTTCCCGAGCGGGCTCTTCACCGTCCGCGGCCCGTCTTTTCCTGCAGCTCGTCGATCTTCTTCGACGCTTCTGCCTTGGTCCAGTTTTCGTTGAACTCTTCTTTTCCTTCGCGGCAGAGAGTCTGCAGATAGGAGCGTTGCGGGCCAGTCATGGGCTCGTCTCCGGTGGTCCAGTCATCTGGATCTTTTTCCGGGCTGGGGATTTGCGACTGATCGTTTGGGTCGGCCATACCTCAAAATCGTCGCTTCGCTGGCGTGTGGCCTTGCCGATCGAAGGCTCCGGCGTCGAGGCTGACCCTTTGTCTTCCTCCGTTCGCCTGCTTCCCGGCCGCGCAAGCTGCTTGCGTGGAAATCCTGCGCATGGCATAAGACCGACTCGCTTCTCCCATCGAAGCTCCGAATCATGCAGCCAGCCACTTCCTCGCCCGACCCGCTTCTCGAGACTCAACTCTTTTGGGATAAGTACAAGCTGCCGATTTTCGGCGCGCTCGTCGCGATCCTGCTCGTCGTGGCGGCGATCAATGGATACCGCTACGTCACAGCTCAGCGCGACACGAAGGCGGCCGCCGCTCTGAGCGGCGCGAAGAGCCCGGCCGATTACGAAAAGGTCATCGCCGACTATCCCTCATCCGGGGCGGCTCCCTCGGCCCGCCTCCTGCTGGCGGCGGCGCAACGGCAGAACAAACAGTTTGCGGAGGCGAACACGACTTTGCAGGCGTTCGTGAGCAAGTATCCGAAGCACGAGTTGCTCACCACCGCGAAGATGGCAATGGGCGCGAACCTGGAATCTCTCGGGCAGCCGGACAACGCGCTCGAGATGTATCGCCGCATCGCAGCTGATTCTCCACAGAGCTACACCGCGCCCCTCGCGCTTCTCGCGGAGGTGCCGATTCTAAAGCAGAAAGGGCAGATCGACGAAGCCCGGAAAGTTTGTGAAACCGTCCTGACGCAATACCGGGAGAGCGTGGCTTCGGGCGCGGCCACTTCCTATCTAAGAACGTTGAAGCCCGCCACGCCGCCGGCACCTCCGGCCAATCCTCCCGCCCCGGCCGCGCCCGGGAATGCGCCCGCCGCCACGCCAGCGGTTGCTGCGAGCCCGTCTGCGCCAGCCGCACCGACGCCGTAGCGACCCAAGGGCCGTAACGGAATGCGAGCGTGGGGTGTCGGGGTCATTCGCTAGCAGGAAGGAACAGCGGGAAGTCCTTTTTGACATCGCCGATTGGCAATGGCCCTCGGCTGCGACAAAGTACGCCAGGCGCCTGCGTCTGACGCTCACAGCGTTGGCGGGTTGTTCCCGCGCAGCGGGCAGAATCGAATTTACCGCTTCGAGAACTGGAAGCGCTTGCGCGCGCCGGGCTGGCCGGCTTTTTTCCGCTCTTTCATCCGCGGATCGCGCCGGAGCAGCCCTTCGGCTTTCAAGGTGCCGCGGAGATTTGCGTCCACCTGCAGCAAGGCGCGCGCAATCGCGAGACGCGCCGCACCGGCCTGGCCGGTGGCCCCCCCGCCGCTGGCGTTGATCGAAAGATCGTAGGAATTCGTCAGCTTCACCACCTGCAACGGCTGCAAGACCGTGTTCTGCAGTGGGAGGGTGGGGAAATACTCTTCAAACGTCTTGCCGTTGACGTCGATTTTGCCGTTGCCGGCCGCCATTCGAATGCGCGCGACGGAAGTTTTCCGGCGGCCGGTGGCGATGAATTCCTCGGTAGTTGCCATGGAGATTGTCTGGATTAAACGACAGTGGCCGGCGCGGGGTTTTGCGCGCTGTGCGGGTGCAGGTCGCCTTTGTAAACCTTCAGCTTCCGGTAAACGGCGCGGCCCAGTTTGTTGTGCGGAATCATTCCGCGAATGGCGCGTTCCACCATCAATTCCGGGTGGCGTTCGCGGCGGGCTTTCGCGTTCTCGGTCTTGTGACCACCGACGAACCCGGAGTAGCTCATGTAGCTCTTCTGTTCCTCTTTCTTGCCGGTCAGACGCACTTTTTCGGCGTTGATCACGACAACGAAATCGCCGGTGTCGACGTGATTGGTAAAGATCGCCTTCTCTTTGCCGCGCAGGAGATTCGCGGCTTTCACGGCGACGCGGCCGAGGACCTCGTTGTTGGCATCAATGATCCACCACTTACGCGGGACCTCGTTGGCTTTGGCGGAAAACGTCTTCATGGCAGCGGAAAGGGCACGGAAACTACGAGTCGGGCTACGGGGTGTCAACAGGATGTTGGGTGCAGGCGAAACAGGGGTGGCGCAGCCGGCGGCGGGCACTCTCTGTATCGCACCATTTGCAGCATCGAATTCGCGGGCGGCTACGTCGAACGCGGCGTCGCAAGTGGGATGCTCGTGGCCGGCAATCCGTAGAGGCCTCCACTGGGGCGCATCGAGGCGGCGGCGAAAGAGACGCTCTTTCGATCTTCTTTCGCGCACCGACCTGACGCAGGGTTGGGACGTGACCTCTCGTGCAGACGGCAAACAGCTCTTTCGGGCCGCGCTTGTGCTCCTCGTCGCGGGGAAGCTCTGGCTCGTGCGCGGCGAAGAGATCATTGGCAGCGCCACGCAATACGACGCGCTCTGGTATGTGCGTTCCGCGGCCCACTGGTATTGGGGCAGCTCGTATGATTGGACGGCTTTTGTTCGCCCGGCCGTTTACCCGCTCTGGCTGGCAAGTGTGCACCTGCTCCACTTTCCGCAGCGGCTCGCGATCGAACTCTTGCAACTCGGGGGCGCGCTTGCCCTCTGCGCGGGGTTGCGTGCCGTCGGTATTCCGCGCCTGGTGGCGGTGTTGAGCTTCGCCGCGATCGCACTGCAGCCAGCCGGCTTCCAATTGGATGATTACACCATGTCGGACACACTCTATGCGGCGCTGCTCTGGTGGCTGCTGGGCGGTCTGCTCGGCACCTTCGCGACGCGCCGCCGTTGGATCGCAGCGGCGACTGGAGTCTGCTTCGCGCTGCTTTGGAACACCCGCGAGGAAGGGCTCCTTCTGGTAGGTCTTGTGATGGTTTGGGCCTGCCTCTTTTTCGCGCGCGACGAGCTGCGGGTGGTGGCGCGGCTGCTCGGAACGTTCGCAGCCGTCGCGGTGGCGGGCGTCCTCCTTTTCTATGGGGCGAACGAGGTTCGCTTCCGGTCCTTCGCCCGCTCGGAAATGACCGCGCCCGGTTTCCAGGCTCTCTTCCACAGTCTGCTGCGGATTCGGCCGGCTCAGCCGATGCCTTACGCGCCAATCACAAACGACACCCTGCACCGCGCCTTCGCCGTCAGCCGCACCTTCGCCAAACTGCAACCATACCTCGACGGACCGCTAGGCGAGTCGTGGCGCGTCGAGACTTTCCGGCAAACCGCAGTGCCGCACGAAATCGGCGCCGGGTGGATTGTCTGGGCGACGCGTCAGGCCGCGAGCCAAGCGGGCTTGTTCAAGACTCCGAGAACAGCCTTGGGATTTTTCCGAAAATCGGCTCGAGAAATCAACGCGGCGTGCGCTGACGGAAGACTGCCCACTCGGTTCGTGGTTGACGGCTTCCTTGATCCTTTTGCACAAACCGGCGGGTTGGAGCGCCTGCCACGCTCGGCTTTACGCGTGAGCGCGCGGGTTTTCGCGCAGTGGCCGATTCGGCCGATTACCGACGACAGCATCCTGAGACCGGAAGAAACGTCACTCTACGACGGGATGACATTGCGGCGGGCGCACGGCAGCAATCTCGACACTCCATCTTGCTCGAGCGCAGCGGAGAATGCGATCGGCCACGTCCATTGGCTCCTTCAGATCGCGCTCCATCTCGGCGCGGTCGCAGCTGTGTGGGCGGTGCTGTGGAAGGGATGGCGCCGGTCGGCTGGATACCTGCCGCCGTTGCTTCTGCTCGTCGCGGCGGTCCTGCCGCGACTCGCGCTCTTCTCCTGGCTCGATGCGACTGCGTTCGACTCCACGCAGGACCGCTTTCTCTTTCCAGTCCTGCCGTTGTGGAGCGTCTCTCTGGTGCTCGTGATCGGGTGCGCCTTTGCACGCACCGGCCGCGACGAAACGCGCGTCGCCCTAAAGGACGGCGAATAAAACTGCGTGGAGCGAGCGAAGCTCTCCGCGAGGGCGCGGCGAAAAGCGCCAGAATCCTGGCGCACTCCAAGACGCGGGCCGCGCCTTCCCAACGCCCGGCCCTGCGCTTGCGTTGTGGAGTGCGGCGCGCTGACGCCGCTTTCCCACGCGACGCTCATCTCCTCCCACCGCATCCGACACTACTACCGGCAGCTTCCCCGGCCCGTCGCCGCGGAAGCGGTCAGGTGGTGGAGCGCGATGCTCCGTCATCGGCCCCCTTCGATCCTCGCGACGACAGAGCGTCGCGCTCCTCGTTGTCGCCGAAAGGAAGTCCGCTAATCCATCATCGACTCTGCTTCTGTCGCGCAGTCGCACGGCTCGGCGCCTGCGCTTCTGGCCTGCCGCACTTGAATCGAATCGATCTGGCAATCGCCCGCGCGCAGGTCGCTGAGCACCACGAGATTATCGCCCGTTTGCGTGAGCTGCGCGTTGCGCAGGTAATTCTCGGCCTCCTCGATCGTGCTGTTCGGGTCGTCGGTAAACTCCAGTTGCACCGGGGAGACGCCCCAGCAGAGCGCTAGCTGACGGTAGATGTGCTCTTCCGGCGTGAATGCGAAAATCGGCGCGGTTTCCGGGCGCATGTTCGAGACGTAGCGCGCCATCGTGCCATGCCGAGTGAACACGATCACCTTCGCTTTCGGCAACGAATTGGCCAGCGTCACCGCGGCCGCCACCGTTTTCTGCCGCAAATCGTGCAGCTGGCTGTCGCGCGCGTAACCGGCGCCGCCACTCCGCTCGATCCGCCGCGCCACGCGATCGAACACCTCCACGCACTTCACCGGGTAACGGCCCACGGTGGTCTCGCCGCTTAACATGATCGCGTCGGTTTGCTCGAAGACGGCGTTCGCGACATCGGTAATCTCGGCGCGCGTCGGCACCGGATTCTCGATCATCGATTCCAGCATGTGCGTCGCCACGATGACCGGTTTGCCGAAACGCAGGCACTGCTTCACGATTTTGCGCTGGATGATCGGCAGCTCTTCCATGGGACATTCGATCCCAAGGTCACCGCGCGCGATCATGATCACGTCCGCTGCGGCGATCATCTCATCGATGTCGCGGACCGCGGATTGATCCTCGATTTTTGCCACGATCTGCGCCTTGCTTTCGAGCGATTGCATCACGTGTCGCAGCTCCTCCACGTCGCTCCGTTGCCGTGCAAAACTGAGCGCCACGAAGTCGACTTTTAGCTCTGCGCCGACCTGCACATCGGCAAGGTCTTTTTGCGTCAGGGGCGGGAGGTTCACGCGCACCCCGGGGAGATTGATGTGCCGCCGGGAGCCGAGCGTGCCCGGCGTCAGCACCTTGCAACGGATCCGGTTCTGCAGTTTCTCCAGGACGAGCAGCTGGATCACGCCGTTGTCGATGAGAACCGTGTCGCCGGCAGAGATGTCGTTGATCAAGCCGTCGTAATTCACGTCGACGGAATAGGCCTCCTCGCTCCGTGCGCCGCGGACCGTGAACTCCAGGATATCGCCGGGCACGAGTTGGAGATCGGTCGCGCGGTCGCCCGTGCGAATTGCCGGCCCCTGCGTATCCATCAGAATCGCCACGGGCCGCTTGATCTCGGCCGCGAGTGCGCGAATCCGGGGGACAAGCTCCCGCACCCACTCATGCTTCGCGTGGCTCATATTTAAGCGGAACACGTCCGCCCCCTGCAGCATCAGTTTGCGCAGGACTTCCGTCTCCTCGGTGGCGGGGCCGAGCGTGCAGATAATCTTCGTCTTGCGCATGCACTTGAGCGTTCCGGCTCGGGCCGGAATTGCAAGGAGTTCTCGTGCATTGACCGCATACGAACCGCCGGAGGATGGTGTGTCGGTGAGCGCATCCACGAAAGTCCACTTCTGGCTTGATCAGCCCGAGGATTGGAGCGGGAAATTCCGGCGTCTGCGGCTCACCGGCTGGTGCCTGGAGGGGAATGGCGAGCCGCTGCTGGGGATCCGCGCTCGTCTGGGGAAGAAAACGTTTCCCGGCGTCTTCGATCAAGATCGTCCGGACGTGCTCGAACACCTCCAGCTCGCGAACGCGCCGGTCCGCTGCGGCTTCACCCTCGACCTTCTCGTTCCCTACGGGAAACATCGGCTGGAGCTGCGAGTCGGCCGGGCCGATGGCAAGTGGCAAAAAGTACTCGCACGCGATGTCACCGGCGCTTTCCGCGCCAGCCCCGCGGAGCGCGCGCTCTGGCGCTCCCGGGACGAGACGCATCGTGGGAAGCAGGAATTCGAACGCCAGAAATCCGCGCCCTTCAGCTTCTGGCTCGATCATCCGAAAGACTGGAACTCGCGCGTACGGCATCTTCGGGTCTCCGGCTGGTGCATCGCAAATTCCGGCCCGCAGCCGACGGAGATTCGCGCGCGCTTGCGCGGGAAAGTGTTCCCCGGCACCTACGGCATCCTTCGTCCCGACGTCGCCGTCACGATCGAGAACGAGGCGGCGCTACGGAGCGGGTTTTTCGTCGATCTGGTGGTGCCGGGGGGCTGGGGGAAGCTCCGGCTGGAAGCACGCCGCGGGCGGGACGATTGGCAACCGTTCCTCACCCGCTACGTCCGCGGTCCGCTGCTCTGGGCGCGGGGCAGCCGGGTGGAAGATGTCGGCAATTACGCGGATTGGCTTTACCTCCACCAGCGCCTGACGCGTCGGGACAAAACGCAAATCCGCCGGCAGATCCGCAGTTGGCCGCGTCGGCCCCGCTTTTCCATTCTCCTGCCGGTCTATGAATCGGAGGCTAATTGGCTCCGGCGGGCGATCGACTCCGTCCGGCGGCAACTCTACCCCGACTGGGAACTTTGCATCGTGGACGACGCTTCTCAGGCGCCGCACGTCTGGCCCTCCCTGCAACGCGCCGCGCGCCGCGACCAACGTATCCGCATCCTGCGCCGCGCGAGCAATGGTCACATTTGCGCGGCTTCGAACGACGCTCTCGAGATGGCTACCGGCGATTACGTTGCCCTGCTCGATCACGACGACGAGCTTGCGCCCGCCGCGCTTTATTACGCCGCGCTCGAGCTGAATCGGCGGCCAGATCTGCAATTCCTTTACACCGACGAAGACAAGATCGATCGCGACGGCCGGCGCTGCGATCCCTACTTCAAGCCGGATTGGGATCCGGACCTGCTCACTTCGCAGAATTACATCTCGCACCTGAGCATCTACGCGACCGAGCTTGTGCGGAAAGTGGGCGGCTTTCGCGCTGGGTTCGAAGGCTCGCAGGATTACGATCTAACGCTGCGTTGCGCCGAACAGATCAGACCCGCGCAGATCCATCACATCCCGCAGGTGCTCTATCACTGGCGCGTCACTGCCAAGAGCACTGCCTTGGATACGGTGGCGAAACCGTATGCGCAGACCGCGGCCACCCGCGCCGTGCAGGAACATCTCGACCGTGGGCCGAACGCAGGGCGCGTCACGGCCGGTTACGCGCATTACCTGCGCGTCGTCTACGACTCGCCGCCGCACGACGCATTGGTCTCCATCGTCATTCCCACTCGGGATCGCGGGGCCTTGCTGCGGCAGGGTGTTGAGAGCATTCGTGCGCAAACCGATGGCGTGAACTTCGAGCTCATCGTGCTCGACAACGAAAGCCGTGAGCCGGAGACGCTGGAGTATCTCGCGGCACTCGTCCAGTTGCCCCAGGTGGAGGTGCTGCGGGTTCCAGGCGCTTTCAACTTCAGCCAGCTCAATAACCTCGGCGTCGAGCGCGCGCGCGGTTCCTTCATCGCGCTCCTCAACAATGATCTCGAGGTGATCAGCCGCGATTGGCTCCGGGAAATGGTGAGCCACGCCGCGCGGCCCGGCGTCGGCGCGGTCGGCGCGCGACTTTGGTATCCAGACGGGCGGCTGCAGCACGGTGGAGTGCTGCTCGGGGTGGGCGGGGTGGCCACGCACGCGCATCGTCTTCTCCGGCAGCAACATGGCTATTTCGCGCGTGCCCGTCTGACCCAGAACTTCTCCGCCGTAACCGGCGCCTGTCTCGTGATGCGCAAGGCCGTTTTCCAGGAGATCGGCGGCTTCGATGAAACGAACCTGCCCGTCGCTTTCAACGATGTGGACCTCTGCCTGCGTTTGCGCGAGCGCGACCTGCTCGTCGTCTGGACACCCTATGCCGAGCTGTTGCACCACGAATCGGCCAGCCGCGGATTCGAAGACACCGGCGCGAAACAGCAGCGTTTCGTGCGCGAAGTCGGCTACATGCAAGAGCGCTGGGGGCACCTGATCGAAGCCGATCCCTACTATAATCCAAACCTCTCGATTGCGATCGATCACCAGTTCAAGCTGGCCTTCCCGCCGCGCACGGAGAAACCGTGGAAAAACGCCTGATGAACCCCGCGCAGGATTACGTCTTCCGGTTCGATCGCGAGCTGCCGCGCACCTTCTTCGGCAGCGACCTCGCACTCACCGGTTGGCACTTCCGGCGCGACGGCAAGCCAATCAACGGCCTTCGCGCCGTGGTGCGACGCCCGTTTTTTCGGAAGAAAATTTTTCGCGCGCGCCGCAAGCGAAATCGGCCGGACGCGGCGGCGGCCTTCCCGGAAAATCCCGAGGCAGCGGTGAGCGGGTTCCTGCTCGAAATGCAGCTTCACCTCGGCCGGAATCTGGTCCGCTTTGAAGTTCTCGATCACGAGCGCCGCTGGCAAACACTCGCCCAAACCTCGCTCCTGGTCTTCCCGTTGGCGGTGCTGGAACGCGCTGGTTTCACTCGCACCCGCCGCTTTCTGGGCCACGCTCTGCAGCGTCGCTTCACCTCGAATTCCGTCACGCCGGTTGCTCCGGGCTCGCCGATTCCGTCGTCTCCTGGTCCGCCCCAAACGAAGCGCATCGAACTCTTCGCCACCTCGAAGTCGAATTTGTTCATGCTCGAAATCGGCGAACTCGTCGCCGCCGGGTTCCGCGAGATCGGATGCGAGGCGGCCTTGCGCCTGAATGAGATTCCGGCGCTCGATCCCGCAACCGGCACCCTGCAAATCGTTGTGGCACCGCATGAATATCATCATTTGTTTCTCTCGGATGTATTGCCGCGCGCGGAAGTGCTGGCGGTGACGCAGCAGGTGTGTCTGCTTTGCACTGAGCAACCGGAAACCGGCTGGTTTCAAAGCAGCCTGACCTGGGCACGGCACTCGTTAGGCGTAGCCGATCTCCACCCGCTCGGGATGGCTGCGTATCGCGCGCACGGCATTCCCGCCCAGCAGCTCGCGCTCGGTTATCATCCGCTGCTCGCGCACGCGCCGCTTTGGCCGACTCGGGAGCGGCGCTACGACGTTGTTTTCCTTGGTTCGATGACGCCGCGCCGCGAAGAGTTCATCGCCCGGCACGCCGACTTCTTTGTCGCGCACGAGTGTCATCTGCGGCTCGTGCCGCTCGAGTTCGCGAAGACGGCGGAGTCGCGCAGCTACCTCCAGCCGGCGCAACGCAACGAGCTGCTCAGCCAGGCACGCATTCTCCTGAACGTGCACCATGGCGAGCAGCGTTATCTGGAATGGCATCGCATGCTCGTCGGACTGGCGAATGGCTGCTGCGTGATCACCGAAAGCTGCGAGGGCTACGGCGCGCTCGTGCCGGGCAGGCACTTCGTCATGGTGGAGCCGGAGCATCTGATCGCGGCCTGCGAATACTACCTCGCGCATCCGGCCGAGTGTCAGCAGATCGCAGAATCCGGACGGCGCTTCATCGAGATGGAGCTGCGGCAGGCGCAGGCCTGCGCGGGTTTCCTCCGCTCGTTCGAACAAGGCCGGGACCGCGCCGCTCCGCCCCCGCCTGATGCCGCTGCGGTCGCGCTCCCGGCAGAACTCCGCCGGAAGATTTCCCGCACCAGCGGCCATCTGCTGTGGCGCGCATTGCGCGAGGATCTCAGCGCACGGCGTGCGGCGCCATCCAGGGCCGCTCCGCAGCAACCGGAACGCTCGGAGATCATCGCAAGGCGGGAGGGTTATCAAACGCGTCTCCAGCAACAAAACGGTTTGCGCGCCAGCGGCGGAGCCATTCTCGAATTGCACCAGAACAACGCTTTCAGCCGCTCCGCGGATCCGAAGCTTACGGTGCTCATCACGCTCTATAACTATGCGCCGTACGTCGAGGCCTGCGTGGCGAGCGCGGCGGCCGCCATCGCGCGGCTCGGCCACCGGGCCGAGATCGTGATCGTGAACGATGGCTCGAGCGATGGCTCGTTCGAACGCGCGGAGCAGTGCCTGCGCCGCTCGGAGCTGCCGCTGCGGATCGTGGACAAGAAGTTCAACACCGGGCTGGCGGACGCCCGCAACACCGGGCTGGAGTTCGCGCGCGCACCCTTCGTGTTCATGATGGACGCGGATAATTTGCTCTTCCCGGACGCGCTGCGGCAGCTCTTCGCGGTTATGACCGCGGAGGATTACGCAGCCGCCTACAGCCTGCTCTGTCGGTTCCGAGGTCGGCCGGAAAACCGGATCGGGCTGCTTTCCGCCTACGATTGGGATCCACAGATTCTGGTGCAGTATCCCTATATCGACGCCATGGCCATGTTCCGGCGCGACGATCTGCTCGAGCTTGGCGGCTACGACAGCCAGCTCAGCCAGATTGGCTGGTTCGGCTGGGAGGATTACGACATGTGGTTGCGCTTCGCGCAGCGTGATCTGCGGGTCGGTTTCGTGCCAAACACGCTCTGCCTCTATCGCAGCCACGAGGCTTCGATGATCCACACGACGAATCTTTTCCAGATGGACCTGGTGCGGCATTTCGGCGAACGCTACGGCGATCTGCTGGCTCGGTTTACGCCGCAGACAAGCGTTTTCGGCGCGGACCGCGCGCAGATTGCCGGCTACGATGCGGCGGAGCCGCGCCACCAACGCGGCGGGAACGCCAGCTCGAAGGGGGTTTCGAGCGAAAGATTGGCGTTGTAGAACCCGTCGTTAGGCAACCTCATCCCCCAGCGCTGGCGGATGTAATCCGCGTCCGCCGAGGTTGCGCTGGGATCGGCTACGGGCGCGTGAGAAATCGGATTCGCGTAAGGCGTCCAAAGAACCCGCAGCCCGCGCTCCCCCGCCCGCAGGCAATAGTCCAGATCCAGGAAATCCCGCGCCAGGTTCGCCTCATCGAACCCGCCGAGTTGTCGGAAAATTTCAGCGCGCGTCGCGAAGCAGACCAACGAGACCGCCGAGCAGTTCCGCTGCAGAAAAGTGCGGTTGAAGTAGCCGGGGTGCGCGCGCGGCAGACCGCGGTGCGCGTCGCCTGCGATACCGCCGAGGCCGAGCACAATCCCGGTCTGCTGGAGCGTTCCTTCTTCCGACCAGATTCGGGCGCCCACCGCTGCCACCTCTGGCCGTAGCGCCTGGCTGACCAGCTCGTCTTTCCACTCCGATCCGGGGAATTCCAAATGCGGCCCTACGAAGATCAGCACCTCTGCGCGCGTCGCCTTCGCGCGGCGGTTCAGCTCCGCTGCAGAAGTTCCCGAGCCGGTCTCGAGCACAACCACCGAAGGTCCGTGCTGCGGCACCGCATAACGGACGCGGTGCGACTCCACGTTCTCCGGGCACGGCTCCGCCTTGGCGTTGATCCGGGAGCGTTGGAGGTGATCGTTCAACGCGCGTCGGGCCGCCTCCTTCGCATACGGCTTTGCATCGCGCAGTGCAGCGAGGCTGCCGGGCACCATCCGCCAGTGATAAAGAATCCGCGGAATGTGGCGAATCTGTCCTTCGTGCAAGTGCGCGATGCAGCGCAACGCGAGATCGTAATCCTGCGAGCCTTCAAACCCTTCACGGAACCCGCCAATCTCGCGCAGGAGCTCGGTGCGATAGACGCCGAAATGATTGATGTAATTTTGGCCAAGGAAAAGCTCCGGGTTCCAGTCCGGCTTGAAAAACGGATTCGTGCGCGCGCCTCTCTCATCGAGAAAATCCTCGTCGGAATAGACAAGCCCGGCGGCGGGAAAGGCATCCAGTTCACGCGCCACGAGCGACAGCGCGTGCTCGCTGAGAACGTCATCCTGATCGAGCAGTCCACACCATGCGCCCGTTGCGAGCGCGAACGCAGAATTCGAACAGGCGGAGATGTGGCCGTTGCTGGCGCGGAAGACGAGCCTGATCCGAGGGTCGCTTTGCGCCTGCTGTTTCAGGAAGGTGCGGACGCCCGGGAGCGTCGACGCGTCGTCCGCCATGCACAGCTCCCACCGCGAGTAGGTTTGCGCGCGTACCGAGTCGATCGCCGCGGCGAGCCAGGCAAGCTGCGGATTGTAAACCGGCAGCAGGATGGAGATCAGCGGCTGATCGCGAAGCCGCTTCTCCTCCGCCTGGAAGGCGGCCCGCTCCGCCGGTGTGATGGTGTCGTACCGCCGCACCCATTCCTCGTAGGACCCTGGTCTCACAGGGTTCCAGCAATGTCCTGTTCCAGCACTTCGAGGAGTACACTCTCGAAGCGCGCGCCGCACCGCTCGATCGTGAAGTGCTCATCGAAGGTGTTGCGGCCGGCGATCCCGATCAAGCCGCGGAAGCCGGGATCATTCGCCAGCCGCGTAATGGCTTCCGCGAGCGCTGTGGGATTTTCCGGCGGCACCAAGAGCCCGTTGTGGCCGTCGTCGATCCATTCAGCAATGCCTCCCACCTCGGTCGCGATCACGGCTTTCCCGAGGCTCATTGCTTCCAGCAGGACGATGGGCATGGTCTCGTCGCGCGAGGGCAGGACGAGCGCGTCTGCCTGGCTGAGCAAGCGCAACGCTTCGACGTGCGAGAGCGCACCTTCGAGCTGCACGTGGAGATCGTTGCTCCGAGCGCGCAGCTCTCTGCAGAAGACCGGCTCGAGTTCTCGCCCCGCAATCTGGAACCGCACCCGTTCCCGCACGTCCGACGGCAGCCGTACGATCGCGTCCAGCAAAATGTCCTGCCCTTTTCTATGTTCGTAAGTGCCGATCGTCACGAAGCGCAGCGGTGAGTGCGAGGCATGCGGCAGCGGCGCGACCGGCGGGATGCCGTAGGGAATCACTTCGACGTGGGCGTGCCGGTGCGGTGCATAGATCGCCGCCGTGCGCTGCGTGGGGGTGACGACGGCATCGGCCAAGGGCAGGGAAGGGGCGATCATGTGCACCAGCTGCATGAGTTGCAGCCCGACCTGCGTCTCGTGCAGATACCAAACCACCGGCACGCCTTCGAGATGGCAGGCCTGGACCGCTTCCCAGGTGGCAACGGTATTCGCGAGCACAAGATCGAATTGCGGCGCCAGTTTGCGGAGCGCGCCGTAATAAGGATCGATCAGGAGCTGCGGATCATAGCTCATGGCAATGCCATCGAGCAGGGCACCGAGCGGGCCTGGCTCCGGCGCGACGACCGTGATTTCCCACCCGCGTGCGCGCAGCCATTGCGCGAGATGCGCGAGATGGATCGGTGCGCCGCTCAACGTCATTTCGTGCGAAACGAAAAGGAGGCGGCGCTTCTCCGGCATCGCTCCTTCTTAGTGGGTTTCGGCGGTGCCCGCAATAAACGCGGCCGGGCTGTTGGCAAAGTGAGGGCGCGGTTATGCTCGCCCTGCCATGAGCCTTGCCTGCGACCCTTCGGTCTTGCCCTCGCGTGCGTTCCAGCCGCGGGTCTACGGAGTCGGCGCCTGGACGGATCATCTGCACTTCGCTTACGACCTGGTCGCGACACTCCGGCCGCGTCTGCTCGTGGAACTCGGCACCGATCGCGGCGAAAGCTATTTCGCATTCTGCCAGGCGACGGCCCAATGCCAGACCGGCACCCGCTGCTGCGCAGTCGATACCTGGCGGGGCGATCACCAGAGCGGCGGTTACGATGAAACCACGTTCGCTGAAGTCGCGCAGCACAACGCCGCGCATTACGCGGAGTTCTCGACTCTGCGGCGCAGCTCGTTTGACGAGGCTCGCGGCCAATTTGAGGCCGGCACGATCGATCTCCTCCACCTCGACGGCCTCCATACGGAAGCAGCGGTCCGGCACGACCTGAAAAGCTGGCTGCCGAAAGTGTGCGCGGGAGGTCTCGTGTTGCTGCACGACATCGGCGTGCGGAGAGACGATTTCGGCGTCTGGAAGCTCTGGGACGAACTGCGGCAGACCGGCCGCTCGTATACCTTCCCGGCTGGCCCGGGTCTCGGCGTCTGGCAGAAGCCGCCCGCGCTTCCGCTCGCCGCGCCCGCCGAACCGCTGCTGAGCGGGCCGAACGAAGCGGCGGATGCGCTCGCTGGTTACTACTCCGACCGCGCGCGAGAGCTGCAGGAACAAATCGGGCAGCAATGGCGCGATGGGAGCATCCGTCAGACGGCGGTGGCGGGACAAACGATCGTGCAGGTCTTCCACACGCACGATGGCTCCCACCGCGAAGAGCAGTCCGTGGCGGCGCGAATCGGGCACGAAGCCTGGAAAGAGATCGCACTCGAGCTGCCGGCCGGTGCCGGGGCCGCTCCGTTACGAATCGATTTCGTGAGTGCCTACACCACGATCGATCTGGCCAGCATCACGGTCGCTGCGGGTGCGAGGACGCTCTTCTCAGCGGATCGGACTTCCGGTTTTGCGCAGGTGGAAATCGGAGGCGATGCGAGACAGCTGCCGCATCCAAATTATCTGCGGCTCCAGATTACCGGAATCGATCCGCAGCTTTATCTCCCACCGCTTCCCGCGCTTGCGAGCCCAGGCGCGCTTCGGGTGGCGCTGCGGCTCCGGGTTTCAAGAGACGAGCCGCGCGATTGATTTCGGCTAAAATAAAAAACGCGGCACGCCTTGCGACGTGCCGCGTTCACAGGGTTTCGCTTTCCCGAGGCTTACGCCTTCTTCTTGGCGGAAACGCCCATTTTCTTCTGGGCTGATTTCACCGCCGCGAGGTGCTTCTTCAAAGTCGGAAGAGTCTTCGTGGCAAAGCTCTTCAGATCGGGATCGGTGCCGGACTTCGCTTCCGCTTGGAACATGGCGGTCATCGTCTCGTGGTCCTGGACCATCTTGCTGAGCCAGGCGTTGTCGAAGTTGCCGTTGTTATCGAGCTTTTCCATCTTGTGACGGGGATCGAGTTTCAAGCCTTTCGCCTGCGCGATCGACATCAACTCGTTATTCGCCTTCGTGTGGTCGGCGACAATCATGGCGCCGAGCTTCTGGACCTCGGGGCTGACGCCTTGCTTCTGCCCCATCTTGCCCATATCGACTTCTGTCATGCCGCCTTTGGCAGCGTTGACCGCGAAGTCACGGTCCTGGCTGCTCATTGCGCCGCTCGCGGGCATTTTGGCCGAGCTATCGGCGTCTTTTTTCTCGCGTGGCTTCTGGCCGTGCGGCGCCATCGCGCTCATGGATTCGCCTGCTGGCGCGCTGGTCGTAGCCGCCTGCGCCCAACCGGTTTGCGCAAAGCAGAGGCCGGTCGCGGCAACGGCCAGCGCGGTCGCGCGAGAGATGTAGTTAACGTGTTTTTTCATAGTGATAATTAGAATAGCTGCCGGAACCCCGGCACCTACGATTCGCGCCCTCCGCTTAAAATGGACGCACCCGTTTTAAGCGAAGCGGGCCATCGGGCGTGGAGACGACGTCAATCCCCCTCGCCGCGTTGCGCCGGCTGATAGGAACTTTCCACCCGCGTGGCGACATCGCGGTAGCCGTAGTCGACCTCGTAGATCTGCTTCATGCAGGCGGTGGACTTGTCCGGCTCGCTCATTTGCTCGTAGACCAAGCCGAGGTTGTAGATGATCTCCTTCTTCATCAGATCCATCGTCAGGATCTCGCGCGCGGCGTCTTCCAGCTGTTTCGCCGCCAGGTCGAGCATCCCAAGCGCGCGGTAGCAACGGCCGAGCAAATTCATTGCCTTGAGGCGCGCGTTTGGATTCTGGCGGGCGCGCTGCAATTCCGGCAGCGCCTCGCGCAAGCGGCCGGCGTTCAATAAATGCTCGCCCAGCTCGAAGCGAAGCTGCAGATCGGTGGGATTGCGATTGGAACGCTTCTGCGCCTCGTCCACCAGGAGCTCGGCGCGCGCCCGTTTCGCCGTCTCCAGCGCGGCAACGCGCTCCGCATATTCCGGGTGCTCCGGCCCGTTCCCGGCCAGAAAGCGCTCCTGCTCCCCGATCTCGTGTTCCGAGCGTTTCATTCCCAGATCGGAGACTTTGCGCAGCAGCCCGGCGTCCGTCCGATTCGTCAGCTCGGCGGCATATTGGTACCAGGCGACCGCGTTTTCGTAGTCTTCCTTCTGCTCGCAGAGCGCCCCGAGACGCCGCGCGTGATCGACGCTTTGCGGCTCGGCCTGGTGCTGCTCGTAAGTCTCGGCAATCTGCTGGTCTAACGATTCCCCGCTCAGCGCCATCCGACTCTGCTGCTCGAGCGAAACCGCCAGCTCCTTGTCCTTGATCAAATCCCGGTAACTTTCCGCCTGGGTCCATCCGCCGGTTTTCATCGAGGCACGCGCCGCGGCATCCTTCCCGCGGCGCAGCGCCTCCGAGTCGGTGGGCTCCGCCTCCACGATCCGGTTATAGATTTGCACCTCCTGATCGCTCTCGCCCATTTCGTGGAAGAGCCGGCCCAGCTCATGCAGGATTCTTGTATCGCGCGGCTTTTCCTCGAGCAACGTCTGCAGTGCGAAGACGCCGATTTCCGGCCAGCCTGCCGCGACGGCGGCTTCCTTCAAAAGGAGGTTTGCCTGGCGGTTGTAAGGCTCATCTTCCAGCACCTTTTCGACAAGCTCGATGGTCCGTTTCGGATCCTTCTTCAGCTCGCGCTGCGCCTTCATCACTCCGAGCGACGCGGTCGAGACGTTAAAGAAGCCCTTCTTTTCCGCTTTCGCTTTCGACGTCTCCGCGCGGCGCAACACCTGCCGACCGGTCAGGAACTCCGGCTCCTGTTTCAGGATGCCTTGCAGCAGCGAAATGGCGTAGCCGTAGTTGCGCATCTCGATCGCCGCCACCGCCTTCAGCCAATGGCTGCGCTGGACGTCGCTCAACTCCTTCTCGGTCTTCATCGCCATATCGGAGGTCACCTCATAGCAGTTCCAGCTGAGGCTTGTCGACCCACGGCAGTTTCGCTTTTCCGCGCCCCGGTTTCGCGGCCGTCCCGGGCTCGGCTCCGCTCGGCTGCTCAAGGTGCGCGAGAATCTCTTTCGCGCGCTCCAGAATCGCCTTTGGCAGACCCGCCAGGCGCGCCACCTGGATGCCGTAGCTGCGGTCCGCGCCGCCCGCCACGATCTTGCGCAGGAAGATGATCTGCTCGTTCCATTCCCGCACCGCCACGTTGTAATTCCGCACCCCGCTCCGGGTCTCCGCCAGCTTCGTCAGCTCATGGTAATGCGTCGCAAAGAGCGTCCGCGCCTTCGTCTCGTCGTGCAGGAATTCCGCCACGCTCCACGCGATCGAGAGCCCGTCGAAGGTCGAGGTCCCGCGGCCGATCTCGTCGAGGATCACGAGGCTGCGCGCGGTCGCGTTGTTCACGATATTGGCGGTCTCGTTCATCTCGACCATGAAGGTCGATTGCCCGCGCGAGAGATCGTCATTTGCCCCGACGCGCGTGAAGATGCGGTCGACCAGCCCCAGCTCCATCCGCGCGGCCGGCACGTAGCTGCCGATCTGCGCCATCAATACCAGCAATGCCACCTGCCGAATGTAGGTCGATTTGCCTGCCATATTCGGGCCGGTGATAATCGCCAGCCGCGCCCCCTCGCCGTCGAGCGAGGTGTCGTTAGGCACGAACTTCTCGTCCGCCAGATTCTGGTCGAGCACCGGGTGGCGGCCATCCTTGATCTCCAGCCGGCGCGACTCCTCCAGCCGCGGCCGCGCGTAAGCGTAAAGGCGCGCCGTCTCGGCCAGGCCGCCGAGCACATCGAGCGTCGCGAGCGCGGCCGCCGTCTGTTGCAGCGCCTCCAGATCCTGCAGCGTCTCGTCGCGCAAAGTCTGGAAGAGCTGGAACTCGAGCTGGCGCGCCCGTTCGTCCGCGCCCAGGATCTGCGCCTCGATCTCCTTCAACTCCGGTGTGATGAAGCGTTCGCCGCCCACGGTCGTCTGCTTGCGCGTGTAACGCTCCGGGACCCCCGCCAGATTCGATTTCGTAATCTCGATAAAGTAGCCGAAAACCGAATTGAAGCGCACCTTCAGCGACTTGATTCCCGTGCTCGCGATCTCACGTTCCTGCAGCTCGGCGACCCAGTTTTTGCCTTCGCGCGAGGCGCGCCGCAATTCATCGAGGCCCGGGTCGTAGCCATCGCGGAAAATGCCGCCATCCTTTAGCGGGAAGGGCGGCTCCTCCGCCACCGCGCGTTTCAGTTTTGTCAGCAGCTCCGGCAATTCCTGGAGCTGCTCGTGCAGATAGGTCCCATAGGACTCATGGGACCCATTCCCTTTCCCAAACTCGCTCCGCTCGATCAGCTTCCGCAGCTCGCCCTTCAACGCCGGAATTTGCTCGAGGGAATTGCGCAGCGCCGCCAAATCCCGCGCATTCCCCGAGGCCTGGCTCAAGCGCCCCACCGCCCGCTCGATATCCCGGACCGACTTCAACGCCACGCGGATCGAGGCGAGCAGCTCGGCTTCCGCCAGGAACTCCGCGATCATCTGCTGCCGGCGCTCCAGCTCCGCCAAATCTCGCCGCGGTTGCAAGATCCAGCTGCGCAACTTCCGCCCGCCCATCGGCGTCACCGTGCGATCGAGCGCGGCGAGGAGGCTCATGTCGCGCGCGCCGCGCGAGGTCACCAGCTCGAGGTTCGCCTGCGTCGCGAGATCGAGCGCCACGTGCGCCGTCGGCAGATCGCAGCGCAACCCGGTGAGATGATCAATTTTTCGCCGGAGCTGATGCTTCACATAATGCACCAGCGCGCCCGCCGCTGCGACCGCCGCGTGCAACTCGCCGCAGCCGAAGCCATCCAACGATTGCACCCGGAAATGCTCGCACAAAATGAAGATCGCCTGCTCCGGCAGGAAGGCGTAGCTGTCGTGCGCCAGCATTCCCGGAAGGCCGGCGAACATCGCTTCCTGCCGATCGCTCACCAGCAATTCCGCTGGTGCCACCCGCGCCAGCTCATCGTCTAGCGCGCTGCGGCTCGCCACCTCCGCGAGGCGGAATTCGCCCGTCGTCAGGTCGGCGTAGGCGAAGCCAAATACCTCGCCACTTGCGAAGATCGCCCCAAGATAGTTTGCGCGTTTGCTTTCCAGCAAATCCAACTCGCTCACCGTCCCCGCGGTGATGATCTGTGTGATCTCGCGATCCACGATCTTCCCCGCCTGCGGCGCACTGGTCTGGTCGCAGATCGCGACCCGTCGCCCAGCTTTGATCAGCTTTGCAATGTAGCCCTGTGCCGCGTGGTAGGGCACCCCGCACATCGGGACCGCGTTGCGCTTCGTGAGCGCCACATTCAGGAGCGCGGACGCCTCCTTCGCGTCCTCGAAAAACATTTCGTAGAAATCGCCCAGCCGGAAGAGCAAGAGCGTGTCCGCCGGCACGCTCGCGCGCAGCCGTTGGTACTGCTGCATCATCGGAGTCAGCGCATCGCCCACGGCCGGCAATTTGCTGGGAATCGGCTGCCTTTGCGAGTGCCGAGTTCCGCTCGCCGGAGTAAATGGCTGAAAGGATGGTTGCCCGGTCTGTTAGCGTGATTCCATGTCATTGATCGCGGACCCGCTCTACGTCCTCGCGCTACTAATGGGGTTGGTGGCGTTTTCGGAGTGGCTCTGCCAGAAGCGCGGGTTCCACCAGCTCGGCTCTGCCCTCATCGTCATCCTCGCTGCGGCCGTGCTCGCAAACCTCGGCTTGCTGCCATCCTCGACCAACGCCCCGCCGCTCTACGACGGCATCTTCGGCTACGTCGCGCCGCTCGCGATTTTCTTCCTCCTCCTCGACGTGCGGCTGAGCGAACTGCGGCTCGCCGGTTTGCCCATGCTGCTGCTTTTCGGCCTCGGTGCCGTCTCCACGATCGTGGGCACGCTCGGCGGCTACTGGCTCCTCGCGCCGGCGGGCCATGGCATCCCGCAAGCCCACGCCGTCGCCGGCATGTTCACCGGCACTTACATTGGCGGGAGCGTGAACCTGAACGCCGTCGCGCTGCACTATGGCGTCGCGAAAGACGGCACTCTCTTCGCCGCGATCAACGCGGCGGATAACGTCATTACCACTCTCTGGATTGTCGCCACCCTCCTGCTGCCCCGGCTGCTGCAACGCTGGTTCCCGCGCCCGACCGGCGCCGGCCAGAAGTCGAACACCGCCGTCGCGCCCGCTACCTTCGAAACCCACGAACAGGTCAGCGTGCTCGGCCTCGCTCTTCTTATGGCACTCGGCACCGCCAGCCTCCTCCTCGCGCAATGGTGCAGCCGGCAGCTGCCCGTCTTACCCGCCGTGCTCGTGCTCACCACCATCGCTCTCGTCTTCGCCCAAATCCCCGCCATTCATCGGCTCCGCGGCGCCCGGACGCTGGGCTACCTCGCAGTCCTGCTCTTCCTCGCCGTCATCGGCGCCTACTGCGACTTGGGCGCGCTCCTCGCGAACGGCTCGGCCGCCATTCTCCTCCTGGAATGGGTCACGCTCATCGTCGGTATTCATGCCCTGCTGCTTTTCCTCATCGGCGGCCTTTGGCGACAGGATTGGGCCGTCATTGCGATCGCCTCCAATGCCAACATCGGCGGCGCCACCAGTGCGGGCGTGCTCGCCACCGCGCTCGGGCGCAACGAACTCCGGTTGCCCGGCATTCTCGTCGGCTCGTTAGGCAACGCGCTTGGCACCTACGCCGGCATCCTCGTCGCCGAGTGGCTGCGCTGAGCCCTGAGATGTTTCGGCAACTTCGCCGCGAGTTGCTGTCATGCACATATCGGCCATGGACCGGGCGAGACGCCCGATCTAAACACAGGGAGAATGCCTGTGCCACACGTGGGCAAATGGAAATTAGCAGGAGCGAGCGCAGTGAAGACCCCGGTTACGCGACGCAAAACCACACCGACCTCGGACGGTATTCTGTGCTCCTGCGCACAGCGGGTCGTGGGCACTGGAACCACGCCCGCCTTTGTCCCGGCGACGCCCCGGGGCATCGTTTGCGTTGCCCCTTCGCTCTGCTAAATACAGCGAAGTTTCTCCCGCGAATCCACGGCTAATGTTTCTTCAACGCTTGCTCCTGCTCTGCAGCCTCGGTCTGCTTACAAGCTCACTCGGATTCAGCCAGACGACGCCATCCCCAGCCGCTGAGCCAGGGCGGGCGCAACCAGTCACCGCCGCTTCGCCGCTGCCGTCAGTCACCGAGCCGGTCCGTGCCTTGCCCGCCAATTCGACGTCCTCTCCGCGGTCCGATAACCCGGCAGTCCGACCCGAGGTGGCCGCCGCCTCGTCGTCGCCTGCCGGTCCGCAGATCACGTTTAACTCCGTCCACGTCGACGGCCCCTACATCGCGATGACGTTCGACGATGGCCCGCACGCCACTTTGACCCCGAAGCTCCTCGACCTGCTCGCGGCCCATCACATCAAGGCCACCTTCTTCGTCGTCGGCCAATGCGTGGCCGATCACCCCGAGATCCTGAAGCGCGCCGCGCGCGAAGGGCATGAGATCGCGAACCACTCCTGGTCGCACCCAAACCTCGGCAAAATGTCCGATGACGCGGTCCGTTCCCAATTGCAAAAGACCGATGACGCCATCAAAGCCGCGATCGGCACCCGCCCGACCTTGATGCGTCCGCCCTACGGCTCGATCACCGCGCACCAGAAAAGCTGGATGCACGACCAGTTCGGCTATCGCGTTATCATCTGGGACGTCGATCCGCTCGATTGGAAACGCCCTGGCCCCGCCGTGATCACGCACCGCATTCTCAGCGAGACTCGCCCCGGCTCCATCGTCCTCTCGCACGACATCCATCCCGGCACGATCGAGGCCATGCCCGCCACGTTTGATCAACTCGAGGCCAAAGGCTTCAAGTTCGTCACCGTCTCGGAGCTGCTCGCGATGGCGCGCCCGGCGCCGCCGAAGCCGCCTTCCACCCCGCGCCCCGTGAAGCGCGCGCCCGATTCCGCTGCGCCCGCCGTCCCCGCTGCCACCGCCGCCGAAGCGACATCCCCGGGCACGCCACCGCCTCAGGAATAAACGCGGCATGATTGCCGACGATTACCTGCAGCTCCGCACCGAACTCGAGACTGCGCTCGGCACCCTGCTGCAGCTCAGCACCGAGATTCGCCGCGACCCTGGCAGCCTCGACACCCTCCAGGGCCTCCTCCGCGATATCCGCGAGCCGCTCCTTTTCGTCGTAGTCGGTGAGGTCAAAGCCGGCAAATCCTCGCTCCTGAACGCGCTCTTCGGCCAGGAGTTCGCGAAGGTGGACGTCCTTCCCGCCACCGATCGCGTCTACATCTTCCGCTATGGCGAGCGCGAGAGCAGCGTCGAGGTCTCGCCGCACCTCGTCGAGCGTTACCAGCCGATCCCATTCCTGCGGGACTTCAACGTCGTCGATACCCCCGGCACCAACACCATCGTCCAGCAGCACCAGACCATCACCGAGACCTTCATCCCGCGCGCCGACCTCGTCCTTTTCGTCTTCAGCGTGACCAATCCCTGGACCCAATCCGCCTGGACGCTCCTCGATTTCGTGCAAAAAAAATGGCTCAAGAACATCGTCTTCGTCCTGCAACAGGCGGACCTGCGCGAGCCCGGCGAGATCGAGATCATCCAGCGTCACCTCGCCGATACCGCGGTGCAGAAGCTCGGCTTCGCGCCGCCCATCTTTGCCGTCTCCGCCCGGAAAGCGCTCCTCGCCAAAACCACCGGGGTCGACAAGGAAAAGCTCTGGGCCGACAGCAACTTCGCCGCGCTCGAAAGCCAGATCACCCGGATGGTGAACGAAACCGGCGCGCGCGTTCTGAAGCTCCAATCCACCGGACGCACCGCCGGTCTCATGCTCACCGAAGTTGCCGACGAAGTGGCCGGCAGCTTCGACCTGATCGTGCGCGACGAACAACATCTCGCGCGCCTCACCACTTTCCTCGACTCGCGCAAAGAGCAGACCCTCCGGCAGGTCGCTGGCTTCATGCGCGGGATCGAAAACGCCTGCCGCGAATCGGCCGAGCACGGCACCAAATTGCTCGAGGAAAAACTCAGCTTCTTCAAAACCTGGCGCCTCATCTGGAGCCGCGCGAAGTGGCAGGAAGACTTCCAGCACGACGTCGAAAGCCAGCTCCGCGCCACCGTCCAGCCGCAGGTCGAAAACGCCGTCCAGCTCCTCGAGACCGACCTGCGTTCCCTCTGGCCGCAGCTGCAGGACGTGATCGAAACCCAATTCGCCTCCGAAGGAAAAGCGCGCCTCAGCCGCACCATCCCCGATTTTGCCCGCCAACGCCGCGAACTCCTGCAAACCATCCAGCTCACTCTCGCCGAGCGCGTCGCCGGCCGCAGCCTCGAGGAACAACTCGCCCAGACCTTCGCCGAAAGCGCCACCTGGCTCCGCTGGCCCGCCGGCGTCGCCGCTGCCGGCGGCCTTGCCACCGTCCTCGCCGCCATGGTCAGCGCGGCGGTCGCCGATGTCACCGGCGTGATCGCCGGTTCCGCCGCCATTCTCGGCACCTTCTTCGCCATCAGCCAGCGCCGCAAAATCCTCGGCGCCTACCACGAGCAAATGGAAGCGAAACGCAAAGAACTAACGCGCGCGGTCGAGCAGCACCTGCACCAGGCCGTCGACACCTTCTACCACGAGATCGCCGTCGCCTTCCAACCGCTCGCCGCCTTCTGTACCGCCGAGCGCCAGCGTTACGAACCGCTCCTCCGCCGCGTCGAAGAACTAAAAGTCACCTTCGCCGCCCTCAAACAGCGTCTGCACCAGCCTGCCTGAGGGCGCGCGGCCCGAAGCCCGAGGTGCGGTAGCGTTGGCATCCAGACATGACGACACAGCGCCATGGCTAAAGCGACCGTGCCTCTCTATGAGTTAGCGCTCTCCGCTGATTAAATGTTTGGCGCCGGGCGCCACGAGACACAACGTGATTAAAGAGGATCCGCGTACTTGATTCTTCCTGGTCGGGCCTTGGCCGGTGAAGCTGTCCAATAGTAAGCCGTCCGAACTGCAGCCGCAGCCGCGCGGAGACTACCACGTGTAAACCATGTCGGGCACGAGGATCGCTTGGAGGTTATTCTCTGCGTCCCTGAAAACGATGCAGAATTGCGAGGATTTCTCACTATACTCCGTTTCGAGGACGTCCTTGCCGTCATGCGCCAGCAGGAACCGGCGCCCTTCAGCTGGAAAAGGCTTCTTGTATTCGAGTGTAACCGCTTGGTGATTGACCTGCACAGAGATCGGCTGCAGCGACGCAAAGGACACGATCGAAGTGAGATACTTGCCTGTCTGTGGGCGTTGGGGAAGAGGCGTCAGCCGAAGAATCCTCTTCGTAGCCTTCGATTGCGGATCGAGAACCTCCTCCACATAAGCTACGAGAATGGGAGATGTGCCGAGCGCGGTAGTGAGCGCGACGCTTGCGGGCGCCAGCGGCGGCACAGAGACCTGAATTTGATGCAGTCCGACCGGCAGAGGGATTCCACTCGTCGCGCCGCCCGATTCCAGGCCGCCCGCGAGGATGTCTTTTCCGTCAGCGGTCAGCTTGGCTTTCTCTTTTTGTCCAGTGGCATTCACTAGTACGAACCCAGCCTGAGGAGGGGCCTGTCCAGCGGCGGACTGCGCGAAAAGCGCGAGCGCCACCCAAGCCAATGCCAAACTATAGTTGTGCTTCATACATTACCTCAACTTTGCTGCTTTGAATCGCGCCATCGGCGGCGCGGTCGGGTTTGATCGCAACTTGGAAAACTCGGCTCACAGTGGAGAGAACCGTTCCTGTTCTATCTAGTGATTGTCCAGTCACAAAGATACGGAAATTTCGACTCCGAACGGTCGCGAGCCCATAAGTGCGGGAGAATAGATCCTCGAATCCAGTGTCGCTCAATTGGGACGGGCGCACTCCGGTGGCCCACTGCTTTGAATTGCCGAAAAACGGTGTTGGATTCGGTCCGGGAGGATTGCCCGCGGGGTCTGCGACGTAAGCCGGATCAAGGCGGATGGTAGACAATTGTGCTGTGCTGAGAAAGGGGCGACCTGCGAGCACCGCGTCCGCAAACCGATCGGCTTGTAGCGAATTAAAGGGTGGACTTAACGGAGTAGGCAACGCCGTGTCTCCGTTCACAATCGCGGTGCCTAGCGCGCGCAGAGATTCCCTCGATGCGGTATTTACGTTCACCAGACCAATCGTGCTCTTGCGGGCGATCACATCTGGCCCGCTTCCAGCAGCGAAAATGTCGAGCAGCTGCCACGCGCGCATCAAATCTTGGTCAAACTTGGCGAACTCCGGCCGTCCGATCCGCAAGGTGTAGCCGCCACCTCCGTCGGCGTCGGCAGATGGAGCTACGCTCGTCCCTGGAGCCGCGGCAGCGCTGACGGGAATGTCGCCGCCATCGATTTGAGCCGAGAAGTTATTGCCATTGATGGTCCATTTCGCCGGGTCAAAGAGGTTACCTAACTCGGCCATCGACACGTAAGAACCGCTGTTGCTGATTTTCGCGGGAAACATCTTCCGGTCCTGCGTAGCGCGCGCAACCACGGCAGGTGGGTCTTCAGCATCGCCATTAGGATTCTTGCCAACGGGGAAGTCATGGCCGCTGTCGGGCCACGCCGAAGGTTGAAGCACATAGCCACTGCCTGTAACGCGCCCGCCCCAGTATGACGTGCTGTCATAGCCGGCCGATTTCCAGACATTATTTAGGAACCATGTGGCTCGGGGATCGCCAAACGAACCCACGGCCTGAAAAATTGGAGCCGCCGTATTGCCATGCCAACAGCGTTGCTGGAACCTGATTGAGCTGTTGCCGGTCGACGTAGTGACTGGATGGCGGAGTCCACCTAAAGTTCTATCGACTTCGGCGCCGTTCCAAAGAAGGGTCGCCGTGTTTGTATCGTTCTGCGGCGTGAACGGGACATAGGCGTTCGAGGCGGGTGGCGTGGAGCCCCACGTGTAGGCTTTCGAGTCGGTGCCGTCTGTGACCAACATTTTGACGGCCTTGAACTCGTTCGGGGCCAGTGAAACGGCCGTGACGTCAGCATAGTTCGGGTTATGAAATGCCACTGTCGAATTGTTCACCCGAATCGTATCCGTGTTATTGTAAGCGAGCCTCAAGGTGCCAGTCAGAGTTTTGTCCGTCATGTTCCACACTTGAACGTAGGTGGTTTTCTTGATCGTGATAGTGTACGGCGGGGCCGCCGAAGTTTGGTTCCATTCACACAAGTCGTAGAGACTGACGAGTAATGGATAGCTGTCGATCCCACGGAATTTGTTCGAGTTGCCGGAGGTAGGCCTGTCGTCCGCATCAGCGTAATCGATTATATTTGCGGCGGTGTTATCGAGATAATCCTGCGGCACCATTCCGCCTCCTCTCGTTTTAAAACGCGGAAGGCTTGTGTCGATCCAGTTTCCAAGTTCCGACACCAACGACCCCGCCGTGACTCCCCCCGTGGAAAGTTTGTCCAGGCGTTCGTTGAGGTTCTTCTTGGGCGTCCCCTCGTTGCCGTAACCGAAGCCGCGAGGTACTAACGCCTGTTCGGAATCACGTAGCAGCCTCACGGCCAAATGCGATTCTACGAGGTCGGCGGGTAGAGTAGGAGCCAATTGTTTCAACGTGGGCACGGTTAAAAGAAGGCCGCGATTATCGATGAAAGTCTTCGCGGCGGTATTTCCGGTATCGGCAGGAAGAGCCGGTTCGAGCACCGTAAACAGCGCGAGTTCGTCAGGAACAGTGCCAGCGCCCCGCTTTTGAGCGCCTCCGACCCCAGATTTGTTGCCAGCGACACTGGGATCAATGTAACCCGCAAGATCTTCTATCCAGAAGGTATAACGCTGATAGGGGAGAGTGTGGCTTCCGGCGCCGCCCGCGTCGGCCGGGTCGACGACTTCAATCCACTTGGTGCTCGCTGGAGCGAGCCATGATGGCACTTCAGGGTAGGCCTTAGTGATTTTCGTTGCACCGCGGTCCGTCTGGATCGCGGCGTTGGAATCGGACGGGAGAGGATTTGGCGGCGGCGTCGGAGTGGTAAGCGCTCGGCTGCCTGGCGCAATCGGTTGGTTCGTAATGGCGTCTGCACCAGCAAATAGCGGATAATAGTCAATTTTATTCGCATTTCCCGCCTGCGGCTTTGCGAGATAGTAATATGCTGGCGTCGCATTTGGTGCTGGGTTCGGCACAATGTTCATTGCCGGGCCAGCGACTCGCGCGACTAGGAACGTATCATCAGCTGTCACCGCGGTGGGCGCCGCGGGGGACCCGCTCAGAGCCTTTTTCGCGGCTTCCAGCCCGTTCTGCACGGCCAATTCCGCGTTGAATCGGTTGGCGTAGGAGGTCGCCGTCGTTCGCTCGAGTGTCGTGTTCGTCAGCAGCGCGATCACCATGATGGCAGCGAGGACCACCATGATCAGCGTCACGACCAAGGCGAAGCCTTGCGTCCGGGGTAGCGAAACGGTCTTCTTCACAACTTGATCTGAGAACGGAACTCGTAGACGTGGGGACGGATCATGCGTTTGTAAACGTCGCTAT
Organism: Chthoniobacterales bacterium; assembly: GCA_051001855.1. Classification (GTDB taxonomy): domain Bacteria; phylum Verrucomicrobiota; class Verrucomicrobiia; order Chthoniobacterales; family UBA10450; genus JACCTI01. The sequence continues at coordinate 46,619 of JBPCMX010000002.1, forward strand.
TTTCGTCCATCCAAACGTCGGGCCCGGCCCCCGTCGCCACGACGGCGCGCGCGGCATTGGAACTCATGGCGCGAAATGAAATTGTGATCGAGGCCGGCGGAGCCACGGGTTGCGTCTCCGACTTATCGCAAACGTAAGGATATGACAAATTGGTGGCGGGATCGGTCAGCTTTGTTCCCGTCGCATCGTATGGCGTAAACTTCAGATTCCAGACGTAGGCAGCAAGGGCGTCATCGGCGGCTGAGGGTCTGTGAAAGAGGTGCTCGGTTGCTGGACCCGGCGGCTCCGCCACGTCGCAGGCTGGAACGAAGGGCGTGGTGGCGGTAGAGATAATATTGAAAGTAGTGTTACTAGGTTGGAAGAAGCGGCGCAGGGTGTAGGCGTTATTTTCCCAACTGCAGTAGTAGCCCACCGAGCAAACATCGCCGGAGCCGGTGTTTTTAGCGGTTACGAGCGCGTAGATCTGTTGATTCCCGCTCCCCGGGTCGGGGTAGATTTGTTTCATTGCCAAATACGCGACCGGTTTCGTAATCGGCTGGGGGTTCGTCCCGGGAGGGGTCGTGAAGGGATCAGGCCGCCAGGTTGTTCGGACGATGCCCGAAAGGTCGCGCCGCATCATTTGGAGCGCGGCGCGCGCGTCGCGGAAGGAGTCGATCCGCTGGTTCGCTTTGTTAGTGGTGCCAATCAGGGACCCGAACATCGTGCCGAGCAGGACGACGATCACAACTGTGATGGCCGCGGCTACCAGCAGTTCTACGATGGTGAAGGCGGGGTCACCGCGACGCAGGATTCGCATGGCTCAGTACTTCGAAATCAGGCGCATGAAGCTGCGTCTGGTTTGGGCGGCTGGTTGCGCGGTAGCAGGCCAACTGACGGTGAGGGTGATCAGATTTGCGTATCCAGTATCGAAGCCCGCCGGGGCGCTGTTGAACAAAAGAACAACATTATAGGTCTTTGCGGTGTCCACCGGCTTCGAGGGTGGGCTGATGAGAAAGGTGGTCTGGCCGGGAACGAAGGGCTCGCCTTCGTTATTAGCGGCCCAAGTGACGGTGCCGGTTTGACTCGTGAGGTTGAAAGGAACTGAACCGGTCTGGGTTCCATTCGCATCGAAGAGTGGGATCGCGACGGCGTCGAACTTTTGGCTCGCGAGCCCGGCAAGAATGCTTTGCGCGATTTGAGCGGCACGCGATTCGTCCTGCGCTCCACGACCCGCGCTCAATCCGATCGGGACGACCCCGAGGATCGCCACGATCGCGAAGCCAACGACGCCAAGCGCAAGGACAACCTCCACGAGGCTAAACGCACTGCCGTGATCGGCGTTGTGGCGGCGAAACAGAGCGGTCATGGCACCGCCTCGGCTCGTCCTGTAAGGCGCGCGATCCTGAGAGAATCCATCGCTGCCGGATTTCCATTGGCGTCCTTTGACGAAGTGATCACCTCCGCCGCGCCATCGACATGGCCCTCGAACACGCTCACGGTCACCTGAGATGGAGGCGCTTCGACTTCGCCGCTGGAATTAAACTTAATACAGTGGAACACAGGCGTTGCGCCGGTGTCCGGCGTGAAGGTCGGCACGGATGGCGGAGTCAGGGTCGCCAGGTCGGGGAGCGACGTCAGGGAACCGGCGCCCGCTGCGCGCAGAGCAACACCGGTAGGCAATGTCTTCCACGCGGTAAGCTGTTTGAGGACCGAATTCGCGGAGTCATCTTCGAAGATGGCAAAGGATTTATAGTGATAACGGTCGAGCGTCGCGGGTGTCGCATTGGAAAATGTCGGGAAGACGACGTAAGTGGCCTGCCCGTCCTTGATCGCCTGGACGCGGGCCTGCTCGATGGCGCCCAGCAGGCTGCCGATCGCGGCCTTCCGCCCGCCGGATTTTGAGAGTGAACTGATGGCGGGAACCAAGACGACGAGCAAAATCGCAATAATCGCGATCACGACCATCAGCTCGATGAGCGTGAAGGCGTGGCGACGACGGGGGTGCGGCGATGAGCGGGAGGCTGAGGCGGGGGAATCCAAGAGCGGGATGTTGACAGCTTTCCGCGGTCGACGGGAGCAAATTCAATCCCGGGCCGCTGACTTCAACCGGTTTTCACTGCGGGGGACGCCGTCATTTTTCGCGGTAGGTTTCGCGCCGGTGCCCTACGCCGAGGAGGTGAATGGTGTTTTGCTCCGGGTCGACGTGTAGATGATCCGATAATCGCCGGCGCGGAGGCGACAGCGGTCGGTGCTCTTCAGGCGGTAGAGTGGGGAGGTCTTGAGACGACCCAAGTCGTCGATGCGCGCCTCGAGACGGTCGCGACAAGAACCGCGCTCGCTCTCAGCCGACAAACTCGCGCGCGATCAGCGTGGCGTTGTGTCCGCCGAAACCAAACGAATTATTCATGACCACGCGGACGCGCTTTTCCTTGGCGACGTTGGGCGTGTAGTCGAGATCGCATTCCGCATCTGGGTTCTCGAGATTGATCGTCGGCGGAATCACGCTGTCCCGAATCGCGAGCGCGCACGCCGCCATCTCGACCGCGCCGGCCCCGCCTAACAAGTGGCCGGTCATGGATTTGGTGGAGCTGATCGAGACGCTGTGCGCGTGCTCGCCGAGGACGGTTTTGAGCGCGAGCGTCTCCGCGAGGTCGCCCAGGCCGGTGGAGGTGGCGTGGGCGTTTACGTAATCGATCTCCTGGGGGTTGATGCCGGCGTGCTGCATCGCAATGCGCATCGCGCGGGCCGCACCGCTGCCGTCCGGCGGCGGTGCGGTCATGTGGTAGGCGTCGGCGGTCAGGCCGTAGCCGGTAAGCTCGCAGTAAATCTTCGCGCCGCGGGCGCGCGCATGCTCCAACTCCTCCACCACCACGATGCCAGCGCCTTCGCTCATGACGAAACCGTCCCGGTCCCGATCCCAGGGACGGGAGGCGCGCTCGGGTTCGTCGTTCCGTGTGCTCAGCGCCTTCATCGCGGCGAACGATCCGATCCCGATCGGGATGATGGCGGCCTCGGAACCGCCGGCGAGGAAGATATCGGCGTCACCGAATTTAATCATCCGCCACGACTCGCCGATCGAGTTATTCGAGGTCGCGCAGGCCGTGACGATGCAGAAATTTGGGCCCTGCAGCCCGTATTCCATCGAGATAAGCCCACTCCCCATGTTGCTGATCAGCATCGGGATGGTGAAAGGCGACAGACGGCCCGGCCCTTTGTTCAGCAGATTGCTGTGCTGATCTTCCAGCGTCTTAAGGCCGCCGATTCCGCTGCTTACGATGACGCCGAACCGCTCCAGATTCGTCTTCTCGAGGTCGATCCCGCTGTCTTCTTTCGCCATCTTGGCCGCCGCCATCGAGAGCTGCGCGAAGCGGTCGGTCCGGCGCACGTCTTTCGGATTTTTGAAGAACTCTTTCGGCTCAAAGTTCCGCACCTGGCCGGCGATGCGGCAGTCGAAATCGGTCGCGTCAAAGGCATCGAGCGGCTTGATCCCGCTGACGCCGTTCTTGAGGTTGTCCCAGAAGGTGGGGACGTCGTTTCCAACTGGCGTGATCACGCCCATGCCGGTGATAACTACTCTGCGATCGTTCATGTCGTGATTTACTGATTCTTAGCGCGTGCCCATCCCGACGCTCTGGACGGATTGGAAGAGTTTGCCTTCGGTTTTGATCGAGGGGGCGATGATGATTTCCGTCTGCTGGAATTCGGCAATGTCACGCGCGCCGACGTTCCCCATGCAGGTGGTGATGGCGCCCACCAGGTTCTGACTGCCGTCGTCCACCTCGGCGGGTCCAAAGAGAATCTGCTTCAAGGAGCCGGTCGCACCGACTTTGATGCGGGTGCCGCGGGGCAGGTTCGCGTGCGGCGTGGCCATGCCCCAATGGTAACCTTTGCCGGGAGCCTCGTGCGCCTTGGCAAAGGCGCTGCCGACCATGACCGCGTCCGCCCCGCAGGCGAACGCTTTGCAAACATCGCCTCCCTTGCTCATCCCGCCGTCAGTGATGATCGGCACATAGCGCGAAGTCTTCTTGAAGTAAGCATCACGCGCGGCTGCGCAATCGACCGTCGCGGTGACCTGCGGCACGCCCAACCCAAGCACGCCCCGCGAGGTGCAGGCGGCGCCAGGCCCGACGCCGATCAGCACCGCCGCCGGTCCGCATTCCATGATCGCGAGCGTCACTTCGTAGGTAACGGTGTTGCCGACGATCACCGGGATGCGCATCCGCCCGCAAAACTTCCGCAGGTCCAATGACTCGTACTCCGTCGAGACATGCTCGACCGTGGAGACGGTGCTTTGCACGACGAAAACGTCGGCGCCCGCTTCCTGCGCGATCGCGCCGTAACGCTCCGCTTTTTGCGGAATCGAGCTCACCGCCGCCACCGCGCCCTTGTCTTTCATCTCACGCACGCGCGCGGCGATCAGGTCTTCCTGCACCGGCTCCGTATAGATCTTCTGCAGCAGGCCGGTGACTTCGAGTTTATCGGCGTCGACCACTTGCTGCAGGACCTCCTGGGGATTTTTGTAACGTGTTTGCACCCCTTCAAGATTGAGCACGGCGAGCGCGCCGAGTTTGCTCATCTCGGCCGCGAAAGCCACGTCCACCACGCCGTCCATCGCGCTGGCGAGGATCGGATATTTAAACACGAGTGGCTCCTGGTCCCGTCGCGGCAAACGCCAGGTGGTGTCGACCTCGTTCGGATTGATCGTGATCCGCCCCGGCACGAGCGCGATCTCGTCGAAGCCATAGCTGACGCGCGCCTTACGGTTTCTGCCAATCCACATTCCCATACGATTAAATCTGGTCGGGTTTTAGTCGTTCATTGAGACTTCCGCAACGGGGGCAACGCGGGAGCAAAGTGGAGGTCCGATCTTCGAACTCGAAAGCGCAGATCACGCACCGCAACCGGTAACGCAACGCCCGCCGCTCACGCCGCCGGCGATTCCACTCTCCCACTATCCAGAGGAGGAAAACTGCCGCAAGAAAAACCAGCAGGTAGATCGTGACGAGGGCCGCGAGGCTGACGCGGATCACGGCTGCGGGGCTTCGGCTGCCGGCGTTGGGCCCGGGACGAGATCGTTCCCCCACTCGATCGTGGCCCTGCTCCAGAGGAGGCCGGGGGGAGGCGGGGGGGGGTGTTGCGCGACGTCCGGAAAACGGCAGCGCATGAGGCTCTGCCGCGCCTGCGCATCGAGCGCGGGGTCCCCGCTGGAATGGTCGAGAAAACAATACCGCACCGCACCCGCCGCATCGATCGCGACGCGGAACTCCGCAGCCTGCGGCGCTTGCTTCGTTGTCCCGCGGAATTTCAGCTCGGGGGTGATGGCGGGCCCGAGCTCGGCGTCTGCGAAGCTCACGCTGCTGCCGCTGCGGGGAGCAGGTGCGGGCGTGCTCGCGCGCGCGGTGTGCACCGGTCCGGGAGGTTCCGCGCTCGGGACGCGCAGGTCGGGCTGGTAGGGCGGCGGCTCCTTCAGCGCGGGCCGATAATTTGCGTAGGAGGGAATATGCTCGACGTGGGGCAGCGCGAGCGCTGCGGCGTTCGGGGAGCGCTGGGTGGTGGAGGCGAGCGCGGGATCTTCCGCCTCCAGCCAGCGCAAGAGTACGCGCCCTTCGTCGGTCTCAGGGTTGATGATGTTCACGTGCGCCGGGGGCTGGGGCAGCGCGATCGTGGGCGGGTAGATGACTTGGAAAAGATAAAAGCAGAGCACGTGCAGCATCGCGGAGGCGGCGATGAAGCTGGCGAGCGACAACTTCCGGCCTTCCGGAGGGCTCCAATCGAAGAGGCGCGCGGAAGTCGCGTGCGCTGAACTGCCGGGCATCATTTGGCCGCTGCGCTCGCGAGCGAGACGGAGGTGATGCCGTGCTCCAGGGCCGCGTTCGTGACCGCGACCACCAACTCGTAGGGTGTGCGTCGATCGGCCTTGATGATCACCGGACGGCCATCGTTTTTTGCAAGGTCGAGCAATGGTCCGAGTTGATCCAGCGCCACCTTCTGGTCGCGAAAGAAAACCGCGGGAGCGGCTCCGCCGGTGATGCTAATGATCTGCGGGTTGAGTTGTGGCCCGAGGGTAAAGCGCGAAGGCGGCAGCGACACTGCGATCCCTGGCTGCAGGATGAAATTCGAGCTCAGGAGCACAAAAAAAATCAGCAGAAACACGACGTCGATTGCCGAGATCAAGCCGAGCCAGCCAAAGTGGTACTCTTTTGTGCGGGTGAGCTTCATCGCCTTGGTGAATGGTGATCAGTGACTGGTGAATGGTCCTCGTGAAGGGCGCCGGCACCATTCACCGATCACCATTTACGATTCACCACGAGCGCGCTCCCGCGCCGGCGGCTGAAAGGTGATGATGTCGCCGGGCGCCTCGACATCCGTGAGCATGTGCACCACCTCGATACCGGCGCGCTCCATCTCCTGCATCAATGTATTCACGCGCGAAGAGAGGTAGCTGTAGGCCACGAAGGTAGGCGTCGCCACAACCAGACCAGCCGCCGTGGTGAGCAGACTCTTGTAGACGCCGCTCGAAAGTTCCGTCACGGTCGCGGACCCGCCATTCGATGAGATCGTGCCGAAGGCGTCGATCATCCCGGCGACGGTTCCCAGCAGGCCAAGCAGCGGCGTCAGGAAAGCAATCATCGCCAGGACGCCGAGGAATCGCTCCAGCTTGGGCACCTCTAGTTGCGCGGCTTCCTGCACGATCTCACGCAGCTCCGCGCGTGGAGAATCGTGGCGGATAATGGCGGCATGAATCACGCGCGCGACCGGCCCGGGCGTGCCGGCGGATTCGTGGAGCGCCTCCGCGAAATTGCGTCGCGTGATTAAATTCGAGAGCCCCTGCAAAAATTCGCCTACGTGAATTGTGGCGCGATGGAAATAAAGCAGGCGCTCGGCAAACACAGCGATCGAGATGATGCTGCAGACCAGAATTGGCCACATCAGCAGCCCACCTTTCTGGATGTAATCGATCATCCGAGTCCCTTGTAGTCGCCTTTCCCGGCTGGGGCAAGCGCGGCGGATTGTAGCCGGGGGGACGCCGTCCCCGGCGAACCCCGAGCGTATATCAAACTCCCCTGCGAGCGGCAGCAGCGGACGCGCAGAGCCAGCGGGGGACCGCGTCCCCAGACGACAAATTGCGTCGCCGGGGGCGGCGTCCCCCGCTGCAGGCAACTAACGAGGCTTCGCCGCGGTGACGGGCTGCGTCTGCCCGAGCAGCTTCCCGTTACCGTCAAACACCGAATACCCGGCCGGCTTCCCCGCGTCGTCGTAGGCATAGACGAGCTTCATCTGCAGCACGTCCTGCTTGTTCAGCCGCAGTTCTTCGGAGAGCCGTCCGTTTTGATCATACTTGTACTGCGTCTTGAATTGGAACGCACCCTTCGCATCCAACACTTCGCCCCGCGCATAGCGGCCAAGATCGTCCAGCTCGTAGTTAATCCTGCCCGCCGGTTTGCCGTCGCGTGACGTTGTGGTCGCAGTCGCTTTCTTCTTTATCGGGTCCACCTCATAAGCGGTCCGCGAGCCATCGGCATTCTGTGAAACCGTCAGACGCACCGCATCAGACGGGGAGCCAGTCGGCAGCTGCGCCGGGGCAGATTGGGTGAGCAGGCAACCGGTAAAGAGCGCCGCAATTCGCACCGGAGACACGCCCCATCTTAGTAGGCGCGAACTTTCGCTGCAATCAGGCATTAATTTCATTGACCCGCGCAGAGCGAAGTGGTTAAAAGTGGGGCGTGGTGGATTGAAATGGCGCAATCCCCACCCGCGTCATGGAGCCTTCTTCTCAGATTCCCATCTCTTACGCCGGAAACTTCCGTCATGCCATCGACGAGAAGAACCGTCTCACCATCCCTGCGCGTTGGCGGCGGAGCGAGGCCGAAGAATTCATCATCCTGCCCGATCCGCGCGGCCAATTTCTCCTCGTGATGGCGCCCGATGAATTTCTGCGCATGACCGTGGCGCTGGAGAACAACGTCAGCATCTCGCCCGACCAACGCCGCGTCGCGTTGCGTCATCTCCACGCGCGGGCCCAGCACGGCGGCGCCGATAAACAGGGGCGGATGGTGTTGCCGGAAGAAGCCTGCAAACAGCTCGGGCTCAAAGGCGAGGTTGCGCTCGTTGGTGGGCGCGGACGTTTTGAAATCTGGAACGCGCAGAAGTGGAAACGCTCCGAGGAATCGGACACCGCAACTTACCAGGCGGTCGCGAGCATGATCGGCCTTTAACGAACCACTGTCATGCTAACAGACGCAATGTTTTGGGAGCGGCAAGCCAGGGCCGAGGCTGCTTCGCTCGTGTTGGAAGAGGATGAGGAGGCGCCGCCAATGCAGGAAGATTTCACCTATCACCGGCCGGTCCTCGCGGCCGAAACGATCGAGCTGCTTGCCCCCCGTCCGGGGGCGCTGGTCCTGGATGGCACCTGTGGCGGGGGCGGTCACGCCGAGCTGATCCTGCACAAAGGCGCGGACGTGCTGGGCCTGGATCAGGATCCCGATGCGATCGCGCATGCGGCGGAACGGCTCGCGCCCTTTGGTGGACGGGTCACGCTCCGGCAGGCGAATTTCCGGCAGACCGCGCAGGTGCTCGACTCGTTAGGCATTACCTCCCTGGGTGGGGCGCTGCTCGATCTCGGCGTTTCCTCCCGCCAGATGGAGAACGCGGAGCGCGGGTTCAGCATCATGCGCAACGGCCCGCTCGACATGCGGATGGACCCGCGCCGCGAGCGGACCGCCGCCGACGTCGTGAACACCTACGGAGAAGAGGAACTCACGCAGATCTTTCGCGATCTGGGCGAAGAACCGGCCGCGCGGCGGATCGCGAGCCTGCTCGTGAAGCAGCGCAAAACCGAGCCTTTCCGCGAGACAATTCAGCTGGCGAAAGCAGTCGAGAAGATTGTCTGGCGCCACGGCCGGCGTCATCCCGCGACGCAGGTTTTCCAGGCATTGCGCATGGAAGTGAACGACGAGCTCGGCGCGCTCGCGGAAGGCCTCCTGGCCGTGAGCGCACGTCTCGAAAGCGGCGCCCGTCTCGCGGTCATCACCTTCCATTCCCTCGAAGACCGGATTGTGAAGAACTTCTTCCGCGATCGCAGCCGCGCGTGGCTCGACCGGCCGGAGTGGCCCGAGCCGCGGTCGAATCCCGATTACCAGTTCGTCCCTGTCACCTCCAAGCCAGTGGAGCCGAACGCCGAAGAACAACGCATCAACCCACGGTCACGCAGCGCCAAGCTGCGGGTCGCAGAAAGAATCTAATGCATCGCCAACGCCGCACCCAATTCAACACCATCCATGCCGCCTCCCTGGCTCGCTGGATTGTGCTTTTCGCCTTCGTGGCTGCTTCCGGCCTGATCTACGTCTACCAGACGGTCCAGCTGAATCATCTCGGCGATCGTAAAAAGGCGCTCGAGAACGAGCTCAGCATCGCGCGCCTGCAGAACGTCGATGCGGCCGGACAGATTGCCACTCTCACCTCCCGCGGCGCGCTCCAGCGGCGGCTCAAGGAGGGTTATCTGAAGATGATGCCGATCGCGGAGCAAAGCATCGTCCGCCTCAGCCCCTCGGCGGGTTCGCCGAACGAAGACGGCGTGCAACCGGTCGTAAACCAGCGGGCCGGCAGATGAAGTGGAATTGTCGGACCCGTTGCACGCTGTTCTGCATCGTCCTCACGGCGATCTTCAGCCTGTTTTCGTTCCGGCTGGTTTACCTGCAGATCATCAAGCACGAGGAATACGCCGGCCTCGCGGCTGAGAAACACGGCGACCGGCAAACGATCTACGCCGAGCGCGGCGCGATCGTCGACGTGAACGGCGACGTGCTCGCCCACAACGTCCCCCTCGAGGTCGTGCTGGGAGACGCGACTCACGTTACGAAGCTGGACGAGCTGGTGCAGGTCTTAAGCGAGGCGTTGCAGCTGCCGCCCGCGGAATTGCGGGAGAAACTGGGCGGCGATCGGCGCTACGTCGTGCTGAAGCGGCAGGTGCCGCAGGCCGTGAAGTTGGCGCTCCTCCAGAAACTGCGGGAGCGCGGCCTGCGCGGCATCACGTTCGATCGCGACTCGACCCGGATCTATCCGAATAATTCGATGCTCTGCCACGTGATTGGTTTTACGGATTTCGAGCATCGCGGCATCCAGGGTGTCGAGGCGTCGATGGAAGATTACCTGCACGGGCAGGACGGCTATCGATTCATCGAAAAAAACCGCGCGGGCCAGGAGATTGTGCTTTATCGCGGGCAGGAACACGCCCCGCGCGATGGCTCTCAGGTGCGCCTCACGATCGACCTGAATCTGCAGAACATCGTCGAGAACGAGATCGACGCCGCGATGCGCGAATACTCGCCGGAGAAAGCCACGATCATCCTGATGCGGCCGGATACCGGCGAGATCCTGGCGATGGCGAATCGCCCGAATTTCGACCTAAACCTGCGCACGCAAGCCAAGCCGGAGGAGATGAAAAACCGCGCCATCATCGACATGATGGAGCCGGGCTCCACCTTCAAGATCGTGACCGCCGCGGCGGCCTTGAACGAAAAAAGAGTGCGGCCGGACACCACGATTTTCTGCGAGAACGGCGTCTGGAATTACGGGGGCCGCGCGCTGCACGATCACCACGGCTACGGCGAAATCACAGTCCAGGACATTCTTGTAAAATCGAGCAACATCGGCGCGGCCAAGTTGGCGCTCTCCGTCGGCGACCAAAAATTTTACGAATACATCCGCGCTTTCGGTTTCGGGGAGCGCACCGGGATCGAGCTGCCCGGTGAAATCCCCGGGCTGGTCTGGCCGCCGCAAAAATGGAGCAAGATTTCGATCACCCGCATCCCCATGGGTCACGAAGTGGGCGTGACCCCGCTGCAGATGATCACGGCGATGGCGGCGATTGCGAACGGCGGCAAACTCGTCACCCCGCGGATCGTGAAATCGATCACCGGGCCTGACGGGAAAGAGACCAGCAGTTTCGAGCCGACCGTGTTGCGGCAGGTGATCTCGCCGCAAACCGCGCAGCAGATCGGCACCGCGCTTCTCGGCGTGGTGAGCGATCGGGGCACCGCAGCGGGCGCAGCGGTGCCGGGCTTCACCATTGCGGGCAAGACCGGGACGGCCCAAAAGGTGGATCCCAAAGGTGGCTACGAACATGGAACGTATGTCGTCTCCTTTTCCGGCTACATGCCGGCGGAACATCCGGCCTTCGTCGCTCTCGTCACCCTCGATGACGCGAAGACGAAGACGCCCGAGCTGAACTACGGTGGCACCGTGGCGGCGCCGATCTTCGCCCGCATCGCGGAGAAAGCCGCACGTTATCTCGATCTTGAGCCGCATGAGGAACCCAGGAAAGCGCTGCCCGTCCGGCAGGTCGCCTTAACCGAGGCCCGACGCCGCTAAGCCTAACCTCATGCTGCTCAAAAACCTCCTCGCTAGCATTACGGCGCAGTCCGTCGTCGGGCCGACTGATCGCCAGGTGGAGAGCCTCGCCTATGATTCGCGGCGCGCGACGAAGAACAGCCTTTTCGTCGCACTGCGGGGCGAGAAGAGCGACGGTTATCAATTCATCGATCAAGCCGTGGAACGCGGCGCCACCGTCGTCGTAACCGACCGGCTGATGCAGCAGCCGCGCGCCACGGTCGTGCAGGTCGGCAACACCCGCGAAGCGCTCGCGGACATCGCGGCGGCATTCTACGACCGCCCGATGCGGCGGTTGAAAATGGCGGGGGTCACCGGCACGAACGGCAAGACCACCACCACCTTCCTGATCAAGCACATCTGCGATCAAGCCGGACTGCGCTGCGGCCTGATCGGCACGGTCCGCTATGAAATCGGCGAGCGCATTCTGCCCGCGGTGCGGACGACGCCGGAGGCGCTCGAGTTGCAGGAATTGCTCGCGATGATCGTGAACGCCGGCGGCAAAGCTGCGGCGATGGAAGTCTCCTCGCACGCTCTCGCGCAGGATCGAACCCGGGGTCTGGAATGGGATGTGGCTGTCTTCACCAATCTGACGCAGGACCACCTCGATTTTCACGTCACGATGGAAGACTACTTCGACGCCAAGCTGAAGCTCTTCACCGGCCTGGCGGGACAGCAAACGAAGAAGAAGCCGGTCGCGGTCGTGAACAGCGATGATCGTTGGGGCGAGAAGCTGGTCGATCGCCTCGGCCAGAGCGTCCCGATTGTCACGTATGGGATGGGAGCGCGGGCCGACTTTCGCGCCTCCAATTACCGGCCGGAATTTTCCGGCACCTCCTACCAATTGGAAGCGCACGGGAAGAGCTATCTCGTGCGGGTGCCGCTGATCGGCCGCTTCAATGTCTCGAATTCGCTTGCGGCCTTGGCGGCGGCAAACAGCCTCGGCGTCAATTTGCGCGATGCGATTCTAAGCCTCGCGAAATCGCCGCAGGTGCCCGGCCGGCTCGAGGCGGTGCCGGCGAAGCGCCAGTTTCACGTCTTCGTCGATTATGCCCACACCCCGGATGCGTTGCTCAATGTCCTGCGCACCGTGCGCGAACTGTCGCCCCGCAAGGTGATCGTCGTCTTCGGCTGCGGCGGAGATCGGGACCGTCAAAAGCGTCCCCTGATGGCCGCGGCCGCGGATCAAAATGCCGATTTTAGCATCATCACATCGGATAATCCGCGCAAGGAAGATCCCGACGCGATCATCGCGCAGATCGAGAAGGGCTTCCGCTCCGACCGTTACGAAAAAATCACCGATCGCGCCCAGGCGATTGCACGTGCAATCGCGCTGGCGCAGCCGCGGGATATCGTGGTGATCGCCGGGAAAGGGCACGAAGCCTACCAGGAATTCGCCGACAACACGGTCCCCTTCGACGACATCCGTGTGGCGAGCCGCGCCCTCGAAAACCAGCCGGTGGAATTCGACCAATGAGTGGCGCTCCCCGGAACCCTCTCGCTGCTTCGTAAAGTAATGGACCCGCTCCCAATCTCGCAAATCGCCGGGTACGCGCGCGCCGAAATGGCGGCCGGTCATCCGGGGCAGGTGATCACGCGCCTCAGCACCGATTCGCGAACGCTTCGGCCCGGCGATCTCTTCGTGCCACTTCGCGGCGAGCGCTTCGACGGTCACAACTTCATCGCTCAGGCCGTCGCGCGCGGGGCATCCGGCGCACTCGTGGACGAGCGCTGGAGCGGCGATGTCCCGGCCAGCTTTGCCCTCCTCCGCGTCGTCGACACCCTCGTCGCTTATCAGGAAATCGCCGCCGCTTACCGTCGTTCGCTCCCGCTTAAAGTTATCGGCATCACCGGCAGCAACGGCAAGACGAGCACCAAGGACTTCGTGGCGGCGGCGCTCGGGCGGCGCTTCCGCGTGACCAAGACGCAGGGCAACTTCAACAATCACGTCGGGCTGCCGCAGACAATCCTGGACGCTACTTCGGAGCATCAAGTCGCGGTTTGGGAAATGGGCATGAACCACCCGGGCGAGATCGCGACCCTCGCGGCAATCGCGCAGCCAAACGCCGGCATCATCACGAACATTGGCACGGCCCACATCGAATTCATGGGCTCGCGTGAAGCCATTGCGCACGAGAAGGGCGCGCTCGCAGAAGCGCTCGAGGCAGACGGCGTCATGATCCTGAATGCGGATGATCCGTTCAGCGACCGGATCGCGCAGCGGACCCGTGCGAAAGTGATGTTTGCCGGGATGCACCGCGGCACGTTGCGCGCGGAAGGCATCAGCCAAACCTCCGAGGGCTCCCAGTTCACGGTACTCGAGGGTGCCCACCGCTGCCGGACGCAATTGCCGGTGCCCGGGTTGCACATGGTGCAAAACGCGATGCTGGCCATCGCCGCCGCGCGCGCCTTCGGGCTTTCGATCGAGGAAGCAGCCGCCGGTCTCGCCTCCACTCCGCTCACGAAAGCGCGCTTGCAGTTACGCGAGATTCGCGGCGTTCAGTTCCTTGACGATAGCTACAACGCGAACCCCGATTCGATGAAGGCGGCCTTGCGCACGCTGGTGGAACTCGAGACGGACGGGCGGCGCATCGCCGTCCTTGGGCACATGGCTGAACTCGGGAGCGAATCGGAGCGCGGCCATCGGGAGGTCGGCGAGACCGCCGCCGCCTTGCGCATCGATCACCTGATCACGGTAGGCGCAGAGGCGGCCGGGATTTCGCAGGCGGCGCACGCCGCGGGTCTGGAGAAGACCACGCACTTCGCCACGCCTGCAGACGCCGCCGAACTGCTGTTTGATTTGACCCATCCCGGCGACCTCGTGCTCGTGAAAGGCAGCCGCTCCGCCCGCACGGAGCGTGTGCTGGAAGAATTCAGCAAGCAGGAATCAGCCATCAGCAATTCGCCATGATGTACTATCTGCATCAGTGGGGTGAAAAGGTCGCGGGCCTGAACGTCTTCTCCTACGTCACCTTCCGCTCGGTCGCGGCCGCCGTCACCGCCTTCGCGATTTCGCTCATCTTCGGCAATTTCGTGATTCGAAAGTTGATCTCGTTGAAAGTCGGCCAGCCGATCCGGACCGCGGCGGAAGTGCATCGTCTCGCGGAATTGCACGGCGGCAAAAAAGGAATCCCGACGATGGGCGGGGTGCTGATTATCGGCGCAGTTTTTATCTCGGGCGTGCTCTGGGCGCGGCCGGATAATCGCTTCGTCTGGATGGCGCTCTTTGCCATGACGGTGCTCGGCGGCCTCGGCTTCGCGGATGATTACCTGAAGGTCACGAAGAAAAGGTCCGACGGCATTGCTGGTCGCGTGAAACTCCTGATCCAGCTGATCGTCGCGGGCGTGATCGCAGCCGGGTTCCTCACCAGTCCGCTCCTCGAGGTGCAGGCTCGCTCCCTCTGGGTGCCATTCTTCAAAATGCCCGTGATCGCGAACATGGGGCTGCTCACTTTTGTGTTTTTCGCGATCGTGATTGCCGGCGCATCGAACGCGGTCAACCTCACGGACGGACTGGATGGACTTGCGACCGGCTGCACCATCACCGTCGCGTTCGCCTACGCACTGCTCACTTACGCGGGCGGTAATTACAAGATCGCCGAGTACCTGCAGGTGCCGTTTTATCCGTTCACGGGTGAGCTGACGGTGATCTGCTCCGCGCTCGTCGGAGCGTGTCTCGGGTTTCTCTGGTTCAACTGCCATCCGGCCAGGGTTTTCATGGGCGACACCGGCTCGCTCGCGATCGGGGGGCTCATCGGCGTGGTCGCGATCTGCTGCAAACAGGAGCTGCTCCTTGCGGTGGTGGGCGGCGTTTTCGTGCTCGAGGCCACCTCCGTCATCCTCCAGGTGTTGAGCTTCAAGATGACAGGGAAACGCATCTTTCTGATGTCGCCGCTCCATCACCATTTCGAGCTGAGTGGTTGGAAAGAAAATACCGTCATCGTGCGGTTCTGGATTTTATCCGCGGTCTTCGCCCTGCTCGGTCTGGCGACGCTGAAATTGAGGTAACAAGCCGTGCGTTACACCGATAGAAAAGTTGCAGTGCTCGGGGCGGGCCTCAGCGGCACCGCCGCCGCGCATTTGCTGCGCGACGAAGGTGCGGCCGTGACCGTGCTCGACAGCGCGGACGAACAAACAATCCTCCGCACGACGGTCGAGGGACTGCGCGCGCGCGGGATTCAAGTGATCTGCGGGCCGGACGCGGAGCGGGACTCGGCGCACTACGCGCTCGTGGTGCGCAGCCCCGGGATCGATCCGGCGTCGCCGCTCGGCCGGAATTTCGCGGCGCGCGGGGTCGAGATCATCGGGGAACTGGAGCTCGGCTGGCGCGCACTCCATCTCCCGGTGATTGCGATTACCGGCACCAACGGCAAGACCACCACGACCGAGCTGCTCGCGCAGATGCTGAACGCCTGCGGCCAGCGCACGATCGCCTGCGGCAACATCGGCAAGCCGCTCTCGGAAGTCGCGCGCGAAGGACGCGGTCTCGAGGTCCTGACGGTGGAAGTGAGTTCCTTCCAGCTCGAGACGATCTCCACCTTCCGTCCCGCCGTCAGCGTCTGGCTGAACTTCGCGCCGGATCATCTCGATCGCTATCGTTCGTTAGGCGAATACCGGGCGGCCAAGCTTCGCATCTTCGAATTCCAAACCGAAGACGATGTCGCGGTCGTGAATGCCGCCGCCGAATTACCGTCTCTGGCCGCGAGGGTCGTCACCTTTAGCGCCTACCAGGACGACGCCGATTTTACCCTTGCGGGAGGGGCGATTGTTTACCAGGGCGAGCCTGTCCTGCGTCTCGCCGAGACCAGGCTGCGCGGCTCGCACAACCTCGAGAATTTGATGGCGGCCCTCGCGATCGGGCAGGCCCGCGGTCTTTCCTTCGAAGAAATGGTACCCCCGCTTTCCGCCTATGAGCCACGGCCGCACCGGCTGGAATTCGTCCGCACCCTCGGCGGCGTCGATTACATCAACGACTCCAAGGCGACGAACCTCGACGCGGTCGAGAAAGCTCTTCGCGCGCAGACCAGACCCGTCGTGCTCATCGCCGGCGGGAAAGACAAGGGCTTCGCCTACGACACCCTGCGCCCGCTGGTCGCCGAGAAGGTTCGCGCCACGGTCTTGATCGGCGAAATGGCGGGGCGCATCTGCGGCGATTGGAGCAGCGTCGTGCGCTGCGAGATGGCGGTTTCGATTGTGGATGCGGTCGAGCGCGCGCACGCGATCGCGCACCCCGGAGAAGTCGTTCTCTTTTCCCCCGGCACCTCTTCTTTCGACATGTTCAAGAGCTACGCCGACCGCGGCGATCAATTCCGTGCGCTTGTCCACGCCCTGCAGGAGTAACCACCATGAAGCTACCGAAATTCATCCGGCCCAGGAAGAAATTGCGCGCCACGACGGCGCGCCGCTCCCTCGCCGCCGCGGACGAGATGGACTACGAGGAGATGTCCGAGCCGAACATGAAGCTCTCGCGCGCGCTTTTGATCGTGCTCGTGCTGCATGTCGTCGCTGTCGCCGGCATCATTGCATTCAACTCCATCAAGAGCCGGCAGGGGGCGTTTCCTGCCGCGCCCGCGGCGAAGAATGAACTGACCACGCCGGCCGCGGTGAAACCGGAGCCCGCTCCGAGTCCGGTGGCGAATATTTCCGCAACGGGAAAGACGGCGCCGCTGCCCGCGAATCCAGCTGCCAGGGCGGAGGCATCGGCCATCCCCAAAGCACTGCCGGCGACCGCGGAGAGCGGCAACTTCTACGTCGTCGCGAAAGGCGATAACCCGGTGAAAATCGCCAAGCATCTCAAGGTATCCGAGAGCGACCTGCTCGCCGTGAACCATATCGAAGACCCGCGAAAGTTGCAGATCGGTCAGAAGCTGATCGTGCCCGCCAAAGCGGCGAAAACAAAAAAATCCAACGACTGATCGTCCGTGAGAAACATGTCTGCACGATTGAACGCGGCGGCTGCTGGGAATTGGGAGCTTCCTTGGAATTTGGAATTTGGAATTTGGGTTTTTGTTTCAGTCGCCCATGCATCGTAAGAGCGCCTACCTCCTTTTCCTCGCGGTGCTCGGATTGCTCGCGATCGGCATCGTGATCCTCTTCAGCACGAGCGCATTCGCGGCCCAAACGAAGAATGGCGACGTCTATTTCTTTGTGAGGCACCAGGCGGTCTGGCTCGGAGTCGGTCTCGTCGGCTGCGCCGTCGCCGCCGTGACCGATTACCATTTTTGGCAGCGCACCTGGTGGATCTGGTTTGCCCTCGCCGTGGTGACACTCGTGCTCTGTTTTGTGCCGCCCATCGGCATGAGGGTGAATGGGTCCCGCCGGTGGATCGGCATTCACGCGCAACGCTTCCAGCCTTCCGAGGTGGCGAAAGTCGCCGCCGTCTTTTTCCTCGCGTGGTGGTTCGCGCGCGATGAGAAAGTCAGCCGCAGCCTGCTCCACGGCTTCCTCATTCCCGCGGTCGCCATCTGCGTGCTCATGGCGTTAATTGCGGCGGAGGTCGACCTCGGCGCCACCGCGCTGATCGGCGCGACCACCTTTGCCATGATGTTCATCGCGGGGACGAACGCGTTCGTCCTCGCCGTCCTTTCGTTAGGCAGTCTGGGCGCGCTCTTTGCCGCGGCCTGGGCCATCCCCCAGCGCATGGGCCGGCTGCTCGCCTTCATAGACCTGGAGAAATATCAACAGGATGCCGGCCTCCAGCAGATGCAGGCGCTGATCGCCTGGGGGAGCGGCGGCATGGAAGGCCTGGGCCTCGGGAATGGTCGCCAGAAAATGCTCTACCTGCCGTTCGCGCATACCGATTTCATCTTCCCCATGATCGGCGAAGAACTGGGACTGCGCGTCAGCCTGCTGGTCGTCTTCCTCTTTGTCGTGATTATCGTCTGCGGAATGATGATCGCGCTGCACGCGAAAGATCGTTTTGGGTTGTTGCTTGGCGCCGGGGTGGTGTCGCTTCTCGCCTTGCAGGCGGCGGTCAATATCGGCGTCACCACGTCGCTTCTGCCGAACAAAGGCATGGGCCTGCCGTTCATTAGTTACGGCGGCTCGAACCTCGCCCTCTGCCTCTTTTGTGTCGGGATTCTGCTCAGCATTTATCGCCGCGGAAACCTCGAACCGGTGAATACGAAACGCACCAACCTGCAGGTGCGCATAACGCCGCGGATCTGACCCGATGAACGCTGTGATCGCATGCGGAGGCACCGGCGGGCACCTCTTTCCGGGACTGGCAGTGGCGGAAGTGCTGCGCGCGCGGGGTCACGAAGTGCTGCTCTTCATTTCCGAAAAGGAGATCGACTCCGTCGCCGTTTCCCGGCATCCGGAATTTCGTTTCGAAAAGCTGCCCACGATCGGCCTGCCGTCGCCTTTCTCCCCGGCGATCGTTCGTTTCATGCAGCGCTTCCACGAAAGCCTGACGCGCTGCCGCCAGATCTACCGTTCGTTCGAACCGCAGGTGGTGCTCGGGATGGGCGGGTTTACTTCCACGGCGCCCATCATGGCCGGGCGGATGCGGAAAGTGCCCACCTTCGTGCACGAGTCGAACGCGATTCCCGGCAAAGCGAATCGCCTCACCGCGCGGATGGTGCGCGCCGTCCTGCTCGGGTTCCAGGAGTGCGCACCGTTCTTCCCGAAGGCGCGAACGGAGGTCACCGGGACGCCGATTCGTGCGGGCCTGCAGCGGGTGGATCGCGCGGCGGCCCGGCGAAAACTGGGTCTGCACGAAGATTTGCGGACGCTCCTCGTGATGGGGGGCAGCCAGGGCGCCTCGGGAATCAACCAGGCGATCATCAAGGCGTTGCCGTCGCTGCAGGGCGAGCCGATCCAGGTCATCCATCTGGCGGGAGCGCGCGACGAACGCCTCGCGGCGGACAATTACCGGCGCGAAAACATTCCGGCCTACGTCTCGGCTTTTCATCACGCGATGGAGGAGGTCTACAGCGCGGCGGATCTGGCGATCGCCCGCTCCGGCGCCGCCAGTTTATCGGAGCTGGCGGTTTTTGGCTTGCCCTCGATCCTGATCCCGTTTCCTTATGCGGCGGACGATCACCAGACGCGGAACGCCGATGTTTTCACGAAGCACGAAGCGGCGTTGATGGTGCGGGAAGCGGACCTTGCGGACGACGTCTTGGCGCGAAAAATCCGGGAGTTGATCAGCGATCCGGCCCGACTCGAGCGGATGGCGGAGAATTCCGCGAAACTCGCGCCGAAAAACGCAGCCGGACTGGTGGTGGACACGATGGAGAAGTATACCCGCAGACCATGACGTCCACCCCGCTCCCCGATCTTCAGGAACAGCTCACGCGCGAGCGTCATCGCGTGCACCTGATTGGTGTCGCCGGCAGCGGGATGAGCGGGATCGCAGCGCTTTTGCTCGAGCTCGGACACGAGGTGAGTGGCTCGGATCGCGTGGCGACGCAGGAGACTAACCGGCTGCGACGGCTGGGCCTCCGCTTCCATCTCCAGCACCGCGCGGAGGACGCGGCCAACGCGGAGATCGTGGTTTATTCCTCCGCGATCAAAATCGAAAACCCGATTCTCGCCGCCGCGCGCGCCGCCGGGAAACCAACGCTCCGCCGCGCGGAAGCGCTCGCCGCCATCATGCTGGGCAAGCGCGGGATCGTGGTCGCGGGGATGCATGGCAAGACCACCACTTCCGCGATGCTCGCGCACGTCTGCCGGGAAGGCGGATTACATCCCTCGCACTACGTCGGCGCGGAGATTCCGATCCTGGGCTCGAACGCGCATTGGGATCGGCGCGGTGAGTATTTCGTCGCGGAGGGCGATGAGAGCGACGGTACCTTGCGCTTCTTTCGCCCGGAACACGTGCTCATCCTGAACGTCGAGGAAGAGCATCTCGATTTCTATGCGGATCTGGCGGCGATCGACGCGGTCTTTAACCAGCTGCTGGCACAGACGAGCGGCTCCGTCTTTTACTGCGCGGATGACGCCAATGCCGCGCGGCTTTGCGGGAGCCGCGAGCAGGCGCTCTCCTACGGTTTTTCGGCGCAGGCGGATTACCGCGGCGCCGATCTCGAGCTGCGGGATTTTGCGTCGGTCTTTGCCATCAACCGGCGGGGTGAGCAGCTGGGCGAAGCAGTGCTGAATGTCCCCGGTCGGCACAATGTCTGCAACGCGCTGGGCGTGATTGCGATCGCGACGGAGTTGGGCATTCCGTTCCCCAAGATTGTCGCCTCGTTAGGCCGTTTTCAGCACGCGCGGCGTCGGTTTGAGATCAAGTACGCGAGCGAGCGGTTTCTGCTCGTGGATGACTACGCGCACCATCCGACGGAGATTCGCGCGACCCTGGCGACGGCGCGCTCGACGGGGCGGAACCGAGTGCTTGCGATGTTCCAGCCGCACCGCTATTCCCGCACCCAGGCGCTGAAAAAGGAGTTCGGTTCCGCCTTTGACGATGCGGACCGGGTCTTCGTTTCCGACGTTTATCCCGCGAGCGAAGCGCCCCTCCCGGGCGTGAGCGGGGATACGATCGTAGAGGAGATCCGCGCCCACGGGCACGGCAACGTCGAGTACCAGCCGCGGCTCGGCCGTCTGCATTGCGACGTCGGGAATACGATTGCGCCGGGCGATGTCGTCCTGAGTCTTGGCGCGGGGAACATTCACGAGCAGCTCTCGATTCTCGCGGGCGATCTGGTGATTGCCGAGAAGCTGAAGGAAATCGTGGGGGCGGCCGGCGATGTCCGGCTCTATGAGCCGCTCGCCAAACACACGACGTTGCGCGTCGGCGGGCCAGCGCAATTCTGGGTCGAGCCGCGGACGGAGGCGGCCTTTGCAGAAATCATTCGGCTATGCCGGCACGATAACTTGCCGCTCTTCGTCATCGGCCGCGGCTCGAATCTGCTGGTGCGCGATGGCGGCATTCGCGGGGTGGTCGTGCATCCGAGCGGCAGCGAGTTCGATCGCGTCGAGCTGGTGGATGGCCAGATCGAGGCGGGCGCGGGCGCGAAGCTGAAGCAGGTCGCATATGCGGGCAAAGCGGCGGCGATCGGCGGGCTCGAGTGGATGGAAGGGATTCCGGGAGCGGTCGGCGGCGCGCTGCGCATGAACGCGGGGGCGATGGGCTGGCAGACGTTCGAGAACGTGGCGAGCATTCGGTATCTGGACGGCGAGGGCGAGCCGCATGTGAGGACGCCGGCGGAGCTCGAGATCCATTATCGGAACGTGCCGATGCTAAAAAATAACTACGCAATCTCGGCGGTTTTCCGCGGCGCGCCTGCGCCCGCGGAGGAGATCGCGCGCAAACTGCACGAATCGCAGGAAAAACGTCGCACCACGCAGCCCGCGGCGAAAAGTGCCGGCTGCATTTTCAAAAACCCGCAGACCTGCCCGGCCGGTAAGCTGGTGGAGGAGCTCGGGTTGAAGAATTTCGCGGTCGGTCAGGCGCGCATCTCAGAAGTGCATGGAAATTTCCTCGTCAATGACGGCGGCGCGAGCGCGGCCGAAGTGCTCGAGTTGATCGAGAAAGTGCAAGCCGTCGCGCGCGAAAAGCGCGGGATCGAGCTGGAGACGGAAGTGCAGATCGTGGGGGAAGAGGCATGAGGCCGATGATGACGCTCACTGGAAAAAGTATCGCCGTCCTGATGGGCGGACCAGGTTCCGAACGGGACGTCTCGCTGGCTACGGCGCGCGGCGTCTCGGAGGCGTTGCGCTCGTTAGGCGCGAACGTCACCGAAGTTGATGTCCGCGGAACGGATTTTGAGCTGCCGCCAAACACTGAAATTGCGTTTAACGCGATCCACGGCACCTTCGGCGAAGACGGCCAGGTGCAGCAGATTCTCGAAGAGCGCGGCGTGCCCTACACCGGCGAAGGGGTCGAGCAGAGCCGCCTCGCGTTCGACAAGATCCTCTCGAAGGAAAAATTTGCGGCGGCCGGCGTGACGACGCCCGAGTGGGAAATCATCACGCGTGGCGAGCGGCCGAGGATGAACCTTCCGCTCGTGGTGAAAGCGCCACGGCAAGGCTCCACCGTCGGCATCTACATCGTGAAGGAGGAGAAGGAACTCGCGCCCGCCTTGCAGGAGGCCGCGGCCTTCGATGAGCGCCTGCTGGTCGAGAAATTTATTCCTGCGCGCGAGTTGACGGTTGGCGTGCTCGGAGATGAGGCGTTGCCTGTGCTGGAGATCATCGCGAAGGGCGGGTTCTACGATTTCGCGGAGAAATATCCGTTTCTTACTCCCGGCGCCGCGCCCGGCGGCGGGGCGCAGCACGTCTGCCCGGCCCACCTGCCGGAAGAACTCACGCGCCAGATCCAGGAGCTCGCGTTGCGCGCGCATCGTTCGTTAGGCCTGGAAGTCTATTGCCGGGTGGATGTGATGCTGCCGGAAGACGGCGGCGCGCCGACCGTTTTGGAGTTGAATACGATCCCTGGGATGACTCCGACCAGCCTCCTGCCGGATGCGGCGGCGGTCGCCGGTATTTCCTATCCAGAGCTTTGCGCCCGGATCATCGAACTCTCGCTCGCCAAGGGAAGGAGCCGTCGCCAATGAGGAAAGCCGCGCCGGAACCGCCCCGCGCGCGAAATCGGCGCGTCTCGAACACGCGCCAGCGCAAGCAGCAGCATCTGCTCGATGTGAAGGTGCGCGCGCACACCGCGATCCAACATCGCAATCACCGTTTGCTCGTGCTCGTCTCGAAGACCGCCCTTTGCCTGCTGCTCTTCGGCGGGATCGGTTACGGAATTCGTGACGGAGCGAAGCGGCTCTTTTTTGAGAATCCGGATTACCGGATCAGCCGGATCGAGGTGCAAACCGACGGCACGTTGCAGCGTGAGCAGGTCTTGAAAGTCGCGGAGCTGCGCGAAGGCGACAACATCTTCGGCGTGAATCTGGCGCGGGTGCGCGACCGCCTCGAACAGCTACCGCAAGTAGACGAGGTGCAGGTAGTCCGCAACATGCCCTCGGAAATCGACGTCCAGATCGTCGAGCGGAAGCCGATCGCCTGGATCACGGCGGAGAAGGAAATCACCGACCCGTTCACGAACGACGGCGCTTTTCTGGTGGACGCGCGGGGTGTGCTCATGAAACAAAAGAAGTTGTTGTCGGAATACCTCGGCCTTCCGCTGATCGTGGGCTGCGCGAGCGAGTCGCTCGTCGCCGGCAAGACCGTCGAAAGCTTTGAAGGCAAGGCCGCCTTGGAGCTGCTCCGGCTGAGCGCTCGTAGCTTTATGCAGACGCGGTTCCAGGTGCGCGAGATCGATGTTTCAAAAGGCTATTGCCTGGTTGTGACGGATAAGAACCGCACCCGCGTCACCTTCGGTTTCGAGAATCTCGAGGTGCAACTACAGCGGCTGGAGCAATTCCTCGTCTTTACAGATGACTCCCGGCGCGAGCTCGAAACCGTCAACCTGCTCGTGCAGCGAAACATTCCGGTGACGTTCGCAAAGACGCCGGCAGAGATCATCAATGAGACGATCGATCCCGATGGGCAGGAGTCACGAATTTTGAAGGCAACGCCGGTCAATCCAACCGCAAGGACGGAGACGGCAAAACAGAAAGCGACCGCGCCGGCGGAGAAACCGCGCAAAGCAATTCCGGTGGAGAAAGGGAGGAGAAACTAAGGCAATGGCGAGCAGTGACTTGATCGTGGGGCTGGAGATCGGAACCTCAAAAGTTTGTGTCGTGGTGGGCGAGGGGCGCTCCGATGGCACGATCAAAATTCTCGGGGTCGGCCAGGCGCCCTCCCGCGGGGTGCGGAAAGGCGAGATCGTTGATTTCGAGACCGCGATGAAGTGCGTCCACGAGGCGGTGGTCGATGCGGAGACGAAGAGCGACATGATGATCAAGAGCGTCTATGTGGCGGTCGCCGGATCGCACATCCAGAGCTTCAATAACCGCGGCTCGGTCAACCTGCCGGAGGATCGGGACGAGATCGACGAGCAGGATCTCGAGGACGTGAAGATCAGCGCCCGCGAGGTCAGCATCCCGTCGCAGAACGCGTTCCTGCATTCCATCATCCAGCACTATCACGTCGACGGGCAGGACGGCGTGCTGAATCCCGTCGGGATGTTGGGCGAGAAGCTGGAGGCGGATTTCCACATCATCCACGGAGTGCGGACACGGATCCAAAACACGATCCGCTGCGTCAAGGAATTGCCGCTGGAGGTGGAAGACGTGGTCTTCAGCGCGCTCGCCTCCGCGCAGGTGGTGCTCACACCCCATCAGAAGCAACTCGGGGCGCTCGTGATCGATATCGGGGGCGGGACAACGGATTTTATTTTGTACGTCGATGGCGCGGTCAAACAGAGCGGCGTCCTCGGGGTCGGGGGCGATCACATCACGAACGACATTTCCGTCGGACTGCGCATTCCAATGACACGGGCCGAGAAATTGAAAATCGAGGAAGGGAGCGTCACGCTCGGTAATTGTCTGCCGGGGGAAACGGTGCAGCTGAAAGACGACTCCGGATTCGCCGGGAAAGAGATCGAACGCGAGACGCTGAACACGATCATTCACCTGCGGCTGCAGGAGACGTTTGAGCTGCTGAAGAAGAGGCTCGAAGAAGAGCCGTTCATTAACTACATCGGCGAAGGAATTTTCATCACCGGCGGATGCAGTCATCTGCAGGGGATCGAGCATCTCGCGGAGGAGGTGTTTGAATTACCCGCTCGGGTCGCGCATGCCCAGACTATGTCGGGCCTGACGAGCGCCTTTGAGAACCCGCAGTTCTCTGCCGCGATCGGACTGATCAAGTACGCGCAGGCGGTGCAATCCGAGCGGCAGCCGCGCGGCGGCATCCGCGGGATGTTTGGTAGAATTTTTAGCGGAATGCGCTCATGAAACAAGAAATCCCAAATCCCGAGCACCAAGTTCCAATGAAGCTCCAAATCCCCCGCACCAAGGGAACGGCGAGACACGCGCGCGACGTTGGTTTGGGATTTGGAGCTTGGAACTTCCTTGGGATTTGGGATTTGGAACCTGGGATTTTACGAAAATGATTCAACTCAGCCGCAACTACACCCTGCCCGAAGCGCAGGGCGATTTCATCCCCATCACCGTCGTCGGCGTGGGAGGCGCCGGCTCCAACGCGCTCGACCGCATCGTCCTCGACGGGCTCGAGCGCGCGGAGTTGATCGTCGCCAACACCGACGCGCAGTCGCTCGCCAGCTCCGTCGCCGCGCGCAAGGTGCAGCTCGGCCGGATGAGCACGCGCGGGCTGGGCGCCGGGGGCGATCCCGAAATCGGCCACGCGGCGGCTGAGGAAGCGGCGGAAGAAATCCGGAATGCGCTCGCGGAAGCGCGCATGATTTTTATCTGCGCGGGGCTGGGCGGTGGGACGGGGTCCGGAGCGGCACCGGTGATCGCGGAGATGGCGCGGGAGAGCGGCGCGATGGTGATCAGTTTTGCTACGATGCCCTTCGGCTTCGAAGGCCGGCGCCGGACGCAGCAGGCCGAGCAGGCTTTGCAACGACTGCAGGAAGTCTCCGATGCGGTGATTTGTTTCGAGAACGATCGGATGGGCGACATCGTGGCGCCGAAAGCGGGGGTGCACCAGGCCTTTGCCGCGGCGGACGTGACGATCAGCCAAAGTGTGCGCGCAATCGTGAACCTGATGCAGCGGCCGGGGCTGATCCGGATTGGCTTCGACGATCTGCTCTCCGCGCTCCGCAGCCGCAACGGTCGCTGCCTCTTTGGCTACGGCGAATCGGATTCCGACAACCGCGCACATGACGCGCTCACCCAGGCGCTGAAAAGCCCGCTGATGGACCGCGGTCGCCTCCTGGGCGACGCGGCGAACGTCCTCGTCCACGTCGCGGGCGGTCCCGGCATGACGCTTTCCGAAGTCGAGATCATGATGAAGGAAGTCGAACGCCATGTCGGCGACGACACTCAGATCCTTTTCGGCACCGCCGTGGATGCGCGGATGGGCAACCGGATGACGGTCACGCTCATCAGCTCGCTCGCCGCCGATGGCGGGGAGGCCCAGCCGCCATTGTGGAGGCCCCCCGCGAGTGTCCCGCAGCCGCGTCCGCCGATCCAGGCGAAGCCTCTACCCGAACCGGTGGTCGAGCTGCAGGCAGAAGAAGAAGAAGAGCAAGCACCGCCGGCTGCTGCACCCGAGCGTCCGTTGCAGACGATCGACGCGGCGATTGGCAAACCTGCGGAGCCTGCCCCGTCGCCGGAGTTGATCGAAGTGGAAGAGCCCGACCCTGCGCCGACGGCGACAGAAAAGCTTCCCGAGGTTATCGAGCCCGAGCTGCAGCAGCCGCGCGTGATCCTGCCGAAGAAAAAAGCGCCGCCCCCGCTTCAGGAAGCGAAGCCACCCATCGAGAAAATTGCGCAAGCGAAACAGGAAGTGCTGCAGTTCGAATCCGTCACCCGCGGCCGCTTCGAAAAGAGCGAGCCCACGATCGTGGAAGGTCAGGATCTCGACGTGCCGACCTTCCTCCGCAAAAACGTACGCGTGAAGTAGAAGCGCGCGTTCCGCCGCTTAAGAGCCGACGCGGCTCTACGGTCACGGCGCGCCAGAATCGCGCACCCTCAGCCTGCTTCGAAGTCGAAAACGAAGCTATCCCGGCTGCCGCGGCAAGTGTCGTCCCTACTGAAATTGTTGGGACGGGGCTCGAGCGCGCCCGTTTTTGACCGGGGAAGCTCACAACTTCCTTTGCCGTCCCAGCGCTGCGGCGGCTATCGCTTCATCAGATCCAGCACCGCGCTTGTCATGCCGATCAGGCCGGTGCGGATGGTCGGCTCGGGCACCGGTGCGAATTTGCTGGAGTGCAGGCTCGGCAGCACTGCGCCGGTCTTTTTCGCTTCCGCCGCTTTGGCGGGATCGACCGCGCCGACGTTGAACATGAATGCAGGAATCGAGTGATCGGGCAGGCTGTATTCCGAGAAATCTTCGCCGCCCATCGTTGGACTCTTGGCAATGATGTTCTCGTTCCCGAGCGCGGCCTTCATCGCGGCTGAGGCGCGCTTCGTGAGTTCGGGGTTGTTGTAGGTGGCGGGCGTAAATTCATCCTCCCGCACGTGCACCTCCGGCATTTTGTCGTCGGGAAATCCGGCGGCGAGCGCGCACCCTTTCGCGATCTGGGCGATCGCGGCGAGCACCTTCTCGCGCACTTCCTTCTTATAAGTGCGCACCGTCAGCTGCATTTTCACCTCGTCGGAGATGATGTTGTGTTTTGTGCCGCCGTGGATCGACCCAACCGTCACCACGATCGGATCGAGCGGGTTATTTTCGCGGCTGGCGATCGTCTGCCAGGTATTCACGATCTGGGCCGCGAGCACGATCGGGTCCTTCGTTTTGTGCGGGTAGGCGCCGTGCCCGCCGGAGCCTTTCACGCTCACGTCCACGGAATCCACATTCGCGTAGCAGAACCCTTCCGTGACGCCGATCTGACCCGCCGCGATCTCCGCATCGTCGTGCAACCCGAGGACGTAGTCCGGCTTTGGCCAGCGCGTGTAGAGGCCATCCTTCAGGAGCGCCCGCGCGCCGCCGACGGTCTCCTCCGCCGGCTGCCCGATAAAGATGATCGTTCCATGCCACTGATCCTTCATCTTGCCGAGCGCGCGCGCCGTCCCGATGAAGGTGGACATGTGAATGTCGTGCCCGCAGGCATGCATCACTCCGACATCCTGGCCGGCGTCGTTTTTCGTCGTGACCATGCTCGCATAGGACAAACCGGTCTCCTCTTTCACCGGCAAGGCGTCGAGATCGGTGCGGATCGCCACCGTCGGGCCGTCGCCATTTTTCATCACGCCGATGACGCCGAAACACGGCAGGTCGGCCTTCTCGTATTTGCCGACGTGCTCGGTCACTTCGCAGCCCGCGGCTTTGAGTTCCTTCGCCACGATCCCGGCGCTGCGCTCCTCGTGGGTGGACAATTCCGGATGCGTGTGGAGGTCTTTGTAGATCGTGAGGAGCGAGGGCAACTCCGCGTCGGCGATTTGCTGCGGGGTCTGCTGTGCGCCCAGCGGCAGCGCAGGAACGAGGGAGAGCGCGAGGAGGAGAGGGAGCTTCATGGGCGCAACTTATACCGGCAGGGCGAAGTTGACGACTGCTTGATTCCGCGGAGCTCCGCCGCGTAGTTGCGGTGCATGCGATTCGAGGAAAACACGATGCTCTTCGGCTCCGATCCGACGCCGCGGATCGTCGCGATCGAGATGGGCGACACCGGCACGGTGAAGGTTTACCGACGCGAATTGGACGGCAGGACGGTATGTGAGATCGAGCCGTTTCATCCGTTTGTTTGGGCCGATGGCGATGTCGCCGATCTCGGACTGGAGAACGCCGAGAAACTTGCCGGCGATCTGAAGTTCAACTGGCTCATCACCGTGAACAGTTGGAAGGAGCTGATCGCGCTGCGCAACGGCCTTAAGAGCGCCGGGCGCACCTTCTACGCGCTCACCGATCCGGTGCAGCATTACC
The DNA here is from genome assembly GCA_051001855.1 of Chthoniobacterales bacterium. Classification (GTDB taxonomy): domain Bacteria; phylum Verrucomicrobiota; class Verrucomicrobiia; order Chthoniobacterales; family UBA10450; genus JACCTI01. The sequence goes on from JBPCMX010000002.1 coordinate 75,368, forward strand.
TTACGCACACGGGCCGCACCCTGTTCAAAGGCATGGCGCTCGAGGAGGTGAAGCGGCTGCAACTGGAAGTCATCTCCCTGACCGGCGAAGGCGATCTCGCGCAGGCGTCGCAGGAGCACATCGCCAGCATCGCGGTGGCAGATAGCACCGGTTGGGAAGAGTTGATTCTTGTCGACCCGGCGAATGCCGAGCAGTCGGAGCATGCGGCGATCAAGCGGCTGACGACGATCATCAAGGAACGCGATCCCGATGTGATCGAAGGTCATGATCTCTTCCGGTTTGATCTGCCGTATCTGGTCGCCCGCGCCCGCAAGGCGAAGACGAAGCTCGACTGGGGACGCAGCGGCGGGTTTCTGCGCTCGCGGCCTTCGCGGCTCCAGATCGCGGAGAAGACGATCGATTATCCGAAGTTTGCGGTCGATGGGCGGCACTTCGTCGACACGTTTCTGCTCGCGCACTTTTACGATGTGGGGATGCGTTCGCTCGGCGGCTTCGAGCGGATCGACGTCGCGCAGCACTTCGGGTTGTGCGACAGCGCGGAGTTCTCTTCGTTAGGCGGGAAAGAACTGCAGCGCGCCTATCTTGGCGGGGACGAACGCTATCAGAAGCGGGCGTTGTGCGCCGTGCGCGAGACACGCGCAGTCTCGGAGTTACTCAGCCCGAGCTACTTCATCCAGGCGCAGATTTTTCCCTACAACTACCAGGATGTCATCGTGCGCGGCAACGCCACCCGGATCAACGCGCTCTTCCTCCGCGAATACTTCCGCCAGCGCCACGCCATCCCCGAAATGCCGATGGCGGTCGGCTTCGAAGGCGGTTACACCGCCATGTTCGCGACCGGCGTGATGCGCAATGTCTGGCATTGCGACATCGCCTCTCTTTATCCGTCTGTGATGCTGCAGTTTGACTGCTTCCCGGTGACCGACCAGCTCCAAATCTTCCGCCACCTGCTCACCGATCTGCGCACCTTCCGTCTCGAAGCGAAAGCGAACATGCGCGCCGAGAAAGAAGTCGCGCGCCAGCGGCACTTCCACGCGCTCCAGAACACCTTCAAAATCCTGATCAACAGCTTCTACGGCTACCTCGGCTTCGCGCAGGGCCACTTCGCCGATTTCGACGCCGCCGCGCGCGTCACCCAGATCGGCCGCGACTTATTGCAGAAGATGATCGACTGGCTCAACGCCCGCGGGGCGCAGGTCATCGAAGTCGACACCGACGGCATCTACTTCGTCCCGCCGGCGAACTCTGAGCCCGAGCAGCTCCGTACCGAGTTGGCGAAAGAACTCCCGCCCGGCATCGAGGTCGAGCTCGACGAGCAATTCGACGCCATGTTCAGCTACAAAGCGAAGAACTACGCGCTCCTGACCAAGGACGGCGAAGTCATCATGAAAGGCGGCGCCTTGAAATCGCGCGGCCTCGAGAAATTCCAGCGCATCTTCCTTGAGGAGATCATCAAGCTCCAGATGCAGGGCAAACCCGAAGTCATCGCGCAGTTACGCGACGCCTACGAGCGCCGGATGCGCGCCGGCGAGATGCCGATCGAGCTGCTGATGAAAACCGACACGCTGCAGGATTCCCTGGAGAAGTACCGCCAGAAGATCGCCGGCGGAGGACGCAACCGGGCCGCCGCCTACGAGCTTGCCCTCGGGAGCGGCCGAGCCTACAAACCCGGCGACCAGATCAGCTACTACCTCAAAGCCACTCCAAAGAAGGTCGCCGCCTACGAAGCCGCCAAGCTAGCCAACGATTTCGACCCGCAAAACCGCGACGAAAACACCGACTACTACGTCGCAAAACTCGATGACCTCGTGAAGAAGTTTGGGCTTGGCGCAACAAACCATGCCAAAGCGGACAAGCAGGAGAGCCTGGCTTTGTAGCAGGGTTTCTCGGTGAAGAGGCCGAGGCGGCTAGCCCGGATTGGAAACATCAGTATGTGCGGAATTGTCGGAGTCTTTGACCTAAAGAATGATGCGGAAAGCTTGCGCCCGCAGGCGCTGAGCATGTCGCGGCGGCTCCGTCACCGCGGCCCCGACTGGTCGGGCATTTTCATGTGCGACAAATCTATCCTCGTGCACGAGCGGCTCGCGATCGTCGATCCTACCTCGGGCAAGCAACCGCTTTTGAGTCCCAATCGAAAGCTGGCCCTCGCGGTCAATGGCGAGATTTACAATCATCGCGAGCTGAAAAAGCGGCTGGCCCGGCCGTACGCATTTCAAACGGAGTCGGATTGCGAGGTGATCCTGGCGCTTTACCAGGAACAAGGGATGAGCTTTCTCGAAGGCCTCAATGGCATCTTCGCCTTTGCCCTTTACGATACGGAGCGCGATTTTTACCTGATCGCGCGCGACCACATGGGGATCGTCCCGCTCTACATGGGCTGGGACCAGTGGGGTTCTTTCTATGTCGCTTCCGAGCTAAAAGCGCTGGCTGGCATCTGCACGAAAATCCAGGAGTTCCCGCCGGGGCACTATCTCTCCAGCGAGGACGGCGGGGAACCCCGCAAATGGTACGAGCGCGACTGGCAGAGTTACGACGCGGTTAAGGACAACCCAGTCGAAATCGGGGCGCTGAAGAAAGCGCTGGAAGAAGCCGTGCACCGCCAGTTGATGTGCGACGTCCCCTACGGGGTGCTGCTTTCGGGCGGTCTGGATTCATCCATCATTTCGGCGATTGCGAAAAAATATGCGGCCCGCCGGGTGGAGACTGAAGACTTAAAGGATGCCTGGTGGCCGCGGTTGCACTCCTTTGCGGTCGGCCTCGAAAACTCACCCGACCTAAAAGCCGCCCGTCAGGTGGCCGGCCATATCGGCACGGTGCATCACGAGGTGCACTTCACCATCCAGGAAGGTCTCGATGCGCTGCGTGACGTGATTTACCACATCGAGAGCTATGATGTGACTACCGTCCGTGCGTCCACGCCCATGTACCTGCTGGCCCGCGTGATTAAGTCGATGGGGGTCAAGATGGTGCTCACAGGGGAAGGCGCCGATGAGTTGTTCGGCGGCTACCTTTATTTCCACAAGGCGCCTGATCCGAAGGCGCTGCATGACGAGACGGTGCGGAAACTGGGCAAGCTGCATCTCTACGATTGCCTGCGGGCGAACAAATCGCTGGCAGCCTGGGGCGTGGAAGGGCGCGTTCCATTTCTCGACAAAGAATTCATGGACGTGGCCATGCGCATCAATCCCGCGGCAAAGCTGAGCGGCGCGGCCGGCCGGATGGAGAAATGGGTGCTGCGCAAAGCGTTTGAAGACTACCTGCCGGCCGAAGTCGCCTGGCGGCAGAAAGAGCAGTTTTCCGACGGGGTAGGTTATGGCTGGATCGATACCCTGAAGCAAGTCACGGCCGCCGGCGTGAGTGACGAGCAGTTGCAGAACGCCGCCTACCGATTCCCGGTGCATCCTCCGCGGAGCAAGGAGGAATATTACTACCGCACTATTTTCAGCGAGCTATTCCCCGGCGATGAGGCGGCGCGGTGCGTGCCTTCCGAGCCATCGGTGGCGTGCAGCACGGCCATCGCGCTGGAATGGGACGCGGCCTTCAAGGGCGCGAACGATCCCTCCGGCCGGGCGGTAAAGAGCGTGCATGAGCAGGCTTATTAGCGTTCGATTTTCGGCGAGAGCAGCTCGACAACCGCACGATCACTCTTCTCGACGGCCTCTAGCATGTGTCATGCACTTTCGGTCAGGCAACGCCTCGAGTGCGGTGGAGCGCGACCGCTCTGTCGTCGCGAGTCTGAAATGCGCGGACCCGAAACTCGCGCACGCGCGCAAGCCCATTCATTCGCGGATGCGGGAACTTACAGGCCTCTGATAAGTTTACGCACTTCGTCGTGGTCGCCGAGCGCCATGAAACCAAGCATGCCGGCTCAGCGCGGAAAACGATGCGCAGCTGTAAGCCTACGCGACATTCGAAATAATTGTTTCGCAGACGGCGAAGGCCTAGTCCCGCGTGAAGATGTGGCATGCCGAATGAACTTTGAACCGCATCAAGTATGCGCGCGATTGCGCGGCGGCGGGATTTGCTCAGTCTGCGAACGTCCTCGCGAAAGCCTTTTGAAAGCTCAATCTGCAAGGTCGGTTTCCAAGTTGCCGGTGTAGCGCTTCATCGTCCCATTTTTTCGCTCGCGAGCGATCTGCTTGTCCATCCACTTCACGAATCGATCGAGTTCTTCCTCTGTGACGTTGTATTCGCGCAGCGCGTAATCATCGGAATGAACTTTGACTGGGCGCAACGCGATGACCTGGTCGCCGTGGAGAATCCCGATGTCTTCACCTTTCGCCGCCCGCTTCAAAAGTGACGATAAATTGATCCGGGCTTGGGTGGGCGAAAGGGTTGTCATGCGTCGATATTAAGACGTTACAGAGAGCAGCTCAAGCATCGTCTCGTTTCGCGTGGGTGGGCATCCGGGGTCCGTCCTAGGGAGGGTCGGAGGTCGCGGAGGGCGGAGGGGTCAGTCCTCAGGATTGACACCGCCGTTTCGACCTGTCAAGACGAACTCATGCCGCGTCAGCTTCGCATCGAATACGAAGGCGCCATCTACCACCTCATGAACCGAGGCGATCGTCGCGAGGACATCATCCGGAGCGAGGCCGACCGCGAACTCTGGCTCAAGACCCTTGAGGAGGCTTGCCTTAAATGCGATTGGCAGATGCACGCCTATTGTTTAATGAGGAACCACTTTCATCTCGTCCTCGAAACGCCGTGCGCCAACCTCGTCAGCGGCATGAAATGGTTCCTCGGCACCTACACCATCCGCTTCAACGCGCGCCATCGTCTCCGCGGTCACCTCTTCGCCGGGCGTTACAAATCGCTCCTGGTGGACAATTCGGATACCTCCTATCTGCGCGTCGCCTGCGATTATGTGCACTTGAATCCCGAGCGCGCCGGTTTGTTGCAAGCAGACCGCTCCTTGCAGGAATACAAGTGGAGCAGCTACCCCGCTTACCTCCGCGCGCCGGCGCAGCGTCCGGCCTGGCTGCGGACCGATCGACTGCTCGGCGAACACGGACTCGCGGCTGACGATCACCGGGCGCGTCTGGAATTTTCACGCCGAATGGAGACCGCCCGCCGGCAAGCGAATGATCCGCGTCCGAGCGACGCTCTCCTGCGGCGCGGCTGGCGCTTCGGCAGCGACGAGTTTCTGGCCCGTCTGCTGGACCGGATTGAGGGTAAACCCAACGCCAATCATCACGCGCGCGAGCGACGTGAGAGCGCGGAAGCGAAAGCGGAGCGAATCGTGGCCGAGATGCTCGTGCTCCTCGGATTACCTGAAGCCGAGTTCCTAGCCCGGGCGAAATGTGCCCCGGAGAAAGTGCGAATCGCCCAGCGGCTCCGTGCGGAGACCACCCTCACCTTGCAAGCCATCGCGCAACGGCTGCAAATGGGCACTTGGACCAACCTTTCCAAGTTGCTTGCCCAGGCGCAACAGAAGGAAAATACTTTCAGTCCTGAGGACTGACCCCTTGCTCCTTGCTCTTCTTCTATTACCCTGGCGGCGTCAGAACGGAACTAAATTACCTCTACTTAGTTATAGAGGGTTTCGACCTCAGCTATTCATTGGGTATAAACTCTAGCTTAGGCTATGGCGGAGGGCTTTTTGCGGTGGCTCCAATCAATTGGCCGCCTTGAGCGGGTGATGATACTGGGTGCGGTTATCTCAGGAAGTCAGCAACGAATGGCACTAGGTTAAGGCTGATTTGGGGGGAAAGGGGTCGGTCTGGGGTCTAAGGAAATGATCATTTTCTGAAATTCCTGCTCGGACATCCGAACTCGGCGCGGTTGACCCGCCGGACAGTTTCTGAGAACATGTCGTTATGGCGAAGGCGATGGAGGAGGTCACGAAGGAGGCGCTGAATCTTCCGCTCCAGCAACGGCTCGCGCTGGCCGGGTTCCTCCTTGAAAGCGCCGAGGCCGCGCTCGACCCGGAGGCGGAAGTGGCTTGGGAGGCTGAGATTCGCGATCGCATGCAAGCGATCGATGAGGGGCGCGTGGCTGGAGTTCCCTACGAGGACGTCCTGCGGGAGACCGAAAGCCGACTGGCTCCGTGGACTATCCAGTTTGTCGAGGAAACGCGAGACGAGTTCCTCGATGCGATCTCGCACTACGATGAATTTCGCGCGGACCTTGGGTGACGCTTCAAGGAGGAGGTTGATCGATCCATCCTTTGGGTGGCCGATCATCCGGAACTTTATCGGCTTCGACCCTCCGGTTACCGGCGCGTTAATCTGCGGATTTTTCCCTATTACATTCCCTTCGCAATCCGTGGCGAAACGCTTTGGGTTTTGGCT
>JBPCMX010000003.1:0-23023 GCA_051001855.1 Chthoniobacterales bacterium
CTCGACCAGACCCAGCCGCCGCCAGGCGTGGGCGGGTGACGCGGTGATCGGCACCGTGGAATCGTGCTCCAGTTGGTCGCAACCGCGGCAAACGAGCGGGATCGCTTCGCGCTGCGGCGGGTCAAGGAGCGCGCGACCAGAGGAATCAACAATGCCGCTGACCGGGGCGGACGAGAAGTCGAGTCGTGCGGACAGGGTGGTGTTGCGGGTCACCACTTCGTGCAGCGCTGCACTCGGCACGAACTCAGGGATTCTCGGAAGCACCTCCTGATGGAAATCGACCGGCGGCGCGGTGAGCCGCTTGCGCAGCCATTTCACCGGGACGATCGAGCCGCCTTCCACGATCGTGGCGAGCGGAATTTCGCGGCCATAAACCTGCTTCTCGCGCAGCTTGCAGAGGTTGCCGAAGCCGCGGCCGTCGAGCATCCGCGGGAGGGAAAGTGCCGGAACCCACTGCTCGTGTTCGCGCACCAGCAGCTCGCCTAACGACACTTGTTGGAGCGGCCCGAGCGGCTCCCAGGCGCCGGCGGAGTTCAGCATCTCGGGCACGGGCCTCCGGACGAAACGCGCCCGCTCCGCATCCACCCAGAGCCCGCAGGGCCGGGCCCCGGTGGCGAGAGAATGTTCCGCGCCGAGCGCGACCTTCTGCGCGCTAAAGAGCGAATGGCTGAGCTCGACCGCGGCGGCAAACGGCTGCGCGCCGCGCTCGGCGGCGCTGCGCATCACGCTCACCAGGCTCGGCCAGTCGACCGGCGTGGCGCGCTTCAGCTGGCGCGGGCGGGCATCGCCGAGCCGCGGGACGTCGGGCGCGACGAGAACGTAGCCGGTGTCGTCGAGCCCGCGGCGCCCGGCGCGACCGAACATCTGCAGGAGTTCGTCCGCTTGCACGTGCCGCTCGAAATTGCCCGCCAGATAGCTGGTGCCGGTAATGAGCACCGAACGCATCGAGAAGTTAATGCCGGCGGCAAGGCCCATCGTGGCGACGACGACGTTCAACTGCCCCGCTTTGGCGAGCGGCTCGATCAGTCCCGCACGGACAGCGTAGCTCAGGCCGCTGTGATGATAGGCGACGCGGTTGCGTAACAGCTTGGCCAGGCGTTTGCCGGCGAGCGCCTCCTGCGCGGAGGAGAGCGGGAGCGGATCGCGGACCGCGACCGCGGAAGCGAACGCCTGCGCCATCTCTTCGCTGGCGTTGCGGCGCGGCGCGAAGACGAGGACCGGCGCCAGTTCCGCACGCAAGGCGCGGCCGAGCATCCGCGGCCAGAAGTTTTTGGACTGCACAAAGGAAGAGTCGGAGAGATTGCGGAGATCGACTTCTTCCAGCGGCACCGGCCGTTCCTGATGCGAAATCAAAACCGCGTCGCGTCCGATGCGCCGCAGCCAGGCGACGATGTCCTGCGGGTTCCCGACGCTGCCACTGAGCAGGAGTAGCTGTGTTTCGCGCGGGGCGAGCGCCAGCGCCAGTTCGTAGTGCACCCCACGGATCGGGTCGCCGATCATCTGGTATTCGTCTACCACGAGCAGCCTGGGGCCTTCCCGTCGAAGGAAGCGCGCGCGCTGTGTTTCGAGCGTCGCGACGATCACCCGGGCATCGAGATTGAGCGCGAGATCGCCGGTCGCGATCCCGACGTCCCAGCCGCGGACGCGCCATTCCGCGAGTTTGTCATTTGCGAGGGCGCGGGTGGGGACGGTGAAGATCGCCTGCCCTTTCAAGCTCGGGTAGAGCAGCTCGAAGATGTAAGTCTTGCCCGAGCCAGTGGGCGCCTGGACGATGACATCCCGCCCCGCCTGCAAGGCACGCACGGCTTCCTGTTGCCAAAGATCGGGGACGACGAGGTTGACTGCGAGCCCCTTCAACATCGCCCAGTTTCTCACGCGATGCGCCTGCTCTTCAACCTCATGCGGCGAGCGCGATGTTCCCGCTGGCCTTTGTTCGTCCGCACCGTAGAATCCCGCCCGAGTGAGCACATCCGCCGCGCCGGCTACATCCAAAGTCGCGACCGGCGTTCCCGGACTGGACGATATTCTCAAGGGCGGTCTGCCGCCGCGCCGCCTTTATCTTTTGCAAGGCGAACCGGGAGCCGGCAAGACGACGCTCGCGCTTCAGTTCCTGCTCACGGGGGCGCGCGCGGGCGAGAAGGTGCTTTACATCAGTCTCTCGGAGACGCGCGACGAAGTGGAAGAGGTGGCCGCGTCGCACGGCTGGTCTCTGGACGGGATCGAAATCGTGGAGTTGTCGGCGATTGAACAACAGCTTTCGGCGCAATCGCAAAACACTTTGTTCCATGCCTCCGAGGTCGAGCTGACGGAAACGACCCGGATGCTGCTGGATGCAGTGGAACGCTCGCAGCCCACGCGGGTGGCGTTTGATTCCCTCTCCGAGCTGCGACTTCTCTCAGAAACTCCGCTGCGTTATCGCCGGCAGATTCTCTCTTTCAAGCAATACCTCGCCGGGCGGAATTGCACGACGCTGCTGTTGGATGATCTGAGCGTGGGTGGAATGGATAGCCACGTCCTGAGCCTGGCGCACGGCGTCATGGTGCTGGAGCAATTGGCGCCCGAGTACGGCGCGGAGCGACGGCGTTTGAGCGTGCAGAAAATTCGCGGGTCCACTTATCGGGGTGGCTATCATGATTATGTCATCGTGAAGGGCGGAATCCATGTCTTCCCGCGGCCGAGCATCATCGGAATTTCCCGAACGAGGACGTCCCGAGTGGAATCGAAGGGCTGGATGGGCTTCTTGGCGGAGGGTTGGCGCGCGGCACCAGCACGTTATTTTCGGGACCGCCGGGCTCGGGCAAATCAAGTCTCGCGCTCACCTTGGCGGTCGCCGCGGCGGAGCGCGGGGAGAAAATCGCGATCTACACTTTTGATGAGAGCCTGCCGATCCTTTTCGCGCGCGCGAAGGGACTCGGGTTGGAATTGGATCGACTCGTGGACGCGGGCGTCGTCTCCGTCCTGCAGGTCGATCCGGCTGAGCTTTCGCCGGGCGAGTTGTCGTTTCGAATTCGATCGGCGGTCGAGGACGAGGGCGCGCGTTTTGTCCTGATCGACAGCTTGAACGGTTACCTCCATTCCATGGCGGAAGAACGCAACCTCAACCTCCAACTGCATGAGCTGCTCACCTATCTGAACCAGCTCGGTATCGTCACCATGCTCGTCATTACTCCGCATGGACTACTGGGAAATATGCAGACGCCGATCGACGTCACTTACCTTGCGGATACGGTAGTGGCGTTGCGGTTCTTCGAGGCGGATGGAGCCGTGCACAAGGCTTTGTCGGTCATCAAAAAGCGGACGGGGAAACACGAGAACACCATTCGCGAGTTAATGATTGGCTCAGCGGGTGCCTCGGTCGGTCCGGCCTTGAAACATCTCCGCGGAGTTTTAGGGGGCGAGCCGGTGGTAGCGGGAGCCGGGGTCCTCGCAGAGCAAGAGCTACGCGCTCATGACGACAAGTGAAGCTCCGCCCGGCGCAGTATTAATTGTCGCGCCGATCGGCAAAGACGCCGTGCTCGCGGCCGAAGTGCTCAAGCAGGCAGGAATCGGGGCGAAAGCCTGCCCGAATCTTGACCGGGCCGCGCAAAGCCTGGGCGACACGACCACCGCTTTGCTGCTCGCAGAAGAAGCGCTCGTCGCCGCACAGTTGCCAGCGCTGCTCCTTGCTCTGCAGCAGCAACCATCCTGGTCCGACATTCCGGTGATCGTCCTCACCAGCAAGGGCGGAAGCGAGCGCATGAGCGTGCAAGCGGTCGACATCTTCGGCCCTGCCGGAAACGTCACTCTTCTGGAGCGACCGCTGCACGGCGTCACCCTGATCAGCACAATGAAAGTCGCCTTGCGCGCCCGGCAGCGGCAGTACCAGGTGCGCGAATTAATTGAGCAACGCGAGACCCTCCTGGCCAGCATCAGCGATGCGTTTTCCTCCATCGATTACGATTGGCGCTACACCTACGTGAACGAGAAGGTCGCCGAGCTGGCTGGATTGCCGAAGGAGAAAATGCTCGGTCGCAAGGTCTGGGAGATTTTTCCGGACGCCGTCGGGACGGAATTTTATACCCTCGCGCATGAGGCAATGGAGAACCGGCGCGCGGTCCAGGGTGAGTTCTTTCACGCCCCTTGGGGACGCTGGCTCGATACGCGCATTTATCCGACGAAAGGCGGCATCGTCATTTTCCGGGCCGACATCACGCCGCGCAAAGAGCAGGAACTGCTCACGCGCGAAACGGAATCGAAATTGCGCGAAAGCGAAGACCGCCTGCGCCTCGCCACGGAAGCCGCCGCGATCGGCACGTTTGATTATTTTCCGCAAAGCGGGGCGCTCGAATTCTCGGAGCGCGCGATGGAATTATTCGGGCTGCCGGCCAAAGCGCGGCCAGATTACGAGGCCTATCTCGCGGCGATTCATCCGGACGACCGGCACATCGCGCACGAAACGGTGCAACGCGTCCTCCAGCCGGAAAGCGGACAACGGTACGACATCGAATATCGCACCATCGGAATCTCCGACGGGCAGGAACGATGGATTGCCGAGAAAGGACGCGCGGTGCTCGATGCGAGCGGCCACGCCTCGCGCTTCATCGGAACGCTGCTCGATATTACCGCGCAGAAAAATGCCGAACACGCGCTCCGGCGCGCAAAGCAGGAGGCGGAAGAAGCGAACCGCGCCAAGGACCGATTCCTCGCCATGCTTTCGCACGAGCTGCGGACGCCGCTGACGCCGGTCTTGATGACGATCGCCGCGCTCCGCCGCCAGCCGGACCTGGCGGAAGAGCTCCAGAGCGACCTCGAAGTCTTGCAACGCAACGTGGAACTGGAAGCCTTGCTCATCGACGACTTGCTAGATTTGACTCGCATCGCGCATGGCAAACTCGAATTGCACAACGACGCCGTCGATGTGCACAGTACGCTTGAGCACGCGCTCGCGATTTCGGCTGCCGAGCTGGAACAGTACGTAGTCACGCGGCGTTTTGAAGCACGCGAACATCATTGCTGGGCGGACGCCGCCCGTTTACAGCAGGTCTTCTGGAACTTGATCAAGAACGCGGTGAAGTTTACCCGCTCCGGCGGTTTGATCGAGGTGCGGACGCGGAACAACGATGCGCACCAGATCGTGATCGAGATCGCGGACAACGGGATGGGCATTCAGTCGCAGTTGCTGCCCCGCATTTTTGACGCGTTCGAACAAGGCGGCCGGACGATGACGAGCGAATACGGCGGCCTGGGTCTCGGTCTCGCGATCTCGAAACGGGTGGTGGATCTGCACGGTGGCGTGATCAGCGGCGCGAGCGCAGGCGTGGGGCAGGGGGCAACGTTCACCGTCACCCTGACGGCGATGCAAACCTCCTTACTCGACAGCGCGGTCACTTACGTGCCGAGCGAACCGCTCGGGACCGCGGCGCGCATCCTCCTGGTGGAGGATCACGCCGACACCGCGCGCGTGCTCCGTCGCATCCTGGAGCACGGTGGCTACCAGGTGGCACATGCCAGTGGGGTCGCGGCCGCGCGGGAGCTGGCCGGCGACGAGCGTTTTGATCTCGTGATCAGCGACGTCGGCCTGCCGGACGGGAGCGGGCTCGACCTGATGCGATCGTTGCGTGCGCAGCATGGCTTTGCCGGCATCGCGCTGAGTGGGTTTGGAACGGAAGATGATCTGGCCGCCAGCCGTGCGGCGGGTTTCGCCGACCATCTCACGAAACCGGTCGATTGGCCCCAACTGCGGAGCGCCATCGAGCGGGTGCTGGCCAGCAGGCGTGACCAGCAGGTGGGCGACGAAGCCCTCCTCTCCTGAGCCGTGTCATGCGCTTTCGCGTCAGGCGACGCGGCGAATGCGGTGGAGCGCGACGCTCGGTGGTTGCGGGAAATAAACGGCGATTTTTTTGCGGGGTCGCAGTAGTTTTCGATTCGCCCGCGCCACCGCGCTCGTTTTCAGCTCAACCGCTCGTTCGATATGAAAAAATTCTTCGGCTTCGGCTCGTCCACTCCTCCGCCTCCTGCTCCTCCTTCCAAACCGCCGAGTCTGCCGGCGAAGCCCGCCGCGCCCTCGAGCGCGGTCGCGAAGACTGATCCTCCGTCGGCACCGGCGACGTCAATCATCGGCCGCTGGAAAGAAGCCAGCGGAACGGGCGACGGCAGTGAAAGCACGGAATTTCACACCGACGGCAGCGTGACCGAGCGACTGGGCGGCGGCGAGACGATTCGTGGTCGCTATGCGCTCGCGGGGGAGAAGTTGACGATTGACCTCGCCGGCGTCCAGGAGGCGCTGGGATTCACGGTCTTCGTGGAAGATGACACCCTGGAGATGATTGACGGCACCGGCCAGCGCTCGACTTATCGGCGTTTGTGAAAACGCGCGCAGCCAGCCCGGCCTAACGAAACCAATGGCGGCGGCGAATTCCAGATTGACCACGCGCCCGAAAGTTCATACTCACGGACACATGAAACGCTTCCTCCCTGCTCTACCTCTCCTCCTTGCGGTGACCAACGCCTTCGCTCAGGACGCGACGGCAGGTGACGAAGTGGACAAGGGAAGCGCATTGGGCGCGATGATCGGAGGCACCTGCGGCTGTATCGGCGGGCTGATCGGGCTCGCGATCTGGATTTGCCTGATTGTCTACGTCTACCGCGACTCGAAAGCGCGCGGGATGGATAACGCGATCCTGCTCACGATCGTGACCGCATTCACCGGCATCCTGGGGCTGATCATCTATTTATTGATGCGCCCCAAGGGAGCGCTCGTCACCTGCCCCTCCTGCGGGAAGAAGCGGCTCGCCGGCAGCGTGAAATGCCCGCACTGCGGCAACCCATAAACCGTCCCAGACACTGGTTTCCGCGCGCTGTCGCGGGCGTGATTCTGCTCACGGCGGCTTTCGATTGGACACGACCGCCCCAGGAACAGGCCTCCGTGTTCCTCTGGGAACGCGCGGTTGTGGCTCCCTATCGTTTCGCTCTCCACCCGCTCACGACGCATTTCATCACCTGCCGGCTTCGCCCGACCTGCTCGGCCTATTCGGTGCAGGCTGTGCACACGCATGGCTTCGCGCAGGGAATCTGGCTCACCGTCAAACGTCTCGTGCGCTGCAATCCCTGGACGCCGCAGGGAACATACGATCCGGTGCCCGCGCCGGCCCTCTCGCGCTGAGATCCGCTGTTACACCACGATGGACATTCTTATCGCGCCGGTCGCCGACGATCAGATCGAGTTCGCGGTGGCGTTGCTCCAGGCGCAACTCGAAGAACACCACATCAGCACGAGCGCGGCGTGCCTGCGCGATGTGGTGGAGCAAGTCGCGGCTGACGGCGCGAAGGGATTTATCCTGCTCGCGCTGGATGGCACCGACGCGATTGGAATTGCCTACGCCGCCGCGCACCTCAGCGCGGAACATGGCGGCACGGTCGGTTGGCTGGAGGAACTCTACGTCTCCCCCGCCGCGCGCGGTCGCGGCGTCGGGTCTGCGTTGCTCCAGGAAGTAACGGCGCGCGCACAGCAGCTCGACTGGCGTGCGCTCGAACTGGAAGTCGTCGCTGGCCACGAACGCGCCTTCCCGCTCTACCTCCGTCACGGGTTCACCGCCACGGACCGTGCGCGTTTCACGCGGCCTCTCCCTGGCCGCCCTCGGTTGTGATCGCATTTCCGCTGGAATTTTTGAATCCAAACCGCCACGCCGGTGCATCTCATCCATGAAAGCCTGGAATATGCACACCACCATCCCGATCCGCCCGTTTGTGGTCCTGAAATTAGTAACCCTTGCGTTGCTCGCCTTTGTCCTGCTGCTGTTGAACGGCTGCCATTCGGGAGGCGTGAGGGGCAACGGCCACATCGTCACCGATACGCGCCAGCTGCCTGCGTTCAATGAGGTGGAAGCGAACGGCGCTTACGATGTGACGTGGGCGAGTGGCGAGCCAGGGTTCAGCGTCACGACCGACGAGAATCTGCTCCCTCACATTCAGGCGCGCTCCGAGGACGGGAAGCTGAAGATCGAATGGGACAAGTGGTTGAAAGGCACCCGCGGCATCAAAATTATGATCACCAGCCCGACGCTCGCGCGCGTGCAGCTCAATGGCGCGGTGCGATTCGTCGGTTCGAACTTCTCCGGCCCGGAGCTCTACCTGACCGCTAACGGCGCCAGCCGCGTCGCCTTGCAGGGCAATGTGAATGCGGTCTCCGCGGAGATGAACGGCGCGAGCCGCCTCGACGCCGAATCGCTTGTGACGCGCGCGATGGAGCTCTCGATCAGCGGCGCTGGGAAAGCCGAAGTGAATGTCAGCGAAGTTTTGAAGGTCGACATCTCGGGAGCCGGCAAGGTCGTTTACACCGGCAATCCGAAAACCGTCGACAAGTCGATCAGCGGCGCGGGCAGCGTGAAGCGCCGAGAGTGAGCGGCGGGCTACTCGCTCTTTTTCTGCAGCGTCTTGAAGCGCTCGCGCAGTTCCTTCAGCCGTTTTTCGGTGAAGGTCACGGTCGCGTTGTTCGCTTCCAACGGCGCAAGCGAACCGCCCTCCGACTCGATGCCGGCCGCGGCCGCTTTGGTGCGCGCCTTCAGCCATTTTTCCTGCTCGGCGAGCAGTGCCGTGCGCTCTTTTGGCGGTAGCTTTTCGTAGAGGCGCACGTAGGCGACAAAGAGCTGCGCGTCGGTCATTTCCGCGACCTCCCGGCTGAGCAGGTTCATCTCGGTCTGCGTGCTCGCTGCCTTCAGCCGATCAAGCGCCGATGTGATGGAGGGCGCGAGTGCAGGCACCCAATCAGACGGGATCATTTTGCTCGCTGTTTGCGCGTTCGCTGAGACCGCCAGCAAAACGCCCGCCGTCGAAATGAAACATCGCACAGTCATTTAGCAGAGTCGGTTGTAAGGGAGTGATCGGGCGATGGCGAGAGATTCGTCTCACTTGGCCTATCATCACTGCGGCCGGCCTCCAGCATGCGAATGCGCCGGTCGAGATACGGCAGGCGAATCGTCAGCGTCATCCCTTTGCCTTCCTGGCTCTCGATCGATAATTCCCCGCCGTGTTCCCGCACAATCCGGCGCACGATTAGAAGCCCCAGCCCCGAGCCGGAAGTCTTGGTCGTAAAATACGGCTCGAAGACGCGGCTCAAACTCTCCGCCGACATCCCGCCGCCCGTATCGGAAAAACTTACCCGCACATGCTTGTCGTCCAGATCGGTGTGAATGCGCATGATTCCGCGCCGCTTCATCGCTTCGAAGCTGTTCTTGATCACGTTGTAAAACGCCTGCTTCATCTGATCGCGATCCAGCTCCAGCAGCGGGAGATCCGACCTTAGTTCCTGCTCGACAACAATGTCGCGGTCCTCGATTTCTGGCGCGAAAAAGCGGACCGCTTCTTCCACGATGCTGTTCAGATTTTCGGGGTGCAATTGTGGCCGGGAAGGACGAATCGCCTTCAGAAATTGGGTCACAATCGAATCCAGCCGGTTGATCTCCGACTGCGCGATCCCGATCGAATCCTGCAGCTCCTCGCGCACGCCCGGCTCGAGTTTGCGGACCGTGCGCTCCATCAGCTGCAGATGGATGTGGAGCGAATTCAAAGGGTTGCCGATCTCATGGGCCACCCCCGCGGCCAGCAAAGTCAGCGCATTGAAACGCTCCGATTCGATCGTCTTCTCCGCCGAGCGCCGGCTCTCTGTGATATCGCGCAGGATCATGGCGTGCCCGACCGGTTCCGCTGGTTCCTTGGCCCGCCGGAGCGTCTCGCGACGTTCGATCAGGAGCGGGACAATGTAGAAATTGATGAACTTGTTCGCCGGATAAAAAATCTCCATGTCCCGGCTGATCGCCCCCGCCGAGCTGGAGAGCGATTCCCAATCGAGCCCGCGCACGCGCTCGTCGAGGCGCTTGCCGATGGAACTCTCGGAGTCGAAGCCGAACAGCTCGCAGGCCGCGTCGTTCACGTAGGTGATGCGGCCGGTCGCGTCGGTCACGATGATCCCTTCCTGGATCGAGTTGAAGACCGTCTCGATCAGCCCTTTTTCCTGCGCTAGACGGAGCAGATAATTCTGCACCTCCTCCGGATCGACGCGCCCCAGACGCTCGATCAGCTTGTCCAGGAATCCAGTCTTCATGCGCGCGAGAGTTTAGCGCAACGGGCGAAATCTGCGATGCTTGCAGTGCACCACTCTTGAAATCTAAGACGCGGTCCACCAGTTCAAAGCTTCTCCTCGGCGCGCACATGTCGATCGGCGGCGGAGTGCACCGCGCGATCGAGCGGTCGTGCTCGGTGGGGGCGACGGCGATGCAGATCTTCGTCAAGAACAACATGCAGTGGTTCGCGCGGCCGCTGCCGCCGCCAGAAATCAAAGCTTTCCTCGAGCATGCCCAACGCCGTGAGCTCGAGGCCGTCTTTGCGCATGCCAATTACCTGATCAATCTCGCGGCGACGAATCCGCAGTTTCACGCCAACTCCCTGCGCGCACTTTCCGAGGAATTGATCCGCGCCGATCAACTGGAGCTGCCGTTCCTCGTCTTGCATCCGGGCGCACATTTGGGTGCGGGCGAAGAGGCTGGGTTGGAGAAAATCGTGGCGTCGATCGATGCGGTGCACGCCTGTTTGCCGAAGACAAAAACGAAAATTGCCCTCGAAACCACCGCGGGCCAGGGGTCGTGTCTCGGCGAGAAATTCGAGCATCTCGCGCACATCATCGCCCATGTCCGGGAGCCCGAGCGGCTTTGCGTTTGCCTCGACACGGCGCACGTCTTCGAGGCGGGCTACGACCTTTCGACGGAAACGGCGACGCGGAAAGCCTTTGCCGAGTTCGACCGCATCGTCGGTCTCGAACGGCTCGCAGCGTTGCACCTGAACGATTCGAAGACGCCGCGCGGCTCGCGCGTCGACCGCCACGAGCATATCGGAAAAGGGAAAATCGGCCTGCCCGCCTTCCGCTTCATCATTCGCGACCGGCGTTTCCGCAAAATTCCGAAGGTGCTGGAGACGCCCAAGGGGAAAGAGCTGCTCGAAGATGTCGAGAACATGAAGACGCTTCGCTCGCTCGCCGGGTAGTCCAGCTTAAGCTGCGTTTTCGTTTTCGATCCGGCGTTTCTTGCGGCTTTGAAGCAACTCTCGCAAGACGACGCGGTCGCCGGGCTCGAGACCGATGATCTTCCAGGCGCCGAAATACGCCGCCAGGAAGGTGAGCCCTGCAGCCAGCTCTCCGGGTCGGCCTGGCAGCAGCAGCCGCAGTGGAATTGCGGGCGCCAGTGCGATCACGAACGCCAGTGCCGGCCTCATGAGTGCACGCCACGGCCATGCCCAGTCGAACACATACCGCAGTTCAAAGTAGCGCAACACTCCCTGCGTGACGTAGGCGAGCACCATCCCGAGCGCGGCGCCGGTCGCACCCAGCCACGGAATCAGGAGCAGGCTGGC
Source organism: Chthoniobacterales bacterium (assembly GCA_051001855.1). Taxonomy (GTDB): domain Bacteria; phylum Verrucomicrobiota; class Verrucomicrobiia; order Chthoniobacterales; family UBA10450; genus JACCTI01. The sequence goes on from JBPCMX010000003.1 coordinate 11,380, forward strand.
GCCGAGCTGCAGCAGGACGGTGAGTCCGGAATTGATCAGGTTCAGCCTCGGTCGTTGAATCATGATCACCGTCTCTGCCAGGCCGACAAAGCTGTTTGTGGCATGCGCGATCGCGAGCAGCCCCACCCACATCGTGCCGCTTCGAAATCCCGGACCGAAGATGTCCAACCCAATCCCTCCGGAGAGGCAAAGCACTCCCATGAGGGGAAGCTGCGCCGCGAGCAACCAGCGGCCAAGTTGCGCAAAGCTCCGCTCCATCGCGGGACGGTCCTGCACAGCCGATTGCCGGGCGATGATCGGCGTGAACATCGGATCGAAGGCCTGCCTTACTTTTCGCATCCCGCCGGCGATTTCGACCGAAGCAACGAAGACGCCGATCGTCCCGATGCTCACCCCCACGCGCGGCCCCATAAAGCCGAGCAGGAGCACATCCATCCGCATGATAAGAATATTCAGCAGGCCGTAGGTCGCGATCGGCGCGGAAAAGCGGATGAGCGAAACCGTGCCACGCCCTCCAGTGCTGCCTTTTCGGTGCAGCACGAGCCCGCGGGCGAGGAGGAACGCCATCACGCCGCCCGCGCCCGTCCCGAAGAGCACCGCCACCGCTGGCGCCAACTCGCGCAGCCCGATCGCGAACATCGCGAGGAAGCTCGCAATCGTCCCGAACGTCTCCGTAAATCCCTTCGAGTAGAGGTCGTGGCGCATCACCTTGAGGCCGCGTGAGACGCCGTTGCTGATGCGGTAAAGCGCGATGCCTGGCAGCGCGAGCAGCATCAGGGAAGTGCTCCGGATCACCTCCGGACGCTGGCCGAGCTCCCGGCCGATGGTCTCGAAAGCAAGGATGCCGGCGAGCGCGGCGAGCACACTAAAGAGCAGGCCGAAGAAGACCGCGCGCCGCAGCAAAAGACGGACGCCGTCGGCATCGTTTTCCGCGTCACGCGCAGCGACGAGCGCAATCGTGCTCGTGTCCATCCCGAAGACGCCGAAACGGCTCGACAGGTCGGTACTCGACCAGGCAATCCCGAACGTCCCGAGCGCGGTCTGGCCAAGCAGCCGCGCCACCGCAAAGGTAAAAATTCCGCGCAGATTGGCCGCGAAAAGCGCGACCACATTCACGAGCGCGCCGCGCGCCAGTTCGGCACCGCTATCCGTCGTTGCGACGCTTCCCGGCAGCGCCTCGGCTACTTCTTCCTCCCGCCTCATTCGAGCAGCCAAATGTCGTTCCGGAGCAGCCGCCGCACCGGCCGGCGGCCGCGGCGCGATCTTACTTTTCTTTCACGCGCTCGATCTGCGCGCCGAGCGCGCCGAGCTTCTCGTCGAGGTGTTCGTAGCCCCGATCGATGTGATAGACGCGGCTGATTTCCGTAACCCCTTCCGCCTTTAAGCCAGCCAGCACCAGCGCAGCCGAAGCGCGCAGATCGCTCGCCATCACCGGCGCGCCGTAGAGTTTCTCCACCCCCTGGATGACCGCGGTCGAGCCTTCGATCTGCACGTGCGCGCCCATCCGTTTCAGCTCAGCCAGATGCATGTAGCGTTGCGGGAAAATATTTTCCGTCATCAAGCTCATCCCCTCCGTCGTGGAAAGCAGCGCGCACATCTGCGCCTGCATGTCGGTCGGAAAACCGGGATATGGCTCGGTCACGAGCTCGAGTGGCTTGGTCGCGCCATTGGGCGAGACGGTGACGGAGTCTTCTGTGCTCTCGATCTTGTAACCGGACTCGCGCAAAGCATTCGTGACTGCCTGCACATGCTCCGGCACGAGGCGGTTCACCGTCACGCCCTTGCCGCAGACCGCGCCCGCCACCAGGAAGGTGCCGGCTTCGATCCGATCCGGGATGATGTCGTGCTCTGCGCCGTGCAGTTCTTTCACACCCTCGATGATCAGTCTCCGCGTGCCCGCGCCTTCGATCTTCGCGCCCATTTTATTCAGGAAATTTGCGAGGTCGACCACCTCCGGCTCCGAGGCCGCGCCTTCGATTACGGTAGTGCCCTCAGCGAGCACCGCTGCCATCATTACATTATCGGTGCCGAGGACGGTGGGGCCGAATTTGCCGCGCAGATTAATCACCGCGCCTTTCAGACCCGGTGTGAACATGCGCACGTTGCCGACCTCCACCCGCACCGCGGCGCCGAGCGCTTCAAACCCGCGCAGATGTAAATCGATCGGCCGGTCGCCGATCACGCAGCCGCCCGGCAGCGACACCGTCGCTTCACGGCAACGTGCCAACAGCGGACCGAGCACGCAGACCGAGGCGCGCATCCGGCGGACCACATCGTATGGAGCCACCGATGCCACCTTCTCCGCGGTCACGCTCACGGTGCCGCTGGCCCGTTCCACCTGCGCCCCGAGATACATCAGGATCTGCAGCATGTAATTCGTGTCGCTCAAATCCGGCACGCGATGCAGCACGCAGGGCTCCTTCGTGAGCAACGTCGCGGCCAGGATCGGCAAGGCCGAATTTTTCGACCCGCTCACCCTGATCGAGCCGGAAAGGGAATGACCGCCGTGCACGAGAATTTTATCCATAGCGCGAGAGGAGGAATCGTGTCACACCCGCGAAGTCCTGTCGCGCGGTAATGTGGTGGTAATTCTGTTCCGCCAGGGAAGCAGCGAGCGCGTCCGTCTGGCCGATCCCGATCTCGAGCGCCAGCATTCCCCCCGGCGCCAGATTCGGCGGCGCGGCTGCGCTCAGCCTGCGAATCACCTCCTCGCCGTCCGCCCCGCCGAAGAGCGCCTGCGGCGGATCGTGCAACACCTCGCGCGATAACGTGGCGCGGTCCGCTGCCGGCACGTAGGGAAGATTCGCGACGATCAGATCAAACGTCCCCTTTACCTCGGCTAGCAGATCGCTCCGGAAAAATTGCACCCGCTCCGTCAGCGCCAACCGTGCGGCGTTCTCGCGCGCCAGCGCTAGCGCTTCCTCCGAAATGTCGAGCGCCTGCACCTGCGCATGCGGCCATGCTGCCGCCAGCGAGAGCGCGATCACCCCGCTGCCGGTGCCCACATCGAGCACCCGCCGCTCCGCCTCCCGCGGGCCGATTTCCGCCAGGAGAATCTCGATCAACTCCTCCGTCTCCGGTCGCGGTATCAGCGCCCGTTTGTCACAAGCAAACGAGCGGCCGCAAAATTCCACCGTCCCGAGCAGATGCTGCAGCGGCTCGCCTTGCCCGCGGCGCCGCACCAGCTGCCGCAGCGGCGCCAGTTCTGCCTCCGTCAGCTCACGCTCGAACTCCATGTAAAGCTCGATCCGTTTCAAGCCCAGCGAATGCGCAAGCAGATGCTCCGCATTCAAGCGCGGGCTCTCGATCTCGCGCTTCGTGAAATAAGCGGTCGTCGATTGCAGCACTGCCAGCACCGTCATCGGCAACAGGGCTGGCCTAGCGACTCAGATGCGTGCGCTCGTAGATCGCCGCGAGCGGAAGATCAAAACCGGCCGAAGCAAGCGCCACCGTCTGGCTTTTCTCCGTCAGGAACTCCGAAGTCCAGCCGCTCGCGCTGCGCCGGTAGAGCGTCACCGCGACATGATGCTGGTCCACCAGCGCATAAAGCTCCAGCGTCGGGAGCGATTGGTAATTGCGCAGCTTCTCGCCGCGATCGATCCGCTCCGTGTCCACCGAGAGCACTTCAAAAATCGCGCGCGGCTCCTTCGCGAAGAGCGAACCGCCACTCGGGCTCCCGCAGTCCACGATCACCTCCGGATAATAATAGAACTTCGCCGCGTCGGTTTGGATTTGGACTTTGATGTCGTTTGTAAAAACGTCGCACGGGCCACCCGCGAGCTGGTTTCCGAGATGCCGCCCAATGCTGCTCACAAGCCGGCTGTGATCGATGGTCGTGCCCGCCATCGCGTAGATCACGCCGGCGAGATATTCATGCCGCTGCTGACTGACACGCTCGCCCGCGAGGTAATCCTCTGGCGAGGTGTAGTATTCGGCGTGCTCCGCTGTCATGGCCGCAAAGTATCGCATGAACTTCGTCCGACAAGCGAGCGCCTTGGACGCCCGCGCGTGAGAGCGTCCCGGCAACGCGCAAATCTCGTGACACTACCGACGGTTCGTGCCACTGGTCTGCAATGAAATCGATCCTGCTCGCGGCGTTCACCGCCGCCGCTCTCGTAGCGGCTCCCGCGCGCGCCGAAGACCCAACCGCCACTCCATCTATGACACCCACCGCCAGCTCCTCACCACACGAAGTCGCAGTCATCAAAACCAGCGAAGGAGAGATGGTGGCTGAACTTTGGTCCGACGTCGCTCCGAAGACGGTGGAAAACTTCAAGAAACTCGCGCGTGAAGGCTTCTACGATGGCACCGCCTTCCACCGTGTCATCAAAGGATTCATGATCCAGGGGGGCGATCCGCTCACCAAGGATGAGTCGAAGCAGAGCCGCTGGGGCACGGGCGATCCCGGCTACAAGATTGACGCCGAGTTCAACAAGAAATCGCACACCCGCGGCGTGCTCTCGATGGCGCGTTCGCAGGATCCAAACTCCGCCGGTAGTCAGTTTTTCATCTGCCATGGCGAGCCGAAGTTTCTGGATGGGCAATACACTGCCTTTGGCAAGCTCATCAAAGGCGATGACGTGCTCGAGAAGATTGCGACCACGCCGACCACGACCCCTGATCGCCCGGTCAAACGGATGAACGTCGAGAGTGTCAAAATCGTCCCCGCTGATTCGGTGAAGTAAGTTCGCGCCGATGACGGCTTCCGATCGGAGCGTCGTTGCGCTCGTGCAGATGCAGTGCGGCACGGAGCCGGCTGCAAATCTCGAGCGCGCGATTGGCTTCATCCGCGACGCAGCGAAAGGAGGCGCGCAAATCGTCTGCCTGCCGGAGCTGTTCCAGTCGCAGTATTTCTGCCAATCCGAAGATCACGCGAACTTCGCCCTGGCCGAGCCGGTGCCCGGCCCCACCACCGCGCGACTCGAGGAAGTCGCGCGCGAAACTGGCGTCGTCATCGTCGCCTCGCTCTTCGAAAAACGCGCGGCGGGCGTTTATCACAACACCGCGGCGGTGATCGATTCCGACGGCAAATTCCTTGGGAAGTATCGCAAGATGCACATCCCGGACGACCCGGCGTTTTACGAGAAATTCTACTTCACCCCTGGCGATCTCGGCTTCAAAGCTTGGCCAACGCAGCAGGGGAACATAGGCGTCTGCGTCTGCTGGGATCAATGGTATCCCGAAGCCGCGCGGCTCACCGCATTGCGCGGCGCCCAGCTTTTATTCTATCCGACCGCGATCGGCTGGCACCCTGCCGAAAAAGAGCAATATGGTGCGGCGCAGCATTCCGCGTGGGAGACAATCCAGCGCAGCCATGCGATCGCGAACGGCTGCTATGTCGCAGCTGTGAACCGTATCGGCCACGAAGCGCCTGCGGGCGGACCTGGCATCGAATTCTGGGGCCAAAGCTTCCTTTGCGGCCCGGACGGCGTGATTCTCGCCAAGGGAAGCGTCGACCGCGAAGAGATCATCATCGCCGAAGTGGCTTGGAGCGGGGTCGATGAACAGCGAACGCACTGGCCCTTCTTCCGGGACCGCCGGATCGATGCCTACGCCGGGCTCGAGCAGCGGTTGATCGATTAGACTTCGGCCCGAGGTGGGCCGGCTCCATCGCGTGCAGCTTGTTTCCGTCCTTTTGGTGCAGTAATCTGCGCCGCTTAGTTTGCCGGCTTAGCTCAGTTGGTAGAGCAGCTGATTTGTAATCAGCAGGTCATCGGTTCGAGCCCGATAGCCGGCTTTAGCTATCGTTGATCGTCGTTACAAATCAGGCGCTTACGACGATCTCGCTGAATTGGACTTTTGCGCTGATTGGCCACGTTTTCGGCCTCCCGCATAGGAAAATCCGATATCAGAATCGCGTCGTCTCCAGCTTTTCCATGAGTTCATGGATGCGATTGCCGGGCGTGCGCGCAGGCGTTTTGTCGTCGATGTACGAGAGTCGCGCTTCGATTTTTGAAACGCCGCTGCGGCTGATGTCGAATCCGGAACTGCAATTTGGTCGCCAGATCGGATTGCGACCAGCTGAGGCCGTAGCGGCGGCGACGCACTTGTGGCCAACGCTATTTTTGTAGCGCATCAACATTCCCCCTTTCTTACTTGTCGTCTTTGGACTGCGCGCTTGTCAGCCTGCTGCAAGTGTCGTCCGGGCACAGCTTGGACTGCAGGAATTTGGGGGACGCCTCCGTTGACTCCTGAAAATCACGGGCGAAACAGAGCGCCATCCTTCTGGCGGTCCTGAAGATTACGAACGGGGGCAGAACCATCCCTCCAGCAGACAATGATGGACGTGCCAGACCGAAAGTAGCAAGATCCCGGTAATGGCCACTCAACAAATCCTGGGCCTGCGATTCTTCGACGGAACGATAGCGGAAGCTGTTGATCAGGCGATCAAGGGTGGGGGACTGATCGTGGCCCCATCCGCCACCTGCTTCGCGCGTTTGACGGAGGATGCGATTTATCGCCGCGCCGTCGCGGAAGCGGACATGGTATTGCCCGACAGCGGATTCATGGTGCTTCTTTGGCGTCTCTTGCAGCGCCAGCGAATCAAGCGAATCTCAGGTCTCGCATATCTCAGCGAGCTCCTCCGCCAACCAACCCTGCGCGAAGTCGGTCGCACGTTTTGGATCTTTCCAAACGAATCCGCGCGAGACAAAGGAGTCGGCTGGCTGACGGGGCAAGGGTTTCGCATCAACTCAGCTGATTATCACGTTGCGCCGATCTACGGCGCCGAAGTCGTGGACGAAGTATTAGCTCGCCGAACTTCAAAATGCCATCCGCGGCATATTATTATTGGCCTGGCCGGCGGCGTTCAGGAAAAACTGGGAGCGTTCCTTCGCAAACGCCTCCACCTCGCAACCACCATTCATTGTGTCGGAGGCGCGATGGGTTTTTTAACTGGAGATCAGATCGGAATTCCCGACTGGGCTGATCGCCTTTATCTCGGCTGGCTGTTCCGGCTTTTTTCGAACCCGCGAAAATTCCTGCCGCGCCTTTGGAGGGCTCGCGTATTGCCCGGGCTCATTCTGAATTACGGGAAGCACCTGCCGTCGCTAAAGGGGGAAGTAGGAAGGAGCCAGAAGCCAGAGTCCGTGGTGAAAGAATAATCCTGGTCCCTTTCATCAACCCCCAACCTTCAGATTTTGATTTGAACCGCCGGATTTCCACGCACCAAGGAGTTTGGCGGGACATTTTCAAACACGATGCTGGCGGCCGATACGACCGAGCCGGCACCGATCGTCACGCCGGGCGCGATGAACGCAGCCGCTGCGATCCAGACCCGGTCATTGATTTTGATTGGGGCGACCTTCAGCTTGAAGTCTTCACGCCGCATGTCGTGACTCCCGGTGCAAAGAAAAACTCGGTGACTGATGGCGACATTCGAACCGATCGTCACCTGCGCGAGACTAAGAATGTCGACATTTTCGGCGATCCAGGCATGATCACCGATCACCAGTCGCCACGGAAACGAGATATTTACGTTGGCCCGAATAATCACACCATTTCCAATCTTTGCGTCGAAAGCGCGCAGCAACCCGACTCGTACTTTCGACGGCCAAGGCAGGGGATTTTGGAAGAAAACGCAGCGGGTCAACACCCATAGCGCCTCTTTCCAGCGCGGCGCTCCTCGATCAAAATCTGAGTTGTCGTAGCTTTGCAGGTTCACCGTTTGAACGCAATGTAACGGTCTGCGCATAACTCAGGAAAGGGAAACTTTTGCCATCGCCACGCGTCTCGAGCTTCGCCCCATTCCCCGCCCGGTTTGAAATTTGCCGTCTCTCCCTTGCTAGGTCCCGCCCTTGATGAGCGCATCAGGAGTTATTCAAAAACTCAACGCGACGAAAATTAAGAACGGGAACGAATCTTCTCCGATCTCATTGACACCGGCGAATGGCTGCAGAACATTTTGGATTTTGATTGATAAGGCAATTATCCGAGGGATCGGGAACTTCGTTCAATGAAAGTGAGCCAGTCGTTTGTCGACGTGAAGAGGCGCTTGACTGTTTTCTTAGAATTAGGGTGGATGTCATTGTGCTGGAAAACTACTTCGTTGAACGTCAGACGTCACAAGAGGCTTTAGCTGCCCTCTCTTGCCCATGAAGATCCTTGTAACCGGCAGTTCAGGGTTCATTGGAACTAACTTGCTGGATTATCTGTTACAGCAAGGTGTCGAAGTGCTCGGAATCGATCGGCGGGAGCCGAGAAGTCCAACGCACCTCAAGCACTTCGCTGCTGGCGATCTCTTGGATCCAAACAGTTTGGAAAACCTATGTTACTCGTTTCGTCCTACAGCCGTAATCCATCTCGCCGCGAGAACAGATCTCGGCGGAAAAACCCTCGACGATTACGAATCAAATGTGACAGGAGTCAGGAACCTCATGAGCGCCATTCAGAAGGTGGGTTCTGTTTCACGAGCGATTTACACTTCATCTCAGCTGGTTTGTCGGGTCGGCTACGTTCCGCGTCATGATCAGGAGTTCGAACCCGATACGGTCTATGGAGAGAGCAAGGTTTTGACCGAGAAAATCGTCCGAGAAAGCAACGGTGGGTGTCCTGTCTGGTGTTTGGTTAGGCCGACGACCATTTGGGGCCCTGGGATGAGGGATCACTACCTTCGCTTTTTAAAAATGATCGAGAGAGGCCATTACTTTCACGTCGGACATAGCCCGCTCTATAAATCGTATGGATTCGTTGGAAACACTGTCCATCAATATTTGCAGCTCCTACGAGCTCCTTCGGAAAGTATCCACGCCAAAGTATTTTACCTGGCCGATTATGAACCTATTTCTCTGCGAGAATGGGTTAATGCTTTCCAGTGCGAAATGAACGTCAAAAAAATCCGACAATATCCCCGGTCTTTTGTGCACTGGGCAGCTCGGGTTGGAGACTTGATCAACTTGATGGGCTTCCCCAGTTTTCCTCTCAATTCGTTTCGACTCCGCAATATTTTAACCGAATATACATTTGATTTAAGTGGAACAAAAACCGTCTGCGGGCCGTTGCCATTTACGATGGAAGACGGAGTGAAGATGACAATGCGATGGGTCCGAGCCGGCTCCCCGTGAACTCTCATCGCTGCGAGCGAGCTCGAGGAGCAAAACATCATTCGGGGTCTTCGGACGTTGCTCAACATCGGTTACCAAATGTCCACCCGGTTACGCCCGAGGAATTCGCGCAGCCCCGAGCGGCGGGAAGCCTGGTGCCGAGATAAGAACGTGTGCATTCTGAAGCTGTGGGGCGACCCGTACCCGGCGAACGCTCATTGACGTGTTTGTTTACGAGCCGTTCGATTTTCGTCACGAGTTCAACGCCGCTAGGCACGAGATGATTTTTGGCGACATCCGAGCCCCGTATCTCTTATCAGGCACTCCTGGGGATGAAAGCAGCGGCCGGCCGCGATCGGGACTTGCTCGCTGAATACCTCCTCGAACGCGTCGTCTCCCGCCCGAAGGGAGCGCTCGATTGTTTCTGGCGCACAAAGATGGATGTGCTGGTGCGCAGAAATCTTTTTATCGAGCAACGCTAAAGGTTGCTCCCAGGCCATTGCAGAATAGTATCAACGCATGTCGCCTTGGATAACCAAAGTTAAGATTCTGACGACGTTCAGTGCCTTAGAGGTATTGATTCAAGGTGTCACCGCGCTAAGCGGATTCTTAATAGTGCGGGTTCTCGACAAGCCTCAATATGCTGCATATACGATCGCTGCGAGTTTGCAGACCTTGCTGAGTGTACTCACCGATTCTGGAACCGGCTGGAGTCTAAATGCCATCGCCGGCCGCGTTTGGAATGATCTGCCACGCCTGCGAGGACTTATTGATACCAGCCTGAGGTTGCGCGCTTATTTTGCGGCCATCGCAATACCAGTCACTGTGTTCGCTGCCTTTTATCTCTTGCGAAGGAATGCGGTGTCGTGGCAGACCACCATCGCGCTCACGGTAGGCGTAATCGCGACAATTTGGGGGACATTCTTGACAGGCGTCTATGCGGCACTATTACGACTGCGTTCTCAGTATGGAACGGTGCAAACATTGCAGCTGCTCGCTGCTTGTCTTCGATTGTTGTTGCTGGGGAGTCTCGCGTTTCTTTTCCTTGATGCTGTTAATGCAATGCTGGTTACGGCGATCACTTTGGCCATCCAAGGCGTGCTTATCCGGAAAAGCGCGTCTCATATTCTGGTGGGCGAAACGAATCGGGACGAATCGGACCGCCATGCACTGGTCAGTCTTATTAAGAAACAGTTTTTCATGATGATTTTTTTCTCGTACCAGGGGCAAATCACCATCTGGATCATTTCAATTTTTGGGTCGGCAGAAAAGATTGCGGAGCTGGGAGCGCTGACACGTTTGTCGATTGTGTTCTCGCTGGTGGCAAGTATCCTGGGAGGATTGGTGGCTCCGACGCTGGCCCGCTGCCAATCTCTTGAACGCCTTGTGCGACTTTTCACGTTCACTTTGATCTGCTATCTCTCCGCAGCGATGCTGCTGCTCTTTTGCAGCTTTTCATTTCCGACGCAGTTGCTTTGGGTGCTGGGCGGAAAATACGCGTCGCTGACACGCGAAGTGCCGTTGCTTGTCACAAGCTCAATCGTCGCTGGCTTAACTTGGGTGATTCAAATCCTGCCCTTTTCACGGGGCTGGATTTGGCATATGTGGACAATTCCATTTGCCACGTTGCTCGTTCAGATCGGTTGCGCACACTTCGTGCGACTGGATTCGGTTTCTGGAGTCCTCCTGTTCAACATTTTTTCTCTAATACCATGGTTGTTGATTACGAGTTACATGGCCACGCGCGGACTTTGGGTAAGCTGGCGAACGGGTCAATTGGCCCCGGTGGCGGGATAGCACCACTTTCCGGCACGGGCGAATGAAAGTGGCATTGCTTCAGAAAAGGTGGACGATTCGCAGAATCCAAAATGCGATCATCGGCCGGTACAAGAAACTCGTTTTTCGGCCCAGGATTATTGACCGCGAAATTGCCGGTGAGAGAATTCGATTTCTAATCGGTGACCTCTTCGGAGCCGGATGGTATGGGCCACAACACGCGCCCTGGCCGGAGTTAGAATGGATTAAAAACCATGGGATCCGGCGCGGCGATGTTGTGATCGATTGTGGAGCTAATCATGGCTTTACTTCGTTGCTTTTTGCGAAATGGGCTGGGAATAAGGGGGTGGTGCATGCGATCGAGCCATGGACTCACAATGTCGAGATTCTGCAGGAAAATCTGCGTTTAAATGATATCACAAATGTGTTGATTCACCAGGTCGCCGCTGGGGGGCGTAACGGAACTGCGATGCTGACTGATCATCATCCAAATGCAACGATCACCGAAGATGTAAACGAACGAAGTATCTCAGTCAAAATGCGGCGCCTCGATGATGAGATTTCTGATGAACAAGTCGACTTTGTTAAGATAGATGTGGAAGGTTTTGAGATTGAGGTCCTCAAAGGATTACAAAGAATTTTGGCCGACCTACCGCGACTTGCGTTGGAAATTCATGTCTTTTTATACAAGGATAAGATTCAACAATTGAAAGAGCTTTTCGGGCTACTTCCAATGAGCAAGTACATCGTGGAGATTCAACCGGAAGTAGATGGACCCATTATCTCTTTCGACCCAGCACGACACACTCCTCAAAAGCTCGCAAACG
>JBPCMX010000004.1:0-29611 GCA_051001855.1 Chthoniobacterales bacterium
CGCGGCAGCATCGCTTCCGGATGCCAGAGCGCTTTCAGCCCGCTCCGGTTTTCGCCTAACGGATCCTCCGTGAAACCAGCCTCGCAAAAAGCCGCTTCATCGTCCGGCGAGACGACCAGGTGATCGACCCAATCGAGAAAGAGCGTCCCCGTCTCCTCCCGCATCCGCTCGGAGAGAATCCGCGCGAAACTGTTCTGCGCGAGGAAGGCGTCGATCCGCTCGAGGAGAAGATTTTCGGCCTCGTAACAAAGCGGCCAGTTGAAATTCGCTTCCGCGGCCGAAACTTCAGAATTTGCGAGAGTGGCGGTCGTCATATCGTGGGAAGAATTGCCCAATTATCAGGCGCTGTCACCCCGATCTCTTGACGGCGCCTGGGCCGCCGGCTGCCTTCATTTCAAAGGATCGACACCTACTGTTCCGCGGAGGCATAGCCTCTCCGTCCGTTATTCTGATTCGAGGTCAGTTGCATCTCCCTACCGCCGTTCGCTCTTCTTGTATGGCAACTGTCGCTGCTTCAAACCCGGCACCGCCTCAAACTCGGGATCTTTGTGCACCAATTCCGTATTCGCCGCCATCGCCTGAACGGCGATGATCGCGTCCGCGGTGGAAAGTCGATAGCGTCCGCGCAACCAGCCCGCTTCCGCGCATTGCCCACGCGTCGGCGACTCGATCTGCGCCGGCATGCTCAGGACAACTTGCAGTTCATCCCGCGCCACGGACTCGCCGTGCGTCTTGCTCAAACTCGAGATGACTTCGGTCAAACTCAGTCCCGAAAAATATACCACCGTCTTCCCCTCCTCCGCTTCCACGAGAAGGTCGCGGACGATGATCATCCCTGCCTCTCCGTAGAGAAGCGCGAGGAGCGCACTGCTATCGAGCCAGCTTGCGGTCTTCTCTTTCACGATCTTCTCGGCGCTGCTCCAGCAGAGTGGCCACCAGGTCCGGCCCGCCCTTATACTTTCCGATCAGAGAACGCCAGCCTTCCTTCGGCAGCGGACGACCGACCAGCTTTCGATCCTGCACCTCCCACGCGATTTGCGCCCCGGCCTCCAACTCGAGCTGGTCGCAAAGCTGCTTGGGAATAGCAACCTGCCGCTTTGCTGACAGCGTTGTATTCATACTTTCAGTCTGAAGTAAAACTATGCGCTCGTCAATTTTACTAGTTTCCGGAACGCTTTACCGAGTGACTAGCTCTCGCGCTGCCGGCGCATGTCGTTCTTTCGCGATTCGATATTCCCCGCCCGGAACAGAGCGCCAGTCAAACTGGGGTGGCACCCGCGTTCTCCACGGGCGCTATCGTCGCATGGCGTGGTGTTGGGCAAATCGACGCGATGCCAGGCTGGAAGCCTGACTTCCGCAGGGGATAGTCCCGAGTACTACGCAGTCGCGCTGCCAGCGTCGTCGCCGAAGGTGATACCCTGGGCCAGCGGCAGTTCGGTCGAGAAGTTGATCGTGTTCGTTTGGCGTCGCATGTAGCTCTTCCACGAGTCGCTCCCGCTTTCACGGCCGCCGCCGGTCTGCTTCTCACCGCCGAACGCGCCGCCGATCTCCGCACCGCTTGTGCCAGCGTTCACATTCGCGATTCCGCAATCACTCCCGACCACACTCAGAAACTTCTCTGCCTCGCGCATATCGTTGGTGAAAATCGACGAGCTCAGTCCCTGCGGCACATCATTGTGCATCGCGAGCGCCTCATCGAAATCGCTGTAATCCATCAGATAGAGCAACGGGCCAAACGTTTCGTGCTTTACGATTTCGAATTCGGGCTTCGCGGTGGCCAGACACGGAGTCATATAGCAACTGCCAGGGAAATCAGCGCCGTCCAGTTTCTCGCCTCCGTGGAGAATTTCGCCCCCTGCGCTCTTCACTTTCGCGATCGATTGCAAAACGTTCTCGACCGACGGCGGATCGATCACTGGCCCCATCAGCGTGCTGCGCTCGAGCGGGTTCCCGATTCGCACGCCCCGATAGGCGCGCAGCAGTTGCTCGCGCAATTTGTCGGCGATCGATTCGTGCGCGATCACGCGCCGCGTGGAGGTGCAACGCTGTCCCGCCGTGCCGACCGCGCCGAAGAAAATGGCACGCGCTGCCATCTCGAGATCGGCTGTCTTGGAAACGATCAGCGCGTTGTTGCCGCCCAGCTCGAGCAGGCTCCGCCCCAGCCGCGCGCTCACAGTTTTGCCCACATCGAAGCCCATCCGCGTCGATCCCGTCGCCGAGACGAGCGGCACCCGCGTGTCTGCCGCCATCTTTTGCCCGATCCCTGGGCCGTCGCCCACCACGAGAGAGAAAATCGCCGGATCCACGCCGGTCGCGCGACAGACGCGCTCCGCAATCTTAATTACTGCGATCGCCGTGAGCGGCGTCTTTTCCGATGGCTTCCAGATCGTGGCATCGCCGCAGACCGCCGCGAGCGCCGCATTCCACGACCAGACCGCGACTGGAAAATTGAAAGCCGAAATGATTCCGATCACGCCCAGCGGATGCCACTGCTCCATGAGGCGATGGCTCGCGCGTTCCGATTGAATCGTGACGCCGTAGAGCATGCGCGATTGACCGACCGCGAAGTCGCAGATGTCGATCATCTCCTGCACTTCGCCCTCGCCTTCGGCCACGATCTTGCCCATCTCCATCGTGACGAGCTGGCCGAGATCGGCCTTGGCATCGCGGAGCGCGTTCCCAAGTTGCCGCACCGTCTCGCCACGGACGGGCGCTGGTGTTTCGCGCCAGCGCAGGAACGCCGCTTGCGCCCGCGTCACCGCGCGATCGTAGTCCGCTTCCGTCGCGGTCCTGACCCGCGCAAGCATTTTGCCGTCGATCGGCGAGAACTTTTCCAGGACCGGGCCGCTGCCGTGCCATTCGCCATCGAAGGCGCCGGGGTTTTCTTGCGTGAGACCGAGCTGATCGAGAACCTTACGCATCACGAACTGGGGAGCGCACGCGACCCGCGTGCTGGCGAGGCGACTCGCCGAGCGAACTTTTCTGGGGCTCTTGAGCGCGCGTGGTCATTGGAGCAATTGCCGACATGCGCGTCGCAGAATCGTCATCGCTTCCTCCGCAACTTCGGGCGTGAGATCGAGCGCGGGACGGAAGCGGATCGCCCGCTCGCCCGACTTTAAAGTAAAGAGACCTGCTTCATAGAGCGATTTCCAGAGCCCATCGCGCGTCGCCGCATCCGGCAGATCGAACGCAATGAACAACCCGCGCCCGCGCACGGCCGTAATCAACGAGCAGTCGCCCGCGAGCTGGCGCAGAGAATCCATAATTTGCGCGCCGACTTTGGCCGCGTTTTCGGTGAGCTTCTCCTCTTCCACGATATGGAGGAAATGCTTCGAACGCACCATGTCGGTGAAGTTTCCGCCCCAGGTGGAATTCAACCGGCTCGGCACCCTGAATGCATTCTCCTTCACTTCATCCAGCCGGGGACCGGCGATGACCCCGCAGACCTGAATTTTTTTCCCGAAAGCCACCAGGTCCGGCATCACGCCGAAATGTTCGCAGCACCAGTTTCGGCCCGTGGTGCCGCCGCCGCACTGCACTTCGTCGAAAATCAGCAGCATCTCGTTCTCGTTGCAGATCCGGCGCAGCGTTTCGAACCATTCCGTTCGGAAGTGATTATCGCCGCCCTCGCCCTGAATCGGCTCGAGGATGATCGCGGCCAGATCGGCGCCGCGTTCCGCGACGAAGTGCATGATCTCCGCCTCGGATTTCTTCTCGCGCTCGATCACGTCTGCCTCGCGTTCGGCTTCGGGGAGCGAGAAATTAATGAACGGGGTAGACACGCGCGGCCAATCGAATTTCGCGTAGAGCGCCACCTTCTTCGGGTCGGTATTCGTCAGGCTCATGGTGTAGCCACTGCGCCCGTGGAAGGCGTGCTGGAAATGCAAAATCTGCGTACCGCGTTCGCCACGTCCGGCCGCCATGTTCTTTCGCACCTTCCAATCCATCGCTGCCTTCAGGCAATTCTCCACCGCCAGCGCGCCGCCCTCGATAAAGAGATAACGACTGAGCGGCGGGAGCGGTGCGACGCGCGTGAAAGTCTCCACAAAGTCCGCGTAAGCCTGCGAGTAAACGTCCGAGTTCGCAATCTTGACCGTGGCGGCCTGCAAGAGTTCCGCCTGCACTTCCGACTTCTGAAAGTGAGGATGATTGAACCCCACTGGCACCGAGCCGAAGAAACCGTAGAAGTCGATCAACCGCCGGCCACTGGGCGCATCGTACATATAAGAGCCGCGACTTTTTTCGAGATCGAAGACGATCTTGAAGCCATCCAGCAGGATGTGCTCTTCAAGCGTCTTAAGCGCATCTCCGGCGGGGCGTTTCTGGTTCGGGCGCTGGGGTTTGCTCACTAAAGACTGGCTCCGCGAAGAAGGGCGGGCCGGCTCCGTGAGCACGGGCGGCATACTCATGGGCAGATGGTAGCGAGCGCGCTCCGGTTGGTCAACCGGGCTCCAGACGGGGCACATGGCAACGTCGGAGCGGCCTTAGCGCCGCGATCTCTGCGTGCGAAATCGGGGCACTGAGGCCCCTCCCACATTGCTACACAATCCCGCTGCGGAGCAGCTCGTGCTTGCCGCCTAGCAACTCCTGGACGAGCGCGTAACCACGGGCGTCGGCGTTCTTCGAGGTGCCGGCAAAGTGGTGATCGATGCGCGATCTCGCGGCCTGGCAGAAGTAACTGGCAACCGAGAGGATTTCCTCGGCGGGTTTGCCCTGGTTGATGAGGTGTTGCGCGTAGGAACAGGTGGCGTTCATCGCGAAAAGCTCGGTCGCGACTCCCACGTAGCGCGAGAGCAGGAGCTGTTCGCGATCGAGTTTCGGCCCGAAGCGCATCATGGAATGAAACAGGCCGCGCGCCAGTTTCTTGCTCGTCTTGGCGCCGTATTGCACGTGCGGACGCAACTGCTCGTGCAGTTTGCTCAGGTCGCCGGCTTTCGCTCTGGCATACTGGCGCGGATACCAGCGGGAGTAGAACGAACCGGAGCCGAAGATCGAGCGGATGCGGGTGCGCATCGGCAAGGTGGTGTTGAAGATCGCGCCGCCCACCTTCAGGTGCGGATCGAGCGCTTCGCGCGCAATAAAGAGGCGCATGATTTCGCTCGAGCCTTCGAAGATGGTGTTGATGCGGCAATCGCGCAGGAAACGCTCGACCGCGGTCGGTTCGTCACCACGCTCCCGCAGCGATTGCTCCGTCTCGTAGCCGCGGCCGCCGCGCACCTGCATGGCATCGTCCGCGATCTTCCATGTCATCTCGGTCGCCCACATTTTGCACATGGCGGTTTCAATCCGGAGATCGCCCGCCTTTTTATCGACCAGCGCGGAGGTGAGGAACGTGATCGCTTCCATCGCGAAAGTGTTCCCTGCCATCTCGGCGATTTTCCCCGCGATCGCGTAATGCTGTCCAATCGGGCAACCCCATTGCACGCGCTCCGCGGCCCATTTGCGCGAGATCTCGAGCAAACGTTTGCAGAGCCCGACGCATGCCGCCGGAATCGTGAGGCGTCCGGTGTTCAAAGTCGTGAGCGCGACCTTGAGCCCCTTCCCCTCGCCCGCGATCACGTTCTCTTTTGGCACGCGCACATCCTTGAAGGTGACGACACCATTATAGAGCGCGCGCAATCCCATGAACCGGCAGCGAAACGGCATCTCGAGCCCCGGCGTGTTCACATCTACGATGAACGCGGTAATCTGTTTGCGCTCCTTGCCGTTCACCATCTTCGGTGCGGTCTTCGCCATCACCACGAGCACACCTGCTTTTAGTCCGTTGGTGCACCAGAGCTTCTCGCCGTTCATGATGTAAGCCGAGCCATCGGGCGTGAGATCGGCGCGCAAGCTCATGTTCGCGGGGTCCGACCCGGCGTTCATCTCCGTGAGCGCAAACGCGGAAATCTCATGGCGGGCAACTCGCGGCAGGTATTTCGCCTTTTGTTCGTCCGTCCCGAAGATCAACAACGGCTGGGGCACGCCGATCGATTGGTGCGCCGAGACGAGCGCGGTCAGGTTCGCGTCCCAGCTGCCGAGGAGCATGGCGGCGCGGCCGTAGTTCACCTGCGATAAACCGAGGCCGCCGTACTGCTTCGGCACCTTGATCGCGAACGCGCCCATCGCGAAAAGATCATCGATGTTCTTTTGCGGAATCTCGCCACTGCGATCAATCTCGTCGGCATTCACATTGGCGTGCAGATAGGCTTTGAGTTCCGCCAAAAATGGTTCACCCGCCGCGCGATCGTCCGCGCTCTGCTCCGGGAACGGGAAGATGCGGTCGAAGCCGAATTTCCCGATGAAGAGATTGCTGGCGAAGCTGCCGCGTTCATCGAGCGGATCGCGCGAGCTTTCCGCCAATTCGAGCGCAGCGGCTTTCCCGGCGGACATCTTGGAGGTGTCGATGACAGACGCGCGCGTCTGCTCGGTTTTCACTCCGGTTTCGGCTTTAATTTGTTCAGGCGGCGCTTCGAGCGGTGTCTTCATAAAATTTTGTTCCCTCTTCGGCGTGCTGGCGGAGCAGCCTGGCCGGCACGAATTTATCCCCGTCCCCGGCGCGCTCCTGCAGCGCGTCCATTTCGTCCACGAGCTTCTTTAGCCGGAAATGATCGGCAAAACGCAGCGGCCCGCCACGGAAAGGCGCAAAGCCGGTGCCCATCATCATCCCAAAATCGGCATCTTCCGGGGTCGCGACGACTTTTTCTTCGAGGCAGCGCGCGGCTTCATTCACCATCAGGAACATAAGCCGGTTCGCAATTTCCTGAGCGCCTTGCGGCAACGTCGCCGCTTTGCCGGGGACAGCGGCCCCAGCTACAGAAGCCGCGCGCCATTCCACGAGCGACTCGTTAGGCGTCTGCGCTTTGCCTTCGTATTTGTAAAATCCGCTGCCCGTCTTGCGTCCGAGCATTTTGCCGTCGCGCAGCCAATGCAGCACCGCCGCAGCGCGATGGCGGCGGCCGTATGCCTTCTCGAGTGTGTCCGCGATGTCGACCGTGATATCGACGCCGATCTCATCGATCAGCCGGAGCGGCCCCATCGGCATTCCCCAGGCCACAAGAGCGCTATCAATCTCCTGCGCATCGCCTCCCATCTCGAAGAGCTCCGCCGCATCGAGCAGGTATGGAAAAAGCACGCGATTGACAAGAAACCCGGGGCTGTCCCGCACCACGACCGGCAGCTTTGCGATCTGCCGCGTAAAGGCGAGTGCGCGCTCGACCGTTTCCGGAGCCGTCTCTTTCCCCACGACTACCTCGACCAGCTTCATGCGGCTGACGGGATTGAAGAAATGCAGACCGATGACGCGCTTCGGATACCCGGTGGTAGCGCCGAGTTCGGTGATCGAAAGCGCGGACGTGTTCGTGGCGAGAATCGCGGTCTCCGGAGTTTTCGCGGCAAGATCGGCAAAGATTTGCTTCTTGATCTCCAGCTTCTCGGAGGCCGCTTCGACCACGATCTGCACGTCGCGCATCTCACCCGGATTGGTCGAGGCGACGATGCGTGAGCGACCCTGCGTGGCCTTCTCTTCGGACATGATCCCGCGCTTCACCGCGTCGCCATAGGCCTTCTCGATCTTGGCGAGCCCGCCGTCCAGCAGTTCGCTGCTGACATCGCGCAGGATCACCGAGACGCCGCGCGAGCTCAGCCACTGCGCGATGCCCGAGCCCATCACCCCGGCCCCTACGACAGAGGCGTGCGCGATTTTCTCCGTCTTCGTTTTCGCGCTGCCTTTGCGGAACCTGTCGCCGAGGAAAAAATTCCGGATCAGGTTTTGCGTCGATTCCATTTCGCCGAGCTCGACAATGCCGTCGACTTCGCGCGCGAGCGATTCCTCCACGGTGCCGGTAAGCGCACGCTGCATCACATCGAGCGCCAAACGCGGCGCGGGATTGTGATCGGCGCGCGGGAGTTTGACCTGCGTCTCGATGTGCGGAGGCGGAACGACTTCGCGCTTGCCTTGCGCGATTTTTTGCCGCGCGGCCTCGAGCACCTGAGAAGGCGCGACGACTTCGTCCACCAGGCCGATCTTCAGTGCTTCATCGGCAGCGTGCAGCTTGCCTTTCAGGATCACTTCGGACGCGGCTTGCAAGCCGATCAAGCGCGGCAGGCGGGTCGCACCACCCCAGGCGGGAAGCAGCCCGAGCGTCGTCTCCGGTAAACCGATGCGCGTCGACGGATCGTTGGACGCGACCCGATAATCACACGCCAGCGTGATCTCGTAGCCGCCACCAGCGCAGGCCCCGTGAATCGCGGCCACGGTTGGCACTTTCAGGGCGGCGAGGCGGTTGAACACCTTCTGCCCGTCGGCGATGAACTGCCGCAGCTCGCCCGTCTGCGCCTGTCGCAACAGCGTCTGCAAATCCGCGCCTGCGATGAAGATAGACTTCTTTGCGGAGGTGACGATCACCCCTTTGATCGAGCCGTCGTTTTCGATCGCGTCGAGGTACTGGCGCAGGCTTTCCATCGTCGCCGCATCGAAGATGTTCGCGCCGGATTCCGGCCGATCGAAGCTCAGCACGCACACTCCGTCAGGCCCGATTTCGCGGCCAATCATCGAACTCCTCTCGGTGGCTGTCATCGCGTTCACATTGACCAGTTTCTCGCGAATTCCAAGTGCGAGAAGAGCGGGTGGCGCGCGGGCCGCGCGTTCAACGTTCCGGTCGAATTGCGCCCCGCCTGCGCCGATGATAGAACTGCGATGCCGCTCCCCTTGCGGCTTCTCGCGCGCTCACATGGTCGGCCGAATTCTACAACCCGAGATCAAAGCGCTGATCGACGCGCGCGATTTTGCAGCGGTGCGGCAGCTGTTTTCCGACTGGCCGCCGGCGGACGTGGCCGAGGTGCTCCTCGACATGGAAGAGAACGATCAGGTGATCATCTTCCGCGTCCTGCCACATGATCTCGCGGCCGATGTTTTCGAATACATGGACGTGGAGGCGCAGCAACAACTGCTCCGCGGCATGGCACAGGAGCAGGTCGTCGGCATCCTCAATGAGATGTCGCCCGACGACCGCACGGCGCTGCTCGAAGAGATGCCGAGCGCCGCGGCGCGGCAGCTGATCCGGCTCCTGACGCCGGAAGAACGCCGTGTCGCGCAGGCGTTGCTCGGCTATCCGGAGGGAAGCGTCGGCCGGTTGATGACACCCGACTTCATCGCCGTGCACCGCGATTGGACGATCAGAGAGGTGCTCGATTACGTGCGCGAGAACGGGGAAGACTCCGAGTCGCTGAATGTGATCTATGTGGTCGATGAACGCGGCAAGTTGATCGACGACATCCGGATTCGCGAGTTCCTGGTGACGCCGCTGAGCGCTCGCGTGAGCGATTTGATGGATGAGAATTTCGTCGCGTTGAGCGTGCACGATCCGGAGCAGGACGCGGTCAACGTCTTCCGCAAATATGATCGCACCGCGCTCCCGGTGAGCGACAGCAACGGCGTGCTCGTCGGGATGGTTACGATCGACGACATGCTCGACGTGGCCGAAGAAGAAGCGACCGAAGACATCCAGAAACTCGGTGGTTCCGAGGCGCTCGACGAGCCGTATACCACGATCCCGTTTCTGCGGATGGTGAAGAAGCGCGCGACCTGGCTCGTGATCCTGTTCGTGGGCGAAATGCTGACGGCCACCGCGATGGGCTACTACGAGCGCGAGATCGAGAAGGCTGTCGTGCTGGCGCTCTTCGTGCCGCTGATTATCTCCAGCGGAGGCAACTCCGGCTCGCAGGCGACCACCCTGATCATTCGCGCGATGGCCCTCGGCGAGGTCCGGCTCCGCCAATGGTGGCTGGTGATGCGGAAGGAAATCCAATCGGGCCTGACGCTCGGGGTGATTCTGGGAACGATCGGTTTTCTGCGGATCGCGATCTGGTCGGCCTTTTCCAGCGTTTACGGTCCGCATTGGATCCTGGTGGCTCTGACCGTCGCGTTCTCGCTCGTGGGCGTGGTGCTGTGGGGCTGCCTGGCGGGGTCGATGCTGCCGTTTTTGCTGCGCCGTTGCGGGCTCGATCCGGCGACTTCGTCCGCGCCTTTCGTCGCCACCCTGGTGGATGTGACGGGACTGGTGATTTATTTCACGATCGCGCTCCTGATGATGCGCGGGTCGATGCTATAAGAAGCGAGGTTTATGTTCTCAATCCGCAAATTCCTGGGTCACGACGAAAAGTTTTTCGATTTGCTCGAAGGCAGCGCGCAACAGGCGGAGATGAGCGTGCACGAGCTGGTGGCGTTGCTCGGCCGGGTTGAACGAGACGATTCACCGCAGAGCCTGGACGCGTTTGTGCACAGCCGGCGGAAGGACAAGGAGATCACGCAGCAGCTGACGGAGCAGCTCGTGAAGACCTTCATCACGCCGCTGGAGCGGGAAGACATTCAGGCGCTGGCCGCGGCGCTCTACAAGATTCCCAAGACGGTCGAGAAAATCGGCGAGCGCATCCTGATTGCACCGAAGGAGCTGGAAGGGCACAACTTCAGCAAACAGGTCGCGCTCCTCGATCAAGCGGCGGAGGTGGTGGTGTCGATGGTGAAGGATCTGCGCCACGGCGTCGATCTCACTGTCACGCGGGAAAAGAACAACCGCCTCCAGACGATCGAAGGCGAAGCGGACAAACTCGAGGTGGCGTTGCTGACTGATCTCTACCACGGCGAGCATAATGCGCGGCAACTGATGTTCCTGCGCGACCTCTCCGATTTGCTCGAGAAGGTGATCGATCGCTGCCGCGACGCCGGCAACGTCATTCTGGAGATCGTGCTCAAGTATTCCTGATCCGCAGAGGCTCCGGCGATGACGCTATTCCTGACGGTCGTGCTGGCGGCCATCCTCTTCGAGTACATCAACGGCTTTCACGACGCCGCCAACGCGATCGCGACCGTCGTCTCGACGAAGGTGCTGACGCCGCGGCAGGCGATCGCGATGGCGGCAGTCTTCAACCTGACCGGCGCGCTGCTCGGCGGCGCGGTGGCTTCCACGATCGGCAAAGGGCTGGTGGACGCGAGCGCGATCACGATGAACACCGTGCTCTCAGCCCTCCTGGCTGCGATCGTCTGGAACCTGCTGACATGGTGGCTGGGGCTGCCGTCGAGCTCGAGTCACGCCTTGATCGGCGGCTTATGCGGTGCCGGCGTCGCCACCGCCCATGGCGACTGGGGCGTGCTGAAATGGAACGCCGGCCTCTGGCCGAAGGTGGTGCTGCCGATGTTCACCTCACCTGTCCTGGGATTCCTGCTCGGTGGGCTTTTAATGATCTTGCTCATGGTGGTGTTGCGGAATTTTCGCCCGCACACCGTGAACAAATTCTTCGGCAAAGCGCAGTTGGTCAGTGCCGCCTGGATGGCAAACAGCCACGGAACGAACGACGCCCAGAAAACCATGGGGATCATCACACTCGCGCTCGTCACGGCCACGAACTCCGGCAGCTTTGCGCGGCTGCCGGGCTGGCTGCATTTTCTCCGGACGCCGAAATTCGACGCGGTACCGCTCTGGGTGACCCTGCTCTGCGCGCTGACGATGGCGGCCGGGACCGCCGCCGGCGGGTGGCGGATTATCCGCACGCTCGGTCACAAGATGGTAAAGCTGCAGCCGGTGCACGGGTTCGCCGCGGAGACGACTGCCGCGCTGATCATCCAGGTAGCGAGCCACTGGGGAATTCCGCTTTCCACCACGCACGTGATCTCGACCTCGATCATGGGCGTGGGCGCGGCGAAACGCTTCAGCGGCGTGAAATGGACCGTGGTCGAGCGGATCGTCTGGGCCTGGATCTTTACCCTGCCGGCGACGTTTCTACTCAGCTACCTGCTGGTCCGCCTGGAGCAGATTCTATAGAGCGGCGCGCCGCTATAACTTTGTGCTGATCGGCACCCACTCGTTCCGCGCCCGCGAATCCGCGACCGCCTGCACGACGCGCATGTAACGCACGCCATCCTCGAAGTCCGGATGCGGGCGAGACTTGCCGCGCGATTTTACCGCCGCCAGGAAATCATCTTCCACCGTCCACGCACGCTCCAGATCCGGCGTCAGCTCCATCTCATGCAGGTCGCGATCGCCTTCTTTGCCGGCCTGAATCGAATCGGTGCCGAAGTCATAGGTCATCGTCCCGGCATCACCATAGACCTCGAGACGGTCGCCGGGCGGCAGCGCATCGACGCCGCTAAACTCGAGCACTCCCTCCGCGCCACCGGCAAAGCTGCAGAGCACCGTCAACATATCCGGCACGATCACCTCGTAGCCCTGGCGCACCGGGTTAATGGTTTTCCCTCGCGCATAGACGCCGTTGATATCGCCAAACCAGCGCTGCAGTACCTCGACATAGATTCCGAGCGCCAGAACGTTCAGGCCGCTGATCTCGATCCGCTGCCGCCAATGCGCCGGCGCGTCGGCATTCAGATAGGCGCTCGTGAAACTTTGCAGGCGAATGTGGTGCGGCCGTCCGATGTAATTTTCCGCGAGCAACTTCTTCACCAGCAGATCGCCCCGCAGGCCAAAGGGCGGCGGGCAAAGCATCGTCGCGAGGTGCGGAAAACGCCGGGCCGCGGCCAGCATCTCTTCCGCTTCCGCCAGGTCCATCGACATCCGCGCCTGACAAAAAACATGCTTGCCGGCTTCCAGGGCCGAGACGGTGATCGCAGAGTGCATGTAGGGCGGCGTGCCGATCCAGACGATGTCGATCTCCGGGAGCGAGAGCAGATCGGCCCAGTTCTGCATCGGCGTGGCGTGGGGCGCGTTTTCCGCGCAGAATTCCTCCGCGCTTTCGTAGCTGGAATTCGAGACCGCCACGATTTCGATCTCGGGATGTCGTTTCAGCGCGGGCAAATGCTTCCGCCGAACGATCTCCCCCGCCCCGATAATACCGACCCGAAGCTTCTGACTGCTGGTGCGCGCCATGTGTGATTTACGTGTTGCTCTGCGCATCAGACGCAGGTCTGCACGCGGAGAACAAGCTTTGACCGCAGCCCGCGCTCTGCGTTCAAATCCGAATCCGCCCAAGCCGCAGGAATCTCTTGACCGCGCGGGTCAGGCACGCCACCTTGCGCGACTCTTTTTCCAGAGCCCTTTATGTCAAAAGTTTGCGATATCACAGGAGCTAAGGTTTCCCGCGGCAGCATCATCCACCGCCGCGGTATGGCGAAGAAAAAGGGAGGCGTCGGCCGCCACGTTACCAAAAACGTGCCGCGGACTTTTACGCCGAATCTCCAGGAACATCGCGTCTGGATTCCTGAGCTGCGCAAGTACATGCGGATCAAAGTGACCGCGCGCGCCATGAAGACGCTGAACAAAAACGGCGCCTTCGCCACGCTCAAAAAAGCGGGCTTGATCTCCGCTTAAGCCGAGGCGCTCCTCAAGCGGACGGCGGCGCGCCGAAGTGCGCAGCATGCGCCTGGTAATCGGTCGCGTCGTCCAGCATCGCGTCCAGGGCAGCCGCCAGTGGCGCGAACTTCGCGAAGCCGGAAAAGATCGCGCGATCGCCGATTTCGCTCTCGAGCACGAAGGTGGGTCGCTGGTTCACCTGCAAACGGTGGAACTCCGCCGTGGTCTCGCGCATCCGCTCCTCGATCTGCGGTGAGCGCGCGAGCTGCAGCAGCTGCGCGCGCGGCAATCTGGAGACCCGCGCGCCGACTTCCGCCGCGACCTCCCAATCCCCGGTCTTTCCTCCCTCGCGCAAACCTGCCTCCGCCAGCGCCAGCCAGACCGCGTCTCCCTTTAGGCCGAGTTGCCGCGCGGCTTCCGTGATGGCGTTCGGCGCGAGATATTCCGCGGCGCCGGGCGTGTGCCAGGCAGAGTTCAACATCACCGGCGAGCGCATCATCATCCCGCTGCGGCGGTAGAACCAATCCATTTGCGCATGCGAAACCGGCAGGGCGGCACCATCCATCAGCGCAATTTTCCAGGTGAACTGGACCCGATCGCGGTACTGCTCCTGGAGTTCGGCCCACGCTGGGGAGGCCCAATAACACCATGATGAGGTGACATCGAGGTACTGCGAGACGCTGATTTTCATGCGCTACGCTGGCAGAAGTCGAAGCGGGGAGGAAGCGCGATTCGAGAGCGCCGGGCATGCGGCAACGTTTTTACAAAAACGTGCGATGCTGCGCGGCCGTGCTCGACCTGAACTGGATTCTTCTTTTCATCGCGTGCGTTTCGCCGCTCGTGATCCTGGCGCGGACGTGGAAACGCGCCGCCTCCAACCGTGGCTGGCGTGCGGCAGCCATCGTTGTCTTGCTGGTGACGGCGATCGCCTGGTTCGTGACGCCCGAGATCGCCGGCTTTCTCGGCGGGGGCGCGTGGTTCTGCGTGCTCTTCCTCCCCGCGGTCGGCTTGCGCAAAGCGAGTGAACTGGCCGCACAGGGGCGCTACGGCGCGGCGCAACGTATCGTCAGTGGTCTCCGATTCCTGCATCCGGCCCGAGCGCTGCGCGATGAACGCTCGCTGCTGCGCGCGCTGGAAATCGCGGAGTCGGGCGACTCGGAAGGGGCGCTTCATCTCCTGGGAGCACTCGCGCGAAGCAACAGCCGGCTCGCGCTGCAGGCAGCGGCGCAGGCCTTCCGGATGCGCGGCGATTGGGCGGGTCTACTGGCGTTCTGCCGCGAAAACTTGCCGCTCGTGGCGCTGGGACGCGATCCCGCCGTCCTCCCGCTCTACTTTCGTGCCCTGGGCGAAACGGGCGCTGCGGATGAACTGGTGCTGCAGCTCGCGGGACGCGCGCCAGGGCTCGCCGCTTCTCCGGAACATCACCCCACCCTCGATGCTGCGCTGATGCTGCTCTTCGCGTTCACCGGGCGCACAAGTGCGCTGCGGCGCCTGCTGGAAACCCGCCTCCGGAAGCTGCACCCGGATGCGCAGGAATTCTGGCTCGCGACCAGCGAACGCACGGCCGGCGAACTCGCGGCGGGGCGCACCCGCCTTGAGCGCCTGCGCGGCAGCACGCAGAACGCGCTGCTCCGCGCCGAGATTGCGCACCGGCTCCGGGGCGCTGACCGCCTCGCCCCGCCCGTCCTAGCCGCGACCAGCGAGGCCACGGTGCGGCGTTTCGAAAGCGGCCTCACCGCGCGGGGTAACTCAACGCTGACGCCACGTCGCGGCGCCACGCCGGCGGTCTTGACGTTCATCCTCTTGAACGTCGCGATGTTCGTGGTCGAGATTGCACTAGGCGGCTCGACCAATGCGGACACCCTGCACCGGCTCGGCGCGCTCGAGCCTTTCGCGGTGCTCGCCCGGGGCGAGTACTGGCGGCTATTTTCGGCGCTCTTCCTGCACTACGGCGCGCTCCATCTGCTCTTCAATTGCTACGCTTTGCATGTGCTCGGGCCGCCGCTCGAAAACGCGATCGGCACGGCACGGTTCGTTGTCAGCTACCTCGTCGCGGGTCTGGGCTCGAGCGCGGGGGTCGTGGCACTCTGGCGTCTGCAATGGACCCAGGCGGATTTCCTGGTCGGTGCTTCCGGCTCGGTCATGGGAATCGTCGGCGCCTGGGCGGGATTTCTCCTGCGGAACCGTCATGCGCCCCTCGCCCGCAGCCGGCTTGCGAACATTGGATTCATCATCGTGCTGCAAACCGCTTTCGACATCTATACGCCGCAGGTCAGTATGGGCGCGCATCTCTGCGGCCTCGTCACAGGCGCCCTCGTCGGATTTCTCATCGCGCCGGCCAGCGCGGAGTAGGCGCGGAACGCTTGCCGCTCAAATTTTTCCTGTCAGAATCGCCGCCCGCACATGCCGACGTATCACACTTACCACGTCATCCCGACGCTCCCTCCCGCTCTCGAGCCGCTGCGCGAGATCGTCTTCAATCTCTGGTGGACTTGGGAGCCATCCGCTCGCCGCCTTTTCCGGCATCTCGATCCCGAGCTGTGGGATCGGACGAATCATAATCCGGTCCGCATGCTTCAGCTCTCGCGCCAGGCGCGGCTGCTCGAGGTGGCGCGGGATGAGGAATTTCTGCGCCAGCTCGCGGAGGTGCACACCGCATATAGAAATTATCTCTCGCGTGGAGATACCTACGGCAAAACCGGCGCCGGCCAGGCGATCACGCAGCCGGTGGCCTATTTCTCCGCCGAGTTCGGTTTCCACGAATCGATCCCGAACTACTCCGGGGGGCTCGGGATTCTCTCCGGCGATCACTGCAAGTCCGCGAGTGATCTGGACCTGAATTTTGTCGCGGTCGGGCTGCTTTATCGCCACGGCTATTTCCGGCAACAGATCGACCGCGATGGCGTGCAGGAAGCGGTGCGGCTGAATCAGAATTTCCATCATCTGCCGATCCGCGAGGTGCGGCGGAACAACGCGCGGCTGCTGGTTTCCGTGCGCATGCTGGATCGCGAAGTGCTGGCCAAAGTCTGGGAGCTGCACGTTGGCCGCATCAACCTTTACCTGCTCGATACCGACGTGGCGGAGAACACTCCCGAGGATCGGCTGATCACGGCGGAGCTCTACGGCGGCGATCTCGAAATGCGGATGCGCCAGGAGATGATGCTCGGCATCGGTGGGGTGCGCGTGCTCGGCGCGCTCGGGATCGAGGCAGAAGTCTTCCACATGAACGAAGGGCACTCCGCCTTCCTCGCCCTCGAGCGCATCCGGCTCTTGATCGCGGGGAAGCAGCTCGATTTCTACTCGGCCCTGCAAGTGGTGGCGGCGGCCAATATCTTCACCACCCACACGCCGGTCCCGGCAGGGAACGATGCGTTCCCGCGCGAAATGATGCGTCGCTATTTCGCCGATTTCGCGATTCAGCTCGGCATCTCGTTCGACGAGCTTTTTACTTTTGGGCAGACGCGGGTGAATGCCGACGATCCGTTTAGCATGACGATCCTCGCACTGCGGGCGAGCCGGCACGCGAATGGCGTCAGTCAGCTGCATGGCGATGTGAGCCGCGGGTTGTGGAAGGATGTCTGGGCCGGCGTTCCGGTGCCGGAGGTGCCGATCACGAGCATCACGAACGGCGTCCATACCAAGACCTGGATGGCGCCGGAATTTTCAGCGCTTTACACGAAGTATCTGGGCGCTTGGGAGGAGCGGCTGACGGACGCGGATTTTTGGCGGGGCGTGATCGAAATTCCCGACGCGCAGCTTTGGGAGACGCATCAGCAGTTGAAACGGCGTCTGGTCGAGTTCGTGCGCGAGCGGATGCGGAAACGCGCGGAGCGTGTCGGTGAATCGCCCGAAGCGATCCGGAACCTCAACCACATCCTCGATCCCGAGGTGCTCACGATCGGCTTCGCGCGCCGCTTTGCGACCTACAAACGCGGCGCTTTGCTCTTCTCGGACAAGGAGCGGCTGGCGCGTTTGCTAAACGATCAAACGCGGCCGGTGCAGTTCGTCTTTGCGGGCAAATCACATCCGCGCGATGAAGGCGGCAAGGCGCTTATCCAGGAGGTCTATCGGTTCAGCCGCGAAGCGGGTCTGCAGAACCGGCTCGTCTTCGTCGAAGACTACGATACCTACATCGCGCGCCGCCTGGTGCAGGGGGTCGATCTTTGGTTGAACAATCCGCTGCGTCCGCTGGAGGCGAGCGGCACGAGCGGGATGAAATTGCCGCCCAACGGCGGGCTGAACCTGAGCGTGCTCGACGGCTGGTGGTGCGAGAGCTACAACGGCAAAAACGGCTGGGCGATCGGGGCCGAGATCGAGAAGGGAAGCGTTGAATTCCAAAATTCCGTCGATCTCACGAGCCTCTATCAGTTGCTCGAAAACCAGATCGTGCCGCTCTATTACGCGAAGCCGGATGGAAAACTGCCCCTTGCCTGGCTGCAGTTGATGCGGGAGTCGATCCGCAGCGTGACGCCGGTGTTCAATACCCATCGCATGGTGCAGGAGTATGCGGAACGTCTCTACACGCCGGCCGCAAAAGCGCACCAGGAACTGGCGCGGGACAATTGCCAGTGCGCGACCGAGCTCAGCCGCTGGAAGGCGCAGATGCGCCAGGACTGGCCGCAGGTGCGAATCTACGACGTGCAGATCGCAAACGCCGATCGGCAGAACATTCTCGTCGGCCAGACCCTCGATATTTCCGCGAAGCTGCACCTCGGCCCCGTCAACCCGCAGCATGTGCGAGTGGAGGCGTATTATGGGGAGATCGAGATCGACGGCGTGCGCAACCCGCAGATTGCTCGCCTGCAGCAGAGCGCGACGAGCGACGGCGACGGAACCTACCCCTACCAGGGCTCTGTTCCTGCGGCGGAGAGCGGCACCTATGGTTTCAGCGTCCGCGTGGTGCCCACCCATCCGCATTTAGTGCAGCAGCACGAGTTGCGGCTGATCACCTGGTCGTAACCGAAGCGGCCGCGGGCCAAACGGCAAGGTGCGAGCGGCACTCCAGGGAGGCCGCCCGCACCCACCAGTGAAGTTATAGAATTACGGCATCAAAACGGTGTCGATCACGTGGATCACGCCGTTTGATTGCATCACGTCGGCGATCGTCACCTTCGCCATGCCGCCTTTGGCATCGGTCAACTCCACGGAGTCGCCCTTCATGCTCGCAGTCAGCTTTTCACCGTTCACCGTCTTCAAGGTCGCCTTGCCGCCGCCCGCTTTGATCTCCTTCATCAAAGTCTCGGCTGTCATCGTGCCAGCCACCACGTGGTAGGTCAGGATGCCGGTGAGTTTCTTCTTGTTCTCCGGTTTCAAGAGCGTGTCCACCGTCCCGGCGGGGAGTTTCTCGAAAGCCTCGTTTGTCGGGGCAAAAACCGTGAAAGGTCCCTTCCCCGAGAGCGTGTCAACCAGTTCCGCGGCTTTGACCGCTGCGACCAGAGTGGTGTGGTCCTTCGATTTGCCCGCGTTCTCCACGATATTCTTGTTCGCCATCATCGGGGCGCCGCCCACCATCGGGTTTTCGGCCGCGACCGCTGCTGACATTCCAAGGGCCAGAGTGCAGGCCGCAATTGTTAGGTATTTCATCATCATATGTTCGTGTATGCGCTGGCGAGCCGCCCGCAGATGCATCCGGTCGGCGCAGCAATGCGGTGCAGCCGGGCGAGGGCATCCCTGAGGCACACGTCCTCCCCCGCGGAAGGCACAATCCGGGAGCGCAGAAGGCCGGCCCACACTTGCGGAAGGAAGCATCCGGCTTTACCTCTCCGGCTGCGTTGTTTTGCCTCGTGGTGTAACGGTAGCACGAGAGATTCTGGATCTCTTTGTCAAGGTTCGAATCCTTGCGAGGCAGCCACTTCGATGTCCTGGCTTTACCTCTTTCTTGCCGGCCTCATGGAGGTGGCGTGGGCGATCGGGCTGAAATATTCGCACGGCTGGTCGCGACTCTGGCCGAGCGTGATTACGGCCTTGCTCATGATCGTGAGCTTTGCCTTTCTTTCCCTGGCGCTGAAGGCGCTGCCGATCGGGACCGCCTACGCGATCTGGACTGGGATCGGCGCCGCCGGCACTGCAATCGCAGGGATCTATCTCTTCGGTGAACCGCGGGACCTCGTGCGCCTGCTCTGCATCGGGTTGATCATTGCCGGGGTGGTGGGCTTGCGGGTGCTGGCGCGTGGTTAGGCGTCCGGTTTGCGCCGCAGGCGGAAGAAGCTTTGCAACAAGCGCGCGCATTCGTCCGCCAGGATGCCGGTGCTGATGTCGCATTGATGATTGAACGCCGGCATCTGCAGCAGGTTCAAGAGCCCGCCGGCCGCGCCGCGGCGTGGATCGGCACAACCAAAAATGACGCGACGCATTCGCACGTGGACCAGCGCGCCGGCGCACATGGCGCACGGCTCCTTCGTCACGTAAAGATCACATTCGTTCAGCCGCCAGTCGCCCACCGCTTCTTCGGCTTGAGTGATGGCGAGCATCTCCGCATGAGCGGTCGCATCCCGCAGCAGCTCGACCTGATTCCAGGCGCGGCCGATGATTCTCCCCTCGCGCACGATAATGGCTCCGACGGGAACTTCCCCCGCCCGATAGGCTTTCTGCGCGAGGCGCAAGGCTTCCTGCATCCAGGCGATGTCTGACTGTGGATCCATCGTTCCCGCGAACTTAAAGCCTGCAGAGGTCCAGCGCGAGAATGCAGCCGCGCGCGAAAATCTGTGCCGCGCGCTTTCGCGTCGCGCCTTCGACCGGCGCTCGTGTGCTGCGCGCTGCCCTCGGACGTTTGCGGGTAATTTCCTTTACAAACGCACCCGTGATTTCGCACCGTCACCGCGTGCGCCTTGCCTTCGTCCTCGCTCTTCTTGTCGGCACCGCCATCGTGGCGCGCGGGCAGGATCAGGAACGGAAGCTTCTCGATCGTGTGCTGAAACCGGACATGTCGCTGCAGAACGAGATGCAGACAAAGCGGTTCGATCCGCGCGGCCGGACGGAGACGAAGCAGGCGCCTACGAAGTCGTTCTCCGTGGTCGACCGCCGGCAGGAGAAGCAGTTTGGCGGGAGCCGGAATTACGACGCGAAGGCGTTCGCAACCCGGCAATCGCGCGACGAAAACTCGCAGGCGAATCTATCGACCCGCACCCGGATCGTGAAGGCGGATTCGCCCTATCCGGCGCCCGGTTACGCAGGGGTGAAGGCGTCGTGGGATGGTGACAAAGCGGTCGCAACCCGCGGTTTTTCGCACGGCGACCGGCCGTTTCTGGTGCGCGGAAAAAGCCAGACGGCGCTCAGCCAGCAGAACCGGCAGCTCACGATCGACGAGGTGCGCGAGCTGTTGAACAAAAACAAGTAGCGCGCGCGCGAGGCGGCGGTTCAAGTAGCGCGTGACACATCCGGACGAGGCTCTCGCACTGCTCACGCAGGGCGCGGCGCAGATCATCAGCGCAGCAGAGTTGCGCGAGAAACTTGGCCTGGGACGGCCGCTGCGGGTCAAGCTGGGCGCCGACCCGACCAGCCCCGATCTGCACCTCGGTCATACCATCGCGCTGCGGAAGCTGCGGCAGTTCCAAGATCTCGGGCACGAAGCGGTGCTGATCATAGGGGATTACACGGCGATGGTCGGCGACCCGAGCGGGCGTTCCGCGACTCGACCGCAGCTTTCGCGCGCGGAAGTCCTCGCGCATGCGGAGACCTACCGCGCACAAGCGTTCAAGGTGCTCGATCCCGCGCGCACCGAAGTGGTCTACAACGGCGCCTGGTTCGCCAGGATGGAGTTCGAAGACATCATGCGCCTCAACAGCCGGGTCACCCTGCAGCAGCTCTTGCAACGGGAAGATTTCCGCGCCCGCCTCGACCAGCAGCAGCCGATCCACGCGCATGAGATCCAATACCCAATCATGCAGGGCTGGGATTCCGTGCAGGTGCGGGCCGATGTCGAACTCGGCGGGACGGATCAGTTGTTCAACATCCTCGTCGGCCGGGATTTCCAAAAGCAGGAGGGAATCGCGCCGCAGGTCGCGATGATGTTGCCGATCCTGGAAGGGCTCGACGGAGTGAAGAAGATGAGCAAGAGCCTCGGCAATTACATCGGGGTCGAGGAAAGTGCGACGGAGATGTTCGGCAAAATCATGAGCATCTCCGACGAGCTGATGACGCGCTACTATCCGCTCCTCCTCGGGCGCGAACTGCCCGGCACGATGCACCCGCTCGAGGCGAAGAAGCAGCTCGCCGCGGAGATTGTGCAAACATATCACTCTGCCGTAGCGGCCCGCAAGGTGGTGGAGGAATGGAACTCGCGCTTTAGCGAGAAACGGCTGGCCGACGCGGACCTGCCGGAATTCCGCAGCGAGCCGGCCGATTCTGTGACGGTGGTAACGGCAGCCTACCTGCAGGCTTTCGGCATCGCCAAGTCGCGCGCGGATGCCCGCCGGCTGATCGAGCAGGGCAGTGTGCAGGTGGACGGCAGGAAGCTGAAGGATGGCAAAGCGACGCTTGCGCTGCAGGCAGGGCAGATCCTGCGCCTCGACAAGACGCGGGCGGTAAAAATCGCGTAGGCCGAGATTCGTCCGGTACAGCAAAAGAGCGCAAGCAATGCGCTCGCGCCCTTCTGCAACCTAACCCAAAAAGATTTGCTACGCCGTCGCGGTCTCGAACGCCGGGAACAAAGCCGGCCGGTCCACCACGGGAGCGGCGATGCCTTCGAAGTGCGCGCGGATGCTGCGCATTTCCGAAGTGACAAACGCGTCGACAAAATGGAAGCGGCGGTCGAGCCACGCGAAGAGCTTGTTCTTAATCTCGTAGTGCACCGCAAGCGTGACTTCGGTGCAGCTCGACTTGATCTCCGTGAAGTCGACGATCCCCATCAGGTCGATGTTTCCGCCTGAGGATTCGAACGCGAATTGATTCGGATTATCGGAATCAGCTGCGAGCAAGACGGTGCGAGCTTCGAACCCAAGCGGCCCGCGAAAACTGAAATCAACCGTTTTGGAGGAGGTGACAGTTGCCTTGGTCACCATTACAAACTGCCGGCGGTAGGACTGGACGCTGGAGAGGCGGGATTTGCACTCAGACGGCGACTGACTCATGTGGAGCGTTTTTTGTAGGAGCATAGGTGATAGAGGTTGTCCCAGATATTCTAGCAATGCGGATGCCAAGAGGCCGCTACGAGGGGAGCGCCTTGGCTGCGCCTTAAAAATGTGTCACGATTTATGACACTTGTGTCGCTTCTCATGACGTTGCGCACGCGGCGGTGCGCTTCCTGTTAAGCTGCCCGCGCTCCACCGGCGACGAGTGCCTGGACCATGGAACGGAAGATTTTTGCGCCGTCGCTACCGCCTAGTCGCTCCTCGCAGGCGCGATCCGGGTGCGGCATCAGCCCGAACACATTCCGCTCCCGGTTGCAAACGCCGGCGATGTTCTCGGCCGAGCCGTTCCAGTTTGCCTCCGGCACCACGCGTCCTGCCGAGTCCGCGTAGCGCAACAGGATCTGCCGTCCCTCGTTCAGCTCCCGCAAGGTCGATTCGTCGGCAAAGAAGCGGCCTTCGCCGTGTGCGATCGGCAGGCGCAGGAGCGTGCCTTCCGGGAGGTCTCGCATAAACGGCGAATGCGCGGACTCGACGCGGAGGGTCGCCATCCGGCAGATAAAGTGCTGCGCTTGATTCCGCACCAGAGCGCCGGGCAGCAGACCCGCTTCGCATAGAATTTGGAAGCCGTTGCAAATCCCGATCACCAGCTTGCCCGCACCCGCGTCGGATATCACCGCCTGCATGATCGGGGAGAAACGCGCAATTGCGCCGCAGCGCAGATAATCGCCATAGGAGAAGCCGCCGGGCAGCACGATCGCGTCGAAGCCCTCCAGCGACGTTTCCTTGTGCCAGACATACTCAGGGTTCGCGCCCTCGATGCGGTGCAAGGCGGCGAGGCAATCCTGATCGCAATTCGAGCCGGGGAACTGGACGACAGCGAACTTCATCGCGCTCTAACGCTTCGCGCCGGACCGGGTGGCGCGTTTCTCCTCGTGATAATCGTTCACCACCAGGCAGGCATGGATCACGCCCGGGATCCAGCCCAGCAGCGTGAGCAAAAGGCTGAGCAGAAAACTTCCCATCCGCCCGGTCAGAAGCACGGCGAGGGGCGGCAGCACGATGCAGAAAAAATAACGCAGCGCTTTCATCTTCCCTCCCCTGCCCCGGCGGCTTTGGACACCGCGCCTTCCGGCTGCAGTTCGTAATCCTCGATCACTGGATTGGAAAGCAGATCGCGGCAGAGCTGATGCAGCCGCTGCTCGATTGCCGCCCCCTCGCCCGCGACCTCGATCTCAAGATATTTCCCGATCCGCACACTCCGCACCTCCGGCATCCCGAGGTGCTGCATCGCGTCGCGCACCGCAGCCCCTTGCGGGTCGAGCACCGCCGCTTTCGGCGTCACGATCACTTTCATTTTCATTCGCCGAATATCGCGCGGCCCGCGTCCCTGCCAAGCCAATCTCAACTGCCGGCAACTGGGGCGGGCTCGACTGGTTACCCGTGCCGGCGATTGAAACGGGAGACTTCCCGGTCCGTCTCACGATCCGTCGCGCGCTTCTTCAAATCCGCGCGTTTGTCGTGGGCGACCTTCCCTTGCGCGACTCCGATCTCGGCTTTCAAGCGGCCACTCTTCCAGTAAAGCTTCAGGATCACCAGCGTCCGGCCCGCCACTGCGGTCGCAACATAGAGTTTGTCGATCTCCTGCCGGTGGAGCAGGAGTTTGCGCACGCGCTTGGCGGCGGGAATTTCATGGCTGGCCCGCTCGTAAGGCTGGATGTCGGCGTTATGCAGGAATGCCTCGCCTTTTTCGATCCGGGCGAAGGCGTCGCCGATGTTGGCCTTGCCCGCGCGGATCGATTTTACCTCGCTTCCCTTCAGCTCGATGCCCGCTTCGTAGCGCTCGAGGATGTGGAAATCCCGCAGCGCTTTGCGATTCAGGATCGTTTCAGCTGCCATGAGGTGGCGCGAGGCGAACAACCGGGCAAATCCCAGAGGCGGAGGAAGCGAACAGCTTCTCCCTGAGTCACCCGCGGTGACGGTTTAAGCGCCGTCGGCGGGATTGGTTTCCGGCGTCAGCTCAAACGTCAGCTTGCCGTCGATGATCTCGCGCAGTGCGATGTCTGTGAGCGAGGCGCGCGGGGTGGCTTCCACCAACGGGCGATGTCCCAGGCCGAGCTGGCGCACACGCTTGGAGACGACGTTGATCAGCAGCTGTTGGTTGGGAATCACTTGGGCTGCATCCTGCAGGAGTTGGCTGGTCATATTGCGCAATGTTCGAACGGGTCGGATCGGCTCCGAGTTGGGAAATGGAAGGACCGCAGCAGTAGCGCCGGCGGTGGTAGGCGGCGCAAAGTCGGAAGCAATCATACAGCCGGAAACGGAGCGGGAATTTGCCGGGGAGTGCCACACCTGTCAACCCGTTTATCAGCGGCCGCGCTGGAGCCTTGCCGGCGCGCTTAATGCACCTGCGGCAAGAGAATTCCGGGCAGGTCGGCGATCTTCACCCGCTCCTGCTTCATGCTGTCGCGATGGCGGAGGGTGACGGTGTCGCGCAGCTCGTCGCCGCGCTCGCCGAGCGTCTCGAAATCGATCGTGAGACCAAACGGCGTTCCCGCCTCGTCCTGCCGCCGATAACGCCGGCCAATCGCGCCCGCCTCGTCGTAGAATGTCATCATGTGCGGCTTGAGCAGCGCATGCACTTCGCGCGCTTTCGCCACCAACTCGGCCTTGTTCTTGAGCAAAGGGAAGATGCCCACTTTGATCGGCGCCATCCGCGGGTGGAACCGCATCACCGTCCGCGTCTCGCTCTTTCCCTTCTCATCGGTCACCGTCTCCTCCGCATACGCCTCACAGATCAACGCCAGCAGCGTGCGGTCCACCCCCGCGCTCGGCTCGACCACATGGGGCACAAACTTCGCCTTCGTCTCCTCGTCGAAATACTCCAGCGGCTTGCCGCTCCCGGTCTGGTGCGCCATAAGGTCGAAGTCTGTCCGATACGCCACGCCTTCGAGTTCCTGCACGCCAAACGGGAACGCGTACTCGATGTCGTAAGTCCCCTTCGAATAGAAAGCCCGGTCCGCCTCCGGCACCGTCAACACGTGAAGTTTCTCCCGGGGGATGCCGATGTTCTCATAGAACCGGAGTCGCTCCTCGAGCCAGTAATCGAGGAGACGCGCCCCGTCTTCCGGCGCGCAAAAATACTCCAGCTCCATCTGCTCGAATTCGCGCGAGCGGAAGATGTAATTGCGTGGGTTGATCTCATTGCGGAACGCCTTCCCGATCTGCGCAATGCCGAACGGCAGTTTTTTCCGCGCGGTATCGAGCACGTTCTTGAACTGCGTGAAGATCGATTGCGCGGTCTCGGGCCGGAGGTAGGCCATGGAGGATTCGTCTGCGGTCGCGCCGAGATGGGTGCGCAGCATTAGATTGAAGGAGCGCGCTGGCGTAAGCTGCGCGCCGTTTTCAGGATTAAACGCGACCGAATTTTCGACCGGCTCCGCGGTTTCGTCGATCAACTCAGGATTCTGGACTCCCCGCTGCTGATAGAACTGCAGGGCGACCTTCCGCGCACTTTCCGGAGGCTTCCCGCGCGGCAGCAGAACGGAAAAAGGACCTGATGATGACTGCTGCACCAGGGTTTGGAACGAGTGTTCCCCGTCGGCAACTGCCTCTTTGGCACCACTCCATCTATACACAATACCACTCTGTGGCTCCACCTGATCCGCGCGAAACCGCTTCTGCGTCAGCAGGCAATCCACCATCGGATCCGCAAACGTATCCTCATGCCCGCTCGCCTTGAGCACGGCGCGATGGGTCAGGATCGAGCCGTCAAGCCCGACCACGTCGTCCCGTTCGCGCACCATCACGCACCACCAGTAGTCCTTCAGGTTTCGCTTCAGCTCCACGCCGAGCGGCCCGAAATCCCACGCCCCATTCAGCCCGCCGTAGATCTCGCCGGATTGAAAAATAAAGCCGCGCCTTTTGCAGAGGCTTACGATCTTTTCCATCCGCTGCGGATCTGTAAGGCTGTTCATGCAGTGCGCAGATTAACGCAAATTGCGCAGATGCAATCCAGCATCTGATCCGCCCGCGTCAGAATTTTCGTCGCGGCGCAGCCCATTGCCGCGACGCGTGCGGGACGCCGCACCGTGAAAACGCGCCGGTAATTCTCCCGCCTGTAGCGCAGTTGCCGCGCGCCGCTTCACGCGATAAGCACCAACCGCGATGAAGGACCTCACGCAAGGATCTGTGATCCGGCACCTGCTGCACATGGCCTCCTTCATGGCCGTGAGCATGCTCATGCAGACGCTCTACCTGCTGGCGGACCTCTACTGGGTTGGCCGGCTCGGACGCGAAGCCATCGCTGCCGTCGGAGTTGCCGGGAACCTCACCATGATCGTGATGGCTCTCTCGCAGATGCTCGGCGTCGGCACCACCGCGTTGCTCGCGCAGGCTGCGGGCCGAAAGGATCAACCCGAGGCGGAAGGGCTCTTCAATCAGTCTTTCCTCATGTCGCTGCTTGTCGGCTTGGGTTTTGCGGCGGCGGGTTTTTTGCTGCGCGATGCGTATTGCGATGCGCTGAGCGCGGACGCCGAGACCGCCGCTCTCGCCAAGCAGTATCTGAACTGGTTCGTTCCCGCCCTCGCCCTTCAGTTCTCGATGGTGTCACTGGGATCGGCCCTGCGCGCTACCGGCATCATCAAACCGGCGGTTGGTTTCCAGGTGCTCAGCGTGCTGTTGAATATCGTGCTCGCGCCGCTCTTCATCTTCGGGATTGGTCCGCTGCCGAAGATGGGCGTGACGGGCGCCGCGGTCGCAACCTTCATCTCGATCCTGATCGGAAACGCGCTCCTCGTGCTCTACTTCCAGCGGAAATATCATTACCTGCGGTTCCGTCCCAGCCAGTGGCAGCCGCGGTTCGCCACCTGGTGGGTGCTTTTGAAAATTGGCCTGCCGGCAGGTGCGGAGTTCGCGCTCTTCACCATCTACGCGCTGCTCGTTTATGCGATCATCCGGCCCTTCGGCGCGGCGGCGCAGGCCGGCTGCGGCATTGGCGTACGGGTCATGCAATCGATGTTCCTGCCGGTGGTTGCGCTCAGCTTCGCCATTGGGCCGGTCGTCGGTCAGAATTACGGGGGCCGGCGCGCCGACCGCGTCCGGCACACTGTCTACGCGGCACTCGGTCTCGCCTCCGCCCTCATGCTGGTGCTGACGGTGATTACCTGGTGGGGCGGCGGCTCATTGATCCGGCCGTTCTCGCACGATCCGGACGTGATCGCGTTCGGCGGCGACTATCTCACGATCGTCTCGCTAAACTTCCTCGCCTCCGGGATCGCTTTCAGCAGCTCGAGCGTCTTCCAAGGCATCGGCAACACCATCCCGCCGCTGCTCAGCACTGCTTCGCGCCTCCTCCTCTTCGCCTTGCCCGCGCTCTGGCTTTCAAGCCGGCCCGGCTTTTACATCCGGGAAGTTTGGTACCTCTCCGTCGCCTCACAAGTCGTCCAAGCCGTCTTCGTCCTTCTCCTCCTCCGCCGCGAACTCGCACGGAAACTCGTCTTCACCGAGCTCGCCGCCGAAATGCCGCCGCAGGTTTAACCAAATGTCGCCTGGAACCGCAGCGCCGCGTGGGACCATCGATCGCAGCCATGGTCATCGCGTTCCATAAGCCATTCGGGGTGCTTTCGCAGTTTACAGCGGACGGATCGCGGCACCGGACGCTCGCCGATTTTGGGTTTCCCGCGGGAGTGTATCCGATCGGGCGGCTGGATGCGGAGAGTGAAGGGCTCTTGCTGCTGAGCGATGAGCCGGCGCTGAATACCCGGCTGCTTCATCCGAACCAGGCGCATGTGCGCATCTATTGGGCGCAGGTGGAACGCATCCCGCCGGCGGATGCACTGCAGGAGCTCGAGGCAGGTGTAATGCTGGGCGAACGGCGCACGCTTCCCTGCCGCGCGCGCCTGCTCGATCCTCCGCCGAATGTCTCACCTCGGGAGCCGCCGATCCGTTTCCGCAAGAATGTGCGGGCAGCGTGGATTGTTCTCGAATTGGTGGAAGGCAAGAATCATCAAGTGCGCCGCATGACGGCGGCGGTGGGGCATCCGACGCTGCGCTTGATCCGGGTGCAGATTGGCGGGCTGCCGCTCGGCGATCTCGCGCCGGGGGAGAAGCGAGTGCTATCCGCGGAAGACGTGCGGCAGTTGTTTCAGCGGTGACTGCACGCTTGCGCGACCAGACCGACGCGCTAGCTCCTCACTTTGCGACGGTCACCTCCGTGGTGACCGAGTTCGCGATGAAGCAGTTCTCGTGAGCGGCATGATGGATTTTCTCCAGCTCGTCGGCCGTGGGAACGCGCTCGCCCGACCAGCTGATCTTCGGCCGCAGCTCGACGCGGGTGATCGCCATTTTTCCCTGCGC
Source organism: Chthoniobacterales bacterium (assembly GCA_051001855.1). Classification (GTDB taxonomy): domain Bacteria; phylum Verrucomicrobiota; class Verrucomicrobiia; order Chthoniobacterales; family UBA10450; genus JACCTI01. The sequence continues at coordinate 28,703 of JBPCMX010000004.1, forward strand.
ATTTTTTTCCATGTGGCCGACCGCTTCGTCCTCATAGGAATCGGGAACGAACTTCTGCTTGCACGCGATCGCCAGGAAAGTGAGCATGTGACAGCTGGAAAGCGAAGCAACGAACGCCTCCTCGGGATCGACGTTGGCCGGATTGCCGAGATAGGCGGGAGCTGCAGTTGCTGTCATCGTGTGGCCGCCATCGAAGCTCCAGGTGTGGTCGCGCGGATACTTCGGATAGGAAAACTCGGCGCCGCCGCGTTCCCAACGGAGAGAGACTTTGTGTTCGGACATGGCTTTCTATAATTGGCGGTAGACCGAGTGCAAGCAGCCGCCAGCGCCGGATCGCCGGCGCTAAAATGGCGTCTTGATGCCGCACGCGCGCACGCCGCACCAGCCTTTGGACGCCTCGAACACCGCGAAGATGCCTGCCACGGCAAAGAAAATGGCGAGGAAGCCACTCACCGGGACGAGACACCCGGCTGCGAGCAGCAGGAGGAGTCCGATCCCGCCGCGCGCGAAGCGTCCCGTGGCGTTGATGTTTTGCTTCATGTGATGTGGAAAGTGAAACCGCTGCGGAGCGCATGCGCAACTGGCGATGGGTATGCCGCCCGCGCGCGCGGCGCGTCGCGCGCAATTTTTCTGGCGCGCGCAAGAACGGCCTCTATCTTCAGCGTTCGGTCCCGCCAAAAGCGCGCGATTAGCTCAGTGGTAGAGCGCTTGCTTCACACGCAAGAAGTCGCAGGTTCGAACCCTGCATCGCGCACCAGCTCCACTTTCTGGACCGGAGCGGACAGACGCGGACTCCGAGGGACTAAACGTCTGATCTCCAGCCGTTAACATTCTCGGCTCACCTGCCGCGATCGGGACAGACACGGACACGCTTGGATTGTCCGGGACTAATTTTTGTGAGTCTATTTG
>JBPCMX010000005.1:0-12697 GCA_051001855.1 Chthoniobacterales bacterium
CTCAGTGGTAGAGCGCTTGCTTCACACGCAAGAAGTCGCAGGTTCGAACCCTGCATCGCGCACCATCCCCCGGCTGAAGCGTTCCTTAGAATTTTCCTCTTGGATTTCGCGCGGCTTTCGGTCAGAACTGCGCGATGAAAATTCCCGCAGGATTTCCACGGGCCATTTTGCTCGTTCTCGCGGCGGTTGCCTTGGTTGCGGCCTTTCAGGCTTGCCAAACCGCGCAGCAACCAATCCCGACCGCAAAATACGCGATCGAGTTCCACTATCAGCGGCCCGCGACAGTTTCCCTGAACAACGCTCAACAACTGGTAACAATCTTCACGGATCACCATGTCCGAGGGACCTTGAAGTTAAATGGGGTGCCAGTGCCCGCGCCCCGACGGGAGATCAAGACCGACAGTGTCGCGGCTGCGCCGAAAGCCACGCCGGGTCCCGTGACAGAGGGAGCCGCCTGGACCAAAACCCAGTTGTCCGGCCTGCTGGAAGCCGACCGGCAAGAGGACCTTGAAGCCGCGTTGCGCGAGTTTCTCGCGACGAGCAAAAACGCTGCGGATAACCGCTGAAAGCCGCCGCAGCTCTCCGCACCTCAGAGGATAAGGTTGCCACGGCCCCGTGGCGGCGCCTTGGCCTGACGTTTTTCCTGGTCCATGGCCTCCTGGTCCTGGCTGCTGCGACCGCCGATGTGGCGTGGCTGATCGGGCGCGGTTTTACCACGCTGCCGAAAGCCGCCGAAGCTCCGAGCCGGGCCATCGCCACGGCTGTCTCCACCGCCCTTGGGGGAAACCTTGGAAGCGGAAAGCCGATTGCGCATCTGCTGCGCGGCTATCTGCAGGCGGCGGGAATTCAAGCAGGCTATAGTTACTTCGCTCCGAACGTCTCGGATAGTTATCGTTTGCTCTTTGAGCTGCACTACCAGGAGGGGCGGGTGGAATACGAAGCGTTTGCTCCAGACAACCGGGAAACTGATTTGCGGCTGGCCGGTCTTTTAGACGAAGTGATCAAGACGCACTCTGATGCGCTCCGCGAAGTGATCGTGAAGCTGCTCGTGCAATCGGTCTGGCAACGCTACCCGGAGGTGGCGCACGTGCGCGCCGTGCTGGCCGCATGGCAGATGCCCTCGGCCGCCGAGTACCGCGAGGGCGCGCGCGGCTCCTACAAGTTTCTGTATGCTTACGATTTTAGCCTAACAGGCCAGGAGATGGCGCCTGAAAGGGGAGAAGAATGAAGCGTTATCGGGAGGCATTCTTCAAGTTCTTATTCCCAGCAGAGTCGGATACCTGGCTGTGCCTGCTTAGGATTGGTCTGGGAGCGCAGGTCGTTCTATATTGCCTGGCCTTGCGCGGGGCCTGGAGTTCTCTGCTTTCCGAGAGCAGTGCGGGCTTGATCAGCCGTCGCCTGCCGGAGCTCATCGTCTCCGCGCAGAGCGCGTTCGTCCCGCAGGTTAACTGGCTGGTGGTGGCGGGTCGTCTGGCCGGGCTGGATGAGCAGAGCACACTGGCCCTTGCCTGGGCTCTGCTACTCGCAGCGGGCCTGGCGCTGCTCGTCGGTCTATTTTGCCGCAGCGCGGCGGTCCTGGGATGGTTCCTGCATCTGGCGGCGGCGAAAAGTGGCGGTCTCTTCGCCTACGGGGTCGATAACTTCATGACCATCGGTCTTTTCTACCTGATGCTTTCGCCGCACCCGGATCGTTATTCCCTCGACTTCCGAATCTGGAAGCGCGAGAGCGATCCGGCGGGGCGCGGATTTTTACGCCGCGTCCTGCAGCTTCATCTTTGTGTTATCTACTTCTTTAGCGGGCTGGCCAAATCGCTCGGCAGCGGCTGGTGGAATGGATCGAGCCTCTGGCGCGCCTTGACCCGCCCGCCCTTCGACCTCCTGCCCGCGGGCTGGCTGGCCTCCTTTAGCTTTCTCCTCACCCTCGGCGGCATCGTTGTCTGTGTGATCGAGCTCGGCTACCCCGTGCTGATCTGGCCGAGAAGCACGCGCAACCTTTGGCTCTGCCTGGTCTGCGCGATGCATCTCGGCATCGGCCTCGCGATGGGCATGTATCTCTTCGCCCTCGTCATGCTCGTGCTCAACCTGGCCGCTTTCGCGCCGGACCACCGACCGGGACGCTTTCCGCTCGACGCCGCTCTCCGGCGCCGTCACAATTCTGTAGCCTGAAACCGGGGGGCGCTTCCAAAATGTCCACTGCTTCAGAGTCCGATCTTGAACTGGAGATCGCGCACGTCCTGCTGATCGACGTGGTCGGATATTCGAAGCTGCTCGTGAACGCACAGATCGAGCTCCTGCAGGAACTGAACCGGATCGTCCGCCATACCCCTCGTTTTGTCGCGGCGGAAGCCAGTGGGAAGCTGATGCGGCTGCCGACGGGCGACGGCATGGCGCTGCTTTTTTTCGACAGCGCGATGGCGCCGGTGCAGTGCGCCCTCGAAATCAGCGTTGCGGCGAAAGAAAATCCCGCGATGCAGCTGCGCATGGGGCTGCACAGCGGACCGATCAAAGAAGTAAAGGATGTGAATGACCGGTCGAACTTTGCCGGCGCCGGGATCAATCTCGCGCAGCGGGTGCTCGATTGCGGGGATGCCGGGCACATTCTGCTCTCGGAACGGATCGCGGAAGACCTGCGTTCCTACGAGCAGTGGCACCCGCACCTTCACGATCTGGGCCGATGCGAAGTGAAGCACGGGCTTCAGCTCCATTTATTTAACCTCTGCAAAGAAGGCGTCGGCAATCCCGCCATCCCCGAGAGGGTCCGCTGCCAGCAGAGCGAGACCGCAACACGGGCGGCAGCACTCCGACGCTGGATCGCAGCCTCGCCGGGAAGGAAAGCGGCCCTGCTCGCGGCCGCCGCTCTTTTCCTGGCGGCTATCGCCGGTTCGCTCTTCTTTCGCTCTCCGCAGACGGAGGCGACAGATCGGGAAGGACGAGCGATCGCAAAACAAAGCATCGCGGTGCTGCCGTTTTCGAATCGCAGCGACGATCCCGCGAATGCCTATTTCGCAGACGGAGTCCAGGACGAGATTCTCACCGACCTCGCGAAACTAGCCGATCTGAAAGTGATCAGTCGCACCTCGGTGATGCAATACCTCGCGGACGTGAAACGGGATGTGCGCGAGATCGGAAAGACTTTGGGAGTGGCGCACGTGCTGGAGGGCAGTGTGCAACGGATTGGTGATCGCGTGCGGGTGCATGCGCAGTTGATCGAAACCGAGACGGACCGGCAGCTTTGGGCGAACCACTACGACCGTGAACTGTCTGATGTCTTCGCGATCCAAAGCGAGGTCGCGGAGCAGATCGTGGCACAGCTCCAACGTCAACTTTCCCCCAGTGAGAAAGCGGCGATCGAGGCGGTGCCCACCACGAACCTGGCGGCCTACGAACGCTATATCCGTGCAAAAAACCTGATCGACGGCGCGGTTTTCAGCGCGCGGGGATCCGAGGACTTGCTGCAGGCGGCGCAACTCCTGAATGAGGCGGTAGCCCTGGATCCGGCCTTCGCCATGGCTCATTACCAACTGGCCGACGCCCAGGACCATCTCTACCTCCGTTACGATCAATCTCCGGCCCGGCTCGCGCTGGCAGACTCTGCCATCCGAACCCTCCAGCGGCTCCGCCCCGATTCCGGAGAAGCGCACCTCGCGCTCGCCAAACACCTTTACTGGGGCTACCTGGAGTACGATCGCGCCCGGCGGGAACTCGCGCTCGCGGAAGCGAAGCTGCCTAACAATCCCACCCCGCCGCTCCTGCGCGGGTTTATCGACCGGCGTCAGGGAAAGTGGGAGGAATCGACGAAAAATCTGAAACGCGCGCTCGAACTGGATCCGCAGAATTATTCCGTCCTCCAGCAGCTTTCCATCAGCTACCAAAATCAGCGTCAGTTCGCCGCGATGGCGGCGACCCTCGATCAGGCTGTGGCTCTGGCCCCGAGCGACCTGGCGCTGGGCGCGCAGCGCGCCGCGGTCGAGCTGGAGGCGCGCGCGGACCCGAAACCGCTCCACCGGTTCCTGGCGTCGGTGCTGGCGACCAAACCCGCTGCCAGCGCCGTGATCGCGGACCAACGATTTTACCTGGCACTCTGCGAGCGCGACCTCGTAGAAGCAGGGAACGCTCTCCGGTCGCCCGAAAGCGATGCCTGTGCCACGGAAGGCGTTCCCCTGCCGCACGCCTGGTGCGAAGGGGTGGTGGCGCGGCTGGCGGGCGATGAAGTTTTAGCCACGGCAAAGTTCAACGAAACCCGAACCGAAGTCGCGAAGATGCTGGCGGAGCAGCCGGATTCCGGCGTGGCACACTGCGCGCTCGGAATGGCGGAGGCGGCTCTCGGCTCCGCCGCAGAGGCTGTCCGCGACGGGCAACGTGCCCTCCAGCTCCTGCCCGTGAGCAAGGACGCGATTCGCGGTGCGAATTTGATGAACTATTTCGCGGTGATCTGCGCCTGGAGCGGCCAGACAGATATGGCGCTGGAGACGCTCGGCGTCGTCACCACCACGCCCGGCACTCTCAGCTACGGCAACCTCCGCCTCCATCCCTATTGGGACCCGCTCCGCGGTGATCCTCGCTTCGAGGCGATCGTCGCCTCGCTCGCGCCCAAGGATTGAGATTGTTTGGCCGCGGCGCGCGGCAGGGTTGAGCTATCGCCGCAAATGTCTATACCTGCTGCGATGCGCATTTTGGTGATCGAAGATGAGAAGAAGGCGGCGGCCTTTCTCGCCAAGGGATTGCGGGAAGCTGGATTCACGGTGGAGGTGGCAGGCGACGGGCAGCGCGGGCTCGAGATCGCGCTGACCACTCGCTTCGATCTTCTAATTGTGGACGTGATGCTCCCGAAGCTCGACGGATGGGGCGTGGTGGCCGCGCTGCGGAAGGCGGCGAATCACACGCCGATTCTGTTCCTGACCGCGCGCGATAGCGTGCCCGATCGGGTGAAGGGACTGGAATTAGGCGCGGATGATTACCTGGTGAAACCATTCGCGTTTTCCGAGTTGATGGCGCGCGTGCGCTCGCTCCTGCGCCGTTCGCCCGCCGCGTCGGAAGAGCAGCTCAAGGTCGAGGATCTCGAGATTGATCTGCACCGGAATCGAGCAGTCCGCTCCGGCGTCGCTCTGAATCTGACCCCGAAGGAATTTCTGCTCCTGGCTCACCTCGCGCGCTCCGCCGGCGAGGTGGTGTCGCGGATGGCGATTGTGTCGCAGGTTTGGGACATGAATTTCGAGCCGAACACGAATGTCGTCGATGTCGTGGTCCGTCGGCTGCGCGCGAAGGTGGACGACCCGTTCGAGCGGAAGCTGGTGCACACGATTCGCGGGATCGGCTATGTCCTCCAGGCGCGCTAATCCGCGCTCGATCGCGTCCCAGCTGGTCCTCCTCTTCACGCTCGCGGCCGCGGCCGGGCTCTGCTGCGGGCTGGGCGTTTTGTACTGGATGGTGGTGCGGCACGCCTTCGAAGAGGACAATGAGGTGCTGGCGGATAAAGTGGCCGCCCTCCGCGCCGACATGGCTAACGCGCGCGGGCCAGAGGCGCTGAACGAAGAGCTGAAGCTGCTCCGCGGCCAGCGCGTGAGCTACTGGGTCCGCGTGCTCGATGCCTCCGGCGCGACGGTGGCAGAGTCTCCGCAAATGAATCAACTCTTGCCGCCGGGAATTTTCCCTGCGCCCGCCACTGCCGGTTTGCCGATCAGCGATGTGCGGAACCATCGCGCGGCCGGAAAGTTGTTCGCCCTGATCTCCGCAAAGGATGACGCGGCGGGGCAACATTACACCCTCCAACTCGCGCAGGATCGGTCGGTGGATAATGAATTCACCCGGGAGTTCGGCGCGTTGTTCGTCGCCGTCCTGATCTGCGGGATCGTGGCCTCCGCCGCGATCGCCATCACCGTCACGAAACGCGGGTTGCGTCCGCTCGCGGAGATGACGCACTCACTGGAACGCATCGGTCCGACGCACCTGAACGAGCGCGTCGCGCCAGCCGGCTGGCCGCGCGAGTTACAGCCGCTGGCCGTCGCCTTCGACGAGATGCTGGTGCGTTTGGAAAACTCCTTCACCCGCCTCTCGCAGTTCTCAGCCGACCTCGCGCATGAATTGCGCACGCCCGTCACGAATATGCGCGGCGAGGCGGAGGTGGCTTTGACCCGGCCGCGGACGACGGACGAATATCGCGAGGTGATCGAGTCGAGTGTTGGTGAGTGCGAACGGCTTTCCGGGATCATCGACAGCCTGCTCTTTCTCGCGCGGGCGGAGTCGGCGCGTGAACCCGTGGAAGCGGCGGGCTTCGACGGACGCGCCGCGGTGGAGAAGATTACCAGCTACTACGAGACGATCGCGGAAGAGCGGCGGGTCGTCGTCACCTGCACAGGTGATTGCGAGGTCTACGCGGACCCGTTGCTCTTCGCCCGCGCCTTGAGCAATCTCCTCGATAACGCGCTGCGTTTCACGGCCGACGGCGGTGCCATTACGATCTCGCTCGGGCGCGGCACCGCCGGGGCGCGAGTCTCCGTCGCCGACAACGGCTCCGGGATGGCCAGCGAACACTTACCGCGGGTCTTTGATCGCTTCTATCGCGCGGAGTCCGCGCGGAGTTCGCAGGGAACGGGACTGGGCCTTGCGCTGGTGCGTTCGATCATGGTTCTGCACCGGGGCACCGCGAGCATCGAGAGCGCGCCTGGCCGCGGCGCGACCGTGACATTGCTGTTTCCCCTGCCGTCAAAGCCAACGTCCGGAGCGGCTGAGGAGTAACAGGAACCTGAGCGACGATAATTATTACGAGCCCGCCACGGCGCGCCGGCTACGCTGGTTTGCGGCTGACGTTCTGAAACTTTGGGGTGGTGAAAATGCCGGCTCATCCCGTGGGGACGGGGTGAGCCGGTTCTTTTTTGCCCAGCTGGCGCAACTTTTTCTCGGCGGGCACTTGTCAGCGTGGCGCAGTATCGCGAGCTTCTGGGGCCCGGTGCCAAGTGACCCCACGCGTCGCGCGTCCATCGCCGAAAAACCCCAATAACCTTGCCCTTATGCCCTACCTTCACATCCCTCTGGCTTCGTCGCTGTGCCGCATCGCGTCCGCGACGTGCATGCTAGCCGCTGCTCTTCTCGCCATGCCGGCTCACGCAGAAAAGAAGCCCTCCCCTGCCCCAGGCAAGGCAGCCTCCTCCGGTGGCGCGAACCCGCTCCTCGTCGAAAGCACGCTGCCCTACCAGATGCCGCCGTTCGACAAAATTAAGAACGAGCATTATGCGCCCGCCTTCACCGCCGCGCTTGCGGAGCAGTTGCAGGAGATCGAGGCGATCGCAAACAACCCGGAGCCGGCGACTTTCGAGAACACGCTCGTGGCGATGGAACGCTCCGGCCGCACCCTCACGCGGGTGAACAACATCTTCGGCAATCTCGCCGGCGCGCATACGAACCCCGAGATTCAGAAAGTCGAGACGGACATCGCGCCGAAGCTCGCTGCGCACCAGGATGCGATCTACCTCAATGGCAAACTCTTCGCTCGCATGCAGGCGCTCTACGACAAGCGCGACGACCTGCCCGATGCGGAGTCCAAGTATCTTCTCGAGCGCTACTACAAGGATTTCGTCCGTGCCGGCGCCAAACTCTCCGATCCCGACAAGCAGAAGCTGAAGGCGATAAACGCGGAGCTCGCGAGCCTCGAGACGAAGTTTTCCCAGGATATCCTGAAGGAGAAAAACGCCGCCGCCATCATCGTGGAGAAACGCGAGGAGCTCGCCGGCATGGCGGAGAACGAGATCGCCGCCGCGGCCAAAGCTGCCGAAGAAGAAAAAAAGAAGGGGCAATTCCTGATCCCGATGCAGAACACGAGCGGCCAGCCGGTGCTCGCGTCGCTCGAGAACCGGCCGCTGCGAGAACGCATCATGCAGGCCTCCCTCGCCCGCAACAGCCACGGCGGAGAATTTGACACGCGGGAAACGGTCAGCCGAATCGCGCGCTTGCGCGCAGAACGCGCCGTGTTGTTAGGCTTCGAAAACCATGCCGCCTATCAGCTCGATGATCAGACCGCCGGGAACGTCCCCACCGTCAACAAGCTCCTGAGCGAACTCGCGCCGCCTGCCGTGGCCAACGCGAAACGTGAAGCCGCTGATCTGCAGGCCATGATCAAGAAAGAGGGCGGGGACTTCCCGCTCGAATCGTGGGACTGGAGCTTCTACTCGGAGAAGGTGCTGAAGGATCGTTATGCTTTCGACGAGTCCCAGCTGCGCCCCTATTTCGAAATGAACCGCGTCGTCCATGACGGCGTCTTCTTCGCCGCCGGCCAGCTCTACGGCCTCACCTTCAAGGAACGCAAGGACCTGCCGGTCTATCAGCCGGATGTGCGCGTCTTCGAAGTCTTCGATGCCGATGGCCAGCCGCTTGCGTTGTTCCTGCTGGATTACTACGCGCGCCCGTCGAAACGGGGCGGCGCCTGGATGAACGAATACGTCTCCCAGAGCGATCTGTTCAAAAGCAAACCGGTGGTCGCCAATCACCTCAACATCCCGAAACCCGCGGCCGGCGAGCCTACGCTCCTCACCTTCGATGAAGTGACAACCGCGTTCCACGAGTTTGGGCACGCCCTCCATGGCATGTTTTCACACGTAAAATATCCGCGCTTCAGCGGGACCAATGTGCCGCGTGACTTCGTCGAATACCCCTCGCAGGTGAATGAGATGTGGGCCGTCTGGCCGGAAGTGCTGAAGAATTATGCCAAGCACTACAAGACCGGCGAGCCAATGCCGCAGGAGCTACTCGATAAGATGATGGAGTTCCGGAAATTCGATCAGGGATTCAAAACCACCGAGTACCTCGCGGCTGCGCTGCTCGATCAGGCATGGCACCAGTTGAAGCCGGACGAGGTCTCGAAGGACGTTCTCGGCTTCGAAGCCGCCGCGCTGAAGAAAGCAGGCGTTGATTTCTCCCCGGTGCCGCCGCGCTATCGCACCGACTACTTCTCGCACTCCTTCGCCGGCGGCTATTCCGCGGGTTATTACTCCTACATCTGGAGCGAGGTTCTCGATGCCGATACCGTGAAATGGTTTAAGGAAAATGGCGGACTCAAACGCGAAAATGGCGACCGCTTTCGCGAGACCCTGCTCTCGCGCGGTGGCAGCGTGGACGCGCTCCAGCTCTTTAAGAACTTCACTGGCGGCGAGCCCGACGTGAAACCACTCCTCGAACGCCGCGGCCTTGCCGACGCTCCACCGGCTGCCGCTGCCTCCGACATCCCGCCGGAGAAATCGGAACCATAGCGCCGGCTGCAGAGCCAGGCGGCACGGCGAGCCTTGGTCGCAACCGTGATCAGACGCTTGCGACGGGTCGGCGTTTTAAACCATCGCCGCGACACGCACAGCCATGATTATCCTCCACGATCCTCGCTGTTTGGAATACGCGCGCGCCGGCCATGTCGAGCGGCCCGCCCGGATCGCGCAAACCGCGCCAACCCTGCGCGAGCGACATCCGGCCTGGGAATGGCGCGTGCCGCCCGCCGCCGGTGAGGCCGACCTGCTCCGTGCTCATACCGCTGCCCATCTCGATGCCATCCGCGACGCGTCCGCCGATCTTGATCCGGATTGCCCCGCGTATCCGCAGCTTTATGCGCACGCCGCGCGCGCTTCCGGCGCAGCCATCGCCGTAGCCCAGGCTGTGCTCGCGGGCGAGCAGAGCTTCAGCCTGATGCGCCCGCCGGGCCATCACGCCACGTCTGATCGCGCGATGGGTTTTTGCTATTTCAACCACATCGCCGTCGCCGCGCTGCACGCCCTCGAGCACGGCGCGGAGCGCATCGCCATCTGGGATTTCGACGCACATCATGGGAACGGCACCGAAGCAATTGTGCAGCGACACCCACAGATCGTATTCGCCTCCGTTCACCAATACCCCGGCTGGCCTGGCACCGGCACCCGTTCCTTTGATAACATCAGCAACTTCCCCGTCCGGCCGCGTAGCCCGCGTCCGGACCACATGCGCCTCCTCGAGCAGGCGCTCGATGGATTGGTCGCATTCCAACCTGACCTGCTCTTCGTCTCCGCCGGCTTCGACGCCTACGAAGGAGACCCCATCACGCAAATGACTCTGCAGCCCGAAGATTTCGCCACCCTCGGCGCATGGCTGCGCGACGTCGGCATCCCTGCCGGAGCAATCCTCGAGGGTGGCTACAGCGAAGAACTGCCGGAGCTCATCGACCTATTTCTTACCAGCTGGACGGCCGGAAAGAAGACCTCGTCATAGCTGGGGACGCTGGCGGTCTTTCGGTCTGTGACCCGCTAACGCTTTCCGTGCTGCGGCGGGCGACATGCCGTGACTCGTCTCAAGGTTGAAGCGCCGCTCCAGATACTCCTCGAAGGAAATCCATTCGCCCTGGAACTCGATGGTACGCGACCAGGCTAGCATCGTCATGAGGCTGGACCCTCGCTCACGCAAGACGCGCGTCTGGTGAGCAAGTCTCACCGTAACCACCGCCAGAAGCACCAGCACGCCGACCTCACTCGCGAGTAGGCTCTTCGACCGGAGGACTCGTCGGTGGCACTGGTGTTCTGGAAGCTCGATGCGACTTCGCGCGGGCGGCCGCCTCTTTCGCGGCGCGCTTCTCCTTTGCGGTGGGAGGTAGCGGCGGGCGCGGGTGCTTTGCCCGGTAATGCATGGTAGCCAGGCCGAGAAGGAAAGCAGCCAGAATCCCGCCGGCCGCGCGCCACTCTCCGGGAGTAAACACGAAGACCTGCTTGCGCGGCGCATTGTCCTTCCGCTTCATTCCTTCGCGTTCACGCGCACGTAAGCCGAAACGTATTTGCCGCGAATCCTCCGATTATAAAAACCAGCCTTTGAATCCGCCCTCAAAAAGTCGCGATAAACCTGCGGCGGCACCTCGAGGTAACGATAGGTGCCGCCATGCCGGAATTCGATCTCCAAAGCGTGCAACTTTTTGCTATAGCCCACAGATGCCACGCCCATGGAAACTACCGGATAGCGGCGGATTCGAGAAACGATGCCGCGTGGCTCGCCCTGCGCCGCGGACTCCCAAGGCGGGGCCATTAACGCTGCGATCGCCAGTATCGCAAACAGCTGCCGTCCCATGTTCCGCCACGGACCTCTCATTGTAACCGTCTCTCGTTTCTGATGGTTTCCGCCGGGAAAGGCAACGCAAATGGTGGCACCTTGGTCGCCGGCCGGACCACAGCGGAGCTGCATTTGCAATCCGCACTTCGCGAACTACAATCGCACTTCCTGCGGGGGCATAGCTCAGTTGGTAGAGCGCCAGCTTTGCAAGCTGGATGTCAGGGGTTCGAATCCCCTTGCCTCCATTTTACTCAGCGCCTCGCCGAACTGAATTCGCTACAAGCGCGCCCTTAGTGGATCAGGACATGAACGCCGGGCAGCACTTTCTTCCCGAGGTCGAGCGCGTCCCAGTTCGAAAGGCGGATTCAGCCGTGGCTGGCTGCACGACCGATCGTCTCCGGTTCTTCCGTCCCGTGGATGCCGCTCCCGTCGTGGCTTAGCTCCATCCAAAGGATTCCCACCGGATTATTGGGGCCGGGCGGTAACTGGATGGAATTGTTGCTGCGCTCTCCGTTCTGCAGCATCGCCTCGTCCCAGCGGAAGGTCGGCATCCAGGAAAAGCCTCTCACAAACCAATCGCCCTCCGGCGCGGGCAAAGCGTCCGAGCCGGGCGTGATCGGGTAACTGCCGACCAATTTTCCGTCCTGCATCACCTCCATGGTTTTGTCTGCGACATCCACCGAGAGCGAAAAGCGTTCACCTTCCGGTTTATCCTTTTCCGTTTTCAGTTCGTCCTTTTTCTCAGCCGCTTCGGTGCGGGTTTTTAAGTCCATCGCCGTTTGAACGTCAAACGGCGCGGACACATTTGGCACCTGCACTCCATCGCCGGGCTTGGCCTCATCCCAGGAGAAATCGGGATTGATCTTCTTCAGGAAATCCTGCTTGGCGTGGAACTTTTCCGCGACCAATTCGAGGAGACTCACGTACGGCAGCTGGTCCTGCTTCGCTTGCTCTGCATGCTTTTCTGGCAACGCGCCAACGAATTTCTGATCTTCCGCCGTTATCTGGTAAGCGATCCGCGCCGGTGCGGATTCATCGAGCGGCAGATCGAATTGTGACGGCGCCTCGCGCCCGTAGTCGCGCCCCGGTTTCCCGTGCGCCTTCTCGTAGCGACTCAGTGCCTGCCCTGTAAATTCGCCCCAGCGGCCGTCGATCACACCGGGTTTGAACGCCGATGCATCGAGAAAAAGCTGCACCCGTAGAATCTGATCGTCGTGTGCCGTTGACGACTTTTCCGCTTCCTTCCCGCCTGCCGCACCATTGGCCAAAGGCGCGACAGTCGAACAAACGACGAGCAAGGCGAGCGAAGGAAACAACTTCATCCCAACACAGAGACAGACAATCTGCCCCTTTCAACTTCCCCTGGTCCAACAGACTCGCAGCATCATCTCGTCACATGACCTTCTGCGCTTTTTCCGGCGCTCCCTCTTTGACCTTTCGAACCCCAGCGCTACCACCTCCCGACGCATGACTGCTGCTGTGGTGGAGAAGCTCCGAGGAGCGATTCGTGATGTGCCGGATTTCCCAAAACCGGGGATCATTTTCAAAGACATCACTCCCGTCCTTTGTGATGGAGTTTTGTTCCGGGAGGCGATCGATTTATTTTTGGAACGCTGCCGCACGCAGGAGATCGACAAGATTGTCTGCATCGACG
>JBPCMX010000006.1:0-111573 GCA_051001855.1 Chthoniobacterales bacterium
CTGCAACCTGTCGCGTCCGAAGGCACCTGCCCCCTTTGTGTTCGACGCGGCCCTGGCCTTCCCGCTCCCCCCCGCAAGACCGCCCAAGGAGACCGCTCCAACTGCTCCGAAGGTTGAGAAGCAGGAGGCACCGGCGATGAAGCACCAGGCCGAGCCGCCGAAGCACCAGGCAAAGCCGGTAAAGGAAGAAGCGGCGACGGCGAGCACGCCAGCAACGCCAGCGACGCCAGCGACGCCGGCAGAGAGAAAGCCGGCGGTGCGCGGGAAAGGTGCGGCATCTGCCACGGCACCTCCGGCCACGACCGCAACTGAGCCAAGCGCCGCAGCAGTGGACGTAACACCCGCGGGCAAGGGCCCGGCGCAGCGGGGCGGTAAAGGGAGCAAGAACAATCCGAAGATGGCGCCCAGTGCCACCCCGGCAGCGGCCGCAGCCAGTGTGACCCCAAAGCCGACGCCAGTAGCCAGCGCGACGCCATCCGCAGCTCCGACCGCGACTCCGGCGCCTTCCGCGACCGCAGCGCCCAGCGTGGCGGCCGCCGCGACAGCGACTCCCATAGTCGCAGCAGGCACGACACCGGCACCTCAAGGGATGGCGGCGAAGAAGCCGGATGCGAAGCAGGTGGAACAAATTCAGGAGCAGCACGCGAACTTCCGCGCACAGCCGCGGCCGCAGGAAGTGCCCCCCGTAACCTTCCAGACGAACTATCGCATCCAGGGCGCCGAGAGCTGGCAAGGGCCGCAATACGAGGCTTATCGCTCCTATCGCCCGGAACGGCATGATCGCAGTTGGTATCAATCTCGTTATCAACGCGTGGAGCTGGTGGGCGGCGGCTACTATTACTGGAATAATGGCTACTGGTATCCGGCTTGGGGCTATAGCCCGCAGGAGGAATATTACGCCTACGATGCGCCGATCTACGTGGGGAAACGCGCTGTGCCGCCGGATCGCGTGATCGCTGATGTGCAGGCTGCGCTCAAGGAGATGGGCTATTACCGGGGCCAGGTGGATGGACTTCTCGGGCCTTTGACGCGCCAGGCGCTGACTGGCTACCAACGCGACCAGGGGCTGGTGGCCACCGCAGTCATCGACGAGCCGACGCTTGGTTCACTCGGGATGGGTTAAAGGGCGAGACCGGCGGCGCCTCCGGAGCGCGACGCTGTGAGAAAGAGCCGCCGTGGCCAGGTGCCGCGGCGGCTTTTTGCGTTTCCGCGGCTCGGGTCCGGCCCTAGGCTCACGGGTCATTATTTCATCACGCCCTGACCGAAGGCGAAGGACGATTTGAGGATGACGACGAAACGGCAGATCGAAGTCGAGGACCATGAGCTGACGCTCTCGAACCTGGAGAAAGTCTACTATCCGGAGAGTGGTTTCACGAAAGGCGAGGTGATCGGGTATTACACCGCGGTCGCGGAGGTTATTCTGCCGCACCTGCGGGATCGCCCGCTCACGCTCAAACGCTACCCGGAAGGAATCGCAGGCGAGCATTTCTACGAGAAGAATGCGCCCCGTTACCGGCCGGATTGGGTGAAGACCTTTGCGGTGCCGCGGAGCGAAGGCGGGCCCGACATCCATTACGTGCTCTGCAATGACCGAGCCACCCTGATCTGGGCCACAAACCTCGCGGACATCGAGAAGCACGTCCTGCTGGCGCGCGCGCCGGAGTTGCATCAGCCGACCTCGATTGTCTTCGATCTCGACCCGGGGGAACCGGCAGACATTCTGGATTGCGCGGAGATCGCGCTCGAGTTGAAGAAGCTGCTCGAGAGCTGGGGGCTGCACTCGTATGTGAAGGTCTCCGGGTCGAAGGGTCTCCACCTGAGCGTGCCGCTGAACGGCGGACTCCCCTACGAAGTGACGCAGCCGTTCGCGAAGACGGTCGCGGAATTGCTCGAGCGACAAATGCCGAAACGGGTCGTCTCGGAGATGGCGAAGAGCATCCGCGGCAGCAAGGTCTTGATCGATTGGAGCCAGAACTCCGACTTCAAAACGACGGTCTGCGTTTACGCGCTGCGGGCAAAAGGGGCGGGGCCGTTGATCTCACTGCCGGTCGCCTGGGACGAGCTGCGACGGGCGCTGCAGCGGAAAGACCCGGCGGCACTTTCCTTCTCCCCAGCCGCGGCGGTGAAGCGGATCGGAAAGCTGGGCGACCTCTTCGCGCCGGTGCTGACCTTGAAACAGGAACTGCCCGCTGCCTTCACAAAAGCGCTGGCTTCGGGTCCGGCGCCGAAGCTCTCAAGCTGGCCGCGGAACCGCGACAAGAGTCTGCGCGAGTATGCGGCGAAGCGGGACTTCACCCGGACGGCGGAGCCGGGCGCGCAGGTCGCGACGACCGGCGCCAGCGACAAGTCGCGGCGTTTCGTGATTCAAAAACACGCTGCGAGTCATCTGCATTACGATTGGCGTCTCGAGATGCAGGGCGTGCTGCGTTCCTGGGCCGTGCCGAAGGGTCCTCCGACCGAGCTGCGCGAGGCGCGGCTCGCGATGCACGTGGAAGATCACCCGCTTGATTACGAGCGCTTCGAGGGGACGATCGCGCCGGGAAACTACGGCGCCGGCACCGTGATGGTTTGGGATTGCGGCGAATACCAGGATATCACCGGGAATCCGGCGGCGGCCTTCCACGCCGGGAAGATGCACATTGTGATGCAGGGCCGGAAACTGCGCGGCGAATGGATCCTGGTGAAGGACACTCGCGAGCCGGAAAGCAACAAGTGGCTCCTGATCAAAGCCGGCGAATCGATGCCACCGTTCTCCGCGAAGAGCGACGACATCTCCGCGATTTCGGGCCGCACGATGGCCGCGATCGCGCAAGCCAAGGAGGCGCAGTGGAAAAGCAACCGCCTCGCGGTTTCCTCCCGGACGGGACCGCGTCCGGCCGCGAAGCGCAAGCGGTCGAAAGCGCGATTTCACGCGCCGATGAATTGCAAAGCGATGGCCGCCCTGCCGGAGGATGGCGGCGAGTGGACGTTTGAGATGAAATTCGATGGCTACCGCTGCCTCGCGGTGAAAGACGCAGCGGGCGTGACGTTATTCTCCCGCAACAAAAAGAGGCTGAATGCTCGTTTCCCAAATGTGGCGGAAGCACTCGGTCAACTGCCGGGGGAGTTCGTCATCGATGGCGAGATCGTCGCACTCGACGAGGAAGGCCGGCCCTCATTTCAGCTTCTCCAGAGTAACGCGACGCGGCCGCTCGAGGTCTTCTTCTACGTCTTCGACCTGCTGCAGCGCGACGGCCAGGATTTGCTGCAGGCGCCGATCGAGCGCCGCCGCGCCGCGCTGCATGAGCTGCTGCCGGAAGCGGCGGACCCGCTGCGCTTTTCGCCGTTGCTCGATGGAACGCCCGCGCAGATCGTGGACGCGGTGCGATCCCTTGGCCTCGAAGGGGTGGTGGGGAAGCGGAAGGGATCCAGCTACGAAGCAGGCGAACGTTCCGGCGCATGGATCAAGCACCGGACCGATCGCCAGCAGGAGTTCGTGATCGGCGGTTACGTTCCCGGCAATCGCGGGTTCGACGCGCTGCTTGTGGGCGTCTACGAAGCGAAGCGGCTCCGGTTTGTGGCGAAGGTGAAGAATGGTTTTGTCGCACGGGTGCGGGAGGAAATCTTCGCCCAGCTCCAGGAGGGAGAAACCTCGGACTGCCCCTTCGTGAATCTTCCGGAAAAAAAGGGGGCGTGCCGCGGCGATGCCTTGACCGCGGAAAAAATGAAGGCGTGCCGCTGGCTCAAACCGACCGCCGTCTGTCAGGTGTCGTTCGTCGAGTGGACTGATGCGGGGCACCTGCGCCACGCCACCTTCGTCGCGCTGCGGAACGATCGCGCCCCACGCGAGGTCGTTCGGGAAACTTAACGAGTTTGCAGCGTTAAGGTCGTGCAAGGAATCCGAAACGCTCGCAGATCACGCTGGCCGCTCCAAGGTCGAAGGAAAATCGCGGAATCCGAAATGGTTTTCTCCGCCCGGTGGCGCGTGCGGTGGCTTGGGGATGCGAGATTAGGTTTGACCGGCAACCGTTCTTTTCGGTTAATGCGGCTCGACCGGATTGGACACCGTTGGCCTGCGAGAACCAGGCAGGCCTGTCCGATCCGCCTGAGCGCAACCCCGATGGACGGCACCCGAATCACGAGCGAAGAAAAGTCGACGATCAGCGCCTACATTGGCCTGCTCATTCTGGTCGTGCTCGGCGCGGGGGCGATCTACCTGTTCTTTCTCGGGCAGAAAGAAAAGAAAGAGACCACCGGGTTCGACCCGAACCGCCCCGTGCCAAGTGACGCGGTTTTAAAGAGCCGGCTCACGGCGGAGGAGTTTGCCGTCGTGCGGCAGGGGCGCACCCAGATGCCATTCCAAAATGAGTTCTGGGAAAACCAACGACCCGGCATTTACGTCGATGTCATCACCGGCGAGCCGCTCTTCACCTCGCTGGACAAATTCGACGGCGGCCTCGGCATGCCTGCTTTCAGCAAACCGATCACGCCCGAACTCCTCGTCGAGTATCCCGACACTTCGCACGAGATGCAACGCACGGGTCTGCGTTCAAAGCGCAGCAACGCCCTCCTGGGCCACCTCTTTCCCGACGAGAAATCGCCCACCGGCCGGCGCTACTCGATCAACTCCGCGGCCCTCCATTTCATCCCGCTCGAGCAGATGAAAGCCAAAGACTACGAATCATCGCTACCTTTGCTGGAGAAGAAATAGCCGTCTGCTCTGCTCGCCCCGCTCAGTCCGCTGGGACGAAATCGTCCGCGAAAGATGCGCGGTTCGCGATCAGCGGTGACTTTCTGCAGGAGGACGGCGGCCTGCGTTGACGGCCGCGCTGACCTCCGGCCGGCAGGAACTTATCGGCATCCTGGAAGTGGTTGCAGTCGACCACTTTTCCAGCGTCTGGTTCGCGTCGAGCGGTTGACCGTCCCGTCGCATAGACGTAACCGATTTTTCCTTCGCCGATCGCGAGCGCACCTTGATTTTCATGCCTCAACGCTAGAACCATCCCAAACTGCACGTTACGGAATCGAAAGTAGCTGCTCGATTGTGAGGCTGCCCCGGAATGGGATCATTTCGTGATTTTTTGTCCCGCCTCGGACCGCGTTTGTCCGACCGCCCTGATACGATTGGGCGCATGAGATCAGATGAAACGCTGGAGCCGATCGACGAAACAGTGGCCGCGCTGCGCACTGCGCTGCTCGAGTGGGAGCACATCGCGACGCGGCTGATCGAGCAGTTGCACGCGGATGTGGCCTCGAACCGGCCCGCAAATTGGCGGCCGCATTTCGCGCAGATGGTAAAGGCGCTGCTCCATTACCGGCAGACCTGCCGAAAGGAGCTGGGTCAGATCGGTCTCTGGCGGGAGGACGGGCTGGAGACGGAGGAACTGCACGAGTCACTCTGGGAACAAGGCGCCGGGCTGGCGACATGGCTGGAGCGGATGGTCGCGCCGTAATGTGCTAGAGTGCGCGGGTCAACGGCCAGGGTGGCGAAATTGGCAGACGCGCCAGACTTAGGATCTGGTTCCGCAAGGATTAGGGGTTCAAGTCCCCTCCCTGGTACGATGCCGGTTGATGGCTGAGGATTGATTGTTCATGGTGGAAGGTCTTCCGCGTCGACACGCGGCGTGCGCATGAGCTTTCTGCAGGCTTTCATTTATCTGGCGGCGGCGTGAGGGGTGGTGCTGGCGGCGGTGGCAGGGTGATCCTGGCGGGCAGGTATATTACTGAAGCCGGTAACAAGCGTGGCTATCGGCCCGACTTTCTCGTGCAGCGCATCGATAACACCATTGAGCTGCACGAGATGAAGGGCGGCAGTTTCCTCGACAGCCCGGACACGACGCGCAAGCATGAGCGGGCTCGCGCATGGTGCAAGCAGCGGGGAATGAAGTTCGTGGTTCTGACGAAGAAGTGATGACCGACGAATCGCCACCAGCGCTCGATCCGGTTACGGCGAGAATTCAACCGCAAATATATGGCTTATCATCGCAAGCATGTCTTACGAAGGAAGAATTCGAGGTGAGACAAGGCTGATAGCCGATTCGCCATCGGCCTTTTTTTTAGCGTAGGACCGCGGTTGTCCCACCCCTGCGCCTACAATCACGGGCATGAACAAACACTACACAGAGATTGCCTTCGTTCTCGATCGCTCCGGGTCGATGGGAAGCTGCCGGGAGGCAGCGATCGAGGGTTTCAATCGGTTCCTCGCCGAACAGCAGCAGACAGAAGGGCTGGCGAAGCTGACCCTGGTGCTCTTCGATGATGAGTATCTCGTTCCGGTCCGGTCGGTCCCGGTGCAGGAGGTGCTGGCGCTGGACACGGATTCCTATGTGCCGCGCAATAATACGGCGCTGCTCGATGCCATCGGGAAAACGATCGACGAACTGGGCCAGCAGCTCGCGGAGATCCCGCAAGACGCGCGTCCCGGGCAGGTGATCGTCGCGATCCTGACCGACGGCCTGGAGAACGCCTCGGAACATTTCACCTGGAAAGAAGTGGCGGCGCGCATCCGCCGGCAGACGGAGACCTACAAGTGGACGTTTCTGTTTCTGGGCGCGAACCAGGACGCGATCGCGACGGCCGCACTGTTGAATATTGCCCCGGCCAATGCGGCCAGTTACGTCGCCGACGCCGCGGGGTCTCGTGCCTCGCACGTGGCCTTGGCGCGCAAGGCGCGCGCGCTACGGCGCGCCGGCATGGGGAGAGCGACGGCCGCAGAGGTTGCGGACGCAAGTGCGCCGATGAGCGAGCTCTTGCAGGAAGAAGATCGGAAGGAACGGGGGAAGTAATTCCGGCGAGGAGGGCGGGAGTGCAGTTCTAGCGCTGCACTCTCGCCAGTTCGGACCAGACCTTGTGATAGGCATCCAATTTTTCCTTCTGATCCGGCGGCAGCGATCTTCGACTTGAAGTTGTCGTAATCGAGATGAGCGGCGAAACAGGCCATGATCTGACGAACGTCCGCCTCCATAGCAAGAAAACGATAGCGGTAATCTGCGCCCGGCGATGCGTCGATTTCGTTCCGCAAGCCGACCGCATGGAGTAGATTTTCCAGATCGTGTCGAAGCCGCGCCCCGGCCGCCCTTTTCGACGATGCTGTAGAAACCAAATTTCGTCGCCAGCCACCTGGCATCGGACGCTGCGCAATGGAGAATTTTCATTCCCTTTTTGGGGCCAAAAGATCCTCCTCTGAGACCAGGATCGAACCACAAATGCACAACCGAAAAACAACGTCCCCGCCACGGAGAGAGCGCACGATTGCGCTTCGACGAGTGACTGCGTCCGCCGCCCGAGATCAGGGCCTCCCTTCCAAGCGGCACGGGTTTGGAGTGGCGGTTGCCCGCCGACACGCGGACGCGGATTTTTGGTGGACCAGGGAGGAACGACTTTTCGCCTGCTTCTCCACCGGAGCGCAGCGCCATTACTTTGAAGTCACTTTTTCTGAGGACCGAAAAGTTGCGGCGCCTGATCCCGCACATATCGAGCGCGTCTTGCAGATGCCGATGCTGAACTGGCTCCTCGCCGCGATGGATGACGATTTCGATTAACGCGTTTACGCAGAAAATGCCGCGCGGGAGGATTGGCGGCGGGAGCGTGCCTCCGAACGATTGGTGGATGATCAGTTCTCAATGAACTGATGATCGGGACCGGAATACTCCAGGATGGGCGTAACGCTGCGAAACTTTTTCGGCAGTTATTTCGAAAAAGATCGCCTCACGACCGTGCAATATCCGGAGGAACGCAGTCCCCTCCCGGAGAATATCGCAACTTCCCTTCCCTGGTTTTCGACAACGCTGATGCCGCGGCCGCGGCAGCGAAGGAAAAAAGCGGCCGGATCACCGGATCCTCCGACTCCGATCAGCAACCCCAAATCCCGCCTGATCCAAGGCTAGCGCCCGGCCGCGTTGCAGACGCGGCTTAGACGACGCCTTGATCCATCATCGCGTTCGCCACTTTTAGAAAACCGGCGATGTTCGCGCCGTTCACGTAGTTGCCGGGCGTGCCGTATTTCTCGGCGGTACGATGGCAGACTTCGTGGATGGTTTTCATGATGTTGAAAAGCCGGTTATCGACTTCTTCGCGCGTCCAGGAGAGGCGCATGCTGTTTTGCGCCATCTCCAGGCCTGAGGTCGCGACCCCGCCGGCGTTGGCCGCTTTCCCGGGGCCGAAGAGAATCTGCGCGTCGAGGAACTTGTTCACCGCGCCGATCGTGCTCGGCATGTTGGCCCCTTCGGAGACGACGTAGACGCCGTTGCGGAGCAGGTTGGCGGCGTCGACGGCATTGATCTCGTTCTGGGTTGCGCTGGGGAAAGCGCATTCCGCCTTGTGATCCCAGAGCGGGTTATGATCGGCCGCCGGGTCGAGCGGGGTGTAGATTGCGCCGGTAAATTTCTCCGCGTATTCCGCGATCCGTCCCCGCTGGATGTTTTTAAGCTCCATCACGAAGTCGAGTTTCTCCGCAGAGATGCCGGCCGCGTCGAAAATATAGCCGCCGGAATCGGAGAGCGTGACCGGTTTTCCCCCTAACGAAATCAACTTCTGAGCCGTGTATTGGGCGACATTGCCGCTGCCGGAGACGAGGCAGGTCTTGCCTTTCAAATCTTCCTTCCGCGTCTTCAGCATCTCGGAGGCAAAGTAGACGGCGCCGTAGCCGGTTGCCTCCGGTCGGATGACGGAGCCGCCCCAAGTCAGCCCTTTGCCGGTCATGACGCCGGTGAATTCGTTCCGGAGTTTTTTGTACATGCCGAAGAGGAATCCGATCTCGCGCGCACCGACTCCGATGTCGCCGGCTGGCACATCGGTGTTCGGGCCGATATGGCGGAAGAGTTCGCACATAAAGGCCTGGCAAAAGCGCATCACTTCGGAGTCGGTTTTGCCCTTCGGATCGAAGTCGGCGCCGCCTTTCCCGCCGCCCATCGGGAGGGTAGTGAGAGCATTCTTAAAGACCTGCTCGAAAGCGAGAAACTTGAGGATACCGAGATTAACCGTGGGATGAAACCGAAGGCCACCCTTGTAGGGCCCGATCGCGCTGTTCATCTGCACGCGGAACCCGCGATTCACCTGCATCACCCCAGCGTCGTCGCGCCACGGCACGCGGAACATGATGACGCGTTCCGGCTCGATCATGCGCTCGAGGATTTTCGCGTCGCAGAATTCCGGATGCTGCTCCAGAACCGCGGCGAGCGATTCCGCCACTTCCTGCACGGCCTGGTGAAACTCCGGCTCAGCGGGATTGCGGCGCTTCACCTGGGCCATTAGTTCCGAAATGTATTCGCTCATAAGGGGGTGGAACTCCGGGCCGGCGCATTCCGCGCAGGGGAGCGCGATCCTAAGCGGCCACGGCTGGCGGCGTCGATGACAGTTGTGCTGCGCGTCCTCGCAGGCTGCATCAGGCCTCGGTGCTACCGTCGTCTTCGGGCTCAGCGCCTTTCGTCGTGATGATCAGCTTGTCGCCCTCCACTCTGATGGATTTGACGTTTTCCCAGAACTCGTCCGACTCGCGCTGGTGGCGCTGCGATTTATCGAAGCCGTCGTTGAAAAAGGCGTTAAACCAATCGGCCATCGGCTGGAATTTCGTGACGTTGATGTTCCGCCCGTTCGCTTCGAGTGATTTCACCGCGAGGCTGAAGCGGTCTTCGTCATAGACGAGGCCGAAACGCGCGCTGCCGTTGAACCAGCGACGTTTCATGCCCGGGAGCGGCACCTCGTGCAGCGGCACGCTCATGTTCACGTTCAAGATCGAATTCGCGATCCCGACGCGAAACTTCCCGCGCAAATCCTCGAAGGAAGGATTGCGGGCGATGAGGGCGTTCAATTCGTCGGCCGTGAACTCGACCGTGACCGATTGCTGGTCGCGGGAGGCGCCGCGGATGCGCGCCAGTTTTTCGTTCGCCGCCGCCACCTGTTCCTCCGTGGGTGGGGACATCTGCACGACGATCGGACTGCTCGCCGTGAAGCTGTCGAGCGTCCGGCCAGCCAGGAACCAGCAGCCCGCGACGAGCAGCACCAAGAGCACGCAGGCGATCGCCAGCATGGACAGGCAACCGCCCGCGCAACAGCCACAGCCGCTGTTGCTTTTCTTCACGGTGGTTTGCGGAGGCGGGAGCGCGTTTGAGTCCATCAACCTCGACAACTAGCGCGTGGCGCGCCGGCTTGGAAGCTTCTTCTAGGGTCCGCCCCGGGCGATCACCGGGCCGAGCTCGCCGTTGCCCGCGGGAGCTTGCTCGCTGGGCGCCAGTTTGCGGAAAATCAGCCAGACGCCGGCGAGGACGAGCGCACCGCCGAGCAGCGACCACGGCGAAAATCTCTCGCCGCCAAAAAGCCAGCCGATCACGATCGCGCCCGGCGGTGTGATCAGCGAGATGGTTTGCAGATTATTCACCGGGATGCGCGGCAGGAGCCAGTAAAGCAAGAGAAACGTGAGGGCAGACCCGATCACGGCGAGGTAAAGCAGGCAAAACCACGCCATCCCGGTCCAATGAAAGCGCAGGGGGCTTCCCTCGAGCGCGAGCCCGGCGAAGAATAACGGCACCGCGCCGAAGATCATCTGCCACGCGGCGATCATGGCCGGCGCGAGTGGCAAGGCGCGCCGCTTCAGCAGCACGTTCGAAAAGGCCGCGCCCGCGCCGCCCAGCACGATCCCGAGGCCGCCGAGAAAGCCGAGCCAGCCGCCATGATCGAGCAGCTTTCCGCAAATCAGCGCGATCCCGCCGCCTGCGAGCAGCGCCCCGGCCACGCGCGGCCAGCGCAGCGGCTCGGATGGAATCAGCCAGTGCGCGAAGACCATCCCGAACACCACGATCATGGCCTGCAAGACTGCAGCGAGACCAGAGGAGACATGCAGTTCGCCCCAGAAGAGCAGTCCGTAATTGACGGCGAACATGAGCACACCGGTGAATGCGAGCAGCGTCCAATCAGCACGGTGCTTCGGCAGCAGCGGGACGCGCCCGATCGAAACCGCCAGCAGGACGACAACGGCGATGAGAAAGCGCAGCGCCGCGAACGAAATTGGCGGCAGATCGTTCAGTCCGACTTTGATCACCAGCCAGGTGGAACTCCAGACGACGCAGAGCGTGGTGAACGCTGCGAGGACGGCGAATTTCCGCTCGGTGGGCATGCGCTAATCACCGCATCGCCGCACGGCGGACGCAACCCGGTTCTTGCCGCGCGCGGGTTCCCCCGATTAGTCGCAGCCGTGTTGCCTTTCTGGTCTCGCTACCGTTAACCTCTGCGCCAGAGGCGGGAATTTGCTTGATGAAGAAAAAACCACCGGCACCCATCACCGTCCGCTCCGGCCAGGTGGAGTTTCTCAAGATCAACGCCGCGCGCCGCGACTGGCGCGACACCTATCATTGGATTCTGTCGCTCACCTGGCCGCGTTTCGCCGCGTTCCTCCTCGCCGTCTACCTCGCGATCAATCTTCTCTTCGCCACGCTCTACGCCGTCGGTGGTCCGTGCATCGGGGAGATGACGGAGGGATCGTTCCCGGCAGCGTTCTTTTTCAGTGCCGAGACGCTGGCCACCGTCGGCTACGGCCATCTGTATCCCGCGACCGCGTACGGCCACGTCGTCGCGACGATCGAGATCATCGTCGGCACCGTCTGGGTGGCAGTGATCACCGGGTTGATTTTCGTCCGCTTCTCGCGTCCGACCTCACGCATCCTTTTCAGCAAATCGATCCTGCTGGGCAACTTTGACGGCCAGCCGACCCTGATGTTTCGGGTCGCAAATTTGCGCCATACCAGCATGGTCGATGCGCGCTTTCGGATCACCTTCTCGCGCGATGAGCCGGTGGCCGAGGGCGGAACGGTGCGGCGCTTCTACGATCTCCCGGTCTATCCCTCGCGCATGATTAACTTCCCCGCCGCGCTCACGATCCGGCACACGATCGACGAGCGCAGCCCGCTCCATCGAGAGACGGCGGCCTCCCTGGAGGCGAGCGACGCCTTTTTTCTCGCGGCCACCATGTCGATCGAGACCGTCATGGCCGCTTCCGTTCATAGCCTGCAGGATTACGCCTGGAACGAGGTGCGATTTGGCGAGCGCTTTGTGGAGATTTACGAGGAATTGGAGGACGGGCGGCTCTCCGTCGACTACGGGCGGCTGCACGAAACCGAGCCAGTGCCGGAAGTGGCAAATCTTCCCTGACTCTCTTCCCAAACGCGCAGCCTCAGACGCGAGCGCGCCTTATTCCTCTTCGCTGATCGTGAAGGTGACGTTGTCGATCTTCGCGACCGCAAGCGCGTCGAGCACGTCGATCGTCCTGCTATACTTCGACTGCTCATCGCTGATGATCGTGACCATCGCGGGTGTCTTCGCCGCGTCCGCGTTTTGCTTCAAACGCATCAGCGTCCCCTTCAACTGCGGCAACTCCTTGCTCGTGGGCGAGTCGAACGGCTCGTCATTCAAGCTCACCTCGCCGGTGTCGGAGATGGTGATGATCTGCTCGTCCACAAAGTCCGTCGACGAGGAGGTCTCGGCGGTGCCCGGCAACTGCGTGTTCAGCTCGTTCTCGATCTTGACCGCCCCGGCCATGACCATAAAAAAAAGCATGATCACGAAGACGACGTCGATCATCGGCGCAATCTGAAAACCGAGATTGCCTTCGTTGGGATTGAGGTCGAGGCGCATCGCTACTGCTTGTTCGTCGCCGAAAACGAGATGTCGGTGATACCCGCTTCGCCGCAGGCGTTCATCGCCTGCGAAACGTAGAGCGCCGGCACATCGCGATCCCCGCGGATCACGGCGCGGAAGGTGGGATTCGTGCCCGCGGTGATCTTCTTTTCGCCGGTGATGCGGGCGGTTCGCAACGGCTCCAGCAGTTCCCCGGCATTGTGATAGACGCGATCGTCGAAGACGAAGTCCGCCTTCTTCTCCGCGGCACGCCAGCGGACATTAACCGTCGCCTCGGAGCGCGAGTTGTCCTTCTTCTGCGCATCTTTCGCGATCGGCAGCTCGATCGACTTATCGACCTTTAAAACCTGGGCCGAGGTGATCGTCATGAAGAAAACGAGGATGACGAGCAGGACGTCGATCATCGGCGCGACCTGGAATTCCGGTTCGCCCTGCTCACTGCCTCCTCCTCCGCCGGCCATCTATGAGGTAGAGGGTTGACGGTTTTTGCCTGGCCGACGCTGACGCATCCGCTTTTTCGGCGCGGTCATTTACGTGGGCTGTTCCGCGGGGGCGATCGGGCCGGTGACGGTGCCGATCTGTCGTGTCATCCCGCCCGGGGTGCCTTCCGGCGCGACGAGCCAATTTGGAATTGCGGCGTAGAGTTCCTCGTCTCCCAGGTGCACGCCCGCGAGCGATTCGTAGGGCATTTTGCGGAAGAGATCGTTGATCACATCCTGGACGTGGTGCACGGAGGCCATCGAGCGATTGCGGAGAAAATAAAAGGCGCCGAAGGCAGGGATGGCAATGATCAACCCGGACGCAGTGGCGACCAGCACCTCGCCGATCGCGGCCGATAAGCCCGAGGGATCGCCGATGCCTGAGGAACCCAGTTTCGCGAAGGCCTTGATCATGCCGGTGACGGTGCCGAGCAGACCGATCATCGGCGTGCAGACACCCATCACCGAGAGGTAGCTGATCTGCGTCTGCATCTTCGAATTCTCCTTCGCCAGCTCGCCCATCATCGCTTCTTCGGCGACCTGCTTGCCGTCGCCTAACAATCCGATTCCGACCCGCAAAACGTTCGTCAGCGGCGACGGATGCTCTTTGCAATAATTGTAGGCGCCCACGTAGTCGCCCTGCCGGAAGAGCGCCTTCACCGTCTGCTCGTAGCCGGGCGGAGCGATTTTGGCGTTCCCGGTGCGGATGAAGCCGTCACCGATCAGATAGAGCGTCGCGACCGAGCAGAGCGCGATCGGCACCATCACCCAGCCTCCTTCGCGGATCTGCTCCCAGAGCGTTTTCGAGCGCACCGCTTCGGCACTAGGCGAAGCGGCCGGCGCGGGCGTTTGCGCCAGCGCGGCGGAGACGAAGAGCGAGCAGGCCACGCAGACGAGCGTCGCCAGGTAGGCAATTTTAAGTTTCATGGGGAGGATTTTCACTTTGAGAGCTTCTGCAATTCGCTCTGGGCGAGCGCCGCTTCCGCGGATTTCGGAAAGTCCGCGATCAATTCATTAAGAGATTTTTTCGCTCTTTCCAAGTCATCAAGCCGGCGATAAGCACGCGCGCTGCCGAGCAGCGCCGGAGGCATGAACAACTTTTCATCCTGATAAAACACCGGCACGCGCAGGAAGGCGAGCAAGGCGGAATCCCATTCCTTCTGCGCCAGCAGCAGGTTGCCTTTGGTCACCCAGGCATCGGCCAGCACCTCAGGACGGGTGCTTTCCTTGATCGCGGCGTCGCAAATCTCCGCCGCTTTTTCGTATTCCAGTTTCTTCACCAGGGCGGCCGCAATCCGGAGGTTCGCGGCGCGCGCGACTTCTGGATCGGTGGCGTTTTTCTGAATTTCGACGGCGAGCGGCTGGGCTTCCGCGTCCCGCTGCAACGCCGCCAGCGCTGAGACTTTGATCACGGCGGCCGCGGACCACCAGGCGCCGGGCAGGTCCTTGAAGGGAGCGTAGAAGTTGATGATCGGCGTCACTTCCGCGAGCGCCTTTTCGGGCTGCCCTTGCGCGAGCAGCTCGGCGCCGATCTTCAGCCCGCGCGGTTCCGGGAATTGAATCCGCGCGATCGCTCTGAGGTCGTAGCCGGCCTCACCGCTTGTCCCTGCGACCTCGATCTTCGCCATCACTTTGTCGCCCCGCCGGGAAACGCCGCGGGTTTCCACCTCCTGGCCATTCTTGAGAATAATGGTCTGGGCGCTGGCGCTGCTGCGGCCCGGCAAAAGCGCAAGCAGGAGTAGGAAAGCGAGGCGGAGAATTTTCATCCCTCTTGGCCCATCGCTTGCAGGCGGCGGCGCGCTTCGGCAGCCTCCGCGAAACCGGAGAGCTTCTCGTTACGCAACAGCTCGCGGTAGGTGTTCGCCGCTTCCTGCGTTTTGCCGAGCTTCTCGAAGCTCTCCGCACTGCGGAGATACGCTTTCGCCACCCAGGGCAGGAACTTGCGATAGCCGACATACACCCGCTGGAAGAAAGCGTTCGCTTCGGCCCAGCGACCTTGTTGCGCCTCGATTTCGCCTAACGAGTAGACGCTGAAGACGGTGGCTTCGCCGCGCCATTCGCGGACCGCCGCCACCTGCGCGAAGACTTTCCTGGCCTCGTCTAGCCGGCCGAGCGCGAGGAGGGCTTTTCCTTTGCCCACCGTCATGTCTTTCATTTTCTGCGCCGCCATGATCTTGTCCGTCCCTTCCGTGAAGTAGCGCAGCGCCGTCTGCAGCTCGTTTTTGGCCAGCGCGATCTGGCCCAGTCCGTTGTAAGCGAAATCCACGTTCTCGCTCTTCGGAAATTCATCGTTCAAGCGCTGGTAGAAGGCGCGCGCCTGATCCAGTTCGCCGTGGCTGAGCATGTAATCACCCGCGCGACCGAGCAGCACCGGGCTCAGGTCCTCAGGCTTGAATTTCTCCGCGATCCGTCCGATCGCCTTGTCTTCTTCCGCCGGCTGCCGGCGCAGGCGCGCCACCTCCGCCTGCGCGTAGATGATCCGCGCTTTCGTGGTGGGATTGTCGCTCTCGCTGTTCCCAAGGAGCGCTTCGAGCTCGACCGCGGGATCGATCTCCGGGGCGGGAGTGGGAGTTGCCGCGGGGATCTCCGCGCCACCTGCGGGCGGCGGCGCTTCTTCCGCCGGCGACGGCGCTCGCTTCTTCTTCGCACAGAGCTGCGCCAGCTGCGAAATCAGCATCTCGACCGCCTCGCGTTGCGGATCGACGATGTAGCGCTTGATCGCCTCGGCGGTGATGCGTTTCGCCTCGTCGATCTGCCCCTCGTGCGCCTTCGCTTTCCCGATCCAATAAAGCGCCGTCAGCACACTCGCGTGATCCGGTTTGTTCTGGATGAATTCGGCGAACAACTCCGAGACTTTGCCCCATTGATCGTGCTTCTGGAGCAGCTTGCTCGCGGCGAACAGGGAGTAGCTCATGACCTCGTCCGTGGTCGCTGTTTTGTAGGAGTCGATGTAGACCTGCACCGCGTCGTCGTCGCGCTCCGTCGCCGCGTAGGCATCGGCTTCCAGCGCCAGCACTTCGCCCGTCTGCGGGTTCCCGGGAAACTGCGTCTGCCACGCTTTGCAATCGGCAATCACCTCATCGTAAAGCCCCGCGGCGTATTTGCAGACCGCGAGCCGGTATTTCGCGTCGGTCACGAACGCTCCCTCCGGATGCTTCTTCACGTAGGCGTTCAACCCTTTGATCGCCTCCTCGTATTTGCCGCCGAAGAGCGCCGTCAAAGCGATGCGGTATTCCACGTCTTCCACGCTGCCGCCCTTCGGAAATTCCTTCAGGTATTTCTCGTATTCCGCCACGGCCTCATCGTACTTGCCGGCCGCGAACCGGGCGTTCCCGAGAAGGAAGCGGGCTTGCTCGCGGAAGGGACTTTTCGGCTGGGTCTCGAGGAGAATGCCGAAGAAACCCTCGGCCGCCGCGGGATCGTTCGCCTCGAGCGCGGCTGCGCCTAACAAGTAACCGACAGCCTCCGCATTCGGGCCCTCTTTGAAATCGCGCAGGTACTCTTCGCAGCGTGCCATGGCGCGCCGGCCCTGGCTCACATCCGCGAGCGCGACGATGATTCCAAAGAGCGCCGGCTCGCGTTCCGGGGCCGCGGGAAAGCGGTCGAGCAGCTCCTGGTAAACGACCACCGCCTCCCATTTGCGGTTCGTCTCCGCGAAACAGCGCGCCAGCCGCACGTAGATCGCGGGGGTGATGTTCGGCAGCTTGTCGAATTCCGCGAGCTGCTGCTGGGCGCGCGCGATGTCGCCCTTCAGCTGGGCCGTGACCGCGCCGAGCTGCCCGACCTGCGACGGATCCGCGCGTGCGGCCGCGAGATTGTCGTCGATCGCCTTCTGCATCGCGGCGATCCGCTCATTCTGCATCCGGACGATCTGCTCCTTCGGATGCGCGGCGCGATAACAGTCGAGCGCGCCCTCGAAATTTTGGCTCGCATAAAGCTGGTCGCCCAGCTCAACGGTCATCGTGTTCAGCTCCACGATATTGTCCACCAGGCGAAGCTGCCGGTTCAGCTTCGCGACCGTCGCGACCGCCTTTTCAGAGGTCCCTTTCTGCCCGTAGAGCCGGGCGAGCATCATCGCACCGCGCGCGGCGGTGCCGCTCTTGATTTCCGCGCCAACCAGTTTTTCGAGCGCGGCGATCGCCGGATCGATCTTGCCGCCTTCTTTTTCCGCGGTGGCCTGCAGGAACAACGCCTGATCGCGCAGCCGCGGGTCGCGTTCGAGGGCGGCAAACTGCGCACTCGCCTCCGCATAATTCTTATTCGAGAGCTGGCACTGCCCGAGCGCGAACGCCACGTCGATCGCGCGCGGGCCATTGCGGAACTTCGCCTGGTAGTTCTTGAACGCGATGATCGCCTTCCCGAAATCCCCCGCATTGAAATAAGCCGAGCCGACGGTGTAGTAGATCGGTTCCAGCTGCGGCGAGAACTCAGACTTCGTGAGCAGCCCTTCCAGCGTAGCAGCCGCCTGGGTGAAGTTGCCCGACTGGAACGCCGCCATTCCCTGCGCGTAGATCTGCGCCAGATCGCCCGCGGCAGCCGGGGGAGGCGGCTGCTCGGCGCGGCTGACCTCACCCAGCAGTAGCAGCAGAACGCCGCGTAAAAGGAGCAGCGAACGCCATCGGCGGCAGCCGGTCACCAGCATCATCACCAGCCGATCTAAACAGGGCCGCGCGTGCTTGGAAAGCGCCGCGTCACGCTGCGCACCGCTGCTCCGCGAAGGTTATTGCGGGGCGGGCGCGGGCGCAGTGGTTGCACTGGCCGTTTTCGGGCCGGCACTCAGATCCACCAGGTCCGCGAGAATGTGGAGCGTCTCGTCGCGTTCGGGATCGAGCGTGGGCTCCTTCGAGCTGTCGGCGCTGTCCAGTGCATCCGAGTCCGCATCGCCCGCCGCCTCCGGCGCGATCTTCTTGTCCGCCGCCGCGATTTTACCTGGGAACATGATCAGCTGCAGATTCGGTTTATCCACCGTATCGAGGGTCAAGCGATAGACCCGCGCGTCGTCCGTCTGGCGGGCTAGCCGGTCTTTCGACCGCGCTTCCTTGCGCACCTTGTCCTCGTTCATCTCTGCTCGGCGCACGTCTTCGTTTAATGAAATGCGGTTTTCATCGAGCCGCTTCCGGAGACGCTCCATGTCTTCCAGCACGTAGTGGAACTCCGGGCTGTCTTTGACCCGCGCGCTTGAGCGACGTTTCAATTCCTCGATGAACATCTGCGGCGACTCCGTCCACTTTGTGAAGCGCGCCTTCGGCACCTCATCGTACGGCAGCGCGTTCTTCAACGAGCCTTCGCCGAACTCCGGCAAATCGGTCAGCGTTGGGAGCACGATGTCAGAGGCGACGCCATTCAGCTGGGTCGAACCGCCGGCGACGCGATAGAATTTCTGGATGGTCAACTTGAGCGCGCCGTCTTCCTGCGAACCGCTCCCGAGGAGCGACGTAAAGCGCCCGATCTCGAGGATCGT
Source organism: Chthoniobacterales bacterium (assembly GCA_051001855.1). Classification (GTDB taxonomy): domain Bacteria; phylum Verrucomicrobiota; class Verrucomicrobiia; order Chthoniobacterales; family UBA10450; genus JACCTI01. The sequence continues at coordinate 18,547 of JBPCMX010000006.1, forward strand.
CTGCACCGTTCCTTTGCCGAAGGTGTTCTTATCGCCCACGACTAACGCGCGGCCGTAATCCTGCAGCGCGGCCGCGAAAATCTCGCTCGCGGAGGCGCTCTGCCGGCTCGTCAAAACCACGAGTGGTCCGGCGTAGGCGACCCCCGGATCGGGATCGCTCGAGACCACGATGTTGCCGTTCGAGCCTTTCGTTTGCACAACGGGTCCGGATTTCAAAAATAGACCGGTCAACGAGATTGCCTCCTCCAGCGATCCACCTCCGTTGCGACGCAGATCGACCACCAGCCCGGCGACGTTCTCCTTCTTCAACCGTTTCAGCAGCGCGAGCACATCTTTGGTGGTGCTCTTCTGGTGCTTCTCCATGTCGGCATAAAACGAAGGCAGCGTAATCCAGCCGAGCTTTACCGGCTCGCCATTGGGGCCGTTCTTCAGAATGATGTCGGCCCGCGCTTCCTGGTCCTTCAGTTTGATCTCGTCGCGCACGATCTCGACCGTCTTGCGCTTCGAAGGATCGGCCGCTTCGGCCGGGATCACGAGCAGGCGCACTTTGGTGCCTTTCTTGCCGCGGATTTGCTCCACCACTTTGTCGAGGCGCATGTCCCGCACATCGGAAAATTCACCTGCGCCTTGTGCCACCGCGGTGATGCGGTCGCCCACTTTAATCCCGCCATGCTTCTGCGCCGGGCCCCCTGGGACCAGGCTCTCGATCTTGGCATAGCCGTCTTCTGAACGGAGCATCGCGCCGATCCCGACCAGCGACAGCCCCATGTTGATGCTGAAGTTTTTCAGATCGGCCTTGCTTAGGTATTCCGAATGCGGGTCGTAGGTTTGCGCAAGCGCCGCGAGGAAAAGCTTCACCTGCTCCGGTTGATCTTCCTCGTGCACGTTGCGCATGAGCCGCTCGTAGCGACGCGCGACCAACTGCGGCCCGGGCTCGATCGGGTGCTCGCTCAAACTCTCCTGCAGGAGTTCGCTCGCCACCCGGCCACGCCAGATCGCATCCGCATCTGCCTCATCTTTCGGCCAGGCGGACTTCTGGCGGCTCAACTCAATCGTCGTGTCCGCCTTGGAATCCATCGGCTGCTTGACGAGCTCTTTTACCTTCGCGACGCGATTGTCGACGCGCTTCTGGTAGAGATCGTAAATCTCGTAGGCAGGCTTCAGGTTCCCTAGAAGAACATCGTCATCCAGGGCAGTGCCGTACTTCGCGTAGAGCAGGTCGACATCCTGCTGGGTGAAGAAGAGATGGCTGAAATCGAGCAACTCGAGGTAGGTGCGCAGGAATTTCTTCGAAACTTCGTCGTTCAGCGGCTGATGCGTGTAATGGCCTTCCTCCAGCAACCTTCCGACCGAGACCTCGACTTGCTCGAGATCGGATTTTGCGAACAGCGGCTGTGCCAGCAGCGCCGAGGAAAGGAGAAGAGCGCAGACGGCCGGCGACGGACGGAAATGAAGCTTCATGCAGGAAAGGTGGCTAAGTTCGCAGAGTACACGGCGCGCGCAAGGCGGCCGCGTGGTGATGTTGATGAGACAATCGGGTAGCAGGAAGATTCAAAGAGAGAACGTAAAAATCACGCGCGTGTCGCATTCTTTGCTGCAGCTTCCATTCCGTGCGCGGCGGAATCTCTGCCGCCCTTCGCCCGCGCTCGGCCACGAGACCCTCGTCTCCCGCCATTGGCACGAGCGGGAGCGGGCGTAAGTTGAGCGCGATGGATTACCAGACATTCTGTGGCGGCATTTTCGAGACGAATTGCTACGTGCTCGAAGCTCCGGAAGGCGCAATTCTTTTCGATGCGCCTGACGGTGCGTGCCAGTGGCTCGAGACGCGCGGCATCGCGCCCCGGCTCCTCCTGCTTACGCACGGCCACTTCGATCACGTGCCGGATGTTGCCAAAATCCAGCGCCGTTTTGGCTGCCAGATCGGCTGCCACAGCGACGCCGTCCCCATGATCTCCGACCCGGAGTTCTTCCGGCGCTACGGCTTCCAATTGGAAATCGAACCCGCGCAGCCGGATTTTACGATCGAGGAAGTGCGCGAGCACTCGTTCCTCGGCTTGAAGTTCGAAGTGCTCGACGTGCCCGGTCACTCGCCCGGCAGCCTTTGTTTTCACTCGCGGGAAGGGAAACTGCTCGTCGGCGGCGATGTGCTCTTTGCCGGGGGAGTCGGCCGCTGGGATCTACCCGGAGGCGACGGCGAGCTGCTCTTCCAAGGCATCCGCACGAAGCTCTTCCCGCTCGGCGATGAGGTCGTGGTGCTGCCGGGCCACGGTCCTGCGACGACGATTGGTGCCGAGCGCCGCACCAATCCTTTCGTCGCGGAATAAAACGGCGTCTAACGAGAGACCGGCTTACCGCCAGCTCCGCGGGTTTCCGCGGTCTGACCCCGGGGCCGATGCTCGATCCCGCGCGACTGTGGATTGCCGATTCTGTTTGAAAATTTCCGTGCGAAGGCCACCATTTTCAATCAAACGCACCAACGAAAGAGGGGACCATGAACGCAGCGGAGATACGCGCATTGCAGGCACCATTGAAGGAGCGCTATCGTGAGACGCCGGAAGCGGCTCGGATAACACTGCGGGCGGAAGGCAAGGTGGGTGAGGAGATGACGTGCAAGGTCACGACCGGTAAAGGCTTGGTCGAAGCAGGCCTGCATCAGGCCACGGGCGGCAATGGCATGGATGCCTGTTCGGGTGACATGCTGTTGGAGTCTCTGGTCGCTTGTTCTGGAGTTACCCTTCGCGCCGTCGCGGCGGCGATGGAGATCGCCATCGGCGAGGGGACGATCACGGCCGAAGGCGCGCTTGATTTCCGCGGCACTCTGGGTGTGGCGAAGGACGTGGCCGTAGGATTTCAGGCCATAAGTCTCTTATTTGATTTAGAGACTAACGCGACCGAAGAACAGGTGGCAACATTGCTCCGATTAACTCAGCGTTACTGCGTCGTTTTTCAGACGCTCAACCGGGCTCTCGAGATCGACGTGCAGCACAAGATCAGGCGCAAATAAACACCTTCTTTGGAACGTCATGCCAACCTATATTGATATCCACGAGATTCAGGGCCTCACCGCCGACGCGGTGGCGAAGGCACACGAAGCCGACCTGAAAAAACAGGGAAAATATGGAGTTAATTACCTTAAGTATTGGGTGAACGAAAGCTGTGGCAAGGCTTTCTGTTTGGTGCATGCGCCCAACGCGGAAGCGGCGAGACAGGTACACCTCGAAGCTCACGGACGAGTCGCGGAGAAAATCATAGAGGTTCAGCCGGAAATCGCCGAATGCTTTCTTGGTGGCGGCGAGGCAAATGCGGTCGGAGCCGCCATGCTCGCGGATGGGGGCCCGGTGGCGTACGATCCTGCCATTCGAACGGTGATGTTCACCGATATCGTCGGCTCCACCCACCTGACCCAGCGGCTTGGTGACGATGCCGCGATGGAATTTGTTCATCTGCACGATGAGATCGTACGCGACGCCCTGACTTCCTGTAAGGGCCGGGAGGTAAAGCATACCGGCGACGGCATCATGGCCTCGTTCGTTTCCGCTGCGGGAGCGGTTCGCTGTGCTGCCCGGATCCAACACGCCTTGGCGCACCTGACCGAGCGCCGCGGCCATCGTCTCCGCGTTAGAGTCGGCGGAGCGGCGGGCGAGCCGGTCGAAAAGGATCTCGATATTTTCGGAACCACCGTGCAACTGGCAGCGCGTCTTACTGCTTATGCTCAGCCGGAACAGATTCTCGTTTCAAACGTCGTCGCGGAACTCTGTATCGGAAAAGGCCTGACCTTTCACTCTCTCGGCGAAGTGTCCTTAAAAGGCTTTGATCGTTCGGTGCACGTCCAGGCCGTAGAATGGTCTAACGAAGTCTGTGGAAGCTCCTGCCCGCCGTGAGGCAAGAAGCGGGGGGGGGGGTTGAGATGTTCTCTGTGCTGCAAGTGACTTGTTTCGCCGAGTTGTTGACATCGGTTTGAGTTGTTAGGCGGGGTTAAACCGGAGGACCCAGGAGCCGTATTTGGTTTGGTTTCGGGTGTGGAGCGCTTCGACGCGCGAAAGCGTTTTTCCAAGCAAACCGGAGGCATGCCCTACGTTCGGACCGAACGCGCGTGTAGTACCTGCGTCCCGCTGATCTCCCCGCAAGGCAGCCAGCGCGTCCGGGACCTGGCGGAGAAGCTGTCGCTAGAACTCGTTCACCGTCTATGTTAAACCTAATGAACCAGCAGAAAGACAGTCTCCAGATCAGTGCGGTAGAGGATCACGGTGGGATCCTTACAATTCGTGGCGGTGGTGCGCGCCGGGATTGGAACGGCATCCACTACAAACAAGGTATGTCAGCGAAAAACGTCGGGACGACGAAGCTCTCCGCGAACATCGCCACGATCCCGCCCAGTGGCGTCGCCTACGCGCACATCCACGTCGGCTTCGAGCTCATCCTCTACATTCTTGAAGGGAAAGTGCGCCATGAATTTGGTCCCGGGCTGAAGCAGATCATGGAGAACGAAGCGGGCGATTTCATCTACATCAAACCGGATGTCCCGCATGAGGTCTTCAACATGAGCGACACTGATCCCGTCGTCGCTTTTGTCGCCCGCTCGTCCGCCGAGGAGTGGGATAAGATTGTTCCTTACGACCGCAATTCACAGCCGTAGCGAATTGTCCTCTCGCCGGCGCAAAATCACACCAGACCGTCTGACCCCCACTCTCCGACTTTAGCCGTGCAGATCGCCGCCTCGGTCTTCCCCTAAGACAAAAATCGGCTTGCCCTCTACAGTTGGCCGGAGCCACAAGTTGAGGCATGGAAGTTCCCTTTTCCAGCGACGTTGCTTCAAAAGGGCATACCCCTCCCTTCCCGAGAGGGAGAGGCGCGATAGTGCTGCTTGGCCTGGTCGGGTTCGCGATTCTCCGTTCCTATCTCGGCACTCGCCTTGACAGTTTCACGATCGACGAACCGTACCATCTCGTCGCTGGCACGTCCTACATCCGCACGGGTGACTTTCGGCTCAACCCGGAGCATCCGCCGCTGATGAAGCTCTGGCTCGGCGCGTGGATGCCGGAGAGCTTCAAGCTGCGCCCATTCCGTCCGCTGAACGAGAAAGTCGAAGAGCGCGACTTCACCGAAGAGACCGTCTTTTACGATAACGACGCGGCCGCCGCGCAGGCGCGGGCGCGGGCCAGCCTCTGGACGATGCATGCGTTGTTGCTCCTCGCGCTAGCCCGATTGGAACCTGCTCGCGAATAAACTCGCGGAGGTGCAACAGGCGATCCCCTGGAGTTCCGCCACCGCGATCCTGCATGGCAACACCTGTCTCAAAGCTAACCGCGCCGCGGACGCGATCGCCGCCTACGAACACGCCCTGCACGAGATGGATCCGGCCGATCCGCAACGGGCCGACGTCGCACGTCAGCTTGCCCGCATCCGCGCTGGCGAGTCGTTAGGCACGATGGAGCCACTCCCGAGCAAGTTGCTCGAGTAGATTGGCTGGTGAGCCGGAGCGGCGTCGCCGAATGCCTCTGCCTGGTCAACGCCATGCATATCACTGCCTCGGTCTTCATCAACGATGCGAGTCCGGGCGGCACCACGACTACGAAGTGTGGCTGGAGAAACTGGCCCCGCACGCCCCCCCACTCCGCCTATCGCCACAACCGCGCGGGCGAAACATTCAGCGTCCCAGTTTACAGCGGTCAGCTTTTTCCCCTGTCTTCTACGGCGAAAGCGCATGCTCGTGAAAATGATTGGCGAATAGGCGCCCGGTTCAAACTACGCGCCAACCCTCGCGCCGACTCGCAGGAAAAATATTTCGTTTCCGACGTTCCTCTCACCCTTCAGCGCTATTCGGAATCCGGCGCCGCGAGTTGAAGGTCACTCAGGGAGAGCCGGCCTGCGTTAACCGGCCGGAGGACAAAGTGTGCCACCGCTTGTCCGCTCCAGGCAGCGTCCGTTTTGCTGGGATACTCTGCGTCAATCGACACTTTGAACGCACCGTCCGCGAGCAGCGCCACGTCAGAGAAGCTGATCGCCAGGTCGCGCTTCGAGAAAGGCGCGCGCCGCGGCAGCATTTTGCTGAAAAAGCTACGCGCCGCGGCATCCAGGTCCTTCTTCAAATCCAGCACAACCCCGCTTCCTCCTTCGCCGATTCGAACCGCATTGAAGGCGCGGCAATCCCAACGGAATGTGTGATTGGCCAACACGACGTCGCTTCGAGGCGACCAGACGACTTCCAGATGATGTCGGTTTGGTCTCAGCTCTCCCACTTCCCAATACCGCGTCGTGAGCTGCGCCAATACCTTCCCGCTCTGGAGCTCGACTACTAGGTTCACCACCTCGTCGTCGACCGCCTCGATGTCGCTGAGGACCGAATCCGCTTCATCCGCCGTCGCAGCTCGTGCCCTCGTCTCCAGGTCAGGATGCCTGGGCACGCTCCACGCCACGCCTAACCTGCCGTCCGGCGATCTCGTCTCCGGTAGCGCGATGTAAGCAGCGTCGACGACGCTCGGTGCTCCCTGTCCGATCATCGTTCTAAACGCCAGCAGCAACGTCGAGACTGTGATCATCCAGATCTTCGCCTGGGCGCGCGGATGAGCAGTCGTCATGATCCGGTCATCATAGCAATCCAGCACTTCGACTTCAAAGAGTCCTCTGCCTGGGAGGGTTATCGTTCCGCGCGCTCGGATCGGTCATAGGGCGCCGGTAAGCCCGCGAGAGCGGCCCGCAAGCTGTCGCCGCCCGGCACTCGCGTGACGATCGAGCGGAGCGACTGCAGGGCGGCCGGAATGTGCGCGAGAAAGGCGCGGTTCCCTTTTACCAAGCCAAGGAACGCGTAGGCCCCCAGCGCCTGCATGAGCCGTTGCATCGCGCAGAGGACGAAGATCTCGCCGTCCTCGCTGCGCAAGGGGGTTTCGCGGCGCTCCCGCTCCCCGCGGTAGAGTTCGAAAAGCTCTGCCCGCTCCGTCTCCTGCAACTCGACGTAGGGATCGTAGAGGAGCGAGGCGAGATCGTATTGCGGGAGGCCGGGACGCATCCCCTGGAAGTCGATGAGGTGCGCAGCGCGATCGCGGATGACGATGTTTTGCGACTGGAAATCGCGATGCACCAGCACACGCGGCAGCGTTGCGAGTCGATCCGCGATCTCCTGCAAAAAGGGAGCGTCCGCGAGCGCCGCCACCACTTCCGGGACGACGCCGAAGTGGCGACCGAGGCAATTCTCGAAAAAATATTGCTGCTCCCAGCGGTAGAGGGCGGCGTCGAAAGCCGTCGGCAGGTCGCGCTGGATTTTAGCGGCGGCGGTTTCCGGCAGCGAATGCAGCTTTGCCATTTGGCCGAGGGCCGATTCGTAAAGCGCGCGCCGGACGGTCCACGGCTCTTCGCGAAAGCTCCAGAGATCGGTCTCGCCGAGATCCTCGATCCAGATGAGCCCTTCCTCGGGATCGTGGAAATATATCTTCGGCGCGCGGATGCCATGCGCTGCGAGAAACTCCGCCACCTGCACGTAAAGCCGGTTCTCGGCGCGTTCGAGATTATACTTAACGAGGATGAGCGCGTGCTCGGGGCTGGAGCGCACCCGGTAAAAGCGCCGATCCGATCCGCCCTTCTCGATCGGCGTGATCTCGACCTGCTCCTCTTCGAGCCGGGGAAAATGGAGGCGCGTCTGCTGGAGGAGCAGCTCGGTCTTCCGCGCGGAGCTAGAGATCGGTGTCACGCAAAGTGCCTTCGGCTTTCTGGTCGGCGCGGACGATACAGTTCGTGAGCGCACTTCGCGAAGCGATTTCTGCGCGGGGCCAGACAATCGTGTCGGCCAGGACCGCGCCGGCCCCGATCGTCGCGCCTGCGCCGACGACCGAGCAGCCGCGCAGCTCCACGTTTTCACCGAGCACCGCCGCCGGATGGATCCGCTCCCGCCACGTCGTGTCGGGCGCGCCGTATTTTGGGAAAGGCAGGGTGGGCAGATCGCGGTGCAACTGCATGTAAGCCGCGCGCGTGCCGACATCCCACCATTCTCCCTCGTCGAGAATCGCGCCGCCGAGCTTGGCGCCCTGCCGGATCAACTTGAGGAAGGCGGGGATGACCGACCGTTTCACGCCACGCTCGATCCAGCCCAGGAATTCCGGCTGCACCGCGTAGATGCCGGTGAAGACAAACTCCTCCGGCTGACCTTTGCCGAGCAGGTTCCGGATGTCGGTGATCTTTCCTCGGGCGCGATCGAAGGAGATGTGCAGCGGCCCGGCGCTCGAACGGAGTGCGAGGGTCACGATGTTCCCGGAGCGGGCATGCGCTTCGAGCAAAGGCGCCAGCGGAAGATCGGAAAGAATATCGGCGTTATAAACCAGGAACGGCTCGTCGCCTAACCAATCGCCGGCATTTGCGATCCCCCCGGCGGTTTCCAACAACACCGGCTCGTGCCGGAAGAGGAGCGGGCGGTCGCGATACGAGTTCGCCGGGAACGATTCGGCAAAGCGCTGCGGCTGGTGATGCGTGTTGACGCAAAACCGCTCGCAGCCGGCGTCGATCAGATGGTCGAGCGCAAACGTGATCAACGGCTTCTGGAAAATCGGAACGAGCGGCTTGGGCAGCTCTTCCGTGAGAGGGCGCAGGCGTGTCCCCAAGCCGGCGCCAAGGACGAAAGCTTGCTGGATGCGCGGCATGACGGCGGTCGAGCGGTTGCGGGCAAACTCCGCCCGAAGCTACCGTTTCAGATAGAGCGTCTTGGTGCCGAAATCGATGATGCCGTTGTGCCGGCGCAGAATTTCGGAGCCGAGCAGACCCGCAACCGGCGGCGTGGCCTCAAGCAAGCCCGACCGGACCAAGCCTTCGAGATCGATCACGCCTACTTCCTTGCTCCGAATATCGACGGAGCCGATCGAGAAGCGCGAGATGGTGGCGAGCTGCACGCCGCGTCGTTTCAGGTTCACCGCCGCGGAACTAAACGCGCTGTCGCGGAGCGGGATCTTCATTCGCCGGAGGAACGGCTGATGCAGCAGGGTCGCGAACGCGCCCGTGTCTATCATGAGCCGGGCGCGCTTGCCGTTGACGCGGCCGTCGACATAGAGATTATCGCCCGGGCTCACCTGGATCGGCACCCGGCTGAACCCGCGAAAATCCAGGCCCGGCGCACCGCCGCGCACGTTGGGATCAATTTTCAAAATCAGCACCTGCGCGGCGCAATCGAGGACCGCACTCGTGGGGAAGAGAATGTCCGCGCCGATGATGCCGTCAATGGCCTGCTCGTGCATCGATTGCGCCGCCGTGCTCGAGCCCCCGAGATCGATCGCGACGAGCGGCTCGTCGACGAGGTTGAGCGAGCCCAGTTGCAGGTTGCGCGCGGTGACGACCTGATTGAACTGGCCATTGATGCGCAGCCGGGTGGGAATATTTTCGGTCCCCTGCGCCGGGGTGAGGCCGAAGTGCGCTGCGCGGGTGATGGCAATCGCACTCACGGGCGCGCCCGAGTCGACGCCCATGAGCGCGGGCTTGCCATTGATGAAGGTGCGCAGGAGCAGGTGATTCTGGCGCGAACGCTCGAGGGGCAGCGCTTCGAATTGGATGCGGCCGTTGAGCGAATAATTCGCGCCCAGAGACGTCCGAGGCGCGGCGGCAGAGCGCGCGGGCGCAGCGACCGCGGGAGTAGCGAGGGCCAGGAGGAGCGGAGCGCACCCGAGTTTCGCGGCGACTAAAAAGCGTTGCAGGATGGACACGCGCCGATCATAGCACGCTCGCTCTCCGGCGGATACAGCGTTCATCCAACGCGCCCGCTCGATTCAATCGGCGCGCGTGTGCGTGGCGTCCGGTTTGTGCGGCGGCGCGGTCAGCAGCCGGGCGTAGGCCCAAATGGTGGCCCCCCAGACGAGCGTCAGTGAAATCAGCATAAAAATCCAACCCCAACCATTCATCGTTTATCGTTGCCTTTCATTTGCTCCATCGAGGTCCAATCCCGCAGCCCGCCAGCGGCGTTCGCCGATCCCGACCATCGCCAGGAGCAAGGCAACGACGGCGAGGATGATCACCATGGTGTAGAGCGCGACCGGGTTGGCGCTGAGTTCGCGAAGCTTGTCGCCGAGATTAAAGTAGGAGAACCCGGCCAGCACAATCAACAGGTAAGCTGGCGCAATGTATTTCATGATGAAGAGGAACACGCGTGGGATTCTCATGAGAGCACCTTGATCGAGCTCGGCCGTGCCGGCGCGCAGGCCCCACACCCAGCCGAAGCAGATGATCTGCACCGTCGCGAGCAGGAAGATGCAGAAGGTGCCGACCCAGAAATCCATCGTATCGAGCGCGACGGTGTTTTTGCTGAACCAGATGACCCACAGCGAGCCGAGGCCGCAGATCACCGAGACGGCCGTGATCGCCTTCGCGGAGGAGATGCCAAGCGCTTCTTCGAAGAACGCCTTCGCCGGCTGCAACATCGAGATCGAGCTGGTGATCGCGGCGAGGAAGAGGAGGAAGAACCACGCAAATCCGATCCAGCGTCCGGCCCAACCCATTTGCTGAAAGACGACTGGCAGCGTCTGAAAGCCAAGACCGAACCCGCCTCCGACGCCGCTGGCGCCGAGAAAGACGAACGCCGCGGTGATGGTGATCAAACCGCCGAAGCCGACTTCGAACACTTCGTTCGTGGCCGTGGCCGTGAAACCGGAGAGCGCGACGTCATCCTTTCTCTTCAAGTAGGACGCGTAGTTCAGGATCACGCCGAACCCGACGGACACACTGAAGAAGATCTGCCCGGCCGCTGCGAGCCAAGTGTCAAAGTCGGTCAACTTCGAGAAATCCGGATTCCAGAGATAACCGAGGCCGTTCAGAACGTTGCGATCAGGGAAGGCGGGGTTGGGCGTGCCGAGCGTGAGCACGCGGATCAAGACCACGACCGCGAGGATCGCCATCGCCGGCAGCGCGAATGAGCAGAACTTTTCGATGCCGCCTTTCAGCCCGCGATAAACGAGCACGATGTTGAGCATGACGACCATGACCCAGAAAACGGCGCTCAGATTCATGATGCCGTTTGTGTTCGTGCCGGTCGCCTCGCCGAAGAAAGCGGCTGATGTCTTCACCTGCTCCTCAATCGAGCCGGTGAGCTGCACGCTGCCGATCAGGTATTCCCACGCGTAACGCAGGCACCACGCCTCGATGTAGACGTAATACATGTAGACGACCATCGGGATGAGGACCGACAGGACACCGAAGTAACGCGCAATCCGCCCGCGGCCGATCACGCCCATGATGGCCGGGCCGCTGTGGAATCCGCGTTCGCCGCCGTGCCGGGCCATCGCCCATTCCGCCCACCCGATCGGGAGCGCCAGAAACAGCAGCGCGCAAACGTAGGGTATCATGAATGCGCCGCCGCCGTGTGCCGCAGCCTGCGCCGGGAAGCGGAGGAAGTTCCCGAGACCGACCGCCGATCCGGCGACCGCGAGGATCACTCCCACGCGTGTACCCCATTCCATTGTCTTTTCGCCGTCGTCCTTCATTACATGCTGGATTTCTGCATCGGCGCTGGTGTACTGACAGCCGATGCGCACTGCAACACTTTCCGGCGCAAGCGCGCACGGGAAGGCGGAGGCGCGAACGTCAACCACTCTGCCCTTTTGAAACTATGAGTAAATTATTCGCGACGAAGCCGATCGACAGTCTGCTGAAAGAGGCGGAGGAGGTCGGCGAACACACCCTGAAGCGTTCGCTCGGGCCGATGAACCTGATCGCGCTCGGCATCGGCGCGATTATCGGCGCTGGTTTGTTTGTCCGCACCGCGGCGGCGATCGCGGATCGGGCGGGTCCATCGGTCGTGCTCGCGTTCATCGTAGCGGGTGTCGGTTGCGCCTTCGCAGGCCTCTGTTACGCGGAGTTTGCGTCGATGATTCCGGTGGCGGGCAGCGCCTATACTTACTCTTACGCGACCATGGGTGAGTTGGTGGCGTGGATCATCGGCTGGGATTTGATTCTCGAATACGCGGTCGCCTCGGCCACGGTGGCCATCGCGTGGAGTGAGTACGCTAACCTGGTGCTGGAGTGGTTCGGTATGCGCGTTCCATACCAGTGGTCGCATTCCTACTTCGAGATCGACGCCGCGACCGGTAGCCGCGGCCTCGTAAACTTGCCGGCGGTGCTAATTCTATTCCTGCTCACGTTGCTCCTCATCCGCGGCACGAAAGAATCGGCGTTCGTGAACGGGATCATCGTGGTTCTGAAGACCGCGATCGTGCTGCTCTTCATCGGCATTGGGTGGCATTTTATCAATCCGGCCAACCATACGCCGATGATCCCGGCCGCAACGACTTACACGACTCCCCAGGGAATTACGCACGCCTACGGCGGCATTCTCGGCATCCTCGGCGCAGCGGGTGTGGTCTTCTTCGCCTACATCGGCTTCGACGCGGTCTCGACCGCGGCGCAGGAAGCGAAGAATCCGAAGCGCGACATGCCGATCGGCATTCTCGGTTCGCTCGTGCTCTGCACGATTTTATATGTCCTGTTCGCGTGGGTGCTGAGCGGCGTCGGCACGGTGGCAGATTTCCGGAGCGCCGGTCGTGAAGCATCGGTGGCGTTCGCGATCAGCAAATATATGACGGGCTACGAGTGGCTCTCGCGCTCGGTGACGGTGGCTATTCTGGCCGGCTTCTCGTCCGTGATTCTAGTGCTGTTGCTGGGCCAATCACGCGTCTTCTACTCGATGAGCAAAGACGGTCTGGTGCCGAAGATCTTCTCGGAGGTGCACCCGCGCTTCCGCACTCCCTACAAGTCGAACATGCTGTTCTTCGTTTTCACCGGCGCCTTCGCTGCGTTCGTGCCGGCAGATGTTTCCGGCGAGATGACGAGCATCGGCACGCTCTTTGCGTTTATCCTTGTCTGCATCGGCGTCTGGATCATGCGGGTTCGGCGGCCGGATGTGCCACGTGGTTTTCGCGTGCCGGCTTTACCGGTGGTCTCGATTCTCGGCGTCCTGGTCTGCGGCGCGATGATCTTCGGCCTCGGCTGGACGAATTGGCTGCGGTTGATCGTGTGGCTCGCGATCGGAATGGTCTTCTACTTCAGCTACGGGAAGAACCACAGCAAGATCAATGCTCCGCCACCGGAAATGCCGGAGGGCATCAAGTTGAACCGGTGAGCGCATGATCGCGCGGAGGTCTCTGGCGGAGTTCGTCCCGCCCTGAAGCGGCGGGACGCACGCGTCTACGCTGCCCGGCTACTGCCGCCGAATCCAACGGCTGGGCTGAATCCGCCCAAGCCAAGAACTCGCTCGACGCTTTGCCGCACCCACAGATCAGGCCCGCCGTTGCTCTCCGCGAGCGCGGCTCGCGCCGGCTGCTCGGCCACCGCGCGGTCCACCGCCTCGACCATCTCCCGTTCCAGCGCAGTAAACGCTTGATTCGCTTCCACTGCGGAAGCGCGCTCCCGCAACGCGCTCAGCATTGCCATCAACGATTCGCTCTTCTGGTTCGAGACGCGCAAGAGGTCTAACATGCGCTGGAAACTGAGGTGGAACGGCACCGTCGCGAAGTCGGGCGTAGCGAGGGTCGCGGAATCCTGCGGGGGACTGACCGCGTCTGATTGGGCGACCGAATTCCAAACGTCAGCGGGCTGGTAGTAGCCGATTTCCGCCCGGTAAGAATCCTCGGTCGGCCGAACTTCGATAAAGCAACTGCCGGCGAGCGGCTCAACCTCGATCGAAGTTTCTTCAACCTCGGCGGCGGTGCGCACGCGCAGGTGCACCTTGCGGTCGCGCGGCGGGTCTCCGGCGAAAGCCTTCTCCCAATCGATGTCCCAATAAGCGAAAAGCGTTCGTGGGTCGCGCGGCATCACGCAAAGCGTCTGGGTGCCGTACGTCCGCGGCAGTTGCTCCTCCGCTGGCTGGTCGGCCGAAGCCGGAGCGGGCGCTGATTCTTCCACCACTGGCTCCGCGGAGATGCGAAAAGCAGCGTCTGAGGCAGATGCAACCAGCTGCCCGAGGCCGGAGTCCTCTGAAGTTTGTCTGATCGTGAAGGCCATTGGTGCTGCGTTCTTGGGCGAACCACTTTACCCGTTTGGCCGCGTCCGGCCAGCTGGATTCCGTGGCGACTGAAGCGGTTCGCCGTCGGGATCCGAATGGTCGCAAGGCGCACTTCTATTCCCGTTGCCCTTCGCGGAACCGCTGCCAAGTTTGCGCCTGCGTTCTGCGACCGATGAAGACGTGCATTATCTGCAATCCCGGCGCCGGCAACGTGGAGCCAGATACGATCCGCGCGCAGCTGCAGCGGTTTCCTTCCGCGACGATCGAGTTTACCGAAGGCAAGGGTTCCGCGACGAAATTGGCACAGGCGGCGGCGGAAGGCGGCTGCGAGCAGGTGATCGCGGCTGGTGGGGACGGGACGCTGAACGAAGTAATCAACGGCGTCGCGCCGCATGCCGGGCGACTGCAGGTGGGACTGATTCCGCTGGGGACAGGCAACGATTTTGCGCGCATGCTCGATCTTCCCACGGATGTCGATGATTGCATCGATCTGCTGCGCGCCGGGCAGGTGCGTCCAATCGATCTGGTGCGCGTCACGGCGGACGCGGTCCGCTATTTCGTGAACGTCTCGGCCGGCGGATTCAGCGGCACGGTGAACGAAAAGATGAGCCCGGAAATCAAGCAAAGCTGGGGGCCGTTGGCTTATTTGCGTTGCGCCGCGGAAGCGCTGCCGGAGTTGCGCGCCTACTGCACCGAGATCACGCTGGATTCCGCTGCGACGCTGTCGCTCAACCTCTACAATGTGGTGATCGCGAACGGTCGCTATGTCGCGGGCGGCACCCTGATCGCGCCAGAAGCATCGATCGACGACGGGCAGCTCGACATCATTTTGGTCCCGGAGAACCCGGCGACGGATCTCGCACTCGTTGCGGCGCAAATCGCGCTCGGCCGGCACCTGACGAGCGAAGGGGTGGTCTTCCGCCGGGCCGCCAAAGTAGAGGTGCGATCTGATCCGGGGATGTGGTTCAATGTCGACGGAGAGTTGATCGGGAACGAGCCCGCAGTCTTTGAGATCATGCCGCGGGCGCTGCAATTCCTGGCAAAGGCGGCGGAATGAGCGGGCGCGTCCTTTCCCTGGAGG
Organism: Chthoniobacterales bacterium; assembly: GCA_051001855.1. Classification (GTDB taxonomy): domain Bacteria; phylum Verrucomicrobiota; class Verrucomicrobiia; order Chthoniobacterales; family UBA10450; genus JACCTI01. Next base: position 33,591 of record JBPCMX010000006.1, read on the forward strand.
GACTCGGCGCGATCTCCGAGCAGATGAGGCGCGACGGTCGGCGCCTCGTGGTGACGAATGGCTGCTTCGATTTGCTGCACCTCGGGCACGTGCGCTATCTCGCGGCGGCGCGCGCGCTGGGCGACGCACTCGCCGTGGGCGTGAACGGCGACGCGGCGGTCCGTGAGCTGAAGGGCGCGGGCCGTCCACTGAACAACGAGCAAGCGCGCGCGGAGGTGCTCGCCGCCATGCGCGCGGTCGATTTTGCGACGGTCTTTCCCGAGGTGCGGGCCACGGCGTTCCTCGAGCGTGTGCGACCGGCGGTTTACGTGAAAGGAGGCGATTACACGCCAGAAACACTCGACCCTGAGGAACGCACCGCGCTTTTGGAGATCGGGGCTGAGATTCGAATTATTCCCTTCGAGCTTGGGTTTTCGACCACTGGGCTGATCGCACGGATGCACAGCGCCTAACAATGCCCGCTCTTCGACTCGGGATTTTAGGTTCCGGGAAAGGCAGCAACTGCCGCGCAATCCTGGAGCAGATTGCCGGGGGACGCCTGCCCGCGGAAGCGCGCATCGTGATCGCCGATGTCGCCCACGCTGGCATCTTGCAGGTCGCGCAGGAGTTTGGGGTGCCTGACGAGTATCTTGCTCCGGGTGCATTCCGCACCAGGCTGGCCCCGGAAGCCGAGGAAACGCTGGCGCGGAAGCTGCAGGCGGCGCACGTAAACCTCGTGGTGCTGGCCGGCTTCATGCGGGTGCTGAAAGAGCCGATGCTCACCGCCTTTCCCGGCCGCATCATTAATCTCCACCCCTCGCTGCTGCCGAAATTCCCAGGGCTGCACGCCTGGAAGCAAGCGCTCGCGGCGGGCGAAAAAATCACCGGCTGCACCGTCCACTACGTCGACGCGGGCGTTGACAGCGGCCAGATCATCGCGCAACGCACGGTCCCCATTCTGCCTAACGACTCTCCGGAGACGTTGCACGCCCGCATCCAAATCGCGGAGCGCGAACTGTACCCCGATGTTATCGCCCAGTTGGCGGCGTGATCAGGCGCGCTCGGCCTTTTGTTCGCGGCCGAGCAGTTCCTGCAATGCCTGAGCGGGCGGTTTGCCCTGATGAAGGATCGCATACACCTGGTCGATGATCGGGGTTTCAATCTCAAGCCGTCGCGCGCATTCGTGTGCACTCTCCGCGGTCGGGATTCCTTCTGCGACGGTTTGCATGCTCGCGGTAATCTCAGCAAGCGCTCGCCCGGCGCCAATCTGTTCTCCGACACGCCGGTTGCGGCTGTGTTGACTGAAGCAGGTCGCGATCAAGTCTCCGGCGCCGCTCAGCCCATAGAACGTCCGCGGGTTCCCGCCCATTGCGGTCCCCAGGCGCAGCAATTCCGCGAGCGAGCGTGTCACGAGCGCCGCCTTCGAGTTGTCGCCGAGGCCGAACCCATCGCCGACCCCGGCCCCGATCGCGAAGACGTTCTTTAATGCGCCGCCTAGTTCGATTCCGGTGGTTTCATTATCGGAATAAATGCGGAAAGCCGGGCTCCCGAGATACTGCTGCAGTTCCTGCGCGCATTCCGGCTCCTCGCATCCGAGCACAGTCGCCGTGGGGAGATCGCGCGCGACTTCGAGCGCGAGATTCGGCCCGGAAAGGACCGCTACAGGGTGGTTCGGGCAGGTCTGCGCCAGAATTTCGGTCATGCGCAGACCGGAGCCATGCTCGATTCCTTTTGTGCAACTCAAGAGAACCGCCGCCGGCGAAAGAAGCGGCTGGATGCGCGCCGCCGTCTCGCGCAAGGCGGTCGACGGCGTCACAAACACCACCAGGTCGGCGCTCGCGCAGGCGGCGAGATCGTGTGTGACGTGGATCGCTTCCGGAAGCTTGAAGCCAGGGAGATGAGGGCTTTCGCGTGTCTTACGGAGATGCTCGACGTGTTCCGGGTTGTGCCCCCAGAGCAGGACGTCGTTACCGCGCTTTGCCCAGACCAACGCCAGGGCAGTCCCCCAGCTGCCGGCTCCCAGAATTGCTGTTCTTGTGAAATTCACTTACGTGTAAACCGCGGTTCAGTGCCCTCTAAAAGGCGACTGATGTTCGAGCGATGGCGCCATATCACCAGCGCCGTCATGCCGATCGTGAAGTAAAGCAGCACTGGGCCGTGCACTTTCTGCTGCACAAGCAGAGCGACAACCAGCGGCAGCGCCAGCGCGCCTAAAATCGAAGCCAGGGAGACGTAGCGGGTCGTCAGGAACACCGCAAGCCAGACAAGAAAGATGGCACCGGCGGCAATGGGGACGATGCCCGCTAACGCGCCAACCGAGGTGGCGACTCCTTTGCCGCCTTTGAAGCGGAGCCAGACCGGGAAAGCGTGGCCCGCGACGCAGGTTGCGGCTGCGAAAATGCCGAGAGGCTCGGCGTACTGCGCCGCATCCGGAACGAGCGAAACCAGCCACAACGCCAGCCGCACAGCGATAAAGCCTTTCAGGGCGTCGGCCGCAAAAACCGCGATCCCGTAGGGCCTTCCCAGAACACGTAAGACGTTGGTGGCTCCTATGTTACCGCTACCACATTTGCGAACGTCCACCCCTGCGATTCGACCGGCGATCCAGCCATTCGGCACCGAACCCAGCAAATAGGCAGAGAGGAATGTGCAGGCTACGATCTGCCACATAACGAATGCTCCCTAGGCGTCCGCCGGGATAGCCGGTTCCATCCTCCGCCGTTTGCTCAGCCAGATCGAGATGATCGCAACGTCCGCTGGTGTAACCCCACTGATGCGTGCCACTTGCCCTAAATGGGTCGGGCGGAAGGTATGGAGCTTTTGCCTCGTCTCCGGCCGTAGCCCGGGGATGTGATTGAAATCGAGCGCCTCTGGAATCGGCTGCAGAGCTCGGGAGGAGATCTGACGGTTTTGTGCTTCCTGCCGACGAGCATACCCTTCGTATTTCATCTCGCTCGCCACTAGTTCCCAGAGGAGCGGTGGTGCCGCACGCTGGATATCCGCGGGGAGGAGATTCACATTGAAATCGGTCCGTCGGATCAGCGTGCCGAGCAGTTCGCCCGCGACTCGAGTGGTGGCGATCAGTCTCCGCAACTCGTCCAACGCCTCCATTTTTGCGGTGAATGCTGACCAGCGATCGGCCGGGACCAGCCCCGCGGCTCTCCCTTTCGGTGTCAACCGCTGGTCAGCAGTATCCTGACGCAGCGACAGGCGCTCTTCCGCTCGACTGGTAAACATCCGATAAGGCTCGTCTGTGCCTCTGATCACAAGGTCGTCGATCAAAACACCGATATAGCCTTCGCTTCGACTGACGGTAAAAGGACCTTTCCCGAGAACAGCGAGCGCCGCATTCGCCCCCGCGACCAAGCCTTGGGCAGCTGCTTCTTCATATCCCGACGTGCCGTTGATCTGTCCGGCGAAATAAAGACCGCTCAGGCGCTTTGTCTCGAGGGTTTGTTTCAGCTGAGTGGGCGGGAAATAGTCGTACTCCACCGCATAGCCTGGGCGAACGATCTCTGCTCTCTCGAGTCCTGGGATGGTGCGTAGAAACGCCCGTTGGACCTCAAAGGGCAGACTGGTGGAGATGCCGTTGACATAAAATTCGTCGGTCTGGAGCCCTTCTGGCTCAAGAAAGAGCTGATGACTGGTCTTGTCGGCAAATTTTACCACTTTGTCCTCGATCGAAGGACAATAGCGCGGCCCAGTGCCTTGGATGCGGCCGGCGTACAAGGGGGAGCGGTGGAGGTTATCGCGGATAATCTGGTGCGTCGCTGCCGTCGTGTGCGTGATCCAACAGGCGACTTGTTCCACGTGGAACGCGGCGGAGTTTAGCGTGAAAATCTCACCCGAACTACTGTGAGCCAAGGGAAGGAAACTGAAACGCGGAGGCGGGTCCTCGCCTGGCTGCCTTTCGCAACGCGCGAATTCCACCGATCGACCGCTGATCCGACAAGGGGTGCCGGTTTTGAATCGGCCTACCTCGAAACCCAATTCGCGCAGATTGTCGCTTAGTCCCGAGGCGGTGTCGGCCATGCGACCGCCAGGCTTGGTGTTCTCACCTACGTGCAGCAGGCCGCGCAGAAACGTTCCGGCGGTGATTACGATCGAGCGGCAGCGAAGAGCCATTCCGATATCCGTTTCCACCCCTGTGACCTTATCGCCCGAAATGCGCACCCGCTGGACGGAGGCTTGTTTTATCTCCACGCGAGGCGTCCGCTCCAGTTCCCACTTCGCTCGAAACTGGTAAGCCTTTTTGTCACATTGCGCCCGCGGCGCTCGCACGCTCGCGCCCTTGGTGCGGTTTAGGAGACGGAACTGGATTCCTGTCGCGTCGGTGTTCCTACCCATGAAGCCGCCCAGCGCATCGATTTCCCTAACGATCTGTCCTTTAGCCAGTCCGCCGATGGCGGGGTTGCACGACATCTGTCCGATCGTGTCGAGATTCTGGGTGAGAAGAACCGTTGAACAACCGAGGCGGGCCGCCGCCAGAGCAGCCTCAATCCCCGCGTGACCACTTCCCACCACCACCACGTCGTACTCTGTCGCGATCGTATACATGTTCCACGTGGAACTTATTCGAGAATTCCCTGTCGGGGCCGCGGGAGTAGTTCGCCCAACGAATATTCTACGATTTCCCCCGCGAGGGTCGAAGTGACCACCCGAAGATCGCTGCCGAACTCGGCCAATACCTGACGGCACGCGCCGCATGGAACAACCGGCTCCTGCGAGTCCGCGACCAGTGCGATTGCCCGGAATTTTGTCGCGCCTCCCTGGATTGCGGCGCCAATCGCCACCCGCTCGGCGCACATCGTCAGCCCATAGGAAATGTTCTCCACATTGCATCCGCTGAACACCTGCCCATCTTCCGCCAGGAGAGCCGCTCCGACTTGGAAGCTGGAATAGGGGGCATAGGCCCGCGTCCGGGCTGCTGTCGCCACTCGGATCAATTCGTCGTCCTCCATTTCGTCCACGACTATTTCGAGGCCGTTAAAGACTGGGTCGAGGGTAGCACCGGCAGCTGGATTGATTCCCGTTGCGCCGTTTCCTCCGCCTCTTTGAGCAAGCGGAGCGCGATTCTGCCAAGGAGCATCAACACGACGATCGAGCTCGCCAGTCCTCCACCCCAAACCCAGTACTCGATCAAGCGTGGATGACTCAATCCCCGCACGAGATTCAAACCCAGTTGGCCGAGCGTTCCGAGATAGGCGTAGAGGAACAATCCGGGCGCCTGACCGATCGCGACCCAAAGCATGCATGTGCGAAAACGAATCGTCGTGAGGCCGTAGAGATAATTCAACAAACTCGTCGGAAATAATGGATGTAACTGGCTCAACAATATGATCTTCCATCCTTCACGTTCGACCGCCGGTTCCAGCGCTTCCAGTGTAGAATTACGCAGCAACCGCTGCCTCAGCCACTTCTGACCCACCCATCGGCTGATATAAAACGAGATCGCCGCGCCCCCCACATTCCCCACCAGGCTGATGAAGAATCCCCACCAAAGACCGAAGAAGAACCCGCCGCCGATGCTCAGGAATCCCCCTGGCAAGAGCAGTACATTGCAGCATGCGTAGAGCAGCGGGTAACAGATGGCGCTCCACACGCCCCAATGCATGACCTGCTGTTGGATGGCGGCCAGCCAGTCCGCGATCGGAAAGAATCGCGAGAGGAGCAGTAGCGCCCCCAGGACAATGAGCAGCCCGGTGATCTGGACAAAGAGCGCGCGGCGGACTGCGACCATCGCCGCACAGTCGTCACTTCACCGGCTACGCGCAAACTCCGAAAGTTCCACGGTCGTTTCGTACTGCAGGAATGGCGTGATCAGATAAATGCCGTTGTAGTGCTCCAGCGCCGCGGCCGCGATTTCCTTTGCGAGCTTCACGCCACGAGCGCGCCCTTCGGTGCCTTCTGCGCCAGCCATTGCCGCGCGCACTGCATCCGGGACCACGATCCCCGGTACCTCGTTGTGCAGGAACTCCGCTTGCCGTCCACTGAGCAGCGGCCAGACGCCCATGAAGATCGGAATCCCGAGATGCTGTGTCCGGCGCTTCGTTTCCTCGATCAGGCGGACGTCGAAGACCGGCTGGGTCATCGCATACTGCGCGCCCGCGGCGACCTTGCGCTCGAGGCGGTTCACTTGTGAATCGAGGTTGCGCGCATTGGGGTTGAAGGTGCAACCGATGACGAAGCCGGTGAGAGACTTGATCGATTTGCCGGCGTGGCTGAAACCTTCGTTCAGGCGTTTGATGATCGCGATCAACTCGACCGAGTTCACATCGTAAACCGAGGCCGCGCCCGGGTGGTCGCCGACGCGCGCCGGATCACCGGTCAGTGGCAAAACGTGCCGCATCCCGAGCGCCGCCATCCCGAGAAGTTCGCTCTGCAGTCCAAGTATATTGCGATCGCGGCAGCTCAGATGCAGCAGCGGCGTAATCCCGAATCGTTCCTTGAGCATCGCCGCGACCGCGAGATTGCTGACGCGCAAGATCGCGAGCGAATTGTCAGCCAGCGTGATCGCATCGCATCCCGCTTTCACGAGTGCTTGTGCGCCGAGAAAATACTTCTCGAGCGCCAGCGTCTTCGGCGGGTCCAGCTCACAAATAATGACGCGTTTCCCCTGCGCCATGCGCTCGAGCAAACTCTCCTCCGCCGTCGCTTCAGCGGCGCGGTTGCGCACCGGCAGCGGCTCCGCCATCACCCGCACTGTCTTGCTGCGCACCGGCTCCAGCTCCGTAATTGCGGAAGCGATCGCGCGGATATGCGTGGAATTGGTTCCGCAACAACCACCAATCAGCCGGGCGCCCTGCGCCACCATCTCGCGCGCGGCCTGCGCAAAATACTCGGGCGCGGTGTGGTAAAGGAAACGCCCGTTGGTGTATTTCGGATAACCAGCGTTCGGGTACGCGGCGAGCGGACCATCGAGCGGCACCCGTTCCAACAGTTGCACCATCCCGTGAGGGCCGTTCATGCAATTCAGCCCCATGATTTGGACGCCAGCTTCGCGCAACTTCCCGAAGGCCTCGACCACCGGCATGCCGGAGGAGAGCCGCCCTTCCGCGGCGCAGGCGAACGAGCAAATCGCTCGCTCGTTACCGAGTTCCTTCGCGACCCCGAAGGCGAGCGCCATTTCCTCGAAATCCATGAAGGTCTCGAAGAAGAGCCACTCCGCGCCGCCTTCCAACAGGCCGGAGATTTGATCGCGGAAACATTGGGCGCGATCGATGCCGCGCGCGCCGGCTTCATCCGCGCTGATCCCGAGCGGTCCGATACTGCCCGCAACGCACACCTCCTTCCCGGCCGCCGCTGCCCTTGCCAGTTGCGCGGCCGCGCGATTGATCTCGACGACCTTCTCTTCGAATCCAAAGCGTTCGAGCCGCACCGCATTCCCGCCGAAGGTATTCGTCTCGATCACCCGCGCGCCGGCCGCGATGTATTCGTCGTGGATCGCACGGATGCACTCCGGCTCGCTGAGGCACAGCTCCTCGAAGCAAGCCTCGATCGCGACCCCGCGATCGAGCAGCAATGTGCCGAGCGCGCCATCGCCGCAGATGACGCGGGTTTGCAGTTCATCAAGCAAGTCCACCGGGCTTGGGATTAACGTCGCGCCGCCGTCCGGTCAATGGTGGCAGCCAATTCGCTGATGCGCCCTCCTGGCTCGGAGTGTAGGCTGGCGGCGTTCTCCCCATGAAACTCATGAGACTTTCTCTCGCGGGGATCTGTTGCGCGGCGGCGCTCGCGCTCGCCGATGGGCAAACTACCTCGCCCGCGTCCGCTTCCCGTCTTCCAAACCTCGACCGGCGCCGGTTGCCGGCTGCGTTGCAAAATGTACCGCTCGATCGCCTCTCGTCCGGCGCGCTCCTCCGGCTGGATCTCGATGGCGATCTGGTGGAAACGCCGGCTGCGCGTGAGGCGCACGTCCACTCTCGAGAGGCGCCCTCCGGTGCAGCGCGCGAGTCATCCGAGGTCTCGTTAGACCGGCGCGTCGGAGCGAACATCCGCCTCGGCGACGATCCAGCGCCGCTGCCGGAAGGAATGGGTGCCCAGGCCGAGCCGCACATCGCGCGCGCGATCGGCAACCCGGACTTTCTGCTCGCCACTTTTCAGGAAGGCCGCCGCACCGATGGCGGAGCGGTCGACTGCGGCTATGCAGTGAGCCACGATGGCGGGCTCAGCTGGAGACGCGCGCTCATTCCCGGTCTCACGACCGCGAGCGGCGGCACATTACTGCGCGCGACTGATCCGGTCGCCGGGATCGACCTCGCGGGGACCGCATTTCTTAACACGCTCGGCGCGACCAACACGCAGTTCACTACGGGCGCAGTGGTGGTGAGCCGCTCGACCGATGGCGGCAATACCTTCGCGCCGCCCGTGGTGGTATATCAGTCGCCGAACTCTACCCAATTTCCCGACAAGAACTGGATGGCGATCAACAATTTCGCCACGACCGCAACGGCCGGGCGGGTGGTGGTCACTTATACGCTCTTCACCGGCACGGCGCCGAACGGCGGGGCGGTGATGCGTTCGTTTAGCGACGATCACGGCGGCACGTGGAGCCCGCCGGCGCAAGCCGCCGAGGGGCGGCAGGATGCCCAGGGCTCGCAGCCGGTCTTCCTCTCCGACGGGAAACTGGCGATCGTCTATTGGAACTTCAACAACACGCTATCGTTTGCGGATGATTTCATCGAGGTGGTGGTCTCCGACAATGGCGGCAACACCTTCGGCCCGCCGCGCTTTGTCACGAACGTAGATCTCTACTCTGAGTCGCAGATTCGGAATGGCGGGTTCCTGCCAGCGGCAGTCGCTGATCGCGTCGGGAACCTCTACATCGTCTACCAGGCACTGTTTGCCGGCACGCCAAAGATCATGTTTACGAAATCGCCCGACGCGGGCGTGAGTTGGAGCACGCCGATCCCGATCAGTGACAGCGGAGGGACCGGGGTCTTCAATGCCGCACTCGGCGCTTCGCCCGACGGGCAAACGCTGACTGCGGTCTTCTATGATCATCGGGCGAACCCTGGTTCCGGCACACTGGTGGACATGTTTCTGGCGCAGTCGTTCGATGGCGGCGCGACCTGGCAGCCGAACATCCGACTGACCCCCGTCTCCACTGACGCCTCCCTGGCGCCGCTCACGAGCAATGGCTACATGCTGGGCGATTATCTCGGCGTGGTGGAAGCGACAACGCGCGATGTCCCGGCGGTCCCGGTCTGGATCGATACCCGCACCGGCGATCCCGATCCCTGGGTGGCGCGCGTGGGGATTGCGCCGGCGTTCGACTTCCGCAGCTGGCAGGCGGCGCACCTCTCGTTAGGCCAGATCAACGAGCCTGCACTCGGACAGCAAGCCGGCGATGCTGATGGGGACGGCGAGGACAATCTCTCGGAATTCCAGAGCGGCACGGACCCGAACGATCCCGCGTCCGTCGCGCACACTTCGCGCCAGGTAAACATCTCCACCCGCACGCGCGTGGAAGGCGGCGAGCACGTGCTGATCGGAGGCTTCATCATCACCGGCTCGGAGCCGAAGCGCGTGCTGGCTCGCGCCATCGGACCTTCGCTCGCCCAGTTTGGCGTGGCCGACGCGCTGCCCGATCCGACGCTCGAGCTGGTACCGGAAAGCGGGCCCATGATTTTCAACGACGACTGGCAGGAAACGGATGCGGAGGCTATTCGCGTCACCGGCATCCCGCCGCGCGACTCCCGCGAATCAGCCATCGTGCAGACGCTGGCGCCGGGCCGTTACACCGCGATCGTGCGGAGCAAAACTGGCGCGCCGGGGATAGGGCTGATCGAACTCTACGACCTCGACCCGGCAGCAAACTCGCGCTTCGGGAACCTGAGCAGCCGCGGGTTGGTCGCTCCGGGTGCGGACAATGTGATGATCGGCGGAGTGATCGTCGGCCCTGGCACAGGGGTAAGCGGTGCTGGTAGCGCGCGCGTTGCGCTGCGCGGGATGGGCCCGTCGCTCGCGCAAAGCGGCATCGCCGACGCTTTGCAGGATCCGGAGTTGCTGGTGTTCGACGCGAACGCGAACCTCGTCGCCTCGAACGACAACTGGCGCAGCTCGCAGGAAGCGGAGTTGCAGACTTTGGGCCTCGCGCCGGGCGACGAGCGCGAGGCGGCATTCGTCACTACGCTGCGACGGGGAAATTACACCGCGATCGTGCGCGGCAAAGACGGGACGACCGGCGTCGCGCTGGTTGAGGCTTATTACATCCCATGAAGCGCCGGGTGCTCGCGGGGACGGCGGTGGGCGCAGTGGTCTGGTGCAGTTGGATTATTCCCACCGCGGCAGGCTAAAAACAGCCGCGCACGCGTATGCGACCGTCCGGTCGCTTCATTTCGGAAAGCGGAGTTGCTCGTCGCCGGCCGGCCGAAGTCGGACGCGATGGGGCAATTTGGTCGAATCACGACGCTGGCTGATTTGCCACCGGACGAGGTGCTGATCGGCTACGTGCGCCAGGCCGCGGCGTTGAACGCCGCGCAGGTAAAACTACCACAGACACGTGGCCTGCCCGAGACGCTGGTGGTGCCGGATGACCTCGCGCGCGCTCTGCGCCACCACCCGGAAGCGCGGGAAACGTTCGAGAGCTTCAGCTACAGCCGCCGCAAGGAATACGCGGGGATCGCGGACGCGAAGCGCCCCGAGACGCGCGCACGGCGAGTGGCGAGCGCGCTTGAGTGGCTCGCCGAAGGGAAACCGCGGAATTGGAAGCACCTTTAGCTCGCGCCGCGAGAGTTCGTCACGGCGCGATGGCAAAGACGCGGGCGGGGAACCCGGAACCGGCCTTTGGCTTCGGAAAACTCACGATCACGATCGCGCCGGACTCGGGCACCTGATCCAGATTCGTCAATAGTTCGATCTGATAATGGTTCGTGCCCAGCACGTAAGTCTCGAGGGAATAGTCTTCTTTCGACGTCGCGCTCCCTGGGTCGGTATCCGTCGTCTCGTGTCCGCTCGCGGTGATCTTCCGCTCCTCGTACAGATACTGCAGCGTCTCTTTGCTCCATCCGGGATAATGCGCCACCCCGGCCGCATCTTTGTTCTCCATTTTGGCGGCGTCCGGCCAGCGCTTTGACCAATCGGTCCGCAGCGCCACAAACGCTCCCGCGGGAATTGCGCCGTGCTCGGCTTCCCACTTTTTCACCCGTTCGAGCGTGAGGGCGTAGTCGGGGTTCTTAGCCACCTCACTGTGCACATCAATCACCACCAGGGGCAGGATCATCTCCTTCAGCTCAATTTGATCCACGGTGCGCAGCCCCTTTACGAAATGCGCCGGCGGGTCGACGTGTGTCCCCCATTGACCGACGTGCGTGTAGACCTCGGAAAAAAAACCGTCGCCCATCGAGCCTTGGCCCTTTTGGTAGCCGTAGATTGTTTCCCGCTTCTCGTCGGGGAAACCGGGCCACCGCGGGATCCCGGGCTCGAACGCGTGCGTGAGATCAACCAGCTTTTTTTTCACGAGAATCTGCTGGATGCGCGCGAGGCTTGGTTCATCCGCGTTTACAGAGGCAATGATTCCCGATGCGATAGCTCCGGTGAGGGCGAGGGCGAGCGGGAAATGGCGCATCCGCCCGTGTTAAATCATTGCGCAATAAGAAGCCAATAAGTTCGAATAATGATCAACAGTTTTCGTCTGCTCCAACCCGCGGGTGGTTTCTCGCGGGTCGCGCCGCGGTTATCCACAGGAGTTGCACTGCGGTTCTTTTAGAGGTGCCGGGATGGTCTCGGGCCGGTTATTGGAACGCTTAAGATTAAGATATTGTATCGGTTTAATAAATTAATCTCAGGAGCATTGTGAAGAAACCGGCTGCCGCGATTGCCTTCCCGTAACTCTCTTTGCAATAATCTCACCATAACTGCGTCTGATAAATTCCCCCCGATGAGTCAGATCGCCGAAAGAAAAACCAGTTTTGTCGCTCCCGCGGACGAAATGCCCATCCCAGGCAACTGCCTCCGCACCTCGAAAAAACCGCTCTCGGGCAGCGCGATGCCGCCCCTGGCGCGCACTCGCAGCGACGAGAGCCTCTTCGAGAAATTCGCGTGGCTTTATGTTTTCTTCCGGGAACGCTGCTTCCGGGATGACACCGACCGGATCGTCCGCACTCTCTGGGGCAACGGCCAGCCATCGCCCGACACACGCCTGATCGAGCTTGGCTGTGGCCCGGGATTTTACGCCTGCCAACTGGCGGAGCGGTTCCCGCAGATTTCAGTGACCGGGGTGGACCGATCGGCGCGGCAACTCGAGTGGGCGCGCAAGAAAGCGCGACAGGCGAACGTGCAAAACTGCCGCTTCGAAGCGGACAACGTGCTAGACCTTTCACACCCCGAGGAAAGCTTCGATATCATCCTGGCGGCGCGGCTTTTTACCGTGCTGCCGAATCAGCCGCAGGCGATCGCGGAGATGCACCGCATTCTGCGGCCCGGCGGGCGTTGTTTAGTCGCGGAGCCACGTTACGCGTTCTGGGCTTCGCTCCCCTTACGTGCGATGTGGATCCTCGCGCGCACCACCGGCCTGAATAACGGCTACCGCGAACCAGGACAGGCAACCGTCCTCTCACGGTTGGCTTTTAAGAACCTATTTTCTTCGCAGCCATGGGCGCAGTTGAAAACGTGGTGCGACGGGCGGTACCAGTACGCGCTCTGCGAAAAGCGTTGACGCCCCCCGCCGTGCGACGCAGACAGCACGGCGCATGAAATCCTTCCACCGCATCCTGGACCTCGCCGCGGGCCGCCAAGTGCCGGCAGGCCTGTGTGCTTTTGGCGTCATGACGAAGGTGCCACGGGCAGGTCGCGTGAAGACTCGACTGACCCCACCGCTGACGCCGGAAGAAGCGGCAGTGTTAAACATCTGCTTTCTACAAGATACCACGACGGCGATCCAGGGCGCAGCCGCTGCAGGACTGGCTCAGGGCGTGGGCGTCTATACGCCGGTGGGCGAGGAGAGTGCCTACGCCACAATCCTGCCACAGGAGTTCGTTTTGATCCCGCAACGCGGCGACCTCTTCGGCGAACGCCTCACCCTCGCCACCGAGGATCTGCTGCGCGTCGGGTTCGATGCGGTGTGTCTGATTGACTCCGACAGCCCTACCGTCCCGCAGCAGGCTTACGCGGACGCCGCCCGGCTCCTTTCGCAACCCGGCGACCGCATCGTCTTTGGCCCATCCGACGACGGCGGCTATTATCTCATCGGCATGAAAAAATTCCACCGCCGCCTGTTCCAGGAGATCGCCTGGAGCACCGAGCATGTTGCGGAGCAGACACTCGAGCGCGCGCACGAGCTCGGTCTTGCCGTGGTGCTGCTGCCGACGTGGTATGATGTGGACGATCGCAAGACACTCCAGCGCCTTGCCGACGAACTGCTTGGAGAAGCCTCGACCCAGAAGCGCGGCTACGTAGCACCGCAAACCCGCCAGTTTCTCGCGACACTGGTGGAAAGCGAGGGGCGGGGACGGATCTGGCCCGAGACCAAGTTCGCATGAGCACAAATCGTCACGGCAAACGCGCACTCGTCACGGGCGGCGCTGGATTGATCGGCTCGCACCTCGTCGACCTGCTGGTGCGGGAAGGCTGGACGGTGCGGATCCTCGATAACCTCGAGCCAAACACACATAAACTCGGCAAGCCCGCGTGGGTGAATCGAGCGGCCGAATTCGTGGAAGGCGATCTGCGCGATCGCCCGACGATGGCGGCAGCGCTGCAGGCGATCGACGTCGTTTTTCACCAGGCGGCTTACGGCGGTTACATGCCGGAGATCGCGAAATACGTCGAGGTGAACTCGTTCGGCACCGCCCAGCTGCTGGAGATTATTCGAGAAGACAATCTGCCGATTCAGAAGATAGTCGTCGCCTCCTCGCAGGCGGTTTACAGCGAAGGCGCGGCGAATTGCCCGGAGCACGACCTCGTCTTTCCAAGGGTGCGCCCGGTGGAGCAACTCCGGGCGGGTGATTGGACGGTGCATTGCCCTATCTGCGACCAGCCGACCACCAGCGTTCCGACTCCGGAAAACGCGCCGGTCGGCGGCGAAACGGTTTATGGTCTAACGAAGGTCGACCAGGAGAAGCTGGTGCTGCTCTGGGGCAAGCAAGCCGGGGTGCCAACGGTGGCGCTGCGTTATTCCTGCACGTTTGGTCCCCGCCAGTCCATCTTCAATCCCTACACCGGCGTGATCGCGATCTTCTGCACCCGCTTACTGAACGATCTGCCGCCCGTGCTTTATGAAGATGGAGAGCAGACGCGTGATTTTTCATTCGTGGAAGACATCGCCCGCGCCAATCTCCTCGCCGCCACGACGGATAAACTCGACGGCCTGCCGGTAAATGTTGGGAGCGGAAAAGGTGTGACGATTCGCGAAGTCGCGGAGCAAATCTCGGAGGTGCTCGGCATCCGCATCGCGCCCGAGGCGAAGGGCGAATTCCGCCCTGGCGAAATGCGGCATCTCACCAGCGGCACCGATCGCATTCGCGCGGCCGGCTACCAACCGCAGGTCGACCTCGCCGCCGGCATCGGTCGTTACATCGATTGGATCCGGGGTCAGGCCGACGTGAAGGATTACTTCAGCGAAGCCGCCGATATCCTGCGCAGAAAAGGCATCGTCCACCGCGTCGCGCAAGGCTGATGATCGATCCGGCTGGCATTCCGGATTTCGACGAATCGATCGCGGCGCATGCGCGCAAAGACCAGCCACTCCTGAACGCCGGGATCACGGTGCAGGAGGCGCTCGACCAGATTCGCCGTGAAGGCGTCGGCGAGCGCGTGATCTATTTCTACGCGGTGGACGATGAACGCCGGCTGCAAGGGGTGTTGCCGACGCGCCGGCTGCTCACCGCGCCGCCGGAGACGCGGCTGCGCGAGATCCTCATCAGCCGCGTCGTGGCCTTGCCGGAGACCGCGACGGTCATGGAAGCATGCGAGTTTTTCGTGCTCTACAAATTTCTTGCCTTCCCTGTGGTCGATCGCGAGCGGCGCGTTGTCGGCGTGGTAGATGTGAGTCTTTTCCGCCAGGAACTGCTGGAGGCGGGTGAACACGACGAAGCCACGCGTCCGCCGACAGACGACTTGTTCGAGGCGCTCGGCTTCCGCATTTCGGAAATCCGCGGCGCTTCCCCATGGCGCGTCTTTCGCTATCGCTTCCCATGGCTGCTCGCGACCGTCGGCAGCGGGACGATCTGCGCACTTCTGGCGGGGGCTTTCGAGGCGACACTCGCCGGCAGCGTGGTCATTGCGTTCTTCCTCACGATGGTGCTCGGTCTGAACGAAAGCGTCAGCATGCAATCGATGACAGTCACAATCCAGGCGCTGCGCACCACGACGGTGACGAAGCGGTGGTTCTGGGGAACGTTCCGCCGGGAAGCCGCGACCGCGGCGTTGCTGGGAGGGAGCTGCGGGGTGGTCGTCTGCGCGATTGTGTATGTGTGGCGTGGGGAACTCGTGGCGGCGCTCGCGATTGGCAGCAGCATCGCCTTGTCGCTCGTGACGGCATGTCTGTTCGGCCTCAGCATCCCGTCGGTCTTGCACCTCTTGAAACTGGATCCCAAAATTGCCGCCGGGCCCGTCGCGCTCGCGTTCACGGACTTCTTCGCGCTCACCTTCTACTTCGGCATTGCCGCGCTCGTGCTCCGATGAATGTCTCCGTTGTCATTCCGGCGCTGGATGAAGAAGAGCCCATCGCCGAGGTGGTGCGCGGTTGTCTCGCGACTGGTCTGCCCGCGGAAGTGATCGTGGTCGATAACGGCAGCACCGATCGCACCGCAGAACGCGCTCAGGCCGCGGGAGCACGCGTCGTCGAGGCCCCGCGCGGTTACGGTAAGGCTTGTGCCGCGGGAGTTGCGGCCGTCTCGCCGGATTGCGACATGATCGTTTTTCTCGATGGAGACGGAAGCGATTGTCCGGAGCTGATGAAGCAACTCGTTAGGCCGATCGCGGCGGGCGAACAGGATTTCGTGATCGGCTCCCGCACGCGCGGCGAGCGCGAGCCGGGCAGCATGAACGCGCAGCAGATCTTCGCGGGTTATCTGGCTGGTTGGCTGATCCGGCCGCTCTACGGCGTGAAATACACGGACATGTGCCCATTCCGCGCCATCCGTCGCGAAGCGCTGATGAAACTCGGGATGAAAGAGCAAACCTACGGCTGGAACCTCGAGATGCAGATGCGCGCCGCGCGCGCCGGGCTGCGCGTCCTCGAGGTGCCGGTAAACCATCGCTGCCGGACGGGCGGTGAATCAAAGGTGTCTGGCACGCTCCGCGGCACCTTTGTCGCCGGCACTCGCATCCTCGCGACGCTCTTTCGCGTCGCGCTAGAGCGACGGTAACGCGGCCTGAAAGATCAAAAAATAATCGAGGTCGTCCGACTTCACGAAATCGTGCTGCGCCACGAGCGTGAAGCCCGCTTCCAACGCCTCTTTGATCACGACATCCGCGTTCAAGCCGTGATCAGTACCGACGCCGTTGCGATCGATGATCGCCAGCCGGGCGCCTGGTCGCATCGCCTCGCGCACGTGGCGCAGTAACGCCATGGGCTGCTGCACCTCGTGATAAGTCTTCAATAACATGACCGCATCCACGCTTGCCTTTGCGAGCAGTGGGTTGCCCGGCCGGCCCAGAATGGTCCGGATGTTCGCCAGCTTTTCCGTGGTCGCCCGGCGTTTGATGTAGCGCAGGTAGGCGGGGTTAATTTCGACGGCGTAAACCGCACCGGTTTTTCCCACCCGCCGTGCAGCGCGCACACTGAACCACCCCGAGCCCGCTCCGATATCCGCGACGCGAGAGCCTGCGGTGATGCCTAACAAGTCCATCACTCGATCCGTCTGCAGCTTCGCATCCCGGTCCGGTTTCTCGAAAATCGCGAGATCGCCCGCGTAGGGGTCGCTCGTTCCGCGTGGCGCCGGTTGCGCGAGCGCACTGCCGGCGAGAAGGACAGCTGCGAGAAAACGAAAACGCATGACGGGAAGAGCTTGCTGCCGAAAAAGGTGGGAATAAAGCGGCCGATCGGATTTTCTCATGGCGTGCCTGGATCGTATTCAACTTCGAAACGCCTCGCCGCCGGAGCTGGCGCGGGAATTCTCGCGGCGTTGGTCATGACCACGGCGATGCTGTTGCTCGCGAAGATCTTCGGGATCGCGACGCCGCTCACCCTTCTCGGCGACCGGCTCTCGGTCTTCTTCAACGTCGAGCAGTTCCTCGCCCTGATGGGGCGGGTGGGCGGCTACAATCACATGAAGCAGCTCGGTGTCAGCTCGGTCATCGGCGGCCAAATCGTGCTCGGCGCGGTGGGCGGAATGGTTTACGGCAAGGTCGCCCCGCGTGGCCGGTGGTTTGCGATCGGTTTCTTCATCCTTTTACCATTGCTGGCGGTCGCGGGAGCGCTCTGGCCGGTCCTGGGAACGCATTACGGCGGGCTGCCGATCCGCAACGCCACGATCGGGACCTTGCTTGGTTTGCTCGTTTCATTTGTCGCCTTCGAGCGGACGCTGGTGCTTAGCTTCGCCGGCCTCTTCGCCCGCCCACGCTCCGTCCCTGCAGAGCTGGAATATTCGCCACCGCTCGGGCGTCGGGCGCTCATTCTCGGCGGTCTCGGATTGCTCGTGGCGGGCGGCAGCGCGCGCCTCCTGCAAAAGCTCTACCGCGCCGCCACCTTCAGCTATGACGGCCTGCAATATCACAGTCCGGATGTGCAACCGATCACGCCGAACGATCAATTTTATTGCGTGACGAAGAACGTCGTCGATCCCGTGGTGGATGAGAAACTCTGGCGCCTCGAGGTGACGGGACTGGTGAAAAACAGGCAGCGCTACAAGATCGAGCGGCTGAAAGGCCTCGCCGCGATCACGCAGGAGACGACACTGATGTGCATCAGCAATGGAATTGGCGCGGGTTTGATCAGCAACGCGAATTGGACCGGTGTCCAGCTGCGGACGTTGCTCGAAGCGGCGGGTCCGTTGCCGGCGGCGCGGAAAGTGAAGCTGCACGGCGTCGACAATTACACCGATACCATCACGCTCGAGAAAGCACTCGATCCGGCGACGCTGATTGCGTTTGCGATGAACGGCGAGCCGCTCCCGCAGCGGCACGGTTTTCCGGCGCGCGTGGTGGTGCCCGGCTACTTCGGCGAAAAGCACGTGAAGTGGATCACGCGAATCGAGTTGGCGGACGAGAGCGCGGCCGGCTTCTACGAGAAGCAGGGCTGGGGACCCGATTTCAAGGTGCCGATCCGTTCGCGCATCGACCAGCCGTATTCGGAGCAGTGGTTCTCGTTAGGCCAACTCAGCGGCGAGCCGGCGGTGGCGAAAGGGATCGCGTTTGGTGGCGATCGCGGCGTTTCGCGGGTGGAGGTGAGCGCCGATGACGGTGCGACCTGGCAGGAGGCGCGGTTGGATTATCCCGGCACGTTGTTGACATGGGCGCTCTGGAGTTATGAATGGCGACCGCCTGCGGAAGGCGATCACATGCTCGTGGCGCGGGCGACGAATCGCGACGGCGTTTTGCAGACGTGGAATCCGGAGCGGCCGTTCAAGTCAGGCCCGACCGGTTTTCACAAGGTGCCGGTGCACGTCAGCGCATAGGCGGCGCGCTGCTGCACTTCAGCGCAGAGCCGGCTGGCAAGCGGGACACCAGGCGGCGGTGCGGCCGCCGATCGTGGCGCGCGACAGCGGAGCGCCGTCACGCGGGCAGGTGCCTCCTGATTTCCAGCGCTGATGAATGAGCCACGTCTGCGGCGGATCGGCGAAGTCGTGGCCGATGATGTGCAGCGCAACGCGCGAAACAAAGCGCGTCGCGCGGCGGAGCGTTGCTTGCTCCGTGGCACCCAATTCGCCGGCACGGGTGGCGGGTGCGATCCGCGCGCGCCAGAGAATCTCATCCGCCATCCAGTTACCCACACCGGGAAAACCGCGCTGCAGCAGGATGACCGCTTTGATCGGGGCACGGCCGTAGCGCCGCAGAAAGTCGGCCACAAACGCGCTCGTAAAATCAGCCGAGTTGATCTCCGGCGCCGCAGCGCTCCACCAGTCTGGCTCAGATTTGCCAAGGTGAAATTTAACACGCCCGAAAAGACGCGGATCGCGAAAGACGAGAGTTCGCTTCGACAGTCGCAAGACGAGATGATCGTGCTTCTCCGGCCGAAAACCTGCCGGCTCCTCGCGCAACTTCCCGCTCATCCCGAGGTGCAGGCCGAGCCAACCGCCGCCGGAAAACACAAACAACATCTGCTTTCCGCGGGCGCTGGAACGCAACAACCGGTTGCCGGTCAGGACCCGCACCAGGGCGCGCGTGTCGCTGCCGCGGAAGATCCGCTTGCGCGCGTGCAGTTGGACGGCGGTCACGCGCGCGCCGATGCCGCCGTCCCATTGACGCCGGTAGTATTCGACCTCGGCCAGCTCCGGCATACGGCTACGCTACACCTGCCGGCGTTGTCGCGCGCCTGCCCCGCATGCTACCGTCGCGCATGGAGAAGGTGATCATCGTGGGCAGCGGTTGCGCGGGACTGACGGCGGCGATCTACGCCGCGCGCGCGAACCTGAGCCCGCTCGTGCTCGAGGGGAGCCATCCCGGCGGCCAGCTCGCCACTACCACCCTGGTGGAAAATTTTCCTGGATTCCCCGAAGGCATCGAAGGGCCGCAGTTGATCATAAACATGCACGCGCAGGCGGAGAAATTCGGCGCTCGTTTCTCGTATTCCGAGGTCTGCGATTTCGCAATCCGCGAGGATCATGTCCGGCTGCTCGCGGATGAGGAATGGCTCGAGACGCGCTCTTTGATCGTGGCGAGCGGCGCCTCGGCCCGCTGGCTCGGGCTGGAGAACGAGGAGAAGCTGATCGGTCACGGCCTCACGAGTTGCGCGACGTGCGACGGCG
Organism: Chthoniobacterales bacterium; assembly: GCA_051001855.1. Taxonomy (GTDB): domain Bacteria; phylum Verrucomicrobiota; class Verrucomicrobiia; order Chthoniobacterales; family UBA10450; genus JACCTI01. The sequence continues at coordinate 53,420 of JBPCMX010000006.1, forward strand.
CGTTTTATCGCAACGTGCCGGTCTGCGTGATCGGCGGAGGTGATTCGGCCGCGGAAGAAGCCCTCTTCCTAACCCGCTTCGCGTCGAAGGTTTACCTGATCCATCGGCGCGACAAACTCCGGGCGTCGAAGATCATGGCGGATCGGGTGCTGGCTTGTGAGAGCATCGAGCCGATCTGGAACACGACGATCACGCAGTACATTCCGGACGAGAAAGGCGAGATGTCATCGGTGAAGCTGTGGAATCTCGAGACACATGAGGAGACGGTTCTGCCAGTGGCGTGCGTTTTTGTGGCCATCGGACACGACCCGAATACGAAAGCGTTCCGCGGAAAACTCGAGACCGATCCCGACGGTTATCTGATCGCGAAGCACCTCGCGGAGAGCAAACATCCGGGCGTCTTCATTGCCGGCGACGTGGCCGATCGCGTCTACCGGCAGGCGATCACGGCGGCAGGATCGGGCTGTGCCGCCGCGATCGAGGCCGAGAAATACCTGAGCGGGCTCGAACACTGAAAATCTGCGACGTCACGCAGTTCTACGCCCCGCGCAGCGGTGGAGTGAAGCGTTATGTGCACGAGAAGATCGGCTACATCCAGGAGCATTCGCCGCAGGACGAGCACGTGCTCATTGTGCCGGGTGCGCGAACGGAAGTGACGCATGGCGACCGCTCGCGGGTTTACTCGATCGCGGGGCCGCTCGTCTCACGGAGCACGCGGTACCGCGCGCTCCTCGACCTGCGCGCGCTCGAGGAGATCATTGAACGCGAACAGCCGGATCTCATAGAATCGGCCGATCCGTATCAGCTTGGCTGGGCGGTGGCAGGAATCAGCCGGCGGCGTCGCATTCCCGCCGTCGCTTATTATCACTCGGATTTCGCAGAGGCTTATCTGCGCCGTCCCGCGCAACGATTGGGTGAACGTTTCGCGGCTGCTGCGATGCAAAAGGCGCAGAGCTACCGCCGTGCTCTCTACAATCGATTCGAGGTCACGCTGGTCTCTTCCGAGACGCTCGCTCAGCAGCTTCGCCGGAGCGGGGTGCGGCGCGTCACTACGGTCGGGCTTGGCGTGAATCTCGCGGTATTCCGCCCGGAGCCGGATGACGCCAGCGCCACGCGCAGCGCCTGGGAGATTCCCGCCGACCGGATGGTGTTGCTCTACGTTGGCCGCCTCGCGCCCGAGAAGAATGTCAGGACGCTTTTTGCCGGATTTTCGCTCCTAGCGCGCCGCCGGCCCGGCGATTTCCAGCTCGTGGTGGTAGGCGACGGCCAGCAACGGGACGAGTTGCGCGCGCTGCAAGCGGCGACCGGAGCGGTGACGGTGCTGCCCTACTGCGGCGACTCCCTGGAACTGGCGCGACTTTACCGAGCCGCCGATATTTTCGTGCATCCCGGGACGCAGGAGACATTTGGGCTGGTGGCGCTGGAGAGTCAGGCCTGCGGCACTCCAGTGGTCGGGATCCGCGGGAGCGCGCTGGATCGCATTATCCTGCATGAGCAATCGGCGTGGGCGGACGAAAACACACCAGAGGCACTGGCGCACGCGATCGAGCAATGCAGCGTTTGTGATCTCCGATCGCTCGGCGGAGTGGCGACTGCGGCCGTGGCAGAGCGCTTCGCCTGGCCGCGCATCTTTGACCGGCTCTTTTGCATTTACCGCGAGGTCTGCGCAGGCTACAGGAGGGGCGCAGCCGGATGAGAAGCGACGATCAATTCACCATCCGCAGCTACCGGCCGTCTGATCGCGAAGCGGTGCGGCGTCTCTGCTGCCAGACGGGTTTCCTCGGCGCACCAATTGATCCGGTGTACGAAGACCGCGAACTTTTCGCGGATTTCCTCACGACCTACTACACCGATCACGAACCGGAATCGTCTTTCGTGATCGAACGCGATGGCGAGCTCCACGGTTACCTGCTGGGCTCGCGCAAGCCACTGCGGAATCAGCTTTATTCGTTCTACCAAAATCTTTGCCTCTCGGGCCGGGCGCTGCTCCGTTACCCGCGCTACCACGCGAAATCGCGCCGTTTCATCCGTTGGATCGTGATGAACGGCTGGCGCGAAGTGCCTGCGGCGCCCCGCCGCACCCCGCACTTCCACATCAATCTGCTGCCGGAGGCGCGGAAGATGTCGACCACGCGGGCGCTGCTGAGCGCGTATTTCAGCTATCTGCATCGCTCGGGCGAGAAGCGCGTCTACGGGCAGATCGTTACCTTCGAGAGCCGGCGTGGGGAGAGAATGTTCGAGCGCTATGGCTTCAAGGTCATGAACCGCGCGGAGATCACGAAGTATCGCTCGTTCTATCCGGAGTCGATTTACCTGAGCACGGTGATCAAGAATCTCGAAAGCGCCGCGCCGCTCACGGTGGACGCCCGTTCGCGCGGCTGAGTTTTTTCGCGGGGACGAGCGAAAAAGCTGGCCGATATGGCTATGTAGCCATATCGTGAGGCATGATGAAGATGACCATGTTTATCGACGAGAAGTTGCTCGCGCGGGTCATGACGTTGACCGGCTTGAAAACGAAAACCGAGGCGGTGGAATTCGCCCTCCGGGAGACCGAGCGGCGGGGCAAGATCACGCGGTTCATAGCGACGGAAACGATCGCCGCGGACGAGTGGCGGGAGGCGATGGATCCGGCCTACGATCTTACGGCCTTGCGCGCGGCGGAGAAGCCTAAGAACTACGGGAGCAAGCGTGGTTCTCGTTGATTCGTCGATTTACATTCAGCTCATCCGCGACGGGAAAGACCCGGTGCAGACGCTGGGAGAAGCTTTCGATCCCACCGAAATCGTCGCCTGTAGCGTGGTGCGTTGCGAAGTGCTGCGCGGAATGATTCGCCCCAAAGCGAAAGCACATCTCGCGGCGTTCTTCGATCTCCTGATTCACGTGCCGACGGATCACCGCATCTGGGCCGAGACAGAGGATCTCGCCTGGCAGCTCGATCGCAAAGGACGCCTTTTGCCGCTCACCGATCTCGTGATTGCCGTCTGTGCCTTGCGGATCGGCGCGGCGGTTCTGACCCTCGACCGCCATTTTGAAGCGGTGCCGCGATTGAATCTCGCTTCGTGGTAATCGCCGCGAGAGGGTTTCTTCTCCGCCCGCGAGGTGTAGTTTTGCGCCATGAAACAAACACTCCTCGGAACAGTCATGGCAACAGCGGTCGTTCTTGCGCTCGGCGGGTGGAACTCGAGGGCAAGCGCGGCCGATCAACCGACGAAGGCGGTCGCGGTGCTTGGTTCCGCCTCCGGCAGCAGTGTGGCCGGCACGGTCACGTTCACGCAGGACGGCGACGAGGTGAAGGTGGTTGCCGACATCACTGGCCTGCAACCGGGCAAGCATGGCTTTCACGTGCACGAGTTTGGCGATTGCTCCGCGCCCGACGCGACTTCCGCGGGCGGGCATTTCAACCCGACGAAAGATCCGCATGCGGGGCGCGAGGCGGCCGAGCGGCACGTCGGCGACCTTGGCAATATCGAAGCGGACGCTTCAGGGAAAGCGCACGTGGAGTTCACCGACAAAGTCCTGAAGCTGAGCGGCGACGGTTCCATCGTCGGACACGCCGTGATCGTGCACCAAAAAGCCGATGACCTGAAAACGCAGCCCACCGGCGATGCGGGTGGTCGGGTCGCGTGCGGCGTGATCGGCGTAGCCAAGCCGTAGTGGCGTCCGCTCGTTAGGCGCGGAAGGAAGACGATGGCGGCCATGGAATTGCTCACGCTGAACGAGGTGCGTCGCCGGACGCAAGCCGGGCCGGCGTCAGCGCGCGTTCATGTGCAGGTGGAGACGGCACTCGCCGAGACGACTCGTGACGGGAAGCCATACTGCAAGCTAACGCTGGCGGACGCGGCGGATCGCATGATGCTCCGCGTCTGGAACGATCACCAGGATTTCAAGGCGTGCGACTCCCTGCAGGCCGGCGACTTCATCGAGGTGACGGGGGAGTTTGCGCAGAGTGCGCAGTTCGGTTTGGAGGTAAAGAATTGGCGGCAACGAAGCCTGCAGCCGAGCGAGATCGCGGGACTGTTGCAAGGCCCGCCCGAGTTGCGTGCGAAGCAGGCGGCAGATTGGGAATACATGCTCGAGCGGGTGGTGGCGATCGGCGATCCGCGGCTGAGGGCCTTGTGTGAAGCATTTGTTTCGGAATGGGGCGAACGCTTTCGGCGGACGGCCGGCGCGCGTTCTTATCATCACGCGCGACGGGGGGGCCTGGTGGAACACACTGCCCAGATGATGCGGCTGGCGCAGCAGATCGCCCCGCTCTACCCGCAGCTGAATCCGGATCTGCTTATGACCGGCGTTCTGTTTCACGATGCCGGGAAGCTATGGGAAAACCATCTACCCGAGACGGGTTTCACGATGGGATTCGATGAACGGGGCGAGCTATTGGGCCACATTTCGATCGGTTTGGAACTGGTGAATTCGCTCTGGCGCAAGGTGCAAGCCACGGGCGTGGCGGACGGCTGGAATGAGCTCACGCCCGCCTCGGAGGATGTGCGCCTGCATCTGCTGCACCTGATCGGCGCGCACCACGGTGAGCCGCAGTTTGGCTCGCCCGTGAGCCCGAAAACGCCGGAAGCGATGACGTTGAACTACATCGACAATCTCGACGCGCGGATGGAGATGTTCCGCGGCGGCTATCTCGTGGCGAAGCCAATCGCGGAGCGGATTTACGAGCGGGTGCGCCCTTTGCCGGGAAATCTGGTGAAGCCGCTCGCGCGATTCGTGACCCCGAGCGCGGCTGAGGCTGCGCCGCTGCTCTGAGCGGGCCCGCAGGCCTGGTCTGCTTTCCCTCAATCAATGAGCAGCCGGCAGGCTCCACCGTGCCCGATCTGCGGCGGCGACCGCATTGCACTCAGCTGGCCAGCCGCTTCTTCGCTTCCGCGAGATATGCCTCGTCGATCTCGAAGCCGATGAACTTCGGCACGCCACATTCCCGCGCCGCGACGGCTGAGTTCCCGATCCCGAGGAAGGGGTCGAGCATCGTCTGCACGCGTGTGATGCCGTGCAGTTTGATGCAGTTTACCGCCAGTTGGACGGGAAAGGTGGCGGGGTGCGGCCGCTGTTTGTCGCGGCTTTTGATCGTTTGATACGGCACAAACCAGGTGTTCCCGCGACAGCGGAGGTCATTCCCCTCGGTGTGGCCCCAGCGCGCGATGTTGCTCTTGTCCTGATACGGAACGCCCAGCGCGAGTCGGTCAAGCGGCGTGCGCCCGTCGGGGGTGAGATGAAAGACGTACTCATGACAATCGTTCAGGTAACGCTTGGAGTTGATCGGCTTAAAGTGGCCGCGCGAGATCCGCCGGCCAGCCTCGTCTTCGGTCGTGATGGCTTTGATCCAGTGGATCGTGTTTTGCAGGGTGAAATGCTCTCGCAAGCGCATGACCAACTCGTGCGGCAGCCAGGGGCTAGACGGCGCTCCTGCAACATTCAGAAACAGCGAACCCAGCGGCGTTAGAATTCGGCGAGCCTCTTCCGCCCATTGCATCGTCCAATCAAGGTAAGTGCTCCGACCTTGCCTGTCGGAGTATTTTCCATACGCGATTCCGAGGTTGTATGGCGGAGAAGTAACGATGAGCTCCACTGACTCGGCCGCGAGGATGGACATTCCGGCGACGCAATCGCCGAGATGCAACCGAGTATCGCAAACCGACTCCTGGGCACCCTGGATGGCTCGCTCTTGCGCACCAGCGAAGGTGAAGAAGCTCTGTCCGATTGAATCTTTGATCCGGACCATCCGAATTAAAGTTCGTATCAAAGCGGCTGTTGGCCGTACAGCCCCAAATTAAAGAAAATTAACGTCCTAATTTCGGACCGAGCGTGCGTGAACATATGCGCTCCAGGAGGACATCTGGGAGTTCGATCATCCCCGTTTCTTCGTTCAAGAGATATTGCAGCGTAACCTTGGGTCCTGTCCAAGTAGCGCGTTTTTCTCCTCTTCGTTCAGTGTTACAGTTTCCGTTAAGCAACGGACCTTCCTTTGCGGAGATATGCAAACAATGTCCGAGACGCCGTTGAAGCTGGTCATCGCCGGCCGTGAGTTCACCTCGCGGTTGCTCGTTGGCACCGGCAAGTTCGCCTCGAATGAGCTGATGCGCCACGCGTTGGAGGCGAGCGGGACCGAAATCGTGACCGTGGCGCTGCGGCGTGCCGATCTTTCCGGGAAACGCGATCCGTTCGCGAACATCCTCGATTTCATCGATCCAAAGCGCTTCCTCCTGTTGCCAAATACGAGCGGGGCGCGGAATGCGGCGGAAGCGGTGCGACTGGCGCGGCTCGCGGTGACTGCGGGGTTGCCAAACTGGGTCAAGCTCGAGATCCACCCCGACCCGCGCTACCTTCTCCCCGACGGCGTGGAGACGCTGGCCGCCGCGGAGATTCTGGTGCGAGAGGGGTTCGTCGTGCTGCCTTACATCAACGCCGATCCGGTCCTCGCGAAACGGCTGCAGGATGTCGGCACCGCGACCGTGATGCCGCTCGGTTCTCCAATTGGGAGCAACCGCGGAATAGAGACCCGCGCGCAGGTCGCGATCATCATCGAGCAGGCGACGGGGCCAGTGGGAGTCGATGCGGGGCTGGGCGCGCCCAGTCAGGCCGCCGAAGCGATGGAGATGGGGGCCGACGCAGTGCTTGTGAATACCGCGATTGCGATCGCCTCCGATCCAAGCCGCATGGCCCAGGCTTTTCGCAAAGCCGTGGAAGCAGGGCGCGACGCACGCGAGATCGGGCTGGCGGAGACGCGCGCGACGGCGAGCGCCACCAGTCCGTTAACGGCGTTTTTCACGAGCAGCGGCGAAGCTTAAGCAGCGGCCTCGCCCTCGCTCCGCGCGAGCCGCGCGAAGGTGTCGTTGTAGAACTGGAACTGTCGGCCACCCAGCCGTCGCACCACGCGCCAGCCGTTTCGCTGCGCCAGGTCTCGCAACTCGCCCGGCGCCAATGGCTGCAGCGTTCGCACCTCCGCGGGATGCACGATGAAGCATTCCGGCCGGCGCGTTAATTCCGATGCAATCCGCCGCTCGATCGCGGCCAGCTGGTCAGAGATCATCCACCTCGTCCGTGACGCGGCGCGCCAACGGTTCGTTCTTCTCCAGTTTCCTGCCAGGGATCGTAGGCGGTGTTTTTGCCGGACGATTCAACTTTTGCTCCGGCGATTTCTGCGCTTTCTCGCCCGGTGCCGGGCCGCTCGCATCTGGTTCTTCCTGGTCCGGCATAGTCACAACTCCCTCACTATCAGAAACGCACGAGGGGAGCAGGACGGCCTTGCCGGCGCGCCTGAGTTGGCGGTCGGCGGGCCTTGGGCTACGGTCGGCCGATGCCCTCGGAAACTATCGAACTGCGTGGCCACATCATCGATTCCCTTATTTTGCCCAAGGTGCTCGATGAAATCCAGACCCGCGGCGCCCAGTTCAAGATCGGCGAGATCCGGATCGGCCAGAACCGCGCGGATCAGAGCTACGCGCGGATCGAGTTGTCCGCCGGTTCGGCCGAAGCACTCGGCGAGGTGCTGCTCCGGCTCCGTCAACACGGGGCGGAAGTCGTGGAGCGGAAAGAGGTGGAACTCGCGGCCGCACCGGCCGACGGCGTCTTCCCGGACGCCTTTTACGTCACGACTAATCAACAGACGTTCCTCCAGCTCGCGGGCAAGGAGGTGGCAGTGGACTCACCGATGATGGACAGCGCCATCGCGGTGGACCGGGCGAAGGGCACCGCGCGGAGCGTCAAATTTTACGACGTTCGCCAGGGGGACGAGGTGGTTGTTGGCCAGCAAGGCATCCGCGTGCAGGCCGCGCAACGTGACACCGGGCCGCGGAGCGTCTTCCAATTCAATGCCAACGTCTCCGCGGAAACGCCCAAGACAGCGATCATCCGCGCGCTCGCCGCGGAGTTCCGGCGTATCCGCTCCGAAAACGGAAACATCCTTGTCGTGGCCGGGCCCTCGGTCGTCCATACCGGTGCCGGCGTCCATCTCGAGAAGCTGATCACGCTCGGCTATGTGCAGCGTCTCTTTACCGGGAACGGACTTGCCGTCTACGACCTTGAAAGCGCGATCTATGGCACCTCGCTCGGAGTCGATCTGGGCCGCGGCGGCCTCGCCGATGCCGGCCGCGAGAATCACATGCACGCGATCAATCAAATCCGCGCCGCCGGCAGTATCGCGGCCGCCGTCGAGCAGAAAATCCTGACCCGCGGCATCATGCACGCCTGCGTGCGGCAGGGAGTGGAGATCGTGCTTTCCGGGTCGATCCGCGATGATGGGCCGATTCCCGGCGTTACGACCGACGCCGTCGAAGCGCAGCGCATCATGCGCGACAAGCTTCGTGATATTTCGCTGGTGCTGATGATGGGCTCGATGCTGCACTCCATCGCGGTCGTCAACATGCTCCCGGCGACCGTGAAAATCGTCTGTGTCGATATCGATCCCCGCGCGGTCACACGGCTCACGAGCCACCAGACGTTTCAAGCCGTGGGCATGGTCACGGACCTGGAGCCGTTCCTGCGCGAGTTGACCGAGAGCATCGAGAAGAGCGACACCCGTTCGGCAGCCTGACCCCTATGCACGAGCTGCTCCTTTGTCCGCCGGATCATTACGCGATCGAGTACGAGATCAACCCCTGGATGAGCCGCGACCGTGCGGCCGATACGCCGCTGGTGCAGGCGCAGTGGAAAGGGCTTTACGAAAAGCTGAAGACGCTCGACACGCAGGTAAACCTGATCACGCCGCAGCCGAAGCTGCCAGACATGGTCTTCACCGCGAACGCGGGGCTGACCGTCGGAAAACGTTTCATCCCGAGCAATTTCCGGCACAAGGAACGCTCCGCAGAGGCAAAATTCTTCGCCGACTGGATGGAAGCGCGCGGTTATGAAATCGTCTGGTTGCCGCAGGAATTGTACTTCGAGGGGGAAGGGGATGCGCTCTTTGGCGGCGACGCCTTGTTCTGCGGCTACAAGTTTCGCACCGACATCCGTTCGCATCGTGCGATCGCGGATTTGCTCGGCTGCCTCGTGATTTCCGTCGAGCTGGTCGATCCTCGTTTCTATCACATCGATACCTGCTTTTGCCCGCTGCCGGATGGCGCCGGGTTCTGGTTTCCTGGAGCCTTCGACGAATACGGGCAGCGCGCGATCCGCGACCGCTTGCCGAACCTGATCGATGTGCCCGAGGAGGAGGCGACATTTTTCTGCTGCAACGCTGTCGTTATCGGACAGGACATCGTGCTGCCACAGGGCCCGGAAAAGCTGATTGGGCAACTGCGCGACCGCGGCTACACCTGTCATCCGCTGCCGATGAGCGAGTTTTTAAAGGCAGGCGGCGCGTGCAAATGCCTCACGATGCACATGCCGCAACGCGAGAGTTGCGCTGGCTAGAAGCCCAACCGCAACGTCGCCTCCTGCGCGGCTTAAACGCACATGCTCAACGGTCAACGAATCGTCGTGGTTATGCCGGCCTACAACGCCGCGCGCACCCTGCGCCGGACCTACGACGAGGTGCTCGCGCAAAACATCGTTGATCTCGTGATCGTCGTCGACGATGCGAGCCACGACGAGACGGTGGCGATCGCCCGCACCTTGGAGCGGGTCCAACTGGAGGTGCACCCGCTGAACCGCGGCTACGGCGGAAACCAGAAGACCTGCTACCGTCTGGCGCTCGCCGCCGGAGCCGACATCGTGGTCATGATCCACCCGGATTATCAATACACGCCGCGCCTGCTACCGGCGATGGCGGGGATGGTAGCGAGCGGGTTATATCCGTGCGTGCTCGGCTCGCGGATTCTCGGCGGCGGCGCGTTGCGCGGCGGGATGCCGGTGTGGAAGTACGTAGCGAACCGCTTTCTCACCCTGACGGAGAACGTTTTATTCGGCGCAAAGCTGTCCGAATATCACACCGGCTATCGCGCCTTTGCCGGTAGTTTGCTCGAGCGCCTGCCGCTCGAGCAAAACTCCGACGACTTCGTCTTCGACAACGAGATGCTCGCGCAAATTCTCTGGCTCCGGGAGCCGATCGGCGAAGTCACCTGTCCGGCGAAATACGAGCCGGACGCCTCCTCGATCAACTTCCGCCGAAGCGTGCGTTACGGCTTCGGCTGCCTCGCGACCGCGGTGCGTTTCCGGTTCGCGCGCTGGGGCGTCTGCGAGCCTTTCGCGAACGCCAGAAAGGGAGAAATGTGAGCGCGGGGTTAGCCGGGTCGGCGACCTCAGACTACGGCTGCGCGCGGGTGCGCTTCTTTGTGAGCTCGCTCTCGATCTTCCCTAAGGGCAGGCAATTCACGACGTCCGCTTTTGTCAGCCAGCCTTTCCGGGCCACGCCGATCCCAAACCACAACTCCGGCAGACGATCGACCGCATGTGCATCGGGATTGATGACGCACTTCACCCCTTTCTCTTTCGCGAGCGGCCACCACCGCCAGTCCAGGTCGAGCCGCTTGGGCGCGGCGTTGATCTCGATCCAGGTGCCGGTCGCAGCCGCGGCATCGAGAATCGCTGGAATGTCCACCGCATAGGGCTCCCGGCGGAGCAACAAACGCCCCGTGGGATGCGCCAGCATCGTAACGTAGGGATTGTTCATCGCGCGGATGATCCGCTCCGTCATCTCCGCTTCCGGGAGAGTGAAGGCCGAGTGCACGGAAGCGACGACGTAATCCAATTCCGCCAGCACCTCGTCGGGAAAGTCTAACGAACCGTCGCGCAGGATGTCGCATTCCACGCCCGCGAAAATGCGGAAGTCCTGTCGCTCCGCATTCAGCTTCCGGATCGCCGCGCCTTGCGCGCGCAGCCGCGCGACATCGAGTCCGCGCGCCTGAATCGAGCTGTGGCTGTGATCGGCGATGCCGAGATATTGCAATCCAAGTTCCTCCGCGGCGTCCGCCATTGCTTCCAGCGTGCTGCGCCCGTCACTCGCGGTGGTGTGACAATGAAACGTGCCCCGGAGGTTCTCCTTCTCGATCAGGCGCGGAAGAGCATGCTGTGCCGCGGCCTCGAATTCGCCGCAATTCTCGCGCAACTCCGGCGGCACGTAATCGAGTTCGAGGGCGCGATAGAGTTCCGTTTCGTCGCGGATCTCCGGGATGTCGGCCGCCGTTTTGCGCTTCTTCTTCGCCGCCGGATCCACCGGCGCGGGCGCGATGCGATACTCGTTCAAAGTCCAGCCGCGGTGCAGCGCGCGACTGCGCAGCACGACGTTGTGTTCCTTGCTCCCGGTGAAGTAATTCAGCGCAAACGGATATTCCGCCGGCGCGACCACGCGCAGGTCGCATTGAATGCCGGAGCGCAGCCGCACGCTGGTCTTGGTGGCGCCCTGCACGAGCACAGACTCGACCAGCGGGTGCTCGAGAAACGCGCGGGTGATCACGTCCGGCGCGTTCGAGCCCACGACGAAATCAAGATCGCGCACGATCTCTTTCCGGCGCCGGTAACTTCCCGCAAGCGACACCTGCAGTGCATCCTCGAGCGCGCGGAGATGCTCCTGCAGCGTCTCGGCTTCGCGCGCAACCGTCCCGAGCTGAAACGTTCCCGCATGCTTCGTGCGGGCGGCGATCGCCTGGCAAAGCTTCGTCTGCGTCGTTTTCCCGAAGCCGGGTAGTTGCGCGACCCGGTCGTTTTCGCAAGCCGCTTGCAGCTCTGGGATCGAGCTCACGGCGAGCTTCTCGTAGAGTGCTTTCACCTTCTTCGCGCCGAGGCCGGGAAGCGTGAACAGCTCCAGGATTCGCGGGGGAAACTGAGCGCGCAGCTCGTCGAAATAGGCCGACGCGCCGGCGCTCGCGAGATCCTTCACGACCAGCGCGATGCCTTTGCCGATGCCGGGGATCTTCGCCAGCGTCTCCTCGTTCGCGAGCTCGGCGACGGTCCCGCCCCACGTCTCGATCGAGCGCGCCGCATTCGTGTAGGCGCGGATCTTAAACGGGTTCTCCGCCTTCAACTCCAGGAGCGTCGCGATCTGCTCGAGTGCGTCTGCGATCCCAGCTTTGTCCACGCCACACGGTTACCAGACTTTCGCCGCCCGTCGATGGGGGCGAGCACTGCGATGAGTGCATGCAGGATCCGGCCGCGATGCTATCTTCGAGCGTGATTTTTTATGGGCGCCATCGCCTGTTCGCCATGATTCGAAACCCCACGCGTTTCGGCCTTATCGCCGCGACCTTTCTTGCGCTCACGGGCGCGCGCGGAGTCGTCTTGTTAGGCGACGGCAATCCGGCCACGAACACAACTGCGCCGACCGGGGATCTCGCCGGAAGTGGCTGGCAATACGAGGGCGGGTTCGGCGGGTTCCTCGGCACCCCGATCGCGCCGGAATTTTTCATGACGGCGAAACATGTGAGCGGCGCCAGTTCGGTCTTCAATTATCTTGGAACAAACTACGACCTCCTGCAGCGTTACAGCGATCCTTTCAGCGACCTCAGCATCTGGCAGGTGAACGGCACCTTCCCGTCCTTCGCGCCGCTCTACACGAGCGGGGCTGAGGCCGGTCAGCCGCTCGTGGTGATGGGTCGCGGGACGCAACGCGGCGCCGCTGTTTCCAGGGGCGGGACCTTGCGCGGGTGGGCTTGGGGAACCGGCGACGGCGTCGAGCGGTGGGGCCAGAACATCGTGAGCGACATTGTCGCGGATGGCACGCTCAACCAATACGTCTACGCGACTTTCGATCAGGAAGGTGGGCCTAACGAGGCCCATCTTTCCTCTGGGGACTCGGGTGGCGCGGTCTTCATTCGCGACGGTCTCGTCTGGAAGCTGGCGGGGATCAACTACGCGGTCGACGGCCCTTTCTTTAGCGACGCCTCAGGCGGTGGTGGCTTCGATGGTGCGCTCTTCGATGCGCGGGATTTCTATTATCAGGATGGCTACAACCCGCCGCATTTCAGTCTCATCACCGGGAAACGCCCTGTGCCGAGCGGCTTTTACGCATCGCGGATTGCATCGAAGTTGGGCTGGATCTACAGCGTGATCGACCCGAACGGCGACGTGGATGGCAACGGGATCAGCAACCTGACCGATTACGCGCATTCTTTAAACTTGGCCGGTCCGATTGGCCCCGGCGCACCCATCGTGGCGCGGGAAGGCTCCGCGCTCACCATCACCTACCGTCGCCTGGTGAGGGCAAACGCGCCCGCGTCTATCATCGAGAAATCGAACGACCTGCGGATGTGGGCCGCGGCCACGCCGACGGAAACAATTCTGCGCGTGGACGAAGACGTGCAGACCGTGAAAGCCTCCGTGCCGGTCAGTGGGACGCGGTTGTTTCTGCGGGTACGGACCGGGCCATAACAACGGGCCTAAACCGCCCTCACATTCTTCCGCGGCGCTTGTAGAACTCGTAGCGGGCCATGATCGAGTCCACGTAATTGCGGGTGCCGGGAAAGTCGATCCTGCTGCGGAAATCCTCCGGGTCCATCACGGCGCCGTCGCCGCCCGCCCAACGTTGCGCGCGGCTGGCGCCGGCATTGTATTCCGCGAGCGCGAACGGCACTGGATCCGCCTGGTTTTTCCAATGCTGAATCGCGCGCGCCAGATACCAGGTGCCAGCCTGCACGTTCACTTTTGGATCGAAGAGCTCCTCCACGCGGAAGTTTTCCACCTTGTTTTCCTGTACCCACTCCCGGGCGGCCGGTTCTGTGACCTGCATCAGCCCGCGCTCCCCCGCGCTTCCGATCTTGCGCGGATCGAAACGGCTTTCCCGCCAGACGATCGCCTTCACCAGCATCGGGTCCACCTTGTGGCGGGCCGCGACTTCGCGGATCACCGCATCGTGCTGCTGGAAGCGCGCCGGGCTCATCCATTCGTGCACGGTGTAGACCGTGTCACCCGATCGCAAAGCCAGGTAAGCCACCCCGGCTCCCACCGCGAGGAGCGCGCAGATGATAATCTTGAGGAGAAAGCGCATGGTGTGGCTGCGATAGTCTACGCGTGCTTTACGCATCAGCGTGGAGGAAAAGATGTCGCATCCGCCGCTCGTGAAACCGAACTTCGTCCGCGTCATCATCGATCGCGTCATCCATCGCGAGCTCGATTACTCGGTCCCGGAAAGTCTCGCGGAGCGGGTAAATATCGGCTGGCGCGTGCGGGTGCCCTTCCGCGAGCACTCCGCCCTCGCAACCGTGGTGGCGATTCTGGAGGAAACCGAAGCGACCGGCGTGCGGCCGATCGAAGCGCTCGTCGGCGACGGGCCGGCCTTGAACCCGAAGCTGCTCGAGTTGGCGCGCTGGATGGCGGCCTACTATTGCTGCTCGATCGAGACCGTCATGCGCAGCCTCCTGCCCCAGGTGATTCGCCGCGGGCAGATCGGCTACAAAAAGCAGCTCTTCGTCCGGGCCGCGCGCGCGGTGCCCGAAGAGGAGCTCGAAAAACTGCGGAGACGCGCCCCGCGCCAGGCGGAGCTGCTTGAAGCAGTCCTCGGGTTGGCTGCGCCGGTCTCCGCCGCCGATCTTCTGCGGCAGACCTCACTCGATAACCAGACGCTTCGCGCGCTGGAAAAACGCGGGCTCGTCCAGCTGCGCGAAGAAGCGGTCCAGCGTGACCCGCACGCGGACGAGCAATTCATTCCCAGCACCAACCTGACGCTCAACGCCGAGCAGGTCACCGCGCTCGCTGCGGTCCAGGAAGCGTTACAATCGCCGGCGACCGCGCTCCCGCTTTTGCTCCACGGCGTCACCGGCAGCGGCAAGACGGAAATCTATCTGCAGGCGATTCGCTCCACCCTCGACGCGGGCAAAACCGCCATCGTGCTCGTGCCGGAGATATCGCTGACGCCGCAGACGGTCGAGCGTTTCAAGAGTCGCTTTGCGGAGGGCGCCGACATCGTCGCGGTCTTGCACAGCCGTTTATCCGAAGGCGAACGGCACGATGAATGGCACAAGATTCAAGCCGGTCGCGCCCGGATCGTGATCGGCGCCCGGAGCGCGATCTTTGCGCCGCTTGAGAACCTCGGGCTGATCGTCGTCGACGAAGAGCACGAGAATTCCTACAAGCAGGAGGAATCACCCCGCTACCACGCGCGGGACGTCGCCGTGGTCCGCGGAAAGCTGGAACAATGCGTGGTGCTGCTCGGCACCGCCACGCCCTCGCTCGAGAGCTACTTCAACGCGACGCGCGGGAAGTATCGCCTGCTCAATCTGACCTTGCGCGTCGATGACAACCAGATGCCGTTGATCCGGGTGGTCGATCTGCGGAACGAAAAGCGGAAAGCGAAATCCCTCACCATCCTCGGAGAGAAGGTTTACAGCGCGATCGCCGCGCGCCTCGAAAAGCGCGAGCAGACCATCCTGTTTCTCAATCGTCGCGGGTTCTCGACTTCGCTGGTTTGCACTGCATGCGGCGAAGCGCGGGAATGCCCGAATTGCAGCGTCGCGCTCACCTTTCACCGCACCGCCGCGCGCCTGAGCTGCCATCTCTGCGGCCATACCGCGGCGGTCCCGAAGAAGTGCCCGAGCTGCCACGAAGACGCGCTCGCCTATTCCGGCTTCGGCACGGAGAAAGTCGAGGCGAATGTCGCGCAGCTCTTCCCGCAAGCGGTCGTGAAACGGATGGACGCAGATTCCATGACGCGGAAAGACGCCTTTCGCGACACCCTCCGCGCCTTTCGTTCCGGCAAGATCGATATCCTCGTCGGCACGCAGATGATCGCGAAAGGGCTCCACTTTCCCAACGTCACACTCGTCGGGATCATCAACGCCGATCTGGCGTTGCACCTGCCGGATTTCCGCGCAGGCGAGCGGACGTTTCAGCTCCTCACGCAGGTCGCCGGCCGGGCGGGCCGCGGCGAGACCCCGGGTGAAGTCTTCGTGCAGACCTTCACGCCCTTCAGTCCGTCGATCCAGTTCGCGCGCCACCACGATTTCACCGGCTACTTCGACCAGGAGCTCGAATTCCGGGAAAGGTGCGATTTCCCGCCTTTCACCCACGCCGTGCTGCTGACGGTGCGGTCGGCGCACGAAGCGCGCGCGGAATTTTCGGCCGAGACGATGGCGCGACGTTTGCGGGAAGCGCTGCCGGAAGAATTCGTCGTGGGCGCGTCCACCGCGGCGCCGCTCGAGAAGATGCAGGGGCAATTTCGATTTCACATTCTTCTGCGCGGCGCCGCGATCATGCGCCTCAGCCGACTCGTCAGGCAAACCCTCGACAAGCTGCCGCTCCCGGAAGATGTACTCGCGTCGGTGGACGTAGATCCATATCAGTTGCTATGACCAGTCGCGGACGTCGAGCAGTCGACAGCAAGCAGAGGGGAATGCATGCTGCAGCGATCATGCGTCCGTTGTTCGTGCTGGTGCTTTCAATCGTTCTCTGTGGAGGAGCCGCGGGAGCTGACATTTCGTTCCAGGACGACACCCGCCACCCGCTCGACATGCAGGAAACCGGCACGCGCGCGCAGGATGGCGTCACCTTGCACGAGATCACGTACGCCCTCGCTGACGGCACCCGCAACGCAGCCACCGTCGTGACATCAAACGCCGGCAGCAGCTTTCGGCCAGCGGTGCTCTTTGTGCATTGGTACGGCCCGCCGGCAGCGAGTTCGAACCGCAGCCAGTTCCTGCCCGACGCGATCGAATTGGCGAAAGCGGGCGCAGTTTCGCTGCTGATCGATACGCCGTGGTCGCGGCCGGAATACTTCCAAGAACGCAAACGCGAGGATGATTTCGCCCGCTCGGTCGAGCAGGTGAAAGATCTGCGACGGGCGCTCGATGTGCTGGTGTCGCAGCCAAATGTAGATCGGCAATGCGTCGCCTACGTGGGTCACGACTTCGGCGCGATGTATGGCGCACTCGCGGCGGCGGCCGACCTGCGGGTGCGGTTCTTTGTTTTCATCGCGGGCACGCAATCGTTTAGTGATTGGTTTCTCTACGGGCCGAAGCCACCGGAAGATGTGCGGCAGAAGTTCATCGAGGAAATGGCGCCGCTCGACCCGATTCGTTACCTCCCGAAAATCCAGGGGCCGGTGCTGCTGCAGTTCGCCGATCACGACGAGCATGTGACGAAGGAACGCGCCGAAGCGCTCGCTGCCGCTGCACCCGAACCGAAGGCGGTGCGCGTTTACCATTCAGACCACGAAATCCGCAACGACACCGCGCGCCGCGATCGGCTCGCGTGGTTGAAGGAAAACCTGAAGCTCCAATAACATGAACCGTCGCGAATTTGTCCGCACCGCCGTCGGCGCCACGCTGGCCGGGGCGAGCGCCCGCTCGCTCCTCGCGCAGGGACCCAACATCATGACCTCGAAGTCAATCAAGCCAGTGGTGATCTCGTCCGCCAACGGCAACAAGTTCAAGAACGGCGGTGACATGACCTGCGTGCACAAGGCGTGGACGATGATGACGCAGGGCAGCGATGTGCTGGAGGCGTTGATCGCGGGCGTGAACATCGTCGAGCTCGATCCCGCGGATACGAGCGTCGGCTACGGCGGTTTGCCGAATGCCGATGGCGTGGTGCAACTCGACTCCTGTTGCATGCACGGGCCGAAGAAGCGCGCGGGCGGCGTGGCGTGCATCGAGGGCGTGCGAACGCCATCAAACGTGGCGCAAGCGGTGATGGAACATACGGATCACCATCTGATCGTCGGCGACGGTGCGCAGAAATTTGCGCGGGGCATGGGTTTCAAGATCGAGGACGATCTGAACACGGACGAATCGCGGCGGCTGTGGCTGGATTGGAAACGCCGGACCGATCCGGAGCATTATCTCGACCCGGAGAAGCGGGCGGAAGCCGGGCATCGCGCGATGATGGCGATGGTCGCGGAAGGTCTGATCGATCCGCAGCACATTCACGGCACGATCAATTGCGACGGCATCAATGCGAAAGGCGAGATCTGCGGCGTTACCACCACGAGCGGGCTGGCGTGGAAAATTCCGGGACGCGTGGGGGATTCGCCAATTCTCGGGGCCGGTCTTTACGTCGATGGCGAGATCGGCGCGGCTGGCTCCACGGGCCGCGGCGAAGCGAATCTCTACGGGCTCTGTTCATTCCTGATCGTGGAGAACATGCGGCGCGGGATGCACCCGAAGGACGCGGGGATTGACGCGTGCAAACGAATCAAGGCGAACACGATTGAGAAGCGTCTCCTGAACAGCCGCGGCGAGCCGAATTTCAACGTGAACTTCTATTGCCTGAACGCGAAAGGCGAATACGCGGGCGTGGCGTTGTATCCCGAAAGCACTTTCGCGGTTTGCACCGAGGACGGGCCCAAGACGCTGCCATCGGAGCCGCTGCTGCAAGGCAAGACGACGGATTAGCTGTGGCGATCTCGCGCCTGCTGCTGGCGGTGCTCTTCGTGGCGGCGGGGGCAAACCACTTCATCTCACCGGCGCCGTATCTCGCCATCATGCCGCCAGTGCTTCCTTGGCCGGAGGCCCTGGTCGCGAGCAGCGGGGTGGCGGAGGTGCTGGGCGGACTTGGGATTTTGTGGCAGCCGACGCGGCGCCTGGCGGGGTTTGGCTTGCTCGCACTGCTGGTCGCGGTTTTTCCGGCGAACGTCTATGCAGCGATGAATGGGATGCAGTTCGGCGGCCGTGCGGTGCCGGCATGGCTGCTTTGGGCGCGGCTGCCGTTACAAGTGGTCCTGTTGGCGTGGGTCCACTATGCCTGCACGCGGCGGCAGCCCTGAAAAGGCTGCGCCCGATCAAGTTGCCTGCTGGAAACGAATCACTGTGATGGCGGGATCAGGCAAAGGGTGCTGCGGGGCGGCTCAGCCAGCGCTATGGCAAGCTCACGCTCGGCGAGTGGATT
Source organism: Chthoniobacterales bacterium (assembly GCA_051001855.1). Lineage (GTDB taxonomy): Bacteria > Verrucomicrobiota > Verrucomicrobiia > Chthoniobacterales > UBA10450 > JACCTI01. Next base: position 72,116 of record JBPCMX010000006.1, read on the forward strand.
TCCATCGCGCTGGCGTTTTTCGGTCTCGTGTTGGTGTTCTGCTTGTTGGGGGCGATTGGTGTCGTTGGGGGCGATTGGTTCAGGTCTTTGCATTCAACAATGTCATAGGGGCGATTGGTGTCAGGTCTTTGCATTCAACAATCTCCCGGCTTGGCGCGCCACGCGAAGCGGACGCGACATGCTTCCAGTTCCTACCGCTTCGCTTCTAGTGCGTGTCATGCACATTTCCCCGGCGAAGGGGGATGAGGAAGCCAGTCGTGCCGGAGGGGGAGTGGGGGGTGAGCGTGGCGTAGGAAAGCGGCGCAATAGCGCCGCACTCCACAACGCAAGCGCAGGCCGGGCGTTGGTTAGGCGCGGACGCGTCTTGGAGTGCGCCAGGATTCTGGCGCTTTCGCCGGACGTTCTGCGATGTCCCCGGCGGCTTCGAGAGGTCAATAAAATGCATGACACGCTTTAATTCGGTCAATTGTTGAATGCAAAGACCTGACACCAACGCGGACTACATGGTAAAGCGCACCGTCAACTCTACGCGCGCCTTGCGAGCCATGGCCCTTGCCTATCACCAGCCGCGGTCAGATGGCGAGAGCGAAATTATGAAGCTGACCCCCAGGCTTTCTGCAGAATCGCGCGCGGCCCGTCGTAGACCACATTGGTCGTCTGCCCGTTGGAGGCGCGCCGCACGGTCCGGCCGAGCGCGTCGTAGCCCAGGGTGTAAACCCCATCGGTCGAAGAGGAGACCGCCGCCAGCGGTCCATCGCCCAGGTACGCATAAGCGACGTTTCCGTAGGGCGGCGTGGTATTCAGCGCGGTCAGCTCGTGCTGGCTGCCGTGGCTCACCGTCGCTCCGCCCACGGTCCTGTAACCCGTTCAAGCTGTTCGGCGTGCCGAAGGAGGTCGGGATGCCGTTGTCCGTGACCCCGTTCGCGCCGATACGGTTCCCGGCATCGTCCAGTGCATACGTCACCGTACGAAGCGGGCTGATCCACGCAGTTCCACTCCATTGCTCGCCGTAGTTCACCCCGCTCAGCTCCCCGGCCGGGTTGTAGGTGAAGGCATCGCGCCGCCCGTTGTCTTCACAACGGCGGGTACCGTAGCTTTGGTCGATCAGTGAACTGTGCGCCGCATTCAGGGCAAGCATGCCACTTTGGCTCCGAATTGTATCGTGACCCGCTAAAGGCATATCCACAAACCGGACAACGAAAGAAATAGCCCGTCGAAAGATGCAGCGGAACCAATAGCGCGACCACGAAAAAGCCCTCACCAAAACGAGCGAACACGTTGGGGCTACGAAACACGACCCAAAAGCCCACCACGGTCAAAACGGGAACTGCGATCCGAACGATGTTGTACCACTTCAGCCTTCGGAAATATTTTACCGTAGCTTCCGGTGAAGCACGCGTTGGCGTCCGGAATTCTTTATCTGCATGTCGCGTTTCCAAACCGACGTGAACCGTTGGCACCGTCAGGCGCCTAAGAACAACATTAATAACGACCCAAGGCTTGCAATCGCAAATAAAATCCACGCGCGAGGACGGTGATCGTGGCGATATCGCGAAACCGCCCAGAAGCCGAAGAGAACCGCGGCGATAAGTTTTATGTATAGCGAGTATGTTCCTTGCATCTTAGTGTGTCCAACGAATCCAACCAAGCCCAGTCGCGACGGCGCTCAGCGCGAAAAGAATCGCGATATAATATAATACAAATAAACGCCGCCCTCTGTCCCCCGAGAGGTGCCGAACAATAGCCACAGAAAGCGCGAGTAAGCCGACAGCCGAAAGAGAGATTGCAGTGAGGGTGGAAGATGTCATTCGCTTCGTTACGTTCAGGGCCTTATAAATAATGTTATTCCTTATCGAATGGTACAGGGTGTGATCCTTCGCCTGGTTGCCCGCCGCCGCCGGGAACCCCCACGAGAGTTTGGAAAAGCGTTGATAGGACGACGGAAGCCGGCGCGCCTCCAGAGCTTCCATAATTTAAGCCGCTGCCGTGTCCGGGGCTGTTAAATGTATTATCGACGTGAAGCCCGCCAAAACTTGGGGGCGCGACCGGCTTGCCCATGACGTTCACCTGCATGCCGCCATCGTACGGTCTACCATACGCGTCATAGACTGTTATTCGGTCGCTTCCGGGCCCGTTATCAAGTTTCGCCTCGCCAATGTCCCAAATGCCGCTTCCGATGTTGATTGCATTGCGCCAATATGGCTCCCCGTTCCAGACGCCGCTGGCTCCCCCGTAGACTGAGTACCCACCTAGCGCTGCGCTAACGATTCGCCCACCGCTCGATGGAAGCATAGCTCCAAAGGCGTGGTATGGATCAGCAATCATCTGGTCGGCGAGGTGATCCGTTCTTGCGAAGGACTCCACGACCTGTGCAACGCCAATCGAGAACTGGCCCACTGCGAGCGGAAGTCCCAAGGTGATCATTCCAAATGTTGGCGCTTCGCCGAAGGCAATTGCGCCAATTTCGATGGAGCCAAGAGCCACATTAGCAGCTCCGCGCGCGAATTCCCCGAATTCAAAGAGTCCACTGGGATCAACGAAATTGACCGGATCACCGGCGCAATACCTGAAGAGATTCGCATCCCCCGCCGCGAAGCCCATTGGATCCTCGCTCATGAACCTGCCCAGACGAGGATTGTAAGCCCGTGCCCGGAACTCATAGAAGCCGTAGTTCTGCACCCACTCCCGGCCGGTAAAGAGGAATCGATTGTTGATGCGCGAACGTTGCAGTTCCACACCACGCGGCCCGATGAACGTCGGTTTGCCGTAGGCGTCATAGCGATATTGCTCGAGTAGCACACCGTAGGGGCCGGTCACCGCGCTCACATTGCCCAGCCGATCCTGGTGGAAGAATTGCTCCTGCCCGTAGTTATTGCGCGCGATCAACTCATCCATGCCCTTTCCGTAGAGGCTATTCGCGATCACGGTGCCGCCCGGGTTGTACTCCATAATGGCGTGCGGCCCGTCAAAGGCATAAAAGGTCGGTTGCCCGTTCGTGGTCCGCCGCACCAGCCGCCCTAGCGCGTCGTAGCCGGCCTGGTAGGTGCCGGCCGCAGAAGTCGCCGAGCTTAGATGCGTGTCGCCGATATATTGATATTGCACCCCTGCATGATCCGTTAGCTCGTGCTGGCTCCCGTTCGCCACCGGGTTGCTGTTGGCCACGGTGTATTGGTTCAGCAGGTCTGGGGTGTAGGCCAGCTGGTTGCCGTTCTCGTCCACCCCGGCGAGCCCTTCCCGGTTGCCCGCGTCGTCCAGGTGATAGTTCACTTTCCGGTGTTCGTTTACATACCCCGTTCCATCCCACTCCGCGCCATACTTCACTTCCCGCAGTTCCCCGGCCGGGTTGTAATCGAAGATATCCGAGAGCTGATCCTCCTCCCGGTAGAGCGTTTGGAGCCGTCCCTGCGGGTCGAGTCCGTAGTGCTCGTGCGAGAGATCGTAGAACATGCCGGGCTGCGCCGGGTCCGGGATCGCGATGGCCCGCTCCGTCATCCGATTGATCTCATCGGGCGTGTAGCGCTGCTCGGTTACATTGAGCAGGCTGCGGCGCAGCGTCACATTCGAGGACTGGTCATACTCATACTGATAATACGGTGATGGATTGGGATCGGGCCGGTAGAAGATATTCTGCAGCCGCCCCATCCCATCGTAGCCGTAGCCGAAATCGTAATCCGTCCCCGGCACCGACAAGCGCGTCCGTTTCCCCTCCGCATCGTGCTCGTAGGACACCTCCACCACCGGGCCAGCCGGAGGAGCGGCCGGCAGCCCGCTCCCCGCCTCCGCGCGTACCAAGTCCACGTCGGTGCTATCGATGGCCCCATCCATGTTCACATCGGAGCGGAAATTCGCCGCGCTCAATGGTTGCCCCTGCCGACCGGCGGTTTGCAGCCGGTCGCCGGTATTCACGGTCCCATCGCCATTCGTATCCCCGAAAAGGAGGCGGAATGAGACGACCACATCCCCGGTATTCGAGCCATCGCTCACATCGTTCAACCGGACGGAGAGGAACTGCGCATCGTTCACATCGCTCAGGTCGATCGTCACATCATTCCCGCTCACACTCGTGTCCGCAACCGTCGCGGTCCCGTTGACGATCTTCGCACCAGAGAGGGTCACTGGCACCGGAAATGTCATGACCAACTGATGACTGCCGGATGTGCCCCCACTGCGGCATTCGACCGCGGTAGTCCCGCTGAGGGGTAGATTCAAATCGAAGAACCCCGCGCTCCCATGGCTCTTGCGCGAGACGGCCCGCACCGGTTCGACCGGAGGATTCGGCGGCGCGGGCACCGTGACGAACGCCTGCCGGTCGAACGTCATGCGGCCGCCCACATCGTAGGCGCGCGTAATCGTGCTGTTCGGGTTCATCGCGGAGGTGAGCCGGCCCACCTCGTCGTAACCAAAATCGCTCGAGTCGATCGCGTTGCTCCAGCGCATCTGCGCGAGGCGGTTGCGCTCGTCGTAATGAAAGAGTTGCCGCGGCCCTCCGATCGTCGGGCGCTCCGTCAGGTTGCCCACGCTGTCGTATTTCCACTCGCCTGTCGTGGCAGCGTCCGGGTAGGTCATCGTCTTCTTCAAATCCCGCTCGTTATAATCGAACTGGGTAAGATGCATCTTCGGATCAAGCACGCTCTTGACCATGCCCGAGGCCGAGTAGGTGGTGGTCGTGAGCCGGTTCATTTGGTCCCAGGAGTGCCAGAGGCGATTCATGGCGTCGTACTCGCGAGTGATTTCTCTGGGCTGCCCCGTGGTAGAGTCCGGCAGAATGATTTTGCGCACATTACTGGCCGGATCGTAAAACCATTGCGTCACATAGCGAGCGTTGGCGGCGGCGCTGATCGGCGGGCTCGTGACCGTGGTCTTCCGGTTTCGCTGGTCATATTCCGTATCTGTCTGATAGCTGCGCGGGTCGACTATCCAATCCCGATTTCCCGCCAGATCATAGTGGAAAGTTGTGGTCGCAGCGACTCCGCCCGGATTGTCGTGGGTTGTGGTCTCGAGCCGAATGTCGGCATCATACCCGTTGTGGACCGTAACCGTCGTGGGACCCGTCACGGTCGTCGGAGCGGATGCGGTGCGGGCATAAGCGGAGATACCCTCCGCGGGTGTGTAGTCGTAGTTCGTCCGCGCCCATGGATGCTCCGCGTCTGGCAGAGGGGTGCGCACTTCCGTGAGACGGCGGTAATCATCGCGATCATACTCGACTGGTTCCTGACGCTCGTTTTTTACCCGCACCGTGTCGCCGAGTGAGTTATAGAAGAACTTGCGGAAGGTGGTGTCGGGGTTGATCACCTTGCTCACCAGTCCACGTCCCGCGATCCGAGTGCCATCCGGCGAACGCTCATACTCATACTGTGTGGTATGGCTGCGCGCGTCGGTTACGGTTTGCACGCGGTCCTGCCAGACATCGCCTACCGGGTAGTAGGTGAAAACGGTCTTCGCCTCTGGGCCGGCCGGGTCGGGCTGGCCCGCGCCGGGGAGTGGATTCCACGCGATTTTCAGCAAACCGCGCTCGTCATGAAGAAAATGGTCATAAAAGCCGTTCCTGCGCATGTGCACCGCCACCTGACCCAAAGCGGTGTAACCAAAGCTTTCATAGGGAGCGCTCGTCTCGTAATCGCTCTGCGGGTAGTCCACCTCGAAAATCCGATGGTACTGATCCCGCTGATAGGTGGTCAGTTTGCCGCGTTCATCGCTGACGTTCGCGATGTAAAAGAGGCTCTCGTAACCGATGTTTCTTGTCCCGCCGGTGCCATTTTCATCGGACGGAGTCGCCGGATACGTGATCGAGGTCACCTTCCCGGTCATGGCGTCCCGGCCGAAATTCGTGACGTATCCAGAAGCTGACTGTCCCCGCGGGTCGGTGGCGCTGGTGACGAAGCCGGTCAGATTCCCGGTGCCATGTCCCTGTGACCAGGTGGCAGTGTTCGGCGAGGGCATAAAGTCGGTCCAAGCCGTCAGCAGCCCTCCCGTGTAGGTGAATGTACGCGTCGCTTCGTCTCCGCGCGTTTCCATGCGCGTGTTGCCGGTGGTGACGTCCAATTGCGAGACAAGGGTGCCGTCGGGGCGCTTTTCACTGTGCAGCTGCCCGTAGTCACCACCTTGCATGAATTCGTAGCGAATCCGGCTCATTGCGCCCGGATACATCGTATCGTCGCAGGTCTCGATCAGCGGAACCGGGTTGCTGCTCGTGTTGCTGGGCTGATAGGTGTAGGTAGCGGTGAGCGACGGATCGTCAAAGTAGTTGACGCTCGTAAGACCCTGAGAGCCCCCCGCTTGAATCGAATAGCCGTATCTGACGACTCTTTTCGGTGTCACCGTGGGATCGGGCACCAGTCTCTCTTCGATTGAGTTCAGCAGCTCCTCGCTATACCAAAGAGTCAGATTGCGACCACCTGGTTCAGTGATCTTATCGACGCGGAACTCCCCATGCGAATCGATTCCTCCATCAATCATGGTGACCTGGCCGTACGGGTCGATCACGCCGCTCAACGTGTAATCGAAGGTTAACTGGCCCGTAGTACCCGGAGAATTGGGGCATCGCTCTGGCGTAATGGAGGCTTCAAACCAGATTTTTCCTCCATCCGCCAGGAGGAGATAACAGCTGTGCGGATTGTCCTGCTCAATTGGCTGAAAGCGGTCGGAGATACCCGACGCTAAGGGCCGGAAAGGCTCAGTGCTATTTGGATCGCCCCCGAAGGTCACGCGCCGACCGTCGGGGTAATGCACACTATACCCGCCCGGCCGGATGGACTCGTCGCACGTGCCAGGAATGACCCTTCGTTCAATGGTCCACTGATAGGAATGCCGCCAGCCGCCCGCCGCACCAAAAGCCTGACCCGAGCCACCGGCGGGCTCCGAGGCGATATTGCGGGTATTTAGCGTGCGAGTGAAATCGAGTGGATAAGCGCCGACCGCGCCCGGAACAACAATGTCTGTAATCGAGCGGGTGGCATTTCCCGTGTAAGGGTCGTAGGAGCCTCCAGTAGTGACGTTGCCGTTGAATTGCCCGGAAATCCCCGTGGGATTCTGGTCACCCAGTTCCGCCTGTACGCGGAGAGTGCCTCCGTAAAGGAGCAGGCTAACGGCAGCTAATTGAGGAAGGAGGAGGCGCAGTTCCATGCGCCGGTTGTAGCGGGGTGGAGAGACGGAGGGCGAGACGAACAGTTGGCGAGCAGTTATAAACAGTTTCGGTACAGTTCGACACGTCTTTGCCCCACCTCAGAAACGTTTTAGGTGTGATGGGACGCCCTACTCCATCCAAGCCTGCACGACTTTTCGACAGCCCTGCAACGTCTGCCCCGAAGCGGAAAGGGGAGCGTTTGCTCGAGAAGGTCCGGAGCCTGGCGGACCGAGAACGCGGAGAAACGTCGCAGGCGTTTTTCTCACTGCGAGCGGCTGCGAAGCGTTTCCGAGTGACACCTTCCGTGATGGCGGCTGTTTACCGGCAGCTAACCGAAGAGGGCGTCCTCGGCAGCATCCGCGGGTCTCGCACCCTTCTGCTTGGACGTAGCACGGGCCGCGAGCTGAAGGTGCGCGGGGTCGTCGGAATGCCCGTCTCGATTTTCCGGTTCCAAGCTCTGGCGGATTATCGCGCCGCGGTCATCTGTTTGCGCGACCAGCTGCGCCGCGGCGGATTTGTGATCCAGACCATCTTCTTTGAGGAGCCCGAAGAAGGAACCGAGACGATCATTGCACGATTGAAAAAGGAGCGCGTCGATACCGTGCTTTGGCTCCTGCCCGGCGCCGGAGACCGGGAAACAGGGCCACGCCTGCGCGACCTTGGGATACAGTTTGTGGGGATCAATATCGCGCCGTTGTCCGGTCTTCCTGCGCGCTATCAGGTGCACCGGCAGCGCGCCATCCGGGCGATCCTGCGACAGTGGCGGGACGAGAGCGGTCTCACCGGCGCCACCGTGATTCGCACCACGCGGGATACTTCATTGGATACGGAACGCCTGAAAAACCTGCGCGCGCTTGTGCAAGGCGAAGGGCTCGATTGTGAAATCGCGACGGTCCGGGACGGGCACATCAGCACGTTGCTCCAGTCGCTCTGTAAGAATTGCGGGAAAGGCATCATCCTCCCGGCGCCCGCGGCCACGATGCTGGGGTCGCGTGCACCGGACACGATCGCGGCGGTGCTAACAATGTGCCGGGTGGCTTTGATCGATGGACCGATGGAGTCGCTTTTCCCGGTCGTGCTGCCTTCAGCGGCGGTGGATATCGTCACGGTAAACTGGCCGGCGGTCGCAGCGGAGATTGTGCAGGACCTCGTGACGGGAGACGCCTTGGACGAGAACCAGGCGAGGATCTTTGAAGCAAAGGAGAAGCTCCGATTCTCCCTACGGCAAAGCGGTGCGCCGGGAAACCGCCGGGGGCGCGCGTTGCACCCGATGCCAGCCGGTTCGCACGTTTGAGGGGCGCCGATTCCAATCCCACGCACTACCGCGCAGGCACGGTACCGCGGGCAGCGCTGTAGCGACCCGCTGTGGCGGGACAGTGGGCGCACGCAGATACGGCGACACAGCGACGTGGCTATACAGCAGCCGCCCGGCACCGCGCGAGCCTCCGCCGCTGATATTACACCCCTCCGGGAGGAACGGCGCAGAAGAACCGGAACCAGTCTTCGCAAGTCGGGCGCTGAAGCCGCCGCGCCCGATCAACTTGCCTGCAGGAAACGAATCAGTGCGATGGCGGGATCAGGCAAAGGAAAGGGTGCCGCGGGACGGCTCGGCCAACGCTATGGCGCGCTCACGCTCGGCGAGTGGATCTCCGTGGTGCTGGCGTTTCTCGGTCTCGTACTGGTTTTCTGCTTGTTCTTCATCCGGCGGCAGACGCTCGAGTATAAACTCGATCACACCTTTGCGGTGCGGTCGCCGGAGTTCTTCGGTTCGGCGCTCGCACTGACGAACCCGGTCCCGCTCGGTGGCAACAAGATCGAGGTGTTGCAGAACGGCGACGAATATTTTGGGCCGATGCTGGAGGCAATTCACTCTGCGCAGCAGACGGTAAACTTCGCCGCTTACATCATGAAGTCGGATGGCGTGGGACATCAGTTCCGCGACGCCCTTTGCGAGCGCGCGAAGGCCGGGGTGCGGGTGCGAGTGCTGCTCGATGGGATCGGCTCCGGCTGGTCGCTCGATAATTCCGACGTGCGGATGATGACGGATGCGGGCTGCAAATTTGCCTACTACCACCCGGTGCAATCCTGGCGGATGGATCGGACCAACCGGCGTTCGCATCGCCGGATGTTGATCGTGGACGGGCGAATCGGCTTCACTGGAGGCGCGGCATTCGCCGATAAATGGAGCGGTCACGCGCAAGACGAGCACCACTGGCGCGACACGCAGGTGCGACTGGAGGGACCGGTCGTGAGCATCCTGCAATCGGCCTTTCAGGGCCATTGGGTGAAGACGTTCCACGAGGCGCTGACCGGGGCGGGGCAGTTCCCGGCTTTGCCGCCGGCGGGAGATTTGCATGCGCAGATCGTGGAATCGCATTCCTTCTCGAGCGCGCCGATCCCAATGGTGCAGGCGGTGACCTTTGCGGCCGCGGAGCAGCGCATCTGGATCACAAACCCGTATTGCACGCCGACCGACGATCAGGTCCAACTGTTGGTCCAGGCGGTGCGCCGCGGGGTCGACGTGCGGATCATGCTCCCCGGTCCGCATAACGATCAGCCGCTCACTCAATCAGCTGGCCGCAGCGCCTACGGAAAGATGCTGGAGGGCGGCGTGAAAATTTTCGAGTATCAGCCGACGATGATCCACGCGAAGACGATGGTGGCGGATGGGATCTTTGCGATGATCGGCTCGTCGAATCTCGATGGGCGCTCGTCGGAGATTAACGAGGAGCTCGACCTGGTGGTTTACGATGGACGGTTCGGTCGCGGGATGGAGCAGGCGTTCGAGAAGGATCTGGCGCAGTCGAAGGAATATACGCTGGACGATTTCAAGAAGCGCTCGACCTGGGAACGGATCACGGAGTGGGTGGCGATTCCATTCCGTTCGCAACTTTAGGGCAGCCGATGAGCGATGCGCTGGATATCGCCGAGCTCCGGCACGATTACGTGGCGCACGGGTTGCGTCGCGCCGATCTCGATCCGGACCCGATCAAGCAGTTTGCGCAGTGGTTCGGCGCTGCCGCCGCTGCGGAGATCCGCGATGTGAATGCGATGGCGCTGGCGACTGTCGGGAATGACGGCGCGCCGTCTGCGCGGATCGTATTGTTGAAGGGAATCAGCGAACGCGGGTTCGTGTTTTTCACGAATTACTTGAGCGACAAAGGGCGACAGCTGGAGCAAAACCCGCGCGCGGCCTTGAACATCTTTTGGGTGCAGCTGGAGCGGCAGATTCGGATCGAAGGCAGCGTCGAGAAGACGTCGCGCGAGGAGTCGGAGGAGTATTTTCATTCCCGCCCGCTCGGCAGCCAACTCGGTGCGTGGGCCTCCCGCCAGAGCGAGGTGATCGCGAGCCGCGCAGTGCTCGAGACGCACCTGGCGGAGTTGCAGGAGCGATACGCCAGCGGCGCGATTCCCCTCCCGCCGCACTGGGGTGGTTATCGCGTGGCGCCGAGCACGATTGAGTTCTGGCAGGGACGAACGAATCGCCTGCACGACCGATTCCGCTACACACGGGAAGCGGGCGGCGGGTGGCTGATCGAGCGGCTCGCGCCCTGAAGTGGCGATCGCGGAGAGGCGGAACTCGATCAGCCGCGCAGCGGACCAGGTGTTGTGATAACCTATATTGCTTTCTCAAACTCCATCATTCCATGAAGACGACCCTCCTCACGCTCACGCTTGCGTCGCTGGCTGCAATTTCCATCGCCCGCGGGCAAGAGACCACGCCCACGCCGCGGCGGCTTGGTTTGCGCGCGTCCGAGCCGTCCCTTCGCAGCGAGCCGACGGTGGAAACAGTTACCGAAGATACCAGCACTCCGATCGTGACGCCGACGCCGAAAGCGGCGAAGAAAGGAGCTCCGGTAGCGGCGGCGAGTCCGCGCGCGAAAGCGACACCAAGCCCCACCGCGACACCAAGCCCAACGGCGACGCCGCGCCCAACAGCGACGCCGCGCCCGACTGCAACGCCGCGCCCCAAAGCTTCACCGTCGCTCGCGGCCCCTCCTTCCACGACTGCTGCGGCGCCGAAAGATGCGCAAGTTGCCGTCCGCGAAATGGAAAATAAATGGGCGGCGGCTATTTCGAGCCACGACATGAAAGCGATCGAAGGGCTGCTCGCCGGGGACTACGTCGGCGTGACCGCTGGAGGCACAATCGTCAACAAGGCAGGGCTGCTCTCCGCGATTCACCGGGACACGAACACATATACGTCGGTCACAAACAGTCGCCTCGATGTGCGCGTGCACGGCAACGCCGCCGTGATTGTAGGAACCACGAAGCAGAAGGGAAAGGACGCCGCGGGCCGGGCGTTCAGTTACACGATTCGCTGGACCGACACCTGGGTGGAGCGCAATGGCGAATGGCAATGCGTTGCATCGCAGTCCATTCGCCAGACAGAGACGCCGACGCTGGCGCTTTGAAAACGCACGGCGCCGCCACTGCCCGCTACTTGCCGACGAGCACCATTGGGCCCTCGGCCTTCGGCACACCGCCCTTGCGTTCCAGGCTGACGGCGAAGGCGTTGATCGACTTCACTGGCGCCTTCGGTTTGAAAGTGAACTTCGTGGCTCCGTCTTTCTCGACCTTGAAAACGCCCGCATCGACCGGCTGTCCATACGCGGGGTCAACCAGCCAAAGTTGGTAATCGCGATCGCGTCCGGCCGGAGGAACATCGAGCACTTTCAACACGCCTTCCTGTTTCTCCGCATCCCACACCGCGACGGCGTTTCCTTTCGGCACGCTCTCGAGCTGTGAACTCAAACTGGCGATCTGGTATCGCGAGATCGTATCCCGACGTTGCAGCACGGCGAGCTGATCGTGCAGCTGGTTGCGGTCGCGCAGGAGGAACGCGCAGCCGAGCACGAGGCACGCCGCGATGGCCCACGGTAACCACGCGAGCGCACGCGCCGGCGGCAGCGCGATGACTTCGCGGCGGCTCCGAATTTCCGCGAGAATCCTTCCTTCGAGCGAAGCCGGCAGATCACGCGCGGGGACCATCTCCGCGAGTTTCGCCGCCGTCTCGCGGAATTGGTCGACCGCCTCCGCCAGCTGGGGATCGCCCGCGAGACGCGCGGCAAAGGCGCTCCGCTCCTCGCCTTCCAGCATCTCCAGCGCATGGAGCGCCGCCTGTTCCTCATCTGGTTCTTCGATCATGCCGAGGGCTCCAGAACATCGCGCAACGCGAGCAAGCCGCGCCGGATGCGCGCCTTAATCGTGCCGAGCGGCACCGCCAGTTGGGTTGAAATTTCCATCTGGGTCAGGCCGCGGAAAAACGCGAGATCGATCGCGGCGCGCTGCGCTTCCGGGAGCTGCGATAAGGCGCCGCGGATGCGTTGTTTTTCTTCGCCATGCGCGAGTAATTCGTCCGCCTGGGCGGCGAACTCCGCGGTTGTCACCGCGGATTCGTTGGCCGCCGATTCCGCCGTCCGGGCTCGTCTTTGCCGGGCCCGGACGCGGTCGATCGCCTTATTGCGCGCGATCATCACGGCCCAGGTAAAGAGGCTGCTCCGCGCCGGATCGTAAAGCGCGGCCTTCTTCCACATCTGCACAAACGCTTCCTGCAAAGTGTCTTCCGCATCCTTCTGATCGTGCAGAATCTCATAGGTCATCGAGAAAAGCCCGGGGGCAAACCGCCGGTAAAGACTCGCGAACGCCGCCTCGTCTCCCTGCACCACCCGGCGGATCAGTTCCCGATCCGCCGCTGCCTGCCCCTGCTGCTCCGGGGCGACCGGGATGCGGCCGCGAAAGGATGACGCCGTTCCAGGCAGCGGAGCGGGTTGTTCTGCCATTGCGAACCGCAATGGTGCCCTGTTCCAGGAGCGTCCGCAAGACATCGCTGCGGAGAAATAGCTGATCGGAGCGAGCACACCCATTTAGACGCCCGCTAGGGGCTGGCAGATGCGCGATCGGCCGAACGAGCGCTGGAGCCACGCTGGCGGCGCGGAAAGCGCAGCGTTTACGCGGGCCGTAACTTCGGCCAAGGTGGTGGATGCTTCAGCTCGCAATTCGAGGATCGCAGCGCGTCGCTCTCCTGACGGTAATCGCCTTCTTTGGTTTGGCGCACGCACGCGCGCAGCAGGCCAGCGCCGCGCCCTCCCCGCCGCCCGCCACCTTCTCGCCGTCGACGCTCGCGGCTCTGACCCAACTCCAGCAGGCCGCGCTCGCAAGCGATTACGCCTACCGGCAGGTGGCGCATCTTTGCAATAACATCGGCCCGCGTTTGAGCGGCTCCGCGCAGGCGGAGAAGGCGGTCGCATACGTTGGCAGCGAACTCGAAGCGCTCGGGCTCGAGGTGAAGCTGGAGAAAGTGATGGTGCCACACTGGGTCCGCGGCGCGGAGACCGCGGTGCTGGTGGAATTCCCCGGGATGGCGGCGAACACCACGCAAAAAATCGTGCTCACTGCGCTCGGCGACAGTGTTGCGACACCTCCCGAAGGCCTCACGGCGGAAGTGCTCGTGGTGAAGGATTTCGAGGAGCTGCAAGCCACCCCGCGCGAAAAAGTAGCCGGCAGAATCGTCGTCTTCACCCATGCCTTCGATAAAGCAATGGCTGCGCAAGGCCGGGGCGGCGAGGCCTACAGGGAGGCGGTAATCTACCGTTCGGAGGCCGCCAGCGCCGCGGCTCGGCTCGGCGCGGTCGCAGCCTTGATTCGCTCGGTGGGGAGCGCCGATTTTCGCCTGCCGCACACCGGGGCGATGCATTACGCGGACGACGCGCCAAAGATTCCTGCCGGCGCGCTCACTTATGAAGACGCTGATCTCCTCGCGAATCTCGCCCCGCAGGGCACGCTGCGCATGCACCTGCTCCTCACCCCGCTGCAACTGCCGGACGCGGAAAGCCATAACGTCGTCGCCGATTTGAAAGGCAGCGAGCATCCGGAGCAGGTGGTGGTCGTCTCTGGGCACCTCGATTCCTGGGATCTCGGCACTGGTGCGATTGACGACGCCGCGGGCGTGGCTGTCTCCATGCAGGTCGCGAATCTGATCAGGCAGCTGAAGCTGCAACCGAAGTGCACGATCCGGATCGTCGCCTGGATGAACGAAGAAAACGGTCTCCGCGGCGGGCGCGGCTACGCGGAAGCGCACGCCAGTGAGCTGGCGAACCACGTCGGCGCGATCGAGACGGACGGCGGCGCCGGACACTCGCTCGGGGTGAACATCAAGGGAAAGCCGGAACTGGCGGCGCTCCTCGCACCGATCGCGAAAGCGCTACAGCCGATCGGTGCGGGATTGCTTGAGATGGTCCAGCATACCGGGGCTGATATCGGCCCGATGGAAATCGGCGGCATGCCGACGTTCAGCCCGATCCAGGATAGCCGGACGTATTTCCATTATCACCACACGGCCGCGGACACGCTCGATAAGATCATTCCGCGCGAGCTGGCGGAAAACGCCGCCGTGAATGCAGTGCTCGCTTACGCGCTCGCAAACACCGAGCAGCCTCTGCCGCATTAAAGGCGGCGCTCAGATTCCTCTCCCTCTTAATCCTGATCCGAATCCTGATCCCGATCTTGATCCGCGGGCGCTGCGCGCGTCCTCGCGGGGGGGCGCGAGGTGAATATTTCCCCGCGAAAAACGTCTCTCCGTAGACACCCGCAAGGTCCGGCGCACGATATAGATGCGGGGTTCCACCAGCGGAGCTTCCCGTCAACGCCTATGACATCTATTCATTATCTCGGTCGTTACCGTGTCGTGCATGACACCTCGGGCAGCGCGATCGTGCTGGAACGCGGCGCTTCCGGCGCCACCTGCAAAGCGGAGGATATCAACACCGGCGCAGCCGTCGCTTTGCGCCTGATCGATTTCGAACCCGCCGCGCGCGAAGAGGCCCAGCGCGAGGCCGCTGCGGTGAAACAGCTGATTCATATCAACCTGCCGAAGGTCTACGACTCCGGATTGGAAGGGACCCGCCTCGTCTCCGCTTTGGAACTGCTCGATGGAACGACCGCGGAGGAATGGGTCACCGCCCATGGACCGATGCCCACCGGCGCGGCGTTGCGGATCGGACTCCAGATGGTGAATGCGCTCGGCGCGGCGACTTTCCACGGGCTCATCCGCCATCCGATCAACCCACGCGATATCGTGATCGTGCCGGGGCAGACGGGGGAAGGCGAGTGGCCGTTGATCAAGGCGACGAATTTCACCGATCTCGCGCCTACGGCGGTCTCGGACGAGGCCGCCTGGAAATTCAGCAGCCCTGAGCAACAGCTCGGTGCGAAGGTCGATTTCCGTTCCCAGGTTTACTCACTCGGCAGCACGCTCTGGTTTCTCCTCACCGGGCAGGCGGCGAGCGGCCAGGGCTCAGTTCGCCAGAGCAACGGCGTTCCCAAGCCGGTGGCTCATCTGATTGCGGGGATGCTTGAGACGAATCCCGAGCAGCGCCCGCAGGATCCCCTCGCCTTTCAGGAAGAAATTCGCAGCTGCCTCGACCAGGTTGAGCGGCGCGAGGCCATCGGCCGCAGGTTTGGACTGCCCGGAGGCATCTCGGCGCCAGCCGCAGTCGTCCACGAGCGCTCGTCACCCATGTTGTTAAAGCCGCTCGCTTTCGCCGCCGCACTCATGCTGCTCGGCGGAATCACCGCCGCGCTGCTCGCGAAAGGTTACAACCCAATGCACCTCTTCGCTGCGCAAGGGGAAAAGCCGATCGGCGTCGCGATTGGCGTTCCGGAGAATCCGAACCGTGCCGTTTCGAAGCCGTCGCCGGCCGCGACCGCTCCAGTCGCCGCGGAGATACCTGCAGGCGATCAACGGATGACCGCCGCCTCGCCCACGAGTGTCGGAAGCGAGAACCAGAAGCTCCTCTCGACCACGGGATCGGGCGATTCGCCCTCTGCCGGAGCCCCCGCCCCCGCGGAGAAGGTGCCGAACAGCCGCGTCGCCCCGCCGGAGGTTGCAACCGCCGATGTCGTGTCGCCCGCGCCAGCCAGCGAGAGAGAGGCAGCACCGCCGTCTTCCTCCGCCGGGGCGTCGGAAGCTGAGAACAATCACCAGGTTAAAACTCCCGCGGTCGCGGAGACTGCGGCACCGGCGATGGAGCGTGAAACCGAACCGACGAGGCGCCCCGTTGCCACGGAGTCGGAGCTCGCCAGCGCTGAACCCGCTCGCTCTACGCGGCAGGAATCAGCGAAGCCATCGCGAAAACTTGCCAGCCAACAGGTTCGCCGCGCTCTTCCGCTCGACGAGTTTGCCTCCCGTCCAGCCTTACCGTCGCGCTCGAAGCGCGCCCGTTACGTGGGGACCGCGCCTGATGGATCGCTGATGTTTGAGACGCCCTCGGCGGAACGGGTTTATGCCGCGCCTCCGGCTTATGGCGAGGGCAACTCCCGGCGCCGCCGCGTGCGCCTGCCGGTGCCCGATGATGAGATGCCGGTGATGCGCGCCGAACCCGCCGACGACCTGCCGGCCGATCAGTAGTCTCGCCGCGGCTCTTCGGTGCCGCGCGCAGGTTGCCGTGGCCGATCGAAATGGCCATGGTTGGTTTGCCCCACCCATGAACAAACCTGACGATCGAGCGGCTCTGATCAGCCGCAGCGAAACGCCGCTCAACCTGGAGATGACATTCTCCAGCCTCGATCAGTTCCTGACGCCGGCCGATCAGCTTTATGTTCGCTGTCACTTCCCTATCCCGGAGATCGACCGGGAAGCGTGGCGGCTCTCGGTCGAGGGTGCCGTCGCGCAACCGCTCAACCTGACTCTCGCTGACCTGCAAGAGCTGCCGGCGCACACTCTCACGGCTACGATCGAATGCGCAGGGAACGGTCGTTCATTTCTGCGGCCGAAAGTGAAAGGCGTGGAGTGGGACCTCGGCGCAGTGGGAAATGCCGAGTGGACTGGCGTCCTCCTGCGCGATCTCCTGGAGCGCGCGGGCGTGACCGGTGCCGCGGTCGAAGTGATTTTAGAAGGCGCCGATCGCGGCGAGATCAAGGAGCCGCCGCGTCCGCCGGGCGAGATCCATTATGCGCGCAGTCTGCCGATCGCGAAGGCGCGAGGCGATGTCCTCCTGGCCTGGGCGTTGAACGGAGAGCCGCTTTCGCCTGCCCACGGTTTTCCCTTGCGCGCGGTCGTTCCTGGCTGGTTCGGGATGGCCGCAGTGAAATGGCTGCAGCGTATCAGCGTGACGGAGCAGCCATTCCACGGCTACTACCAGTCGATCGATTATGCTTACTGGGAGCGGCGCGACGGAATACCGACGCTGCTTCCGCTGGCGGAGATGCGCGTCAAGGCGCAGATCGCGCGGCCGGCCATGAACGAAGTGGTCCAGGCCGGCAGCCGGTATCGAGTGCACGGAGCAGCCTGGGGCGGCGAAGTGCCAGTGACGCGGGTCGAGATCAGTGGCGACGGGGGCGCGACCTGGCAGGAGGCGGCCTGGTGCGGCGAGCCGGTAAAGCATGCGTGGCGGTTTTGGGAATTCGCGTGGGAAACGCCGGCGCAACCCGGCAATTACACGCTGATCGCCCGCGCCACCGATGCCGCTGGCCGGACGCAGCCGGTCGAACGGATTGCGGATTACGGCACCTACATGGTCAATCACCTGCTCCCGATTACGGTGCAGGTGCAGTGAAGCGAGGCAGGCGCGAGGCCGCTAATTTGGCCGCGTCTTTGTGGCCGAGGATGCGCACCGTCTGCCGCATCTGCTCCATCTGCAGCGGCTTCTTCATTACCGTGACCGGACCCCTCTCGAGGATCCGGTCCAGCATCTCGCTATCGGGGTAACCGGTGATGATCACGATCGGCAAGTCCGGGTCGACCTCTTTCGCGGCGACGTAGACGTCATCCGCCGGGCCGTCCGGCAGTTTCAAATCGAGGAACAGCAGGTCGAACCGCTGTTTGGCCAACGCCGCCAGCGCCTCTTTCACGGTGCCCACCACGACGCGGCCGAACCCGATCTTCCTGAGGAAAATCTTAAACAAGGCCTGGAGACTGTCGTCAACCACTACGAGGACGGTCGGCCGGCCCGTTTTGTCGGTCTTGAGCACGTCCTTATCGAGCGCGTCTTTTTTAACCCGCCAGCGCCCGCCGATTTGGATCGCCGGTAATTGCCCGCGCTGGACGAGGTAGTAGACTGTCGGCAGCGGGATGCGCAGGTAATTCGCAGTCTCTTTGACGGTCAACAAATTATGGGCGGGGAGAGACTCAGGGACGCGGGGCATACCGGCAGACCTTTCGAACGAGCGGAGGATTATTGTTTTTATGGTTAATGTCAATGTTTTCACTCGCAGTAGGTCCCGGCAGAGCAAAGAAAACGGGCCCGAGTCCGGCTCTTGGTGCGGATCGCTGGCACCCGCTGCCCTTGAGCTGGAGCGACATCCCCGCTGGACAAGGGCGGGGCAGGGGTCGAACATCCCACCTCCATGAGCGTCCTGTTTTTCAAGCGTTTTCTGCAGCGGCCGTTCCAGGTTGCCTCCATCATCCCGAGTTCGAAGGCGCTCGTGGGACGGGTTTCGAGCAAGATGGATTTCCGCCAGGCGCGCGTGATTGCAGAATACGGACCAGGCGAAGGAGTTCATTCGCGCGAGATTGCCCACCGCATGAGACCAGACTCCACGCTGCTCCTCTTCGAGCTCGATCCCGACCTCTCGCTCGACCTCAAGCGGCAGTTTGCCGACGACCCGCGGGTGCATGTGATCAATGGCGACGCGGCCCGTCTGCCAATGGAGCTGGAGCGGCTCGGGATCGGCCCGTGCGATTATGTGGTTTCCGGCATCCCCTTTAGCATCCTCGAGATCGCGAAAAAGCGTGCGCTCCTGCAGAAGACCTACGATGCGATCAGGCCGGGCGGCGCGTTTATCATCTATCAGGTCACAAACGAGTTGCGGCAGCATGCGACCCATTTTCAACACGCGGAGTCCGAGTATTTCTTGCAAAACATCCCCCCGATGTTTATCACCGTCTTTTCCAAGGCGCAGACGCGTAATGGCCAGAGCCGGCCGGCACCACAGGCGAGTCGGATGGCGGTGAATCACAGCGCATGACGGTCGGCGCGTCTCGCACCGAAAAGGATTCGATGGGGGAGATGGCCGTCCCCGAGGCGGCGCTCTTCGGCGCATCGACCCAGCGAGCGGTGCTGAATTTCCCGGTGAGCGGCTACCGCTTTCCGCGCTCCTTCATTCGCGCACTGGGGCTCCTAAAATGGGCCGCGGCGCAGGCCAATCACGATCTCGGGTTGCTCGATGCGCATCGCTCCGCGCTGATTGTGCAGGCCGCGGAAGAGGTGATCGAAGGCAAGCTCGACGAGCATTTTCCACTCGATATTTTTCAGACCGGCTCCGGCACGAGCACGAACACCAACGCGAATGAAGTGATCGCCAACCGGTGCGCGCAGCTCGCGGGCAATCCGATCGGCGCGAAGGACCCGGTCCACCCGAACGACCATGTGAACATGGGGCAGTCGAGCAACGACGTGATTCCCTCGGCGATGCACGTCAGCGCAGCGGAGGAATTGAAGAACCATCTCCTGCCTGCGCTCGAGCGTTTGCAGCGCGAACTCGAGGCGAAGGCGCAGGAGTTTCAGGACGTGATTAAAATCGGCCGCACCCATTTAATGGACGCGACGCCGGTGCGTCTCGGCCAGGAATTTGGCGGTTACGCGCAGCAGATCGCGTATGCGCGGGAGCGCGCGGAACGCGCGGTGGAAGTGCTGCGGGAACTGGCGCTCGGCGGGACCGCCGTCGGCACGGGGTTGAACCGCCATCTCGATTTCCCGGGCAAAGTCATCCGCCACCTCAAACAGCGCACCGAGATCGAGTTCCGCGAAGCGACGAATCATTTCGAGGCGCAAAGCGGAAAGGACGCGTTCGTGGAAGCGAGCGGTCATCTCAAAACGATCGCGGTCAGCCTCTTCAAGATCGCGAACGACCTGCGCTGGCTCAGCAGCGGACCGCGCTGCGGGATTGGCGAAATTCAACTCCCGGCCACGCAGCCCGGTAGCTCGATCATGCCCGGCAAAGTGAACCCCGTCATGTCGGAATCGCTCATGATGGTTTGCTCCCACGTGATCGGCAACGACAGCTGCATCACCTGGGCCGGCGCGAACGGCAACTTCGAGTTGAACGTCATGATGCCGGTGATGGCGCACAACCTCCTCGAAAGCATCCGGCTGCTCGCGAACGCCTGCGACATGTTTGCGGAGAAGGCCGTCCGAGGGATTACCGCCAACGAGGAGCGTTGCCGCGAGCTCGTGGAGCTTTCGATGGCGATGGTCACCAGCCTGGCGCCGAAGATTGGCTACGATCGCGCGGCGGAGATAGCGAAGGAAAGCGCCCGGACCGGACGGACCGTGCGCGAAATTTGCCGCGAGAAAAACGTCCTGCCGGCCGCGGAGCTCGACGCGGCGCTGGATCCGGTCGCGATGACAGAGCCGGGTGGCGAGGGCTCGGCGGGAGGCTAGCCGTCGGGCTTCCCGGCAGCTGCCAAAGAAGACATGGTCGCCAACGTCAACGGCCCGCAATTTTCGGGCGGGGCAAATATCGCGATCAAATGCCCGTCGCACACCTACGAAGCGACGGTTTCATTCTACCGCGACACGATCGGCCTGCCGGTGATCGAGGAGGAGGAGGACGGCTGCATTTTCCAGTTTGGGCCGAGTCGGCTCTGGATCGACAAAGTGCCAAACCTGAGCCAGCCCGACATCTGGCTCGAGCTCGAGACGAACGACACGGAAGCCGCGGCCTCTTATCTGAAAATCAACGGCGTGCCGCGCCGGGACGAAGTCGAGCAGCTGCGCGAGGATTTCGACGGGTTCTGGATTTCGAATCCGGCCGGCGTGATCCATCTCGTCATCGGCGACGAGGATTAACGCGCGCAAACCGAAAAACGGCCCTCGCCGAAAAACGCGTTGGCCTACCAACGGTCGGCCCGCCTAAGCTCCATCCGGCATGAGCTTGTTAATCAAGAACGGGGAAATTGTCACCGCCGATGCGCGTTACTTCGCGGACATTTATTGTGAAGGCGAGACGATCACGCGGATCGCTCGCGGGATCGATGATGTCCCCGCAGATGAGGTGATCGACGCCAAGGGGAAATACATCTTCCCGGGGTTCATCGATCCGCATGTGCACATCTATCTGCCGTTCATGGGAACGGCGGCGAAGGACACGCACGAGACCGCAAGCCGCGCGGCGCTTGTGGGCGGCACGACGACGTTCATCGAAATGATCTGCCCGGGGCGGCATGAGAAGCCGCTGGAAGCGTTCGAGTTGTGGCTGGGGAAAGCGCGTGGGAACAGCGCCTGCGATTTTACCTTCCACATGGGTGTGACGCGCTATGACGAGGAAGCGGAGCGCGACTTCGAGGAGATCGTGAAGCGCGGGGTGAGCAGCTTCAAAGTTTTTCTCGCTTACAAAGGCGCGTTTGGGGTGAGCGACGAGGAGCTCTTCAAAACCCTGCAGCTCGCGAAAAAGCTCGGCGTCATCACGACCGCGCACTGCGAGAATGCAGACCTCGTGCTCGAGCTGCAGAAGAAGCTGCTCGCGGAAGGCAAGACCGGCCCGGAATACCACTACTGGAGCCGGCCGCCGCTCGTGGAAGCAGAAGGCGTGCATCACCTCATGACGTTCGCCGAGCTGACGGGGGCGCACGTTTACACTGTCCACACGAGCTGTGAGGAATCCGTCCGCGAGGCCCTGCTCGGCGCCCAACGCGGCGTCAACGTCTGGATCGAAACGCTCATCCAATATCTGCTCCTTGATCGCACCGACGCGGAGAAGCCGAATTTCGAAGGTGCAAAAAACGTGATGTCGCCCCCGCTGCGCGACACCAGCAACCAGCCGTTCTTGTGGAATGGACTGCGTCAGGGCTTGATCGCCACGCTCGCGACCGATCACGCGCCCTTCGATTTCGCCACCCAGAAGCAGATGGGCCAGGATGATTTCACCCGCATCCCGAATGGGATCCCGTCACTCGAGAATCGGGTCGACCTCTACTTCACCCACGGGGTCAAGCGCGGCCGGATCGACCTGCAGCGGTTTGTCGCCACGGCGAGCACAAACGCGGCGAAGATCTTCGGGTTGTTCCCGCGCAAAGGAGCGATCCAGCTTGGCAGCGATGCCGATCTCGTCGTTTACGACCCGGGCTATCGCGGCACGATCTCCGCGCAGACGCAGAAGATGAACCTCGACTACAACTCCTTTGAAGGAATGGAAGTCGAGGGCCGCGCGCATGTCGTGACGGTTCGCGGGAAAGTGGCGGCGCGGGACGGCGAGTTCACCGGCGAGTTCGGGCGCGGTCAATTCCTGCAGCGCGAGCCGATGCATTTCTAATTGTCGAACGTCTGGCAGGAACGCTTGCAGCGGCGCGGGCCTTTGCCCGATGGGTTTCATTCGTGGGCGACCCCATCGGCGCAGCGGAGTTCAGCCTGAGGCTCGATCGCGACCATCGCGCCAGTGCTGCTCGAAGCAGTCCGGCGCAGCCTAAGAAAAGCATCGCCATCTCGGGACGCGGCTTGCATAATCGCGCTCGTCCGGACACAACCGGGCAGCAAAAACTATGTTTCACTTCATCTGGTATCTCCTTGTTGGTCTCATCGCGGGCGTGCTCGCGAAGTCGGTCATGCACGCTCACATGACGATTTTCTGGACGATCGTCCTCGGGGTGATCGGTTCCATCATCGGCGGCGCGGTCACGCATCTCTTTGCCCGGCCGACGAATGAGCGCTTTCACCCGGCCGGGATCATTTTCTCCACCCTGGGAGCGATCCTGGTTCTCTTCATCTGCTATAAACTAAAGATCCATTTCCCGGCAGTCGGGTAATCGGCGCGGCGGGGCTTCGGAGGCCGAAGATGCTCTCCGCTCGGCAACGGCAGGAGTGACGGAGCAGGCCGGCCTTTAGCGGTGGCTTGCATTCACGGGCTGGCGAGGAAAGGCACGCTTCTGTGCGCGCCATTTCTGTTCGTTACGTAAACTGGCGTGCTTTAAGGTGTTGACGCGTAACGCGTTGCCGCTCATTCTCGCCGAAGTGGTAACGCGTGTCGAAGCGCACTGACTCTTTGCGCGGCGCCCCTCGCGTTTGCGCAAACGAACCCGACGGCGGATGCCGGGGTGCTTTGCTGTTGCTCGGGGTGCGGATGTTCGGCAGCATCGGCGTTCCTCATGGAGAGCGCCGCTACTGTGCACGATTTAGCCGGGCTGGAGACGAGTCCGCTCTACAATGCCGACCTCGCGCCCGTGCCTCCGGCGCGACGGACCTGGCGGGTCGGCAGCTTTGCCGCGCTCTGGATTTCGATGTCGGCCTGCATCCCAACTTATATGCTGGCGTCGTCGCTCATCGGCGGCGGGATGAATTGGTCGCAGGCAATCCTGACGATCTTCCTCGGCAACCTAATCGTCGTGGTCCCGATGATTCTGAATGCGCACGCCGGCACGCGCTATGGCATTCCTTTCCCGGTGTTTTGCCGCGCCTCCTTCGGCACGGTCGGCGCGAATGTGCCGGCGCTGATGCGCGCGTTTGTGGCGTGCGGCTGGTTTGGAATTCAGACGTGGATTGGCGGCGCGGCGATCTACAAGATCCTGGGCGTCTTTGTGCCGGCCCTGACCGCCGCGGGCGCGCCGCAATTCCTCGGTATCACGCTGGCGGAGTTCGCCTGCTTCCTCTTTTTTTGGGGGATCAACATGCTCGTCGTCTACAGGGGGATCGAGTCGATCCGCCTGCTCTTGAACATCAAGGCACCGCTCCTGATCGTGCTCGGGCTGGCGCTGCTGGCCTGGGCCTACCAGGCGGCGGGCGGGTTCGGACCGATCCTGTCGCAGCCGTCCGCCTTTGCGCCCGGACAGCCGAAAGCGGGGCAGTTCTGGTCGTTCTTCATTCCCGGCCTCACGGGGATGATCGGCTTCTGGGCGACGCTCTCGCTCAACATCCCTGACTTCTCGCGTTACGCGCGCACCCAGCGCGACCAGATCGTGGGGCAGGCGCTGGGCCTGCCGCTGACGATGGCGCTTTACGCCTTCATCGGGGTGGCGGTCACGTCCGCGACCACGATCATCTACGGGAAGACGATTTGGGATCCGGTGGATGTGCTGACGCATTTCACAAACCCGGCCCTGCTCGTGGTCGCGATGCTCGCGCTTTGCCTGGCGACGCTGGCCACGAATATCGCGGCGAACGTCGTCAGCCCGGCAAACGACTTTGCCCATCTGGCGCCGCGCCGCATCTCGTTCCGCCTCGGCGGCGCGATCACCGGCATCGTTGGCGTGCTGATGATGCCCTGGAAATTGGTGGCCGATCCAAGCGGCTACATCTTCACCTGGCTCGTTGGCTACAGCGCGTTACTCGGGCCGATCGGCGGTATCATGATCGCGGATTACTACGTCATCCGGCGCCGGCGTCTGAACGTGCCGGCGCTCTACGATGCAAATGGCGAATACCGCTACACCAGTGGTTTCAGCATCGTCGCGTTGATCGCACTCGTCCTCGCCGTGCTGCCCAATCTGCCCGGTTTCCTCGTGAACGTGAAGCTGCTCGATACCGCGACCGTCCCTTCGTTCCTCGTGACGCTTTACAACTACGCGTGGTTTGTCGGTTTTGGAATTGCGTTCGTCGTTTACACCATTTTGCGCCGGTTTAACCCTTCAGAAACAAGAGGTTGTAAATTCCCTCTCTCTTTTCCATGAACACACCAGAACTACCCCCCTTCGATCACCAGCCACAACCCTACTCCGGCCCGTCGGCCGAGGAAGTGATGCGTCTGCGCAAGGAATTCCTGAACCCGGGGATTTTCCTCTACTACCAGAAGCCGCTCATGGTGGTGGAGGGAAAAATGCAATACGTCTGGGACGAGAACGGCCGCCGCTATCTCGACGCGCTCGGCGGGATTGTGACGATCAGCGTCGGCCACTGCCATCCGCATGTTATCGAGGCGACGCGGAAGCAGAACGAGCTGCTGCAGCATTCCACCACGATCTACCTGCAGCCGAAGATCGCGGAATATGCGCAGGCGCTGGCCGCGCGGATGCCGGGCGACCTGAAGGTCTGCTATTTCGTAAATTCCGGCTCGGAGGCGAACGATCTCGCGCTCCTGATGGCGCGCGCCTACACCGGCAACTACGACATGATCGCGCTGCGCAACGCCTACCACGGCGGCAACGCCAGCGGGATGGGCCTGACCGCGCACCACACCTGGAAGTTTAACGTCCCGCACAGCTTCGGCGTGCATCACGCCATCACGCCCGACCCGTATCGCGGCATCTGGGGACACGACAATCCGGACGCGGGCAAAAACTACGCGGCGGACGTGAAGAACTTGATCGAGTACGCGACTTCCGGGCAGATCGCCGGCTTCATCGCAGAGTCGATCCAGGGCGTGGGCGGCTGCGTCGTCTTTCCAGATGGCTACCTCAAGCACGCCTACGAGCACGTGCGTGCGGCCGGCGGAGTTTGCATCGCGGATGAAGTGCAGTCCGGCTTCGGCAGAACCGGGACGCATTACTGGGGCTTCGAAACACAGGGCGTAATGCCGGATATCGTCTGCATGGCGAAAGGCATCGGCAACGGCGCGCCGCTCGGCGCGGTCGTGACCACGCCGAAGATCGCCGCGGCGCTCGCGCAGCGCATTCACTTCAATACTTTCGGCGGTAACCCTGTGGTTTCTGTGATTGGCAAAGCGGTGCTCGAAGTCATCGAGCGCGAAGGGTTGCAGGCCAATGCGCACAAGATCGGCAAGCAGCTCACCGCCGGGTTGAACCAGTTAAAAGAGAAGCACCACATCATCGGCGATGTGCGCGGCAAAGGTCTGATGCTCGGGATTGAGCTGGTGAAAGACCGCGCCACGAAAGAGCCGGCGAAAGCTGAATGCGCGCAGGTCCTGGAAATCTGCAAGGACAACGGACTGCTTCTCGGCAAAGGCGGCTTGCACGGCCAGACGATCCGCTTCTCGCCGCCGATGTGCGTGAACGCAGGCGACGCCGATTTCATTCTCGCGACGCTGGACCAGGCGTTCGGCGCGCTCTAGCGGCAGCTTATGGTGGCCGAGCATGAACAATGGATTCGCGAGGCCGTGAAACTCGGCCGTAGCGGAATGCATGAGAGCGGTGGGGGGCCATTTGGCGCGGTAGTGGTCTGCAACGGCCGCATCGTCGGCCGCGGCTGGAACCAGGTCACGCGGTTGCTCGATCCCACGGCGCACGCCGAGGTCACGGCGATCCGCGATGCCTGCCAGACGCTGCAGCGCTTTGACCTGCGCGGCTGCGATCTTTACACCAGCTGCGAGCCCTGTCCGATGTGCCTCGCCGCGATCTATTGGGCGCGGCTCGATCGAATCTTCTACGGCTGCACTCGCACCGACGCCGCCGAGGCTGGTTTTGACGATGAATTCATCTACCAGCAGATCCCACTCGAGTCCTCGGCGCGCGCACTGCCGATGGCGCAGATCGGTCGCGAAACCGCGGCGGAGCTGTTCCAGGATTGGGCCCATAAAGCCGACAAAATCCGCTACTGATCGTCGTCAGGCAGGGATGCTTTTCCGTGCGCCCGGCGGCAGTTCCAAACCGCCGCTCGGTGAATTCAACATCCCTCCTTTGCGCTGGCCAACGCACGCACATTGTCACACTGTGCTTTCTAAGCTTATCCCGTGAATCCGAACGACCCCCTCCAGCAGAATCAAGCAGCAACCGTCCCGCCCGCGGCGGTCGTGCCGAACAATTCCGCGCCAGTGACTGACTCCACCGCGCAGGAAGACGACCGCCTTGCGCCTGCCGCGCCCGCCGGCGGCACCGGCGCACCGGATCGCGCCGATCTGCGGCCGGAGAATATCAACGACGCTGTCATCCGCCTGGCCGGCAATTCGCAGGACGGGATCCAAAGCGCGGGCGCGTTCCTCGCCCGGCTCGCCGGACGCAGCGACCAGGACGTCATGACTTACATGACGATCCCCTCCACCATTTCCGGCGGGCCATCGATCTTCCAGGTGCGCATCGGCACTGGCGAGGTGCTCTCCGCCGGCGATGAAGCCGACTTCCTCTGCGCGTTTTACCAGCACAGTTATCAGGACCATCTCAGCTTCCTGAAAGAGGGCGGCGTCCTCCTTTACGATAGCGATAACGTCGAGCCCGACCTGGACGACAAACGCTTCGTTTACCTCGGCGTGCCGATCACCGGACTCACGGTCGAGGCGCTCGGCGGGACCGCGAAGGACAAGGGCAAGAACATGTTTGTGCTTGGTCTCATCGCGAAGATTTTCCATCTCGATGTCGACAAACTGAAGAAGCTGATCGGGGAGAAATTCGCGGGCAAAGACGAGAGCATCGTCAACACCGCGCTCATGGGCTTCCAGGCCGGCTACAACTACCCGGTCGGCAATTTCATTTCGACGGTCTACAAGTTTGAACACGTCGAGAAGAAGCCCGGCGCACCCGATCAGATCACGATGGATGGCAACCAGGCGCTCGCCTACGGCCTGCTCGCGGGCGGCGTGCGCTACGGCGCCGGTTATCCCATTACGCCGTGGTCGTCCGTCATGGAAATTCTCCGGAGCGAGCTGCCGAAGTACGGAGGGATGTTCGTGCAATCCGAGGATGAACTTGCCGCCGTCTCGACCGCTCTCGGTTTCTCGTTAGCCGGCTACTTGCCGGTCACCGGCAGCGCTGGTCCTGGCATCTCGCTCAAGACCGAAGCCATCGGCTGGGCCTCGATGGCCGAGATGCCGATCATCATCATCAACGTGCAACGCGGCGGCCCGAGCACCGGATTGCCCACGAACGTCGAGCAGAGCGACCTGCACCAGGCGATCTTTGGCGGACATGGCGACAGCCCGCGCGTCGTGCTCGCCGCCGCCACCGTCGAAGATTGTTTCTACATTGCGGTCGAAGCGGCGCGGATCGCGCGCAAATACAGCACGCCGGTTTTCATCCTGAGCGACACCTCCCTCGCTACACGCATCGAGGCGTTTGATGAACCGAAGCTCGCCGAGCTGATGCAGGCGCCGCATCCCGATCTCACCACGCGGGCCGACAGCTTTAAGCCCTACGATCTGAACCGCATCACGCAACACGTGCCACCAGGCGTACGACTGATTGACGGCAAATACCCGCTCGTCACCGGCCTCGAGCACGACGAGATGGGCCATCCAACCGGCAGCCCGAAGCTGCACATGGCGATGACCGCCAAGCGGCGCACGAAGCTCCAGAAGCTCGCTGAAGAATTGCCGGTGCCGGAAGTCTACGGCGGCCCTGAAGGCGACATCCTCCTCATCGGCTGGGGTTCCACCTACGGCCCGATCCACGACGCAGTGAAGAAAGCGCGCGCGGCCGGCGACAAGCTTTCGGCCATCCACCTGCGTCACATTCACCCGCTGCCAAACGGCCTCGAGAAAATCTTCGCGAACTTCGAACGCGTCGTCGTCGTCGAGATGAACGATCAAGGCATCTACGGCTACGGCCAGCTCGCGACGATCCTGCGCGCGCGTTATTGCGAACCAAAGATCACGAGCCTGACAAAAACCGACGGCCTCACCTTCCGCGTCATCGAGATTCTGGAAGGTCTAGGAGGCGGCTACGGTATCGCCACCAACGGCACCCTCGCCAACGGAGCTTCCGGTAACGGCGCCACGACCTCAGAAGCGACTCACCGAGCCGAAGCCACCGTCTCCGCCGACAGAGATCGCGCGCAAGACGTCACGCCGACCAAACCCGGCACCGAAGCCTACAAAGCATCGTCCGGGAAAGTGGAACATTCTAAGCATCCGCCAGGCGAACGCGCTGACGATGCAGCGATCGCCACCTCCGGTTCCGGCGGCAAGGAGAAGAAGTGAATCAGGAAAGCATAAAAGTAGGAAAGGCTGAGCTGCCACATGATCCGGCGTTGGAAGCCGCGCTCGACCACGGTCTAGCGGACGTGCAGCACGGTAACGTCCGCTCGATTGAGGACGTGGAAATTATGATCCCGCAGTGGACGTTGAAGCGTATAGACGGCTCTACCTAATGAGTATCGCTGAAATAAAAGAGAAGCTGCCGCGGCTCACGAACGCGGAGCGAATCGACCTGCTGAACGCGGTTTGGGAATCGATCGAAAACAAGGACGAAGAAATTGAGTCGCCGGCATGGCACGGTGAAGTCTTAGCCCAGCGCGAGGCGGAAATTCAATCTGGCGAAGCGAAGTTTCTGAGCCTCCATGAAGTCAAGGAGCGGTTCGGCCGTTGAAAAATGTCGTCGTTCTCGCCAAAGCAGCCGACGACCTCCAGAGCGCGAGGGAGTTCTACGACGCGCATGATGCCGACTTGGGTGAATACTGGCTCTCATCTGTCTTCGCCGCGCTCGATCGTCTTGCCGTCTTTAGCGGCATTCACTCTCGGCGTTTTGGATATCACCGGATGATCGCCGCGCCCTTTCCACTAGGTATCTATTATCGCGAACACCGCGGTAACGCTCTGATTGTTGCGATATTAGATCTCCGTCGCGATCCGAAGTGGATTCAGAAACAACTCCGCCGACGGCCGAACAACTAATCTCCATGACCACCGACACACTAACCGTCCCAACGCCTACGAGCCTCGCCGAAGCCCCCCGCGAGAAGCTCACGAAGAAAGCCATCACCGCCGATCACCCCACCTGGTGTCCCGGCTGCGGCGCCCTCGCCGTCCTCGCCTCCTATTACAAAGTCCTCGAGAAACGCCAGCTCGATCACGAGAAGATCGTCACCCTCGCCGGCATCGGCTGCTCCTCGCGCTTTCCTTATTTCGTGAATGGCTATGGCGCCCACTTCATCCATGGGCGCGCCGTCCCGCTCGCCTCCGGCGTCAGCCTGGCCCGGCCCGACCTGCACGTCTTCCTTTTCGGCGGCGATGGGGACGGGTTCAGCATCGGCGGCAATCACCTCGACCACGGCGCGCGCAAGAACATCAACATGACCTACGTCATCATGGACAACTTCGTTTATGGCTTGACGAAAAAGCAGACCTCGCCCACCTCGCCCATCGGCTTCAAGTCGAAGACCGACCCGCAGGGCGCCATCGACCAACCGGTCAACCCGATGAAAAAACTCATCTGCGGCGGCGCCACCTTCGTCGCGCGGACCCACGCCAGCCAGGTCAACCACATGATCCAGATGATCGAGCGCGCGATGGATCACCAGGGCTTCAGCGTCATCGAATGCCTGAGTGAATGTGTGGAATTCTTCCCCGGCGCCTTCGATTCGGCTAACCCGCGCAAAGGCGGCAGCTTCGAAGTCATTCAGGAGAAAAAATGGGACAGCACGCCGGAAGACGAGCGGCGGCACGATGTGACGGATGAACTCGCAGCCTACAAACTCGCGCAGCTCCCGTTCCCGGGAGTCTTCGGCGTCTTCTATCAGAATGACCGGCCAACCAAGAACGCGTTGGAGAAGAAGTGGATTGATACAACCAGAGAGAAACTCGGTCAGCCGACTGACCTCCAGTTACTTCAGAAAACGTTTGATCGGATGAAGTAAATCGAAGGCACCTACTAGCCGAAAGCGCCTTGCCGAGAACTCGTCGTCCGAACATGTAAACAACGAGGACGATCCACCTGGGAGATCGCGTTCTGTCGACAATCGTCTCCCATGTCCGGTCCTGCTCTCCCTAAATCCTTGGCCTCCACTCGACGTCAATTCCTTCGCAATTCGTTGGGCGCCCTCGCTCTCGCACCCCTCGCCGCTGCTCTGCCAGCTCGCGCGGCGAAAGCGCCTTCGACTAAATCCACCGGCGGCGCATCGCACAAAATCCTCATCCTGGGCGCGGGCATGTCGGGCCTGACCGCCGCGCTTTCTCTACAGCGCTGCGGACATGACGTGACAGTGATCGAGTATCAGGACCGCGTCGGCGGGCGCCTCCTTTCCCTCCCGCTCAAAGGCGGACAGTTCACCGAGGCGGGTGGCGGCCACTTTCGCTCAAACATGCCTTACGTGCTGAGCTATATCCGCCGTTTCGGGCTGCCGCTCCTCACCCTCAACGATGGTTTGCCGCGATATTTGTTCGATGGAAAAACCGCGAACGCGGCCGTGCTTTCCGATTGGCCCTGGGATCTGCATCCCGACGAGCGAAACGTCAGCATCGCCTCGACGCTCAACCATTACCTCTCCCTGAACGGACTCGACGCGGACAGCGTGCTCGCTTCCGGTTGGCCGGATCCGGCGACGATGGATCGCTTCGATAGCCTGACGCTCAGTGACCTCATCCAACGCGTGGGCGCTTCCCCCGGTTTCCTGAAAGCGTTCGCGGCGCACGCCGGCACCTTTCACCAGCGCGTCCGCCTCCCTCGCCATGATCCCGCGGCTCGCCTACCATTTCGGCGACCAAAACTTGTTTCGCATTCGGGGCGGCAACGATCTGCTTCCGCAAGCCATGGCGAAGGTATTGGGAAAACGCATCGTGCTCGGCGCACCGGTGGTGGCCATCGATCAGAGCGGCCACCGCGCCAAAGTCACGGTGAAGGACGGGCGCGAATGGAGCGGCGATTTCATCATCTCCACCATCCCGTCCACGGTCCTGAAAGACGTGACGGTCACGCCAAAATGGTCGCCCAGAAAACAAGCGATGTTTGAGCAGATGGCGTGGGGCGACACCGTGAAAGTCATCGTCCAAACCAAAACGCCCGCTTGGCTGGCCAAGGGCGTTCACGGCTGGCCGATGGCGGGCTCCGATCGTCCGTGGGAGCGCGTGATCGATATTACCGGAAATGAAAAGGGTGGCTTCGGGAACGTCTTTTTCTTCCTGAACGGCGGGAATGCGGCAGCCGTCTTGAAGCGTCCGCGCGAGACGCGCGCACAGGAGATCGTAGACCAATTCCACGAAGACATGCCGGACCTTTTCGATGAAGTCGTGACCGTGGAAGACTACGCCTGGAGCGAGCAGCCGTGGATTCGCGCGGCGCTCGGCTCGCCACCCGTCGGCGGCGCCTGGATGCTTGGTGAGTGGGCCAAACCCGAAGGGTGCATCCATTTCGCGGGCGACTTTACCACGTCGAAATCGGGTTGGGTGGAAGGGGCCATCGAATCTGGGCTCCGGGCCGCGCGCCAGATCGATCCCACCGCGAAACCCGAGGCGGAAGCGGGCCTGCGTCAGGAGATTGCAGCCTGACGAATACGACCATTCTTAGGATCAGGCAACGAACGAGCCAGCGGGACGCTCCGAGACTGGGCGGCAAATTGATTGGGGAGCGCGCGCGACCGCGTGCTGGTCTCGGCGCCCTCGCCGGGACGAACTTTGAAATCTTCCCTTTTGACGATCAACATCTTCCCGTCGTGCTTTCAATCTCCAACTTAAATTGGATTGACATACTTTAACAAAAAGTAAGAATGGCTTCCATGAGTGGGAATTCTAAACCTGATTCCATCTGGTTCACATCCAAGGGCCAGGTCGTGATTCCGGCGTGGCTGCGGCGCGAGTTTCACATTGAGAACGGCACGCGCGCCGTTGTTCAATCCACGCCGGAGGGCATCCTGCTCAAGCCGGTGACGAAACATGCCATCGCGCGACTGCGCGGTATCCTCAAGCGCAAGCCGGGTGGCAAAGCCTTCGCCACCGAATGGGCCGAGCATAAAGCGGGAGAGAAAGCGCTCGAAGAAGCGAAGTATGAGCGCAGCTCGCACCGTCCTCGATAGTTTTGCGCTGCTCGCCTTCCTGCGGGGCGAGCCGGGCGAGGAAAAAATAGCCGCGTTGCTGGAACGCGCCGGCCTGCGTGACGAGCCGTTGCACATGAGCGAGGTGAACTACGCCGAGGTCAAATACATCACCATTCGAAAGGACGGCAAAGACCGCTGGGACGAAATCGCTGGCGAACTCCCAGCGCTTCCGATCGAGTTTCATCCTGCGACCCGCGCGCTCGCGGATTTCGCCGCTGACTTCAAAGCGCGTTACAAAATCAGCCTGGCCGATGCCTTCGCCGCCGCGCTGGCGAAAGAGCGGAAAGCGCAGCTCATCACCGGAGACCTCGAATTCAAGGCGCTCCAGAAGGAGATAAAAATCGGGTGGCTGGAGTAAACAGGCAATTCAACGGTCTGTGAACAACCAGCCGCGAAGCGCGAACTACGTCCTTGGCTTTTGCGAGTCTACCGCGTCGCCGATAATCGCGTCGGCCAATGGGGCAACCCCGTCAGCGTCTGACGCTGTAGCGAAGACTGTCTCAGCCGCACTCCTAACTAACAAATCAAAGCGGCCCGACGTGCAAACGTCCGGCCGTTTTCGTGAATTGGAATGATCCGAGAACAAATCAACACCGTTGGGCAACATTACTCAGCGCTCGCTCGATTCGGCCGATCGTCTGCCGCGCTTTAGTGGGACTGTGCTGACATTCCCAAACCCGCCAACCCGCTTTCCGCAGAGTGCGGGTAACCAGCCGATCACGAGCGACGTTCCGCTCGAATTTCGGCAGCCAGAATTCCATACGGCTTTTCGGCGTATAGCAGAGCTCACAGCCGGGATACCGGTGCCAGGAACATTCGTCCACCGAGACAGCGACGCGCTGTTTCGGATTTAATCTGCAGCTCTTCCTTCACATCCACGATGCATGCTGGCAGTTTGAACAAATGGAGTTTCCGGCTACGTCCCAGCCCACGCGGACCGCGAGTCTGCGGGCTTGGTATAGCGCGTCGTTAGACGAGTTCCAACGTGCGGATCCAAGCGCCATTCTTGGCTCACTCGCCGCCCACGGAGGGTTCGCGCTTCTTCCGACGCAGCGCGACACGTGGATTGCTGAGATCGCCCTCTTGCGTTCATGTCTCGGAGGGCTAACCGGTCAGGTCTACTTCGAATTCAGCATTCCTCGGGTCGGCCGGCGAATCGATGTTGTCCTTCTGATTGGGCCTATTGTCTTCGCCGTCGAATTCAAGGTCGGAGACACCAGCTTTGCCCGTGCGGCCGTGGATCAAGTGTGGGACTACGCGCTGGATCTCAAGAATTTTCACGAGGCAAGTCACGATGCGTGGATTGTTCCGATTCTCGTGGCGACGGAGGCTCTGGTCTCCCAGCCAATCGAACTTCACGTGGACGAGGATCATGTCTTTCGCCCTGTGACCGTCGATGTTCAGAAGCTGCGCTACGTAATCGATACGGTACTACAGGGCGTCACCGGTGTGCACGTCGATAGCTCCATTTGGTCAACGGCGCCATATCATCCGACACCTACAATCGTTGAAGCTGCACGGTCGCTTTACGCGCAGCATTCCGTCGAAGCAATCGCGCGCTTCGACGCCGGTGCTAAGAATCTGCGACTTACCTCGCGGAGGATCGAGGAGTTGGTGGACGAAGCGAGGGAGACTCGGCGCAAGATCATTTGTTTCGTCACTGGAGTCCCAGGGGCTGGCAAGACGCTGGTCGGACTGAATGTTGCAACGCGTAGGCGCGAACCGAAAGAGCCGACACATGCAGTGTTCTTGTCCGGCAACGGGCCACTCGTGGCCGTCCTGCGCGAGGCGCTCACGCGCGACGAAGTCACTCGGCGAAAGGCCGGAGGCGAGAAAGTCCGTAAAGGAAAAGTCGGCGAAAGCGTCAAAGCATTCATCCAAAACGTCCATCATTTTCGGGATGAAGCGCTGATCGATTCCGGTCCTCCCATCGAACACGTCGTCATCTTCGACGAAGCCCAGCGGGCGTGGAATTTGAGACAAACGGCGAACTTCATGAGCAGGAAGAAGAATCGGCCTGGATTCAATCAATCAGAGCCGGAGTTCCTGATTTCCTATATGGATCGCCACAATGATTGGGCGGTAATCATCTGCTTAGTTGGCGGCGGGCAGGAAATTAATACTGGAGAGGCTGGCATCGATGCATGGCTCGACGCGGTGAACACGTCATTTCCCGGATGGCACACCTACATCTCCTCGCGCTTAACCGATAGCGAGTATGCAGCCGGCGCTGCGCTCCAGAAGATTGAGAGAAGCGCGTCAGCTCACTTCGACGATTCGTTGCATCTTGCTGTCTCGATGCGGTCATTTCGAGCGGAGAATGTCTCCCACTTCGTTAAAGCGCTTCTCGATTGCCAGGAGGCGGAAGCGCGTGAGGCTCTATCGAATTTCCAAGGTCGCTTTCCCATTGCTGTGACTCGCTATCTAAAACTGGCAAAAGCGTGGGTGCGAGAGCACGCCCGAGGTTCCGAACGCTTCGGCCTCATGGCGTCGTCGAAAGCCCAACGGTTAAAGCCGCACGCGATAGATATCCGAGTCGACGTCAACCCCGTTCACTGGTTTCTAAACGACAAGAGCGACACTCGCTCCAGTTATTATCTCGAGGATGCTGCCACCGAATTTCAGATCCAAGGCTTAGAGCTCGATTGGGCCTGCGTCAGTTGGGATGGCGATCTACGCTTCACCGGTTCGGACTGGAGCTTCCATGACTTCCGCGGAGATCGTTGGTGCAACATCGCAAACGCAGACAATCGGGTTTACCTACGAAACGCCTATCGGGTACTGTTAACGCGAGCCCGCCAAGGCATGGTCATCTTTGTTCCTGCTGGTGAGCCGGCCGATCCAACGCGATCGCCCGCGTACTACGATTCGACGTTCAACTACTTGCGTGACGTCGGTCTGCCGGTTTTGGAATCCTCCGACTGACACTCAGCCCCTCGCGTCCCGAAGGAATGCAGCGAGTTGGGTGAGCACCTTACGAAACACTCGCGTCTGCACACCTTGGCCGAGAATCTCGATCGCTGTTGCGTAATGCTCACACGCAATTGTGCAGCCCATGAGCTTCTCGACCTCGTGTTTACGAAGTAGACGAGGACCAAATGCGGTGTCAACGAACGGTCCGACGTTAATCTTGTGATAGGACCGCACGATAGTTGGCACGCGCGTTGACTGCGCCGTAATGGTCGTGAAACCAAATCCGTGTCCTAGAGCGCGATGGCGCTCACGATGGCGACGAAGCGCGGCGATACTGCCGGCTATCCGCTCTGCTTCGGCGCGGTCGCGCTCGCTTGGTGGATCAAGAATCTCGGAAAGGTCGCGAACGAATGGCGTGTTCGGGGGCTGCAGTGTGAAGCCGGGAAGCAGCGTCGCGACCATCAACCAACGCCGTCGATCTTGCGGTTCGGCCCACGCCTTGTGGGGATCAAGAATGGTCTGTGTGACGTGGTAGCCGAGTTGCCGTAGATGATGCGCAAGTGTCTGGCCCGCGAGCGAGGAGCCAAACGAGGGCACGTTCTCAAACACACACGCTAGCGGGAGGTGCGTCGCGACGAGTGCAATAATGCACAGAAAGAGATCACCCGTGTCGCCAAGCTCAGGCTTTTGCGCGAGCGACTTCTTTGCAAGCCCAAGGGGCGAGTGGCTCGTGCAAGGAATCGCTGCCACGAGCACCTCGTGCGCTGGATATTCGCTCGGATGAATCCGTCGCACGTCGGCTTAGATGAGTAATGCGTCGCGATGCGCAGCCTGCCAAACATCCGCGAAGCGAGGCTCGATCTCGACGCCCGCCACGAGACGAAAGTCCGGGTGCGCGCCCATGGCGGCCGAGAGCGTGCCGCCACCGGAAAAGACCTCCAATGTCCGCCATGGTACGATAGCGCTTCGTTGTCGCTGAATGGTGAATGCGCGCACCGACGGCATGACATCAATGACCCCCGTGGATGCCGCAATTTTCACCTCTCCCCATTTCGCGAGCGATGCGAGCCTCGCGGCCGCATCGCTTGACGCCATCGCAAAATAACAGGTCGAGCGTTTCACACTTGACCGCTTAAAGCGGTCAAGCTGGATAGACGCCCTTTGCTCGCACCGGACTTACGCCGGTACTAAGTCGATTTTGAGTTTTCGCCCGAGCGATCTGGCAACCTTGTTCAGCGTGGTGAGCGTGACGGATGTGTTTTCCGGATCAAGGATCCGATGGATCGCGGCTCGCGATGTGCGCATTTCCGCCGCCATTGTTGTTTTGTTGAAATCGCGCTTCTCCATCAGGTCTGCGACTTTGAAGGCAAGGGCGCGTTTCAGTGCTGCAGCCTCAACCTCCTCCAGAACGCCGTCTTCTTTGAGGAAGTTCCGAACACTGCTGCCGCGATGTTTATTTCTGGTCTTAACTGTTTTTGATGTAGGCATTTTTTCGTTTCAGAGCCAACGCCCTATCTTCCGTTGGCGTCTTCCTGGTTTTCTTGATGAAGGCGTGAAGGAGAATCAACTCCTCGGAAGAAGAGGAGCCGCGCGATCCGGGTGGGGAGTTTGCTCCGAATCTCCCAGATGCCAGAGCCCAGATTGTCGACGAGCGGCATTCCTAACGGCCACCGAAACTGCACGGTCATGATATCCTCACCAATGATTTTTCGTTCCTGCTTTGGTAAATCTCTCAACCATTCGCGCACCGGCTCCCTGCCTGCTTCTGTTCGAAAGAAAAAAGCAGGAAGCGGCCGGGGCACTGCATGACTGTATCATTTCTGATACAGTCTCCAAGCATTAATTGCACCAGGAACAGCGAGCCGGCCTGCCAGCGTTCGCCGCAGGCAAACGGACTAGACGTGTTGGCCGATGAAGACCATTCCTGGCTTCTAAATTCAATCCTGCTGAGTGATGATTCCCCATGCAAAAGATCACGCCGTTTCTTTGGTTTGATTCGCAGGCTGAGGAGGCGGTCGCGTTTTATCTCTCGGTCTTCAAGGACGGGAAGATTCATACGAAGACGCGTACCCGGAGAATGGGCCGCGGCCGGCCGACACGGTAATGACGATTCGATAATCTTACAGCGTGCGGGTGCACTCGACCGCTTAAAGCGGTCAAGATTGATGACTACTGGGAGAAGCTGGCCGCCGACGGGGGAGCAGATCCAGTGCGGTTGGCTGAAGGATAAGTTCGGCATGCCGTGGCAGATCGTGCCCGACCAGGTGTGGGATTGGCTGCGGGGCGAAGATCCCGCGCGCGTGCAGCGGGTCACGGCCGCGCTCTGGCAGATGGAGAAGCTGGACCTGGCTGAGCTAGAACGCGCGGCTAGTGCAGATGGCTAAGACCTGCTTTTCCATTTCTGGATTCTTGGTTTCGAAATTGATCCCTACAGTTCCAGCATCAAAAGGACGTGCGAAGCGTCGGCGTCACTGGAAGCTTCGTCCTCAGGGCGAAGTAAGGTAAACCCGCATTTCTGCAGGACGCGGATCGAGGCCGCGTTGTGTTTGGCCACGCCAGCGTGAAGGGGGCGGGTTTGTTCCAGGCGAAGGAAGGCGGAGAGCGCTTCCGTCGCCACACCACGGCCCCAAAGGGCGCGGTCGATCCAGTAGCCGATCTCGCGCTTTCCTTCTGACAGCCAACTCCCAATGTTCCCGGCGACCTTGCCGTCTGCGACGATCGTCTTTTTCAGAAGGGACTCGTCCGCCAGAAGCTTCTCCCAGTGCTGATCGAACGCGGCCCGATCGCGCGAACGGAATGCGACCATCGCCACGGCGATGGGATCTCGTTGATGCTCAAAGAACAGCGGCAAGTCGTCCGCTTCGACATCACGTAAATGCACTCGTGGCTTCATCTCCATGGGGCGCTCACACCCTACGATTGCGCTCACAAACGGAAACCGATTACTTCTGGGAGAAGCTGGCCGCCGATGGGGGCGAGCAGATCCAGTGCGGTTGGCTGAAGGATAAATTCGGGATGCCATGGCAAATCGTGCCGGGCAAAGTGTGGGATTGGCTGCGGGGCGACGATCCCGCGCGGATGCAGCGGGTCACTGCGGCACTCTGGCAGATGGAGAAGCTGGACCTGGCCGAGCTGGAACGCGCGGCTAGAGGTAGCTAGGAGTTACCGTTTATTCAACAGCCAGGAGACACACCAGGGCGCTAACTGGTTGACTTCGCGCGCGCGCGGCAAATACCATAGCCTGTGCGCCCGTGGCGGTTCTTCAGCTCGCTCATTCTCGTCGCGCTTGCGGGCGTCTTCTGTTTGTTCTCGTCAGGCGGCTGCGGGAAGCACGGGCGTTCTCATGAGACGGAGAAGCTGAGGCCTTGCCGGCTGCCGGGGATCGATGAAGCACTCCTTTGTGGGAGGCTGACGGTTTTTGAGAATCGACAGAGCCGCGTCGGGCGGACGATCGACTTGAATGTGGTGGTGCTGCCGGCGCTTGATCCGAACAAGAAAGAGGAGCCGCTATTTGATCTGGCCGGCGGGCCGGGAGCGGCCTCGACCGAGGGCGCGCCCTTTTATGCCGGGGAAGGGAAGGAGTATCGGCGACATCGCGATGTGGTGCTGGTGGACCAACGTGGGACCGGGGAATCAAATGGGCTGAAGCCGGCGGCGCGCCGGAAAACGCCGCAGGATTTTCTCACGGAGATGTATCCGGTGGATTACGTGGAGCGCCTGCGGCAAACGCTCGAGCCCCGCGCCGATCTTACTCAATACACCACCTCCATCGCGATGGATGACCTGGATGATGTGCGCAGGTGGCTTGGCTACGAACGGATCAATCTTTTCGGTCTCTCCTACGGCACGCGGGCGGCGCTGGT
>JBPCMX010000007.1:0-58109 GCA_051001855.1 Chthoniobacterales bacterium
ATCCTGCCCCCGCCGGCGGGGGCGGCACCGTGGTCACAGGCTGGGTCTATGACGAGGACGGCAACATGACAGAGCGTCCCACGGCGGACCGGACCGCGAACCCGCCCTTGAAGCAAACCTTCGCCTACGATGTGCGCAATCGTCCTACGCAAATGCGCTGGAATAATGGAATGGACTTCAGCGACTTCGGTTACGATGATGCCGGGCGCCTGAAATCCGCCCGCAACCCCTACTCCACCATCACGCGCCTTTACGATGTGGCCGGACGGCTCGCGGATGACAAACAACTCCTTGCCTTGACGCTGAATACTCCGCCTTCAAATGTGCCGGCGCCCTCCGCGATTGTGTCACGCAAGACTCATGGCCTGGCCGGCACCTTCGATATCAACCTCATGACCGTTGGCGGGGAGATTGGGACAGAGTGCCGCTCTGGCGGTTCCTATACCTTGCGCATCACCTTTCCGGGAAGCGTGGCGGTGAATGACGCCAACGTCAGTGCCGGGATTGGCAGCGTCATCGGTAGTCCCAGCAGCGCCGTCAGCGGTGGGAATACCGTCGTTACAGTCGCACTGGGCGGAGTGAGCGACGTACAGATTCTGACGCTCCGGCTCACCATCGCGAGCGGCGGCAACACGGGCCAGGTCTCCATTCCCATGCGCGTGCTGGTAGGTGATACCAATAACGATGGCGCCGTGAATACCGGAGATTACACCCAGACGCGGGCGGCCAGCGGACAATCGGTCGCGGGTGCGAACTTCCGCTGCGATCAACGCCGATGGCACGATCAATATTTCCGATTCGCTCGCGGCGCGAGGTGGCTCGGGCAATAGCACACCGGGTGCGGCTCCCGCGGAAATTGATGTCTCCTATCGATACGATGACGACGGGCGCGTCAAGCAGCTCAACGTCCCGCCCACGGCTTACAACTTCGGTTATAACTATGATGGGATGGGGCGGCTCGGTACCATCACTCAGTTCTCGGACACATCGCACTCCTATCGGTATTTCTATGACGAAGCGTCGAATGTGCTTGAGCGCCGCAACTTGACCAACATGACGAGCCAGTTTTCGGCGGTGGATGAAATCAACCGCTTACTCGAGCGGCGTGTCGTCGCTAACGCTTACGATGGCAACAACGTCGGGCATGCCTTTGAGTTCTCGAAGGAGCGCTACGGCTACGATCCGATGAGCCGCCTGGTCGCCACCGATCGCACCCTCCGATCGGGCAACGACGCCACGGATGTAAAGCGCGATACCTTCGGCTACAATCCCGCGGGGGAGCTGACTTATGCGGACTACGACGCGTTGCCAAACGCGCAGGGCGGGTTCGGCCCTTCCGACGCGGTTCGTCTCCTATCAGCTCGATAATGGAGGCAACCGGCTCTCGACCACGCAAGGGGCTCCGGGGTTTGGAACTCCCGCGTATTACACCACGGATCATCTGAACGAATACACGCAGGCTCCAGCAGGCCCGGTAACCAACAATCCCGAGCATGAAATTGGCGCTCACAGCGACGTCAATTACCGTTACCTCGGTGATCGTCTTCTTGCCTCCGTCTCTTCCTCAAATGCGGGGATGTACGAGCTGGGCTACGACGCGCTCGGTCGCACCGTGAAGCGGACGACCAACGGCAACTCGCTCTATTATGCCTATGCTGGAGCGCGCGCGATCGTGGAATTTACTCCCGGCGGAGCGCTGCAGGGGAGCAACCTCTGCGGGCTTGGGGTAAATGAAGTGATTGCGCACGGCACCCTCGGGGTAGGGCAATATCCTTTCCAGAATCGGCTCGGGAGCACGAGCGCGATCGCTGACGAGACGGGCACGATCATCGAACAGTACGGCTACGATGCCTTCGGCACGCCGGAGTTCCGGAGCGGCCCCGGCTGGTCGACCCCGCGCGGCACGGTCCAGAGCACGACGATGATCAACAATCGCATCCTCTTTACCGGCCGCGAATGGGTGCAGAACTACGGCTTCTACGAATACCGGGCACGCGCCTACAGCCCGGCGCTCGGGCGCTTCATGAGCGAAGACCCGACGGGCTTCGCGGCGGGGGATGCGAATCTGTTTCGCTATTGCGGCGGTGATCCGGTGAATCGAATGGATCCCATGGGAACGCTCTCGCGCCAGCCAAATAACACAGGGAAGCCTCCGCCTCTGATAAGGCCCAACGAGGCAAAGCATAGCGCGAGCTATACTCCAACCGGATCGAATATACCTATTACCGGAGACCAGGCTGCGGCCCAAGGTTATGGAAGCACGCTTAACGGGTTCTCCAACTTTATCCGTGACAGCGTCCC
Source organism: Chthoniobacterales bacterium (assembly GCA_051001855.1). Classification (GTDB taxonomy): domain Bacteria; phylum Verrucomicrobiota; class Verrucomicrobiia; order Chthoniobacterales; family UBA10450; genus JACCTI01. The sequence continues at coordinate 2,302 of JBPCMX010000007.1, forward strand.
CGAAGGCTTTAGCTCGTCAGCTTCTTTCGGCGATCTCGCCCGTAGCGCATTCCAGAATGCTGCCTGGGCGGATGTCGGCGCTGCATTTCAAGGGAGCCATATATCCGTAACAGGGGGAGCGTATGAACAGCAAATAAGGTTGTCCGAAATCGTACGCACAATCTTCGGCACGCCGCGAGGCAGCGAGCTCCAAGCTCAACTGTTTAATCGCGGGTATGGCTTAACGATCAACATCAACTCGGGTGGTTTCGATTATTCGCGCGGTGCGCCAGGTAGCCAAATCATGTTGATTTGAGCACGCCGATCTATTTAAATACCAGTGAAGGGCTTGTCATCGCGTCAAACGACCGAATTTTGGGCCACGAACTTGGCCATGCCATTGGAGGCTACTTCGACGACGGTCCAAACCAAATGAACAACGTGATAGCAAACGAAAATCCAATTGCCACGGAGCTCGGAGAACCCCCACGCACATCTTACGCCGTTGATCCATATCAATGATACGGATGGTATTTCACGGGTGCTGGTTGCCGCTGTTGTTGCTGGCTCTTACGATTCTGTCAGCGGTGCCCCAAGACGTAAATTCACAAACGCATAAGAGCATCGGGGTAGTGCAAAGACAAGATATCGAACGCGGAAATCCGGAGCGAGCTTGCGAGATCGCGGTGCAGCAAAGGGATTTTCGTTTTGTAGGTGTGATGAGTGTCGGTTTGCAAGTACCGGGGCTGGCAGAGATGAATCCAAAGCTTATCAAGACTTATGGACTCAAGATCGTGGAGGGTACTGGAGATGTTCTTCGAGCCACTGACGTTAGTTTTCAAGGCGCGGCCCTTAATTACGCAAGACGGTACAACAGATGTCTTTGGCAGCGAATCGGAGCCGTGAAGAATCGAAGAAAGGCAGCAGGGAGGAGGCAGCAGCAAGGAGGCAAAAGGGGTCGATCTCATAATCTCGGCGAAACAAGCTCGACCGGTGTAGCGATCGTCTGCAGAGTCTCTGCCGCGCAAGGCGAAGTCAAGAGCCGGGGTCAGAGCCAAGTATTGACACAAGGTGTGTTTTGCGGCAGGCATTGCCTCGCAATGGCGGGTCCGCTCCGTATCGAATATCCTGGGGCGATCTATCACGTTTTGAGCCGGGGTGATCGGCGTGAGGCGATCGTGCGCGATGACGTGGATCGCAAGGGTTGGCTTGATTTGCTCGGGAAGACCTGTGGGCGGACGGGATGGGAAGTGCATGCCTATTGTCTGATGAGCAATCACTTTCATCTCGTGGTGGAGACGCCGCGGAGCAATCCGAGCGCGGGGATGCAGTGGTTTGTGGGCTCTTACACGCAGCAGTTCAACCGGCGGCACCGGCTCTCGGCGGGAGCGTGGCTGCAATTCGAGCAGCTTTAGCGCAAGGTCAGTTACCGAGCCGCTAGCAGAGTGGTGGCGTGCCTGAGCGCCGTCTCCGTTTGGCCGCCCAGCATGCGCGCGATTTCGACGCGTCGCTCTTTTCCCGTCACGCCGCGCAACTGGGAATGGGTGCGCCCGGCGGCGACTTCTTTCGTGACCACAAAATGCGCCGCAGCGGCGGCGGCGACCTGGGGCAGATGCGTGATGCAGAGAACCTGGTGGTCGGCCGCGAGCGCGCGCATTTTCGCGCCGACGGCGTGCGCGATCTCGCCACCGATGTTGGCGTCGACCTCGTCGAAGACAAGCAGCGGAATCGCATCCTGCGCCGCGAGCGAAGATTTGATCGCGAGCATCAGGCGCGAGATTTCACCGCTTGAGGCGATACTGCGCAGCGGCTTTAGCGGCTCTCCGGGATTGGGCGAAAAAAGCAGTTCGAGCGTATCGGTTCCGCTGGCGCGCGGCTCCGGGAGCGCGCTCAGAGTTGTCTGGAATTCGGATTGCCGGAAGCCGAGGTCGCGCAGGTTTCTGCGAACGGTTTCGGAGAGTTTCGGAGCCGCTTTCGTGCGCAGTTTCCGCAGCGCTTCGGCGGTAAGGGTCTGCTCGATGCGCGCGGCTGCGATCTCGCCCGCGAGCCGCTCGAGCTCCGCGTCGCGGCTTTCGATCTTGCGGATCCGCTCTTCCGCGCCTTCGCCAAAAGTGATCACGTCCGCGATCGAGCCGCCGTATTTCCGCTTCAGTGTTTCAAACAATGTGACGCGATGTTCGAGGGCGGCGAGCTGTTGCGGATCGAGGTCGAGCCGCTCGGCGTAACCTGCCATGGCGCGGGAGATCTCCGCCAGCTCCGTGACGGAGGCGGCATGCGCGTCCCCCAGCGCCCCCATCTCGGGATCGATCTTCTCCAGCTCGCGGAGCAGCTTCTGGGTTTCGGCGAGCTGCGTGAGGATGGCGTCGTCCGCTTCCGTCAGCCGCTGCGCGATCCCACCAGCGAGTTGCACGAGACGTTGGCTGTTGCTCGCGAGTTTGTAGCGCACCTCGATCTCCGCTTCTTCGGCGGGGTCGAGCCGGGCGGCGGTGATTTCGTTGACCTGATGCCGCAGCAAATCGAGCTCCTGCACGCGCGTGGCTTCGGCGGTGCCGAGGGCCTGGTGCTCGGCGGTGAGAGTTTGCAGGCGTCGGAAACATTTCTGGTATTCCGCGAGCGCCGTCTCCGCATGCGCGAAACCATCGAGCAGGCGGAGCTGCCGCTCGGGCGAGAGGAGTGACTGATGATCGTGCGGCCCGTGCAGGTCCACCAGCTCGTCGCCTAACGACTTCAGGACCATCAGGGTAGTGGGCGACCCGTTGATGAACTGCCGGTTCGCCCCACCGGCGGAAAGTGTCCGCTTGAGGATCAGCTCGCCGGCGCAGAGTTCGATCCCGGCTTCTTCGAGTGCCGGATTCAAGCGCGCCAGTTCGGCGCCCTCGAAGACGGCTTCCACCGTGCAGATTTCCGCGCCGGTGCGGATGAGCGACCTATCCGCGCGTTCCCCGAGGAACAACTGCAGAGCGCCGATGATGATCGATTTGCCCGCGCCGGTCTCGCCGGTGATCGCGGTGAAGCCTGGCTCGAGTTGCCACTGCAGCTCATCGACCAGGGCGAGATTTTTGATCCGCAATAAGGTGAGAACGGCCGGCATCCTGGCTTTGATTCTGAACGCCTGAGTTTCGCGGTCAACTCCGTGCCGCGCCGCGCTTAGATTCCGAGCTGTCTCTCCTGCGGGAACTCTGTTTAGATCGGAGAATGTGGAAGCGAAATTTCCTTCTCAGGATCTGCGTGGCGGCGGCGCTGCTCGGCGGAGGACTCAACCTCCGTGCGGAGGTGATTTATGCGCTCACCGGCGGGCCGGGAACGCTCGTCTCTTTCGACAGCGCCACCCCTTCGGTGGTGAACACCATCGGGAATATCAGCGGCGCAACGAGCGGTCAGTTCTTCTACGACATCAGCTTTCGCCCTTCCAACGGTCTGCTCTACGGCCTGGCGGTGAACAGTTTCACCGGCGCCTCGAATCTTTACATCATCAATCCGCTGACGGCGGCGGCGAGTCTCGTCGGCGGCTCGCCTTTCTCGCTCTCGCTTTCGATCGGTGGACGGGTGTCGATGGCGTTCGACCCGGTGGCGGACAGCGTGCGGGTGATCTCGCGCAACGGCTCGAATTATCGCGTCGATCCAAATACGGGAACGCTGACGGCGCAGGATTCGAACCTCCGCTATACCGGCGGCGTGCCGAGCCAGACGCCGGATACCACGGCGATCGCTTACTCGAATTATTTTGCCGGCGCGACCTCGACCACGCTTTACGCCTACACCTTCAACTTCGATGAATTTGTGCGGGTCGGGAGCCTGGGCGGTAACCCGATCAGTCCGAATTCCGGCGAATGTTTTGTGGTCGGCGGCTCGGGTCAATTCCCGCTCTCGTCGAATGTCGGCTTCGTGATCTCGCCCACGGGGATGGCCTACATGACCGCGAACATCGGCGCTTCAACCCTCTTTACTGTGAATCTCGGGAACGGACACGCCACGCCGGTGGGAGCGATTGCCGGGAACCTGCCCATCATCGCGATTGCGGTGGCGCCGGTCCCGGAGCCGGGCACGAGCGCGCTCCTCCTGGGCGCGGGAGGGATGCTGGGGTGGTGGCGGTGGCGACGGCGAGGAGGTTGAGAGTCGCTGACCGAGAGTGAAGAGTGGGGCGGCGCCGCCGCTGGAACTTCTGAACTCTCAACACTCAACCATCAACTCTCCACTCCGAGGCGAACTGCGATTGACCTTCCTCGGCACCGGCACTTCCCAGGGTGTGCCGATGATCGGCTGCGATTGCGCCGTTTGCCGCTCGGAAGACCCGCGCGATAACCGGCTGCGCTCTTCGGTCTACCTCCAGACGCCGGAATGCGCGTTCGTGATCGATACCGGGACCGATTTTCGCACGCAGGCGCTGCGCGCAAACATCCGCCATCTGGACGCGGTGGTGTTCACGCATTCACACACCGATCACGTGATGGGCTTCGACGATTTGCGGCGCTTCAACGCGGCCCGCGGTTACATGCCGGTTTACGCTTCGGAGGAGACGATGCGCGATCTGAAGCGCGTCTATGAGTTCGCGTTCCAGGCGCTAAACCCGTTTCCCGGTTATCTGAAACCGGAGCCGCACATCATCGATGGGCCGTTTCAGCTCGGCGCGACCACGCTGACGCCGCTGCCGGTCCCGCATGGAAAGACCTGGGTGAATGGTTATTTGTTGAGCCGCGGCGGCCGCAAGCTGGTCGCCTACCTGAGCGACTGCAGCGCCGTCCCGGATGAGATTGTGCGCGAGATCCAGGGACTGGATACGCTGATCATCGATGCCCTGCGCGAGAAACCACACCCGACGCATCTGAGCGTGGCGCAGGCGATGGAGGTGGCGGCACGCGCGGGCGCGGGCAAGACATTCTTCACTCACGTCTGCCATGAGCTGCCGGCCTCCACGGAAGAGCAACTACCCGCGAACGTGCGGATTGCGTTCGATGGGTTGAAACTGGAGTGGCCATGAAAGACCGGCTCTGGTTCGCCGCCTGCGTTGCCTTCACTTTGCTCTGCGGCTGTGCGCGCGGAGATGTTCCGCTGGCGCCCGCGACCATCGTCGTGTTCAACCGCAACGTCCCGGAATCGGCGGAACTGGCGAAGTTCTATGCGCAGAAACGTGGTATTGCTCGTGATCACCTGATCGGCCTGCGCTGTCCGCCGGAGGAGGAGATCAGTCGCGCGCAATATGACGCCACGATTCGCGATCCGCTCCGCGAGGTTTTTCAAAAGCGCGGCTGGTGGCGTGTCGAGGGCGCGGGAGGTGAAGCCGGCATCACGACCGGCACGATCCATTTCGTCGCTCTGATGAAAGGGATGCCGCTGAAGATCCGCGGAGCGGAAGCATACCCCGGCGACAAATCGCATGGCGGTCCGATCGGCGATCACAACGAAGCATCCGTGGATTCGGAAGTCGCCGTCTTACAGCGCTTGAGCAATGAAATCTCCGGCGCGGTCAACAACCCATATTTCCAGAGCTACCGCGCCTCGATCGAAACGCAGAACCCGCCGATGCTGCTCGTCTGCCGATTGGATGCGCCGACTGCGGCGACCGTGCGGCAGATGATCACCGATGCGGTGGAAGCGGAGAAGGGCGGTCTCTGGGGACGGGCCTACGTGGACGGTGCGCACAATACCTCAAACGGGCTGCAAGTGGGCGATCAATGGCTGGCGGAGATTCCGCCGCAGCTGCGCAAGATGGGGGTGCCGGTGGATTACGACGATGAGCCGGCGCTGTTTCCCGACGGTTACCCGATGAGCGACTGCGCGCTTTACTACGGTTGGTACGCGGAGGGCGTCGCCGGGCCCTTCACAAAGCCTTCCTTCCGGTTCGCGCGGGGGGCGGTGGCGGTCCATATCCATTCCTTCAGCGCGAATACGCTGCGGGATGCAAACGCGCATTGGGTGGGGCCTTTGCTGAGTAAAGGAGCCGCCGCCTCGCTCGGGAATGTGTATGAGCCGTATCTTCAACTCACGACCAACCTGAGCATCTTCAACGACCGGCTGGTGCATGGCTTTACGTTTGCGGAAAGCGCCTACATGGCGACCCCGGCGCTTTCCTGGATGACGGTGATGGTCGGCGACCCGCTCTATCGGCCATTCGCTTCCTGGCTGCAGATCGATCCGAAACGCGCGCTGGCCCCGAACATTTCCGATTGGAAAATGTACCACGATTTTGCACTACAGAACGCGGGCAAGCCGCCGGCGGAGTACCGGGCGCTGGCGCGGCAGGCTGCCTCCCGCGCGAAGAACGGTCCGATGATCGAGGATCTCGGGATGATGGAAGCGGAGGAAGGGAACTGGGCCGCGGCGACGCCCTGCTTCCAGCAGGCGCGCTCGATCTACTCCAAGCGTGACGACATTCTCCGCGCCACCCTCGAGGAGTCGAACGGCTGGGCCAAACAGGGGAACAAGAAACGCGCGCTCGATGCCGTGCGCAGCGTGCTGCGAATCGTCTCCGACCCGGCGACGGTCGCGTTGTTCAAAAGAGTGGAGGCGGAACTGAGCCCGCCGCCGCCGCCGCTGCCGCCGCAGCCCACTCCGTTTAAACCCTGAGCCCACCCGCTACCGGATGATGCCGCGTTCGCTGCTGGTGATGAATGCCAGAATTTGCGCGATCTCGTCGCTGGGCGGCGCTTCCTTCTGCAAGGTTTCGACGGCCTGGCGGGTGTTGAGTTTCGAGCGGTAGATGATCCGGAAAGCTTCCTTGATCCGCTTCACGCTTTCGGGCGCGAAACCGTTTCGCTCCAGACCGACCAGATTCACCCCGCGGACTTCTGCCGGGTTGCCATCTGCGATCATAAAAGGCGGCACATCTTGCACGATTTTCGAACAACCGCCGGTGATGGCGAACCGCCCGATCCGGCAGAATTGATGCACGGCGGTGAGGCCGCCCATGATGGCGTGATCGCCGACCTGCACGTGACCGGCGAGGGTGCCGTTATTCGAAAAAATGACCCCATCGCCCACCGTGCAATCGTGGCCGATGTGGCTGTAGGCGAGAAAGTTTCCGCGGCTGCCGATGCGGGTTTTACCTTCGGCGGTCGTGCTGCGATTCACGGTGCAGAACTCGCGGAAGGTATTCTCGTCCCCCACTTCGAGATAGGTGGGCTCGCCCGCGTATTTTAAGTCCTGCGTCTGCTGGCCAATCGAGCAGGAGGCGTAGAATTTATTCCGAGCGCCGGCCAGGAGCGGACCACAGAGCGTCACGTGATTTTGCAGCCAGCATTCCGCACCGAGGACCACGCCGGCCTCGATGATGCAGTAGGGGCCCACGAAACACCCCGCACCGAGTTGCGCCCGCGAATCGACGAGCGCCGTCGGGTGAATCTGCGTCCCGGCCATTACAAAAACGTGAACATCAGGTCGCCTTCGGAGACGATGCTGTCGTTCACCGTGCAATGGCACTTCGCTTTTGCGAGGCGGTTGCTGCGTGCCTTTGTGAGCTCGGCGTGAATGAAGAGGGTGTCGCCGGGGAAGACCGGCTTGCGGAATTTCACGCCGTCCGCGCTGATGAAATAACCGATCCGGCTCGCACTTTTTGTGATCTTCATCATCAGAATGCTGGCCACCTGTGCCATCGCCTCCACCTGCAAGACTCCGGGCATGACGGGGTGCCCCGGAAAATGCCCGCCGAAGTATGGCTCGTTGATCGTGACCGATTTCACGCCGGTGATCTTCATCTCGCCATCGAAACCGAGAATCCGGTCGACCATCAGAAACGGGTAACGATGCGGCAGAATGTCCATCACCTGCTTAATGTCGAGCCCGCCTTCGCCCGGCGGAAACGCGCGGGGCGGTAACGCCGGCAACGTCTTGGCCCGCGCGCGCACCAGCGCTCGCGCCAGCTCCGCGTTCGGGCCGTGGCCGGGTTTGACTGCGATCACGTGCCCGCGGATGCGGTTCCCGGAGAGCGCGAGGTCTCCGATGATATCGAGGATTTTGTGACGAACGAATTCGTCCGCAAACCGAAGCGGTTCCTTGCTCAGCACCGCCTCCCCGCGGACCACGATCGCGTTCTCCAGACTGCCGCCCTTGATCAGATTCTTCTCCATCAACTGCTGCACGTCCTCGTAGAAGACGAAGGTGCGGGCGGGGGCGATTTCCCTCTCGTAGATCGCGGGCGTGATCTCGGTGGAGAAGAATTGCGTAAAGCGCCCGTTCGGTCCCACCTGCGTGCACGAGACGCGGAATTTCTCGTCCGGCAGCACCACCAGGACGGAGCCGTTTTTCGTCTCAACGGAGATCGGCTCGGGCACGGTAAATACCTGCCGGGCGGATTCCTGCGGCACCACGCCGGCCTTTTTGATCAGCTCCACGTAGGCCGCCGCGCTTCCATCGCCGATCGGCGGCTCGTTCGCATCCATCTCGATGATGGCGTTATCGACGCCCATGGCCGAGAGCGCGGAGATCACGTGCTCGACCGTGTGCACGCGCATCGCACCTTCTCCAATCGTGGTCGCGCGCTCGACCGTCTTGAGGTTCTCGATCGTGGCGTCGATCGTCGGTTCGTCCGGCAGATCCTTGCGCTTGAATTTAATCCCGTGATCGACCGGCGCGGGCTGCAGACGCAGCATCACCTTCTCGCCCGTGTGCAGGGAAGTGCCGCTCAGGCTGGCGGGTTTCCCGAGGGTATGTTGCAGCTCTGGCGTGGCAGGCATGGCGGTAGTTAACAAAGATTACGCGCAGTGACTAGGCAGCTTTCGCGCTGCGCAGGTTTGCTGCGCTTCGTCGGCGAGGTGACGGATGCGTCACCGCGACGCCGTTCCTCGATCTGAGCGGCCAAATTCGCCACCGGCGGCGAGAAGGGGGTGCTCGGTCTGGCGGGGATTATCTGGCGCCGGACTCGCGCAGTCAGTCGAGATGACACCAGTCAATCTCGACCCGCTGCTTCTGCGCAAATCGATCGTGAAAGAATAGTTCCTTGTGCCGGCAACCGTGCTCGTGCACGAGCTTCGTCACTTTCACGTCAAAGCAGCAATACTCCGCCACCTCCAGAACCCGGCCTTCCCGCCACCACTTGATCGCATCCAAGCCGGCGGCGGTCTTTTGCACCCCCAGCGTGGCCAGCGCGATGGAATCCAGCGCGAGGCGATGGCCGAGGCGCTTTTCGACATCGAGCATCAGATCAGCCGTCGGCAACTCGTGCACGAGATCGAGGATCGTATAGCCCATCAAGACGTGATAATCGAAATTCAGGATGTTGAAACCGACCACCAGATCCGCGCGCCGGAGCCGTGCGATCAAGTCGTCCACCCGCGTCTCATGGAAGACCTCATACTTCCCGGTCGCGGTGCTGTAGATCACGCCCACTGACATCCGCATGTTCCCTTTGCGGTCCCAGCCGCCAGCGTCGTTCGCGGTCCGCTGGGTTTCGAGATCGAAGTAAACGATGTCGCGCGGCATCGTTTACATTGAACGGTTCACCTCGCTTATTTCAATTCTATTTCTCCGCAATCGAAGGCCATCATCTGGTCCAGTCCGCTGATGCGGAACTGTTCGACTACGACCCCGTCATCCTGGAAAACGTCGACCGCTTTTTCGCCGTGCAGCGCCAGCACCACGCGCGCGAGCCCGGGCGTGTCGCTGATGCTCTGGAGCGGCAATCCGGCGGCCGTCCGCAAGTAGCTGCCCTCTTCGTCGGAGCCGACCGTCAGCTCCAATTTCGCCGGCCCATCCTTCAGCAGCGGATTGGTGACGAGCTTCACGCTCACGGTCTCGCGTGGCGGGTCGCCCGCTTCTACAACCGCTTTTCCGTTCTCAATCCGAAAGTCCTTGTGCGCGGTGATCTTTTTCTCGAAATCGACTCTCCAATCTGAGATCGAATGCTCTCCTCCGCCGCTGGTAGACAGGAGAGACAGGCTCCGCAGCCGCTGCCCGCTGCTTCCTTCTTCCAAGAGAAAAATCTGATCGTTTTCGTGTGAGGCAGCGATGCGGCGTGGCTGCGGTTCCCCGGCGGGAACGGTGAGGCTGCGGAGCAGCTCGTGATCCGGCGCATACTGCCTCACTTGCACACGCTCGGTATCATCCGGCAGACGCTCGATCGTCCAGCGGGTCCGGTCCTTCCCCGAGGCAGCCGCGATCGGGTCGGCGGACACGTCCTCCCCGCAATCTTCCCGCGGGGGATCGTTGCGGAATGTGATCACTTTGCCGGCAGGATCGCACCCGAGGAGCGCGCTGCTGCCATCCGCCAGTTTCGCGGCCACCATCAGCTGATCGTTCTCCGCCGCGATCGCGCAGAGGCGTGTGATGCGCTCGGGTCGATCCTCGCTGACCCAGTCGTTAAAATAAAAGCCGACACCCTCCACCGTCAGGTCGCCCACGACGTAGCCGCGCGCGTGGTATTTGCCCGCGGGCAACGGGTGCTCATCGTCGCCCTTGCCGTCCCATGTCGTGCTGAGCGCATCGCTCCCGACCTGGAATTCTTCGAAGCCCGACTCGCGCTGGAGCACACGGACGAGACGCCCGTTGCTGTCGTAAATTCCGAGGCTGATGGTGCCTTCCAGCGGTGGCGGAAGAAAGCTGATCCGCACGCTCCTTGCCGCAGGCTCCTGTGCCAGCACGAGCAGCGCGCCCAGCCAGAGCAGCGCGAGCACTCCCGCAGCCGGGCGTGCCCCAATTAAAGGTAGTGTCGCCATCGGAGGTTCGGGAAAAGATTATCGCACGTCTCGCACTTCGTCAGAAAAGCTTCGTCGATCGCGTCATTCTTCAGCTGGTCATAAAGCGCCCGAAAATGCTGCAGATGACCGGTGGTGCGTCGGGTTGCGTAAGGTCCCGCCGTCCCGGCCCGCATCAGAAAAGCCCAATCGCTCGATTGTGCCAGCAATAACTCACGCGCGAGCTGCTGCAAAGCACGCTCCGCGAGAGGCGACGGCTCCGCGGCGTAGCGGCGCGCGATCTCCGTCATTTGCCGTGCGGCGGCATGCAGGTGCGGGTAAATCCAGGCATTGCTCTTGTCGAGCCAAACTGCCCAGTAACCGCCTTCACCCCAGCTCGAGGCCGCGGGTGCGGCCACTTCCTGCGTGCCGTGCGTCCGGAGATATTCGCCAGGGGTGGTGAGTTGAAGTTCGCCGGCCAGAGGCGCCGCCTGCCGGATGAAGTGTTCCAGAAACAACGGCCCTTCGTACCACCAATGGCCGAACAGTTCCGCGTCGAATGGCATCACGATGATCGGGTCGAAATCCACCGGCTCCAGTTCGCGCAGCTGGCGCCGGCGTGAATCCAGAAAGTGCGCTGCGTGAGAGTTGGCGGCGCTCTCCGCCCAGGCGCGGTCGTAGACTTCCTTTTCGGCCGTGCGGCCGGTGACGCGATGATATTTCAATCCGGTGAAACGCGGGATCTTTAGCGTCGACTCCGGGAAGACCTCCGCCGGCGGGAGATCGAATCCGACATCGCGGTAGAAATCGCGGTAGACCGGCTCTCCAGGGTAACCGGATTCCGCGCTCCAGACCTGCCGGCTGGACTCCGGATCGCGCGCAAGGGCGGCCGGTCCGGCAGCCGTAAAACAGGGAGCGTAAATGGCACGTCGCGGCCGCGGCGTGGCCAGCGCGAGGCCATGCGCGTCGAGCACAAACCAGCGGATGTTGGCCTCCTGCAGAATCTTATTGAGCTCGGGCGTGTAGGCGCATTCCGGCAGCCAAAAGCCGCTCGGTTCCTCACCGAATGTCTCGCGGTAAACGTCGCAGCCGATCAGCACCTGCGCGCGGATCGCTTGCGGTGATGGCGCGAGCAAGGGCAGCAACCCATGGGTAGCGGCGGAGGCCACGAGTTCCAGCACGCCAGCGTCTCGCAGTTGCTGAAAGATCGAGAGCAGATCGCAATCCCATTCTTCCACAAAACGACGGCGCGTCTCGGTCAGCAGTTCGCAATAAAAACGGGCGAGCTGTGCGAGTTCCGGTTGCCGGGAATGCCGCGCCATCTCCTGGCCCGCGAGGCTGATCGCTCGCTCCAGGTAACGCACAAAACGAGTTTGCAGCAGCTCATCCTGCAGCATCGCGCACAGCGGCGGCGTGATGCTGAGCGCGAGTCGGAACGGGACCTGGTCGCGGACGAGTCGCTGCATCATCCCGAGCAGTGGGATGTAGGTCTCCGTGATCGCCTCGAAGAGCCAATCCTCCTCGAAACATTCGTCATGCTCTGGATGGCGGACGAACGGAAGGTGCGCGTGGAGAACCAACGCGAGGTAGCCGGCGGGCATTGCTGATGTACGATTTCTGAGTGCTGATCGGAAAATCAGAAATCAGCAACCAACCATCAGTAAATGCGGTTAGAGCGTGCGGCAGAAATCCTGGAAGCGATCCATGCCCTTTTTGATGATGTCCAGGCTGGTCGCGTAGCTGAGACGCACCGTCCGATCATCACCAAAAGCAGCCCCGGGGATCACCGCCACGTTCGCTTTGCTGAGCAGGCGATCGGCGAAATTCTGCGAGCTGAGGCCGAGCTGGCTGATATTGACGAGAATATAGAACGCGCCCTGCGGCCGCACCGCGGTGATGTTCGGGATCTTCGTCACGCGGTCGTACATGTAATTGCGGCGCATGTCGAATTCCTCGCGCATATCGGCGAGCGGCTGCTGGTCGCCCTTCAAGGCGGCGAGCGCACCGCGCTGCGCAAAGGAAACCGCATGCGAAGTGCTGTGGCTCTGGATCGAATCGACCGCCTTCGCCACTGCTTCGGCCGCGCCGAGGTAACCGAGCCGCCAGCCGGTCATCGCATACGCTTTGCTGAAGCCGTTGACCGTGATTGTGAGGTCATACGCTTCCTTGGAAAGCGAGGCGATGCTCACATGCTGCGCGTCATCATAGACGAGCTTCTCGTAGATCTCGTCCGAGAGAATGTAGATCTCCTCGTCCGCCGCCACTTCCACGATCTTCTCCAGCTCCTCGCGAGTGTAGACGGCGCCGGAAGGATTGTTCGGGCTGTTCAGAATCAGCATCTTCGTCCGCGGCGTCATCGCGTTCTCGAAATCTTCCGCCCGCATCTTCCAGCCGTTCCGTTCCGTGGTCGGTACAATCACCGGCTCGGCGCCCGCGAGGCGGACCATATCCGGATAGCTGACCCAGTAGGGCGCCGGAATGATGACTTCGTCGCCCTCCTGGCAGGTGGCGAGGATCGCGTTGTAGCAGGAGTGCTTCGCCCCGCTGCTGACGACGATCTGGCTCGGCTTGTAGCTGATGCCGTTGTCCGCCTGAAACTTGTCCGCGATCGCCTGCCGCAGCTCCGGCAGGCCGGCGCTCGGAGTGTATTTCGTAAACCCGCCCTGGAGCGCGACGATGGCGGCCTCTTTGATGTACTCCGGCGTATCGAAATCCGGCTCGCCCGCGCCGAACCCGCAGACGTCCAATCCTTCGGCTCGCATCGCCTTGGCCTTGCTGTCGATCGAGAGCGTAAGAGAGGGAGTTAACTTGGCGGCGCGCTCAGAAATTTCCATGGCTGTGGGAGTTATGTTGAGGGTGGGCAAAATGGGCACGCAAGCTATTGGCGCGCGTAGAAAGATTCAATCAAAGGTTTGAGGTTATTCTCGTCCACCTGCACGATCCCCATCTCGCGCTGCGCGTTCTCCGCGGAATCCGAGGCGTGGGCGGCATTCACCATGATGTTCTGTCCGAATTCCTTCCGGATCGAACCGGGAGGCGCCTTGCTCGGATCGGTCGGGCCAAGCACATCGCGGATTTTTCGCACGGCGTCTTCGCCCTGGTAGACGAGCGCCACGATTTTTTCCGAGCCTGGAGCATTCAGCTGATCCTTGGCCGTCGCACTGGGGCGGCCGCCGGACATGAACTCGACGATGTCCTCCCAGGCGCCGCGGCCTTTTTCACCGAGCTTCTCTTCCAGAACCGGCAACACCGGGCCATAGAATTCCTTCGCCTGCGCCACGCTCATGCGGTGGACCTTGAAGCCAACGATGTTCAGCCCGGTTTGTGAGAACACCTCGATCACGCCACCGGGACGCAGATTTGGGAACTTGAAATTGTCCGGCTTGATCAGGACGAGCGTTTTTTCCACTTTCGCGCTCTCCGGGTAGGTGAGGACGCGGTCCAGGATGCCGCCATCCGCCTCCGAAAACTCTGCCCAGAGCTTCAGACCCTGCTCGACGGACTCGCTGCCGAACGCCGCGAGAACGCCTGGTTCGAAGTAGGTCACTTTCCCGGAGCCGTCGGTGATGTAATCCCCGTAGGTGTCACGCACCGTCTCGCCGCTGGTGCGCTCGTGCACAATGTGCCCGACGACGCGATGGACGCGCTCGATTGCGTCCGGCCCGCCGAAGACGAGGAGGAGGACTCGCGGACGCTGCCCTTTAGCCGTGTCGGTGAAATTGGTCAGCACATACTCGCGGATCAGCTCCTGCGTGGCGCGATGCCTGGCGTCCGTTGCCGTCACAATCGTGTCGGCGTAGCGCTGGACGAGTTCCCGGCTCGGCGCAAACATCCGGCCGGCCACAAGGTCGAGCCCAGTGCGCGAGATCAGGCGCGAGATGATGCCACCGGTGCGCGATTTGCGCATCGAATACGGCGTGAGGATGACGTAAGCGAGTTCTTCTGCCTGCATAAAGGTCTTGCGCGGTCTCAGATCCAACCGCGTGTGCAGGGAAGACGACCGCTCAGGGTGGGGGAAGGTAGCCACCGGCCATCGACCTTCAACTACGTTTTTGGGGCCGTGCTTCCCCTCCTGCTCCTGATCGTAATCCTGATCCTGCTCCTCATCGATCCCGGGCAAGATCAGGATCAGGAGCAGGAGAGAGAAGGGAGCTGGCCAGCAGCGCGATCCACTTGCCGCGCCGCCGCGCTTCCACCACGCGAAACTCGTTCGTGCGCAAGGCGCGCGTCAATTTCGGCTCCTGTGCGCGCAGCACCCCGGAGAGAATCAGCGCACCGGCCGGCGCGAGGCTGGCGCGAAAGCGCGACAGCACAGACTCAAGCAGCTCCGAATAAAGATTCGCGGTGATAATGTCGAAGGTGCCAGCGGCGAGATCGCGTTGCACGTCCCCGACGATGAACTTCACCCCCGTGATGGCGTTCGTGCGCGCGTTCTCGCGGGCGGTCGAGATCGCGGTGCGGTCGTTGTCGATCGCGAGCACCGGGCCTGCTCCGAATCGTTTTCCCGCGAGCGCGAGCACCCCCGAGCCGGTCCCCGCGTCGAGCATTCTCCACCCCGCCGTGCGACCTCGTGAGATTCGCTCCAGCAAACGGAGCGACATCGCGGTGGTGGCGTGTTCCCCGGTACCAAAAGCCGCGCCCGCGGGAATAATCAGCGCAGAATGCGGCGCCGTCGGACCGAGCTCAGTCGCGTCGCCCATCACCCAGAGACGCTTACCGATCCGCAGCGGTTTCGTGCGATGAGCGGCAAAGAACTGCGCCTGCCAATCTGCGGGCAGCTCCTCGATCGCGCCGCCGAATTCTCCTTTCAGCTGCTCAGCGGCGCGCCGGGTCGCACAGAATACCTCCACCGACACCTGCGCGCGGCCTAGCTGCTCGACCACCGAATGGGTGCCAGCAGTCGCGACCTGCAGCCGACTTTCATTCGCTTCCAGCCACTGGCTACGAGCGCGCTTCCGCCAGAGGAAGTTTGGCGGAGCAGGCGGCATGCATTACCTGTAACCGCGCCCGCCGCCTATGAACAATCTGGGTTTCTTCCATCGCTACCTTCCAGCGAAAAACGGGAGCGCCCGCGTGCTCTTGCTCCTGCACGGCACCCGCGGCGACTCTCGCGCGGCAATGGCTGGCACGGGACGTAAAGCGCGCACTTCCTTCTTGCACAGCGCGAGCCCCTGGAGATTATTCCCCTCCGCTCAAAGATGCGGGTGTAGCTCAGTGGTAGAGCACCTCCTTGCCAAGGAGGACGTCGCGAGTTCGAGTCTCGTCACCCGCTGATTCTCCGCTGGCCTCACTCGAGGCCGCCTGGTCTGGCCGACGTGCTGGCGCATTTCCGCATTTTGTTGAATCCAAACGGCTGGTCACCGGCATCTCATTACAAACGAACCATCATGAAAATCACTGTTCTGACCTGTCTTGCTTCCGCTGCGCTCGTCTTCCACGCGTTCAGCCAAACTCCTCCTCCACCCCCTGATCAGCCCGCCGCTCCCGTAGGGACGATTGCCCCGGTGGCGACCGTAGCCCCGGTGGCGACAATAGCGCCAAGCGCCTCACCCGCGGCCACTGCGACCACGGCCACGACGCCGCGTGACCCGAACGACCTCCAGAGCCGGATCGAGCGCAAGGCGCGCAAACACGGCCTGAATATCACGTTTGGCGATGACGAGAAACGTGACGCCGATGCTGCGGACGTGGATAAAACCGACAGTTCCGGGCGGAGCCGCAAGCACTCGCACGATTCGGACATCGGAGATGGCGCGTTCATGGCGATCCCGATCGTCGGCATCATCTTCAGCACGCTCTTCGGTGCGCCGGTGCTGATTGTCGCCGTCATCATGTTCTTCAGCTACATCAAATCGCGCTCCCTCCATCGGACGGTGCGCCTCATGGTGGAAAAGGGACAGCCTGTGCCGGAGGCGCTTTTTGCCACGCCACATTCCCCGGCGAAACTGCGCTCCGATGTGCGCCGCGGAATCGTCCTGGTGATGGTCGGACTAGGCTTGATGATCTTCTTCGGTGCCTCCAGCGACTGGGATGGCGGTTCCTGGGCGCTCGGAGTCATCCCATTCCTGATCGGAGCCGGTTACCTCCTGGTTTGGAAACTGGAAGGGCCGAAACGCAGTACGGACAACCCGCCCGCCTTGCCCTAGCCTGCGGGGGTGTCACTGACCGATGCAGATCTCGTCGCACGAGTTCTTCTCGAAGATGACCACCATGCATTTTCCGAGCTCGTGCGGCGGCATCAATCAGCGGTCCGCGGGTTGCTCCGTCAGCTTACGCGGACCGATGCGGCGCTCGCCGATGATCTGGCGCAGGAAGCATTTCTCAAAGCTTACAAGAACATCCGCAGCTTCCGCGGCGAAGCGAAATTCTCCACCTGGCTTTACCGCATCGCCTATAACTGTTTCCGGGAAGAGGCGCGGAAGAGAAAGGAGCTGGTCGGGATTGATGAAGCGCAGCTCGAAGCCGAGCAGGATCCACACACGGTCGACCCCGCGTTAAGGCAGGACCTCATGCAAGCGCTGCAACTACTTCCCCTGCACGAGCGGAGCGCGGTCTTGCTTTGCTGCCAGAACGGCCTATCACATGACGAGGCAGCGCGCGTTCTCGAAATCCCGCTCGGGACCGTAAAAACGAACGTCCTCCGCGGCCGGGAAAAATTGAAGAAAACACTCGCAGCCTGGTCGAATAACTGACGATGGAAACGGAACTCGAGGAGGACTGGCTCGACGCAAAGCTGCGGGAGGAGGCGCCGTATCTTGACGATGCCGGGTTTACCGCGGCCGTCATGCAGCAGCTTCCGGCGCCGCCACGCTCACGCTCGCGGCGCACGGTGATCCTCCTCGGTTTTACCGTGATCGCGACCCTCGTGGCGTATCTCCTTTCCGGCCGCGGCACATTTCTCACCGATGCGGCCGCGTTCCTGGTTGCGATGCCGCTCGGCACGGTTTGTGCGATCGCCGGTGCTTGTGCGCTTGTGGTGACGGCAGTCGGCGCCTCTGCGGCGTTTTCGAAGGCACGGGAGCTGCGGCCGTAGCGCAGCGCGACGCTCACCCGCCCTTTGCTTCCGCGACGTCGCGTGCGATCTGGGCTTTCAGTTCCTCCAGGCTCGCGAATTTTTTCTCCGGCCGCAGGTAGCGCCGAAACCGCACCTCAACGTCTTCCCCGTAGATGTCGCGGTCGAGGTCGAACAAATGCAGCTCGAGTAATCTTCTCGCCTCACCCCCGCTGACGGTGGGCCGATAACCGAGGTTTACCACGCCGCGGGAGACCTCGCCGTCGAGCTTCGCTTCTGCCGCGTAGACCCCGTTGGGTGGAAATTGCTCGCTATGCGCGCTCAGATTCGCGGTGGGAAATCCGAGTTGCCGGCCGAGCTGTTCTCCACGTTCGACCGTTCCCAGGATCGCGTATTCACGGCCCAGCATCTCGGCCGCCTTCCCAAACTCGCCGCGCTCGATCGCCTGCCGAATCGCGGTGCTGCTCACGACCGTGCCATTCGCTTGCACCGGTTTGATGCCCACGACGCTGAAGTGGTGTTCCGCACCCAGCTTTTCCAGCAGCGCCAGGTTTCCGCTGCGGTTGCGCCCGAACGACCACTCGTGACCGACGCAGATCTCGCGCAGCGGGCCCGAAGCCGCCACCAGCTGGTGCACGAATTCCTCGGGCGGAGTGGCGGCGAACGCCTGATCGAAGCGCACGATCAGCAGGTGCTCCACCCCGAGGTCGCGGATGAGCGCGATCTTATGTTCCGTGGCGGTCAGAAGTCGCGGGGCCTTCTCCGGTCGCAAGATTTTTGCCGGATGGGGATCGAACGTCACGACCACCGGCGTCCCGCCCGCTTCCCTGGCATGTCTGGCGGAAGTCGAGATCACGGCCTGATGCCCAACATGGACGCCATCAAACACCCCGATGGCTAGAAACAACGGCCCCCTCAGGTTACCGAGTTCCGGGATCGACCGCAGAACCTCCATCGCCGGATTCGTTAGGCGCCGCGCATGCGCGACACTTCCGGCAAGGTAAGGATGCGGCTCAAGACATCGACCGGATCCGAATGCTGGATCTGCTCGATCGTGACCGCGCCATCGACCACAAACCGTCCGGAGCGTGTCCGGCGCAGATCCTTCAAATGAGCGCCGCAGCCGAGGGCGGCGCCAATGTCGTGCGCATAGGTGCGGACATAGAATCCTTTGCTGCACGCCACCGTGAAGTCGATCTCCGGAGACTGGATTTTTTCGATCGCATATCGGTAGACATGGACCAGTCGTGGCTCGCGTTCCACGGTCTTGCCCTGGCGCGCCAGTTTATAAAGCGGGACGCCGCCCTGCTTGATCGCGGAGCCCATCAGCGGCATTTGATAGAAATCGCCGCGGAATTTTTCAAACGCATCGCGCACCAGCTCTGCCGTGAGCTCGGGCACCGGATGCTCTTCCAGAATCTGTCCCGCGCGATCCTGGGTGTCGGTCGTCGCGCCCAGGGTGAGCGTGCCGGCGTATTCCTTGTCCTCGCTCATCAGCAAGTCCTGGATCTTCGTGCCGCGTCCGAGCGTGAGCAGCAGCAGCCCGGTGGCGATCGGATCAAGCGTGCCGCAATGCCCGACCTTCTTGATCTGGAGCTGCCGCCGGACGAGCGCGACCACGTCGTGCGAGGTCATCCCCGCCGCCTTGTCGACCAGGAGAACGCCGTCAGGAGTTGCTGTTAAGGACATCGCAGATTGCCTTCGCCACGCGCGTTTCCACTTCGCCTAACGACCCTCGCACCCGCGCGCCCGCGGCCAGCTTATGTCCGCCACCGCCGAACTGCTGGCAAATCGCCGCCACGTCCGCCCGCTCGCTCTTCGAGCGCATGCTGACGCGCACTTTGCCTTCAGGCAACTCCTCGAAAAAAACCGCCACGACCACGCCGGCGATCGCGCGCAGGTGATCGATCAATCCTTCGTTGTCCTCCGGCTTCGCGCCTAATGACTCCGCGACGGCGCGACTGAGACTGAAGCTCGCCAGCTCGCCGCCGCGTTCGAAGCGCATCGTGCCGAGCAGTTCGCGCAGCAACTCGACCCGGCGGCGGGGATAATTCTCGTAGAGCAGTTGGCTCACGCGGCCCACCTGCACGCCGCAGCGCAAGAGCTCCGCGCCGATCTCGAACGTCCGCGCCGTGGTGTTCGGATATTGGAACGAACCGGTATCGGTCGAGATGGCGACAAAGAGGTTTTCGGCGATCGCCGCATCGATCGGCCACTCTGCGGCTGAGAGCAGCTCAAACAAAATCTGTCCCGTCGCGGGCGCGACGGGGTCGATGTAAACGAGATTGCCGTAGCGGGGATTCGTCGGGTGATGATCGATGTTGATCCAGCGGGGGGCGGTGACGGTTGCCTGACCAAGCGCGAGACGATCCTGACCAGCAGTGTCGAGGGCGACCGCCAAATCGAAGCCTCCGCCTTCCGCAGGCGCGACTCTCAGCAGATCGCTCCCGGGCAGGAAGGCATATTTCTCGAGCAGCGGTTCGTCGCTCCAGACCGCGACATTTTTGCCGAGCTCGCGCAACGCCAGGGCAAGCGCCAACTGGCTTCCGAGCGCGTCGCCGTCCGGTCGCACATGGCTGAGAACGACGACGTTTTCGGCAGCGCGCAGTGCGGCCGAGATTTCCTCGAAGCTGGCGTTCGTCATCGGTTCGGCAGCGGTCGTGGTGGTCACGCGGATGGCTCGTCCTCGTCGCTTCCGGCTGGCTCGATTTCCTGCAGGATCTTGAAGACACGCGCGCCGCGTTCGATCGATTCGTCGAGGTGAAACACGAGGTGCGGAGTGTACTTGAGCACGATCTTCTTCATCAGCTCGCCCTGCAGAACGACGCGATTCTCATCCAGCTTCGCGATCACGCCTTTGTGGCTTCCTTTGCCGAGGACGCTCACGAAGACATGGGCGTTCCGCAGGTCGGGTGTCACGTCCACGGTGTTCACGGTCACGAGCACGTCGTCGAAGGTCATGTCGCGGGTGATGATGGTGCTGAGCTCGCGCTTCACGATTTCGTTCACGCGTAAGAGGCGATGCTTCATCGGAAAAAGTTGATAGTCTTTTGTTGAGAGTTGATAGGCGAGGATTGGTCACTCACGTGAACCGCCGAGGCGCGGCTCTCAACCATCAGCTATCAACAATCAACCAGCCGCTAGAGCTTCTGCGCCACCTGCTCGAGGTTGTAGCACTCGATGATGTCGCCGACCTGGTAATCGTTGAAGTCGCCCAGTTTGATGCCGCACTCGAGTCCGACCCGGACTTCCTTCACGTCGTCCTGGAAACGCCGCAGGGTCGAGAGCCCGCCATCGTAAACCGGCTGCCGCCGGCGCAAAACGCGAGCCCGTGAGGTGCGGCCAATCCGCCCATCCGTCACGAGACAACCGGCCACGATCCCGCGCGTGAGCTTGAAGACCTGTTTGACCTCCGCGTGTCCGATCACCGTCTCGCGATGCTCCGGATCAAGCATCTCGGCCATCGATTCTTTCACCTGGTCGAGCAACTCGTAGATGATGCTGTAGAGCTTGACCTGCACGCCTTCGCGCTTCGCTGCGTTCACCGCCTTGTTTTCGACTTTGATGTTGAATCCGACGACCACCGCATTCGAGGCGCTCGCGAGCAGGATATCGTTGTCGGTGATCGGTCCCACGCCCGAGTGGATGATCTCGAGGTCGATTTTCTTGCTCTCGATCTGGTAGAGAGAGGTGGTCAGCGCTTCGAGCGAACCTTGCGCATCGCATTTCAGAACGATCCGCAGGTGCTTCATGCCATCGGCAGCGGTCATCAGGCTTTCGAGGGTGGCGCGCTGCGGTGCGCTCAGCTTGTCCGCCCGCTTTGCTTGCAGACGCTCTTCGCTCAGCGTCTTCGCGGAGCGCTCGGAATCCATCACGAGAAATTCATCGCCCGCCTGTGGGATTCCCATAAAGCCGAGCACCCGCACTGGCCGCGAGGGACCCGCTTCTTTGACGGTCTCGCCGCTGTCGTCGATCAGCGATTTCACCTTCCCCGCGTAGTCGCCACAGATGAACGGATCGCCCAGCTTCAATGTGCCCATCTGCACGATGATCGTGGCGGTCGGGCCGCGGCCCGGTTCCACCTGCGCCTCGATCACGGTCCCGCGCGGGATGGCGGTCGGCGAGGCCTTCAACTCCATCACTTCGGCTTGCACGAGCATGTTCTCGAGCAGCGTATCGATCCCGATGCCCTTGGTGGCGGAGACAGGCACCACGATCGTCTCGCCGCCCCAATCCTCGGGACTGAGATCGCGCTCCTGCAACTGCTTCTTCACCCGATCGAGGTTCGCGCCGGGCAGATCGATCTTGTTGATCGCGACGATCACTTTCACGTGCGCGGCAGCCCGGGCGTGATTGATCGCCTCGATCGTTTGCGGCATGAGACCGTCGTCCGCCGCGACCACCAGCACCACGATGTCGGTAACGTGCGCGCCGCGCGCCCGCATCGCGGTGAAGGCCGCGTGACCCGGCGTATCGAGGAAAGTGATGCGGGCGCCGTTATGATCCACACTGTAAGCACCGATGTGCTGAGTGATGCCGCCAGCTTCGCCGGCCGCGACCCGCGTCTTGCGAATGGCGTCCATGAGCGAAGTTTTGCCGTGATCGACGTGGCCCATGAATGTGATCACCGGCGGCCGCGTCTTGAGTTCTTCTTCCTTCTCGATCACGGGCGGCGGAGGCGCGACGACGACCTGCTCGACCTTGTGCACGCCGGCGCCTTTTTCGCGGCGCTCCATCTCGAAAACGAAGCCGTGCTTCGCGCAAATCTGCGTCGCGATATCGGGTTCGATCGTCTGGTTCTGGCTCGCGAAGACGTTCAGCTCCATCAACTCCTTGATGAGCACGAAATTCTTGACCCCGAGCTGCGTCGCGAGATCGCGCACGATGATCGGCGGCTTGATGTGAATGATCTTCTGCGGCTCGGCGTCCTCTTCCGGCGGGAGGGCATCTGCAGGCGGAGGCGCGGGCGGCTCCGTGGGTGGCGCGGGTGGTTCGATCGCCCCTGCGGTGGGTGGCGGCGGCACGGGCGCAGAGCGGGGGGAAATCAGGTCGACAACGGCTGGGGCTGGGGGCTTAACGACCACTGCGGGTTCCGGGAGAGGCGGTGCTGGCGCAGGCGGTGGCGCGACAATGCGCGAGATCGGCGGCAGAATCGACTTTTTGACCCGCACTTCGCCTTCGGCGCGTTTCGCGCGCGGCTTCTTTTCGTCGATCAAAGATACTGTCTCGACCGGTGACTTGAGCGGTGGCGGTGTGGGAGGGGGAGTCGCGGCCGCGGCGGCAGCCGCGGCTTGGGCGGCAGCGCGCGAGCGCGCCGCGGGAGTGATCGCACTGGGCTGAGGCTGGGCCAGCTTTTCAGCCGGATCGGGCCGGGCTTTAGGTGTCTTTACGGTGTGTGTCTCAGCCGAAGCGGCCGACTTGACCGCGGCGGTCTTCCGCGAGGGCGCCGACTTGCGGGCTGCGGTCTTTGTCGATGTCGTTCGGGTGGGCATTATTTGGGAAATTTTTCATGGCTCGAGGGCAGCCAAATTACTGGGCGGTTGCTGCACGGGGCACCGCAGCGTGGATCTCCTCCGCTTTCGCTTCCTCGACGCCGAGGATGTCGACCAGATCGGAGACATCGGCATCCCGCAATCCTTCCAGGTTTGTGAAACCGGATTTTACCAGCGTCATGGCCTGATCCTGATCGATCGGCAACGCGCTGGCGAGGCTTTGCGCCGCTTGCGCTACCTTCTGCTCGACCGCGTTCGTCGCCGAAGCGTCCTTGTCGATGTTGATCTCCCAACCGGTGAGGCGGGAGGTGAGGCGCGCGTTCTGCCCTTTCTTGCCGATCGCGAGCGAGAGTTGATCTTCGTCGACCGAGACCTGCACGCTCTTCTTTTCGATATCGAAAAGGAGGTTCTTCACCTTGGCCGGCTTGAGCGCTTCGAGAACGTAATCTTTCGGGTCGGAGCTCCAGCGGATGATGTCGACTTTCTCGTTGTTGAGCTCGCGCACGATGTTCTTTACACGCGAGCCGCGCATCCCGACGCAGGCACCGACCGGGTCCACTTTCTCGTTGGCGCTCGTGACTGCGATCTTCGTGCGGTAACCGGCTTCACGCGCGATGCCGCGAATCTCGACCGTCCCGTCGGCGATTTCGGTGACTTCGAGTTCGAAGAGACGGCGGACGAAATTGGGGTGGCTGCGGGAGACGATGATTTCGGGACCGCGGATGCCGTTCTCGACTGCGACGACGTAGGCGCGAAGGCGGTCGCCGACATTGTAATCTTCCACCACCACGCGCTCGCGCTGCGGCATGATGGCCTCGAATTTACCCAGATCGAGTATCACATCGGAGCGATCGAAGCGGCGGACGGTGCCGCTCACGATCTCGCCGGCGCGATCCTTGAACTCTTCGTAAATCATCTCCTTCTCGACCTGGCGGATGCGCTGCATCATCGCCTGCTTGGCGGTCTGCGCGGCGATACGGCCGAAATTTCGCGGGGTGACTTCCACCTCGATCGGTTCCCCGATTGCGGCATCCGGTTTGATCGCACGAGCTTTGTTCAGGGAAATTTCGTCCGCCGGGTTGCTGACGCTTTCGACCACGAGCGGGTAAGCGAGCGCGCGGATTTCACCGGTCTTTGGGTTGATATCGATCCGCAGATCGCGCGACATGCTCACGCTCTTTTTTGACGCCGAGAGCAGGGCGTTCGAGACCGCCTCGATCAGGATGTCGCGTTTGATTCCGCGCTCCCGCTCGAGGTAATCCAGCATGGCGATAAACTCAGCGTTCATAAAAAAGCGTCGAGCCCGCAGACGAAAAAGAGTGGGACACCAGCTCCCACTCCAATCCACCGCGGACTAGGGGCCTAACCTATGTTTGAAGCAGGATCGCGTCAAGCTGCTCCTCCGCCCAGCTGCCCTTCCTACTCCTGCTCTTACTCCTGATCCTGCTCGTCTGCATTGATTGACGAGACGACCGGCGACGCGCGAAGGCGTCGGGCTGCCGCTCGCTCTGAGGCCGGCGTGGGGCCTTACCGCCGTTTGTGGCGAGCCCGCATGCCCAGCAGGATGGCTCCCACGCGCGGAAGGCCACGATGGTGGAAGGCTCAGGCACGTTCGCGAAGGCCACGGGTAAACGCAGGGCTGCGGCTCGTGCTCCTGGTCGTCTGGATTGATTAACGAAGGATTACGAGCACGATCACGAGCATGAGCAGGAGTGAGACGGCGACGCGGGGAGGCGTCGGGCTGCATCTGCTCGTAGTGCTGGTGGTCTGGGCGGCGATTTACCTGCCAGGGCTGGGCACGCTCGAAATCAAAGGCGAGGAAGGGCGCCGCATCCTGCCCGCAGTGACCATGCTGCAGACCGGCAATTTCATCGTGCCGCAGGTGGGCAGTGACCCCTATTTCAATAAGCCGCCGCTGGTGAACTGGCTCGTCGCCGCCTCCTTCCGTGTGTTCGGTGAACGGAGCGAGTGGGCGGCGCGGTTTCCGTCGACGCTCTGCGTCCTGGCGGTGGCGCTGGCTTTTGTGGCGATCGCACGCCGTCCGCTGGGCGCAGGTGGTTCGCTCGCTGGCGCGCTCGTCTGGCTGACGAATATCGGCCTCATCGAAAAAGGGCGGCAGATCGAAATCGAGGCGCTCTATGTCTCGATCTCGGGGCTGGCGATCATCTGCTGGCTCAGCTGGTTTCAGGAACGCCGCTCGCCCTGGCGGACATGGCTGGTGCCGTGGTTTTTCCTCGGCCTCGGGCTGCTTGCGAAGGGCCCGCTGCATCTCGTGTTCTTCTATGCTGTCGTGGTGGCGGTGTTGCATTGCACCGGCGAACTGCGGCAGCTCTGGCGGATTCCACATTTGGCAGGCGTGCTCCTGATGCTCGCGCTCTTTGCAGCCTGGGCGATCCCGTGTCTGCGCATGATGCAGCCCGGCGACGTCGCGCATACCTGGAGCCGGCAATTCACTGGCCGCCTTTCCGGCGAAGGCTTTGACTTCGGCGGCTGGCTCCTGAACGTGCCCCGCGGGTTGGGTTATTTCCTGCCGTGGACCTTGCTGCTGCCGCTCCTGCGCGGCACGGATTTCGGGAGCGACCGCCGCGCGCAAATGGCTCGAGGCCTGCAATGGGCGATCGGGTTATCGTTTCTCGGAGTGAGCCTGCTGCCGGGTTCGCTGGCGCGTTATACGATGCCATTGCTCGTTCCGGTGAGTTGGCTCATCGCAATGCTGCTCACGACCGCGCGAGCGCCGGCGTTGCGTTGGCCGAGGCGCGTCGCTCCAGCCCTGCGCCTGCCGGTGCTGGTCTCGTTGATCGCCTGTGCCACCATCGCCATTTACGCTTTCGCCGTGATGCCGCATCTGCAGAAGCGCGCCAAGATCAAAACCATCGCCGCCCAAATCAATGCCGCGTTGCCGCCCGCAGAGCCGCTCTACGCGGTCGATCCGGATTACCAGCCGTTCCTCTTCTACGTGCGTGATCCGATCGTTTACCTCAGCCGGGTGGCTGAGGTGCCTCGCGTTGCCGGTCACCTTTTGGTGCAACCGGAGAGGGAGGGGGAAGCTCTGGCGAGCTCGCAATGGCTACCCCGCCGTGCGCGTCCTCTGCTGCGGCTGAAAGATTACCGCGGCAAGCAGGTCATCCTCCTTGAGATTGCGGAGAACAGCCCAGGGAGCGGCTGAGCTGACGGGGAACGATTTGACAACCCTGGATTCGTTAGCATGCTAAGCATCCCATGGACGCGCCCCGCCTCGATGAGTTTGGCCTCGCCCTTTTCGGCACCGCACGCGCCTGGCGGACCAAGCTCGACCAGCGTCTCCGCCCGCTCGGTCTCAGCCAGGGCAAGTGGCGCACGCTCATCCACCTCGCGCAGGGCGGCGACCAGCTTACCCAAAAGGAAATCGCCGAGCGCATGGGCATCGAAGAGCCGACGCTCGCCGGCCTCCTAAATCGCCTCGAAGCCGACGGTTGGGTGAAGCGGACGGAATCTCCGACCGATCGGCGGTGCAAGATTGTTCACCTTCTGCGCGGGTCGAAGCCGGTCCTCGCTGAAATCTTCAGTACCGCGCACGCCTTGCGGGACGAATTGATGGAAGATGTCTCCCAGCGCGACCTCGAAACCTGCCGGCGGGTGCTTGGCGCGATCCGCGCGAAAGCCGAAGCGGCCGGCGCCAGCAACCGAGCGGCTGCTCCCGGCGTAAGAAAATGGACGAAAGCGGCATGACCACCACGACGTTGAACAAAGCCGGCGTCGCGCCATCTGAGCATCGGCGTGGAAGAAAAGGCGTTTATCTGGCAGGCGGATCCATCCTGCTGCTGGTTGCGATTTTTGTCTGGCGGGGGATCGGCGGCGAAACGACCGAGAAGCTGCCGCGGCCACCGCGGGTGGTCGAAGTCGCGACGGTGATCCAGAAGGATGTGCCGCTCTATCTCAACGGGATCGGAAATACGACTGCTTATGAAACGGTCAACCTCCAGGCGCAGGTCACGGGGCAGATCGTGGCGCGCGAGTTTGAGGATGGAGCGGATGTGAAGAAGGGCGACCTGCTTTTCAAGATTGATCCGCGTCCTTACGAGGCGGTGCTCGCGTCGGCCAAGGCCGACTTCGCGCTCGCACAGTCAAACCTGAAGCGACAGACCGACCTCGCCGCGAAAAACGTGACCGCGACACAGGAACTCGATACCGCACGCGCGAACGCCATGCGCACCGAAGCCGCCGTCGCCGCCGCGCAGGTGAACCTCGATTTCTGCGCGATCCGCGCGCCGATCGACGGCCGCGCCGGATTGCGCCGCGTCGATGTCGGCAATGTCGTCAGCCCGGCGGCAGGGGCGGTGCTGCTGACGATTCAGGGAATGGATCCGATCTACACCGACTTCACGATCGCGGAGCCCGATCTGCCGCTGGTCCGGCGTTATCTCGGGGGGCCGACCCTGAAAGTGCTAACCGACGCGGAAGACGACAGCATCCCGCCGCGCGCTGGCGAGTTGTCGTTCGTCGATCAGGCGGTGCAGCAAGGCGCCGGCACGATCAAAGCGCGCGCTACGACCCCGAATCCAGATCGCGCGCTTTGGCCATCGCAGTTTGTGCGCGTCCGGCTGATTCTCGATCAGCTTCAAGGGGCAAAACTGGTGCCGACCAGTGCGGTCCAGATCGGGCAGAACGGACCTTACCTTTTCGTGGTCAAACCCGACTCGACCCTCGACCTGCGACAAGTAAAGCCGGGTCAGACGCAGGACGGCGATCTGACCGTGATAGATAAAGGCGTCGAAGCCGGTGAACGCGTCGTTGTTTCCGGACAGCTGCAACTGGCGCCGGGCGCCACGGTCTCGGTCAAGGAACATGTCTTGCCCACTCCAGCCGGCGAGCGCAGCGGGACTGCCGGGGCCCATTGAGTGATGCCTGAGGAAGAACAGACTTCCGTCGAACACGCGACGGCGCGCGAAGGGATGCCGCGTGGTGAAGCCGCCGCCAAAGCGAAGGACACACCGGTGGCCAAGCTGGTGCAGTTCTCCTCTGGCCTCTCGCGTCCGTTCATCCAACGCCCGGTGATGACGATGCTGCTCACGGTCTCCGTGATCGTCTTTGGCATCCTGACGTATAACCGGCTGGCGGTAAACGACCTCCCGGCCGTCGATTACCCGATCATCAACGTGCGCGTCAGCTATCCCGGCGCGAACCCGGAGACGATGGCGAACACCGTCGCCACGCCGCTCGAGAAGCAGTTCACCACCATCCCCGGGATCGCGCTGATCACGAGCAGCAGCACGCAGGGCAGCACCAATGTCACCCTGCAATTCGATCTTTCGAAGAGCATCGACAGCGCGGCGACCGATGTGCAGGCGGCCATCCAGCAGGCGACCGGGCAATTGCCTAACGATCTGCCGAGCCCGCCCACCTTCACGAAGAGCAACCCGAACGACCAGCCGGTCGTCTACCTCGCGCTGACGAGCGAGACGCTCACGGACGGCGACCTTTATCTCTACGCCACCACCCAGGTGCAGCAGCGGATCAATATCCTGCCCGGGGTTTCCGAGGTGCAGATTTTCGGTGTGAAACGCGCTATCCGGATCAAGGTCGATCCCGGCGCCCTGACCGCGCGCAACATAACCTTCGACGAACTCTCGGCGGCGATCCGCGCCGGCACCGGCTACGCGGGGGCGGGGCAATTTGACGGCAAATCGCAGACCTTTGTCCTTCGGCCGAACGCGCAGATTGCCGATGCCGAAGGTTATCGCAACCTCATCATCGCGCGCGGGAAGGACAACTCGCCCGTGTTCCTCCGCGATGTCGCGCAGGTGATCGACAGCGTCCAGGACGAGCGGCTTTCGCGGCACTTTTTTGCGCGCGGCTTTAACCCACCCGCCTCCACGATTGTGTTCGCCGTCTCCCGCCAGGCCGGCGCGAATGCTGTGGAGGTGGCGAACGCCGTCAGCGCGCTCGTGCCCGGCCTGCGGCGCGAGTTGCCCGGCTCGATCAATCTCATTCCTACCTTCGACCGCTCCCAGACGATCGTGCGTTCGGTGCACGACGTGCAGGAGACACTCCTGATCGCGTTCGTGCTCGTGGTCCTCGTGATCTTCTTCTTCCTCGGCCGGGTGCGCGACACGCTCATCCCGGTGGTGGCGTTGCCGCTCTCGCTCCTCCTCACCGCGGTCGCGATGTGGGCGCTCAATTTCTCCATCAATAACCTGACGCTGATGGCGCTGACCCTTGCGATCGGCTTCCTCGTCGATGACGCCATCGTCTTTCTCGAGAACGTCGTCCGTCGCGCCGAAGCCGGGGAGTCCATCTACAAGGCGACGATGAACAGCGCGGGCGAGATCTCGTTCACGATCCTCTCGATGACGCTCTCGCTCGCCGCGGTTTTCATCCCGCTCGTCTTCATGCCCGGGCTGCTCGGTCGCATCTTCTTCGAGTTCGCCGTCACCATCATCGTTGCGATTCTCGCCTCCGGACTGGTCTCGTTAACCCTGACGCCGCTGATGTGTGCGCGCCTTCTCTCCGAGCACAAACCCGGTCACAAAAAGACGAAGACGGAGATCTTCACGCAGCACATTTTCGATCCCACGCTCCGGGCTTACAGCCGCACGCTCGATTGGTTTCTCGATCATGGCTGGCTGGCCGCTCCTGTTCTCATCCTATGCGTGGTGGGTGTTGCTTTTTTCTTTAAGGCGCTGCCGTTCACGCTCCTGCCGACCGGCGATAGCGGCGTCATCCGCGGGTTTTTCATCATGCAAGAAGGGGCCTCGCCCGAGCAGCAGCGAGCGATGCAGGATAAACTCGACCCGATTCTGCAGGCGAACCCCGCGGTCGACAAATACTTCACCGTTGCCGGGCGCGGCGGGCAAAGCGCGGGCATCTTCACCGTTCTCTTCCTCACTGATGCGAAGAAGCGGCCGCCGATCGATCAGGTCGCGGCCGATCTGCGCAAGTCGCTTGCGCAGATTCCGGGCGTGTTTCCCACGCTCAACCCGCAGCCCGTTCTCCGCATCGACATCGGGGGCGGCGGCAGCAGCTTCGGTCGTTACAGCTACGTGCTGAGCGGGATCAATCCCGCCGAAGTTTACGCCGCGGCCGACGCGCTCGAGAAGCGGCTCCGCGATTACGATGGCTTTGTCGCGCCGCCGCGTTCCGATCTGTTCCGCAACACGCCGAATATCGATATCAATATCGATCGCGAGCGCGCCAGCCTCTACGGCGTCTCCGCCACCAAGCTGCAGAACCTGCTGCGCTCGGCCTACTCGCAGAACTACGTCTACTTGATCAAGGCGCCGGACGATCAATACCAGGTCATCCTGGAAGTCGACGCCGCGGATCGCGCCGGCCCGCAGGATCTGCGGCATCTTTACGTGAAATCCGATACCACGGGCGCGATGATTCCGGTGCCGTCGCTCACCAACGCGCAGACCAAACTCGGGCTGCAATCGGTCAATCACATCAATCAATTCACCAGCGTCACCTTCGGCTTCGACGTGAAGCCGGACGTCGCCCTGGGTGACGTCACCAAGTTCCTCGAGAAGACGGCGGCGGAAGTGCTGCCCGGCACCGTGAAAGGCGAACTGCAGGGCGAAGGCCTCGTCCTGCAACAGCTTTTCGGCGCGCTGCCCTTCCTCGTGATCGGCGCGCTCTTCGTCATGTATGTCATCCTGGGCATTCTCTACGAGAGCTACATCCATCCCATCACCGTGCTCTCGACCCTTTTCCCGGCCGTGGTCGGCGGCTTGATGACGCTTTGGCTCTTCCACTCGAACCTCTCGCTCTACTCCGTCATCGGTCTTTTCCTCCTCATGGGCATCGTGAAGAAGAACGGCATCATGATTGTCGACTTCGCGCTGCACCGGCTCGATGAAGGCTACGATCGCCGGAGCGCGATCCACGAAGCGAGCGTCGAACGTTTTCGCCCCATCATCATGACCACGCTCGCCGCGTTGATGGGTGCGGTGCCGCTCGCCCTCGGCTACGGTGCGGACGGCGCGTCGCGGCGTCCGCTCGGTTTGGTGATTGTCGGCGGACTGATCTTCTCGCAGCTGATCACGCTTTACATCACGCCGGTGGTTTACCTGGCGCTGGAATGGTTCCAGGAGAGCGTGCTCGACCGGGTGCCCTTCTTCCGCAGCGGCCACATGCACCGCGAAGCGGATGTTGCCTCCGCCCCAGTGCCGGTCGCGGCGAAGCGACCGCACGACAGTTTGCCGGTCGGCGAGGCTTTTTGAAGCTGCTCCGTGGTCCGAGCGCAAAACCGGAGCGAAATTCTGAAGCTGACCCCAATTCTCGGCGCTGAAGCTGACCCCAATTCTCGGCGTTTCCTTTTGCGAGGCGCCCCGTTCAGCTTCGCGGGAAAATTTGGAAGCTGCGCTCTCGACGGACGATGCCAAGAAAGCCTTACGTCGCCCTCTACTTCCCGCGGTATCCACGCGGCGATTCGAGGAGACGTAGCTGCGGCTCAACGTGGCCGCGACGATGCGCCACATCCTCGACGGAATTGCGCTCGACATCTTCGTTGCCCCATTGCGCCCACCCATCACGTCGAAACCGCGCAAACAATTCGAGGTATGGGCCGGGCGAGCACGATTCGATGATTTCGAAGATCTCGTCGGGCTTGCGGGAATGCTCCCGTTTACGCGTTGCCAGCATGTTCACTTGCGTACGACCGGCTTGCAGCGTCCGCATGCTGCCGCGGACGCCGAAGAGCAGAAGTTCCGTCACGTTACGGAAGTAGAAGCCGACGCCACGTCCATCGGGGCCGCCGTCCTTGCGCACTTTGAACCAGACAATATTCGCTTTGTACGTGAAGCCCCATGCCTTCATCACTGCCAGACCTTCCTGCAGGAGAGCGTTTGGGACCCAAAGATATAAGTGCGACCGCGCACCGACGAGATGTCCGATCGGCAAATCCATGATCTCCTGCAACTCCATCGTGGGATACCGGAGCAGCCGCCGATGCTCTGGCGCGACCTTGCCAGTCCGGTTTTGGAACTGCCAGGGCGGATCAGCGAGGATCGTCCCGAACCGGCCTGCGATTTTCTCCGTCAGGTCAACCCCGGGCGCGGCCAACGTGGCACTAATGATCTTCGTCATAGAGCGATTTCTTGATTCCAAACACTAGCACCGGACAGCCGCCGCCGCTTCCGCCTTCCATTTTCCGCAGCAGCTTGCTGAGGATCGTCGTGGTCTGGCCGTAACTGGAGCCGCGGCCGAGAGAGTTGAAGATATCCTGCAACTCGTCGCAGCGTGTGATGATCACCCCGACATTCAATGCGCGGAGTTCAAACAGCAGTCGAAAATTGTTAAGGTCGCGATCGTAGAACTCAGTTTTGTTGTTCCACTCGATTTCGACGCCGACGCCATTCTTAAAGCAGTCGACCTTGTGTGTCGGACTATCGACGACGCTTTCGTCGACCCGAATCTGCGTCTCGAATTTCCGTTCACGCCACCCCCGCGCCGTGAAAGCGCGGTCGATCGAACCGGCAACTTGGCTCTTGCCACCTCCGCCGACGCTGATGTGGCTCTTGAACAAGCGGAATCCGGCGAGCACTTCGACGATGTCGTCCCACTCCTTCCTGAAGTCGGTGCGCAGAACTGCCGACGCATGCCGCCATTCGTGGACGGAGTAATTTTCGCAGATGTGTCTCGGCAAATCGCTCAGCGCCACGCGGACGGATCTACGTGCCGACGGGGGCGGGATCCAGCCAATATAACGTCCCAGCGAATTTCCTATTGGCATCAACACGTGATACAGCGTTCGGCGGAAGTCCTCGATTTTGTGGCTGACGTATCAATTTCCCCAAGACCGAGAGGAAAGATCGCTTCGCGGTAGATGAATTTAGTAGATTTGTCGCTGCACCATGCCCTCGCCACTCGCACCACGGAAAATCGAAGCGTTCCACCTCAACGTGTTGGTGGGCGACGAGCCGCTCGCGGATTACGCGCTTCTTGGTCCAATATTGCTCGGCCAGTCGCGGCAGCAGCTGCGTGCTCATAGCCGGCACTTCGCCTTTCATTTCAGCGAGGTAGCTGGGATGATTGCGGGGCTCTCATACGAAGGCGACCCAGAGGCGGAGGCGCTGCTTTACGACATGGACAGCGGCGGGTTTCTCGATCGTCCCACGGATGGGACGAGAGCCGAGCTTTGGCCCGCAGGGCCGACAGGAAGCGTAAGTGACTGATTTCCGGCCGATTAGAAGCTGAACACCGCCAACGCGCGCACGCTGGGAGCCAACGCGCGCATGCCGGAAGGCGACGCGCGCACGCCGGAAGCCAACGCGTGTAGGCGAGAGAGGCGTTCGCCCCGCTAGAGCGATGGCGTCGCTCAGGCGGAAACCGCTCGGCGCGCGCGGTGCGCGGCCCAACCGCCTAACGACACCAGACCGCCACCAAGCAGGGCGATGGTCGTCGGTTCCGGCACGGCGAGGATGTTGTCGATCCCGAGTTGGCTGACGACCATGTCGCCGTTCAAATTCGAGGTGCCGGCCTCGTTGATGATCCGGAGCCAGCCGTTCCCGTTGTCGTAGAAAGTGCTGAAGGGCGCGGGACCACCGACCGGAATCAGGTTTGCTTGCGTGATCGAAATCGTGAAATGCTGCCATCCACCTCCGACCGGCAGGAGCATCGCGGAAGAGAGATAGCCGGGAGCGCCGTTAAAGGCGTCGGCTTGAAACGCAAAGCGAATCGACAACGGCACGGTGCCTTGATTGCGCAGATCGATCGACAGCGCGGTCACCCCCGCGGTGACGTAGTTGTTCCCGATCCACTGCTGGAAGTTGAACACCGTCAGTCGACCTCCGCTCGCGCCGCCATTGGCGGAAATCTGCATGAACCGATCGCCCGCACCGGCGGGGCCGCCGGTCGCGATATTCAGGACGGGCGGAGCGCCCCCTTGCTGTCCATTGGTCCATCCGAGGGTGGTGCCGATCTGGAAGTCGTCCAGCTGTCCGAGCGTAATCGCATCCGCAGGTCGGGCGACGAGAAGCAAGCCAGGAACAACCAACGCGGCCAGGAACAAATTGCCTTTCATCGTGCGCGAAATTAAGGAGGGAGAGAGAGTGATAGCAAGAAGCGAATGCCGCGCAGGGGAAGACGGTTCGGCTTTTCAGAGTTCGATCGTCTCGCCGATCCGAGGCAGGAGGAGCTCTTTGCCGTTTGCGCCCGCCGCCTGGAGGGCCGCGTCCCGATCGAGCTTGATCGGCGGGAAGGTGTCGTAATGCACTCCGATCAATTTGGTCACGCCGACAAACTCCGCCGCGCGGAGTGCGTCCTCGATGCCCATGGTGAAGAAGTCGCCGATCGGCAGGACCGCGAACCGTAACGACGTCGTCTCTCCGATCAGCTTCATGTCCATCGTCAGCGCGGTGTCGCCCGAGTAATAAAAATTGCCCTCCGCGCTCTCGATCACGAAGCCCGCCGGGTTCCCGCCGTAGCTGCCGTCCGGCATCGAGCTGCTGTGAACGGCGGCGGTCAGCTTGACCCGGCCGAAGGCGGTCTGCGCCGCGCCGCCGTGGTTCATCGCCTGCACATTCTTCACGCCCTGCGCTTCGAACCACTGGCCCGCTTCATAGGGTGCGATCACCGTTGCGCCGGTGCGTTGCGCGATCGCCTTTACGTCGGCGACGTGATCGCCATGCCCGTGGGAGACGAGGATGAAATCCGCCGCGATCTTCTCCGGGTCGATCGCCTTTGCGAGCGGATTTGGCGTAATGAAGGGATCGAAGAGCAGCGTCTTGCCGGCCACTTCCACCGCAAAACAGGCGTGCCCGTAGTAGGTAAATTTCATGCGTTCACATGTAATCGCAAAATCGTCGGCGACCGCGAATTTTTGGTGGAGATTGCGCCTGTGATTCACGTGCTCGATACCCGGCAGCTTGGCCTGTCCGGCATCATCGCAGCGACTGCGCTGGAGACCACCGACGGAATTGCGCTCTTCGACACCGGCCCGGAATCGACCTTTGGCGAGATCGTTTCCGAGTTGCAGAAGATCGGCGCGCAGTCGCGCGATGTGCGCCATGTTTTTCTGAGCCACATCCATTTCGATCATGCGGGCGCGGCCTGGCGTTTCGCGGAGCTTGGCGCCACCGTTTACGTCCATCCCCGCGGTGCGCTGCACCTGCTCGACCCGGCAAAGTTGATCGAATCGGCCACGCGAATCTTCGGTGCGGAGATGGAGAAATTGTGGGGACGCATCGCGCCGGTCCCAGCGGCGAATGTTCGAGTGGTCGAAGACGGGGAGGTGGTGCGTGCCGGCGAATTCGACGTGCTCGCGATTGACACGCCTGGCCACGCCAGTCACCACCACGTCTATCAATGGGACGACAACCTCTTCGGCGGCGACATCGCAGGGGTGCGCCTCGGGGGCGGTCCACCGATTCCGCCGTTTGTGCCGCCGGAGCTGCAGGTCGAGTCGTGGCTGGAATCGATCGCGACGATGCGCGGGCTTGGGGCAGCGCAGCTTTACCTGCCGCATTTCGGCCAGGTGGACGGCCCAGTCGCAGCGCACCTTGATCGCTTGGAGGAACAGGTGCGCGTCTGGGCCGGGTGGTTCCGCGATCGGATGCGCGCGGGCGACGACGAACGGGAACTCGTTCCCGCGTTCGCCGTCTACGAGGAAGGGCACCTGCGGTCGAACGGCGCGACCGCAGCAGAGGCGCGGGGCTACGAAGCCGCCGACCCGAGCCGGATGGCGGTGACGGCGGCGCTCCGCTATTGGCGCAAATATCATCCGGCCGAGGTCAGCTCCGCGACGGCTTGAGTCGTTAGGCCGACGCCGGAGACCGTTTGTCAGGGCGGGGTCTGTTGTTGCGCGACGGTGGTCTGGTCGAGATATGTTGCCGCCATGAGCATCGACATTTCCGCGGCCCCGACCGGCCCAAGCCGGAAAACTCCCGACGTGGTCGTGAATGGTGATCCTCGCGGCTTTCTGCAGGAAATCGCAAGTGGCCCGCATCGCTTCCAGGCGGATGAACCGCTGAGCGTGGGCGGGACGGAGTCCGCGCCGGATCCGTATGATTACCTGCTCGCCGGGTTAGGTGCCTGCACGTCGATGACGATCGGCTATCACGCCCGGCGCAAGCAGTGGCCGCTCGAAGCGGTGAAAGTCTCGCTCTGGCACGATCGGATTCACGCGACAGATTGCGCGGAGTGCGAAACGAAAAACGGAATGCTCGACCGAATCGAGGTGGAGATTGCGCTGAGCGGACCGCTCAATGATCAGCAACGCGCCACTCTGCTGGAGGCGGCCCATCGTTGTCCCGTCCACCGGACGTTGCAATCCGAAATCGTGATCGAGGTGCGGGCGGTGCCGGGCGGCGGCTAGTAATCGTTTTCGGGTCGCGGCTTTGGGGCGGGACGGTCGGTCAAATCTTCGTGCATCTGGCCCGAGCGCTTCAAACGCGTCCGGCGGATCGAGGGCGCGGTAGACTCCTCCGGGGGCGGAGCAGGCGCAGCTGGAGGTGGTGTCGGCTCGGCTGGGGGCGGGTCGCTTTCGTCGGCGGACTGCTTGAGACGCGAGCGTTGTTTCTGGTTGCGCGACGGTTTCGGGCGAAACGGAACCGGCGCGCTGCCACGCGCTGGCTGCGGAGTTGGGGTGGAATCGCTCACGCGTTTGTCATCGAACCGGCGCTTTTGAATCTGGCGATCACACAGCATCGCCTGCGATCGCTGTTTGTAAATTAGTCCTGCGCAAACTGCAATGCGGAGCGCGCGACTGCAACCGTCGCGCGACATTCGGGCGTATCAATACGCATGAATGGAAAATTTTTCCTGGCCCTGATCGGCGCAGCGTTGACGCTGGCTTCTGGCGTGAGCGCAGAGGAAGAGGTGCGCCTCTCCCAAACGCCTCTCCAGACGAGTGCAGGTAGGATTCGGACGGAAATCTTCGAACCGGCGGCCGGCGCGCGGAGACCAGCGATTGTGGTGTTGCATGGCGCAGGCGGAACGATCTTCGATGGGCCGGAGATGCGTCGCGTAGCGCGGCATCTCGCCGGGGCGGGGAACGTCGTTTACGTGGTGCATTACTTCGACGCGACCGGCACGCTGTTTGCGCGCGATGCCGTGATGCAGGAAAATTTCGAAGTCTGGCTGCGAACCGTGCGCGAGTCGGTCGCCGCGGTGCAGGACTTGCGCCGCGACCAGAGGCCGATCGGAGTTTACGGGTATTCGCTCGGGGCGTTTTTAGCGCTGGCTGCGGCGTCGGACAATCCGCGGATCGGGGCGGTGGTGGAGCACGCGGGTGGCGTCTGGAATGGCAAGATGGAGCGCCTCCATCACCTGCCGCCGGTGCTTATGATTCATGGCCGGCGCGATGCCCGCGTTCCTTTTGCGCAATATGCGGAGCCGTTGCTGCCGGTCCTGCGGGCGCGCGCCCGGAGCGTGCAGACACGTTTTTTCGCGGAGGAAACGCACGTCTTTACCCCGGTCGCGATGGTCGAGGTGCGAGCGGCGGCGGCGGCATTCTTTCGCCGCTACCTCGCGCCCGGGCCCGTGGTTCGTTAGGCGGCGAGCGCCGCGCCGGTCTCGCGCGGCGCGAGGGTGCTGTTGAACTTGGTGTAGAGAAACTTCGACGCGGGCGAATTCTCCTTCGCAATCGCACGGGCGCTGACGAGCCCGGCGTCACGCAAGGCGCCTAACGACCGCGCAAGCAGGTTCGTTCCGAAGCCGCGATTCCGATATTCGATCAGCATGCAGGGGCCGGGCGCCAGATGGTTCTCCGCGTTTGCGTCGAGCGACAGTACCGAAGCGCCGATGATACGGCTGCCGTGGCGCAGGACCAGGCAGGTGCTGGTGGCGGTCTCGCCGGCGCGTTCCAGCCAGGGCTCGATCGTTTGCATCACCTCCTGCATGGAAGGGTTCCAGTTCGGGTCGAGCGCAAAGGAACTGGAGATCACCTTTCGCAACTCTTTCTCGTCCTCGGGGGTGGCGGGCACGATCTGATAATGCTCCGGCAGATCAAGGACCACGCTGGAGAGGGCGCTCAAATCCCAGGTAAACTGCAGCCAACTGATCGGTTTCATAGCGCCGCCGTATTATCGGGTGCGGGCGAGGAGCCGCAACCCTCTTCGCCCGGACCAAAAGAGACAACGCGTTCAGGATAGTGGTTGAACGTCATCCAACCGAAAGGCGAACTCGCCTCCGTTCTCATGAAGGGCAGCGGCTCTCGAACTGCCGGCCGGATTTTATCCGTAGCGCGGATGGGCGCTACTTGCCGAGCGCCGTCCGGAGTTCCGTCCGGGCCGCGTTCACTTCCTTGGGGGAAGCAGCGCAAAGCAGCACGCCACGGAGCCGGTCGCCCTGGTAGTAGCGCGCGACGAACTTCTTTTTCGTATAGGCGCCTTGCAGATCCACGCGGGTGGGTTGCACGCTGAAGTCGCCGATGAAATCGAGTCTCAGGTCGAAAAACTCCGTCGAGAAATAGGGAATCTGCTCGTAGCGAATCCGTTTCTTCCCCGTGATATTTGCCCCCGCGACCAGACCCTGCTCCCGCGCGTTATCCCAATGAGTCTGGCGCCGCATCCCGCTCATCATTCGATCGGGGTAGAACGCGAGATCGCCCACGGCGTAGATGCCTTTCTCTTCCGTCTCGAGATACTCACTCACGGGTGAGCCATGCGGGCCGGCGAGCGGTGTATTGCGCACCAGGTCGAGATTCGGCTCCGCTCCGCATGCCACAATCGCCACGCCCGCTGCCACCCGGTCGCCGCTTTTCGTCTGGATGTTGCGCAATACCGTCTTGCCTTCAAAGCCATTCAAGCTCTGTCCCATCAGGGTGGTCACCCCATGCTTCGCGAAACTGCCGGTCACCCACGCCGCCGTTGCCGGATCGAGGTAGCGATTCAGCAGATTCGCGTGGCGATGCATCATGCTGACCTTGAACTTCATCTGCCGCAGGCTCGAAGCCACTTCGCAAGCGAGCAGTCCGCCGCCGATCACCACCACCGTCTTCTCGAGGCTCGCCATTTCGCGCAAGGCCAGCGCATCCCGCGTCGTGCGCAGGTAAATGACATTACCGAGCGTGATTCCGGCCACTGGTGGCCGCACGGGCCGGCTGCCCATCGCGAGACACGCTTTGTTGAACTCGATCGTCTCCCCGTTGCCGAGGACGGCGAGCCGCCGCTCGATGTTGAACTGCGTCACCATCGCACCGAGCCGGGTCTCGATTTTATTCGTCTGGTACCAGGAGGGCTCCGCGTGAGGCAGTTTCTTCACCGGCGCCGGCTTGTCGCGCAGGAACGATTTCGAAAGCATCCAGCGCTTGTAGGGGAGGAAGTTCTCCGCCCCCACGAGGGTGACGCTGCCCCGCTTGTCGTATTTGCGAATGCTTTCGCACGTGCTGCCGCCCGCAATTCCGCCGCCGATAATCAAATAATCACGCTGAATCATGTGGAGCAGCCGAAGGTAGAAACTTCGCGGGCAAGCTGGCGAGGGAAAAATGTTAGCCGAAGACAATTCGGCAGATGATCACCGCCGCCACCACCCCGGCGAAGTCGGCTAGCAACCCCGCCGGGATCGCATGTCGCGTCTGTTTCACGCCCACGCTGCCGAAGTAAACCGCGGCCACATAGAACGTCGTCTCGGTGCTGCCGTAAACCGTCGCCGCCGTCAGGCTGATGATGTTCTCGGGCCCGAAACGATGCACCACGTCGGTCAGGATCGCGAGCGTGGCGCCACCGCTCAGCGGCCGCATCAGCGCGAGCGGTAACAGATCCGGCGGGAAATGCAGCGGCGCCAGCACCGGCGTGAGCCAGGCCGTCAGCAGATCGATTCCGCCCGCGCCTTTGAACATGTTGATCGCCACCAGCATGGTGACAAGGAACGGAATGATGCGCAGGATGGTGCTGAACCCCTCCTTCGCCCCCTCCACAAACTCGTTGTAGACCTGGATCCCGCGCAGGGCCGCGTAGAGCGGAAAGAAAGTCAGCAGGAACGGAATCGCGAGGAGCGAGAGTGCGCTCACGCCGCGCACAAAGCCATTCGGCGACGCCTCCGCCTTTAACGGCAACCCGAACACCTGCGGCCAGACCATCCGCACAAACAGGAACGCGAAGAACAGCCCAAGGAGCGCGAAGACCGCTGTCCCCCAGCGCGGAGCAGCCGGGACTCCCGCCTCCATGCCGGGCAACTCCTCCGCGAGCGCCACATTCGGGGCGGCGTTCCCGGGCAGTCGCTCCGCTTCCACCACCGGCCGCCGAAACAGCGGCAGCTTCTCGAACAACTTCACCGACACGATCGCCACGGTGGCCGCGCACAGCGTCGCCAGCAGCGAAGTCCCCACGATCGCGGTGGGATTTTTCGAGCCTGCCGCGACCAGGATTGCGATCGCGGTCGTCGGAATCAACTGCACCGAAGCGGTGTTCACCGCCAGAAAAGTGCACATCGCGTTCGTCGCCACGCCCGGCTGCGGATTGAGCGCCTCGAGATCGCGCATCGCGCGCAGACCGAGCGGCGTCGCCGCGTTGCCCAGGCCGAGCATGTTCGCCGCCATGTTCATCAACATCGAGCCCATCGCCGGATGCTCCGCCGGCACCTCCGGGAACAATCGCCGCATCACCGGCCGCAACCCGCGTGCGATCTTCTGCACCAGCCCCGATTTCTCCGCCAGCCGCATCACCCCCAGCCACATCGCCATCACCCCGATGAGCCCGAGCGCGATCGTGACCGCCGTCTTCGCGCCATCGAAGGCTCCGTCCGACACTTCGCGCAGCCGGTCATTCCACCCGCCGATCGTGACGGCGAGCAGAATCAGCGCGAGCCAGATGTAATTCAGCACGCCATTTTCATAGATGCGTGACGCGCCCCTGCCAAGCCGCGCGGGAGTTTTCTCTGGCGGATAAGCTGCCGCACCGTAGCATCTTGATTCTCAAATGGATGCGGAACTCGAGAAGCTGGTCGAAGCAGGAAAACTCACCCCAAAAGCAGCCGATCGGCTGGGGGAATTGAAGCCGGGCACCTACTGCCTGCACAAAAGCTGGGGCTTCGGGAAGGTGGCGGAGTGGAACCTGTTGCTGAATCAGATCGTGATCGATTTCCAGGGCAAGAAAGGGCATCCGATGCAGCTCGCGTATGCGGCGGATCATCTCGCGGTGATCGAGCCTACGCATTTCCTGGCACGGAAGGCGACCGACTTGCCCGGGGTGAAAGAGCTTCTAAAAAGCGACCCCGCCGGCGTGGTCCGCAACATCCTCCAGAGCCTCGGCGGCTCGGCGACTGTGAATCAGATCAGCCAGATGATGATGGGCGATCTCTTCAATGAAGCGGAGTGGAAGCGCTGGTGGAGCAGCACCACGAAGTCTCTCAAGAAGGACGGCTATTTTAACATTCCGTCCAAGAAGACCGACCCGATCCAACTGCGCGCCGAGAAGGTCTCGCGCGCCGACGAGTTGGTCACGTTTTTTGAGCAGGCGCGGCAGCCGAAGGAGCAGGCGGCGGCGCTCGACCAGATCATCAAGTTCCACCACGAATTCAACGACCCGGAGCGCCAACTCCAGCCGGTGATCGATTCCATCGAGCTCGCGGCGCAGAAGAACATGAAGTTCAATCCGGCTCTCGTGATCGAGTTGCTGATCGCGCGGGACGATCTGCTGGAGCGTTGCCCGCAGTTGGGGAGCACCAGCCCGGAGCTCACCGTGCACCGCGTGCTGGCGGAGGAGGAAGCGCGGCTCGTCACGATCCTGCCAAGGCTTCCTTCCGCCAAAGAAAAGCGCGTCCTGCACATGCTACCCACGGCGTTGGGCGAGGAATGGACGACGCGCGCGTTGCAGCTCATGCGGAGCAATAACGCGCGCGCCGTTTCTCATCTACCGCGCGTCTTTGCGGAAGCCGGCCGGCAGGCGGAGTTGCGCGCTTTTCTGCAGCGCGGGATCCGCGAACATTCCGTCACGAGCGAGACGCTGGGCTGGCTCTGTCGCGACCGCGAAGGCGAGTGGCGCGATCTGATCACGCCCGAGCTGCTTGGCGCGATTCTTTCGGCACTGGAGCGCGATCAGCACAACGAAAACAGCCGCGGCAGCAAGCTGCGCGACCTGTTGCTCGACGATCGCGAGCTGATCCCCGACATGATGAACGGGGTCGAGCCGGGCGTTGCCCGCGACGCGATGCGCCGCCTCATGTTAACGCCGGTGTTCGACGAGTTGACGAAGCGCTCCCTCCTGGCGCGCATCATCAAGCTTTACCCCGAGCTGGAGTCGGTCATCACGGGCGAGCAGAAAGAGGAGAAAACCGAGTCGCTCATCGTCTCCTGGAGCAGCCTGGACAAGCGTAAAGCCGAGTTTGAGGAATTGGTGAACAAGAAGATTCCGGAGAACAGCAAGGAGATCGGCGTCGCTCGTTCCTATGGCGATCTGCGCGAGAATTTTGAATTCAAAGCCGCCAAGGAAATGCAAGCCGTCCTGATGCGGCG
The DNA here is from genome assembly GCA_051001855.1 of Chthoniobacterales bacterium. GTDB lineage: Bacteria > Verrucomicrobiota > Verrucomicrobiia > Chthoniobacterales > UBA10450 > JACCTI01. Next base: position 44,758 of record JBPCMX010000007.1, read on the forward strand.
CAAATCCGAACTCGAGGCGATGCTGCATCGCGCCCGCGGCACGAACTTTGAGAACGCCGACGTCTCGCAAGTCTCCATCGGCACGATCGTCAAACTGCGCGACCCGAATTCCGGAGCGGAAGAGAGCTACACGATCCTTGGGGCGTGGGATAGCGACCCGGACCAGGGGATTATCTCCTATCAGACCGCGATCGGGCAGGCGCTGCTTGGGCATCGCGTCGGCGACACGGTCACGCTTGGCGAGGATGGCTCGCGCACCTTTACCATCGTCTCGATCGCACCCGGACCGGTCGACATTGTCGCCGCGGACGCGCCGCAGGCTGACGCCGTCACCGCTTAGCTGGACGGAGCACGCGGCTCCTGCGGGAGTTTTTCCGCCGCCGCGGCGCGGTGATCGACCGCCGCTCGAAGCTCCTCTTCCCGCCGAAGTAGCGGACTCGACTTTGTCGTGCCGTTCGGCAGAGTCTTCGCCATGACCGACCCAATCCTGATCGCCGAAGCCGGCAAGCAGCCGCTTTACCTGCTCCCGAAAATGGCGAACCGCCACGGGCTCATCGCCGGCGCCACCGGCACCGGAAAGACTGTCACCCTGCAGACGCTGGCGGAGAGCTTCAGCGCACGAGGCATCCCGGTCTTTATGGCCGACGTGAAAGGCGACCTCGCGGGGATCAGCCAGGCAGGCGGCGATAACCCGAAAGTGCTCGAGCGGGTGAAGGCACTCGGCCTCGCCGATTTCAAGGCCGAAGCCTCGCCCGTCGTCTTCTGGGACGTTTTTGGCGAGAACGGTCATCCCGTCCGCGCGACCGTCTCCGAGATGGGCCCGCTCCTCCTCGCGCGATTGTTAGACCTGAACGAGACGCAAGCCGGTGTCCTGAACATGGTCTTCAAAATCGCGGATGATAACGGCCTCCTCCTGCTCGACTTGAAAGACCTCCGCGCGATGCTTCAGCACGTCGCCGATCAGGCCGCCGATTACAAAACGCAATACGGCAACGTCTCCGCCGCCAGCGCCGGCGCGATCCAGCGCAATCTCCTCGCCCTCGAAAGCCAGGGAGCGGACATGTTCTTCGGCGAACCGGCGCTCGATCTTGATGACTTGATCCAGACCCAAAACGGCCGCGGCGTAGTCAATATCCTCGCCGCCGAAAAGCTCATGCAGCAGTCGCCGAAAGTTTACGCCACCTTCCTGCTCTGGCTCCTCTCGGAACTCTTCGAGCGGCTCCCGGAAATCGGCGATCCCGAGAAGCCGAAGCTGGTCTTCTTCTTTGACGAAGCGCACCTGCTCTTTGCTGACATCGAGAAAGCGCTCGAGCAAAAAATCGAGCAGGTCGTGCGCTTGATCCGCTCGAAAGGCGTCGGCGTTTATTTCGTGAGCCAGAACCCCCTCGACCTCCCGGACGTCGTCCTCGGCCAGCTCGGCAATCGCATCCAGCATGCGCTCCGCGCCTTTACTCCGCGCGACCAGAAAGCCGTCCTCGCCGCCGCCCAGACCTTCCGGCAGAACCCGAAGGTGAACGTCGAAGCGGTGCTCGGAGAGTTGGGCGTTGGCGAGGCGCTCGTCTCCCTCCTGCAAGAGGACGGCACGCCGGGTATCGTCGAGCGCGCCCTGATCATCCCGCCGCGCAGCCGGCTGGGCGCGATCACCCCGGAGCAGCGGAAACAAATCGTCCGCTCTTCCGTCCTCGCGGGCCACTACGAAACCGCGGTCGACCGCGAGTCCGCCTACGAGAGACTCCAGGCCAAAGGCGCGCAGAAAGCCGACGCAGTGAACGCGCCGCCCGCCGTTCCCGGCGCGTCCGTGCCTGCGCCTGCGCAGGAAGGCTTCTTCAGCAAGATCTTCAGTCCCACCGTCGGACCGCGCGGCGGGCGCTACGACAGCATGGCCACGACCGTCGCGAAAAGCGCCGCCCGTGCCGTCGGCAGCCAATTGGGCCGACAGATCGTCCGCGGCGTCCTCGGTGGATTGATGGGTGCCGCGAGCGGCAGTCGCCGCCGTTAAGCTTTGCCCCTCAGGGGATCGTTACTTCTTCGCCGGCGAAGCAGAAGCAGTCGGCATGCTGGCAGCTTTCGGTCCGGCCTTGCTGGCTCCCTTCGCCTCCACCTCCGTGGCCGTCATCGTGTAGGTGACCATCACCTTATCGCCCACCTTCATCTCGCCGTTCGCGCGGGTGCTGGCATCGCGCGCGATCTCCCAGCGATCCTTGCCTTTCTGCACCGCGATCATCGTATCGTTCATTTCCAGGATCGGACCTGTCACCTGGTAGGTCTTGGTTTTGCCAGCCAGCGCGGAGCCGCCACCCAGGAGCAACACCGCCAGTGCCACGCTGCATGTGAGTTTCATATTCATGGCATCATTCAGACGTGCCGGGCCGCGCCAGGCAAGCTGTTTCGCGCAGGGCGCTTGAGTTAATGCACCGGGAGTAGCAGGCCGGAGGACGGCCGTCCCGGCTGTGCGGCGAGCGGGCGTCTCTCCAGCTTCGATCCGCTCGCAGCTCAATATCCGCCGGGCGACACGCCCGGCGGCCGCACACTCGACGCCGCGGAGCATCATTTCCGGCGGTAGCGGTAGTCGGGGTCCAGCGCGATGGCGCGCTGGAAATGAATGCTGGCGAGGTCTGTCATGCCGAGGTTTCGGAGGCGCAGGCCGAGCATCCAATGGTAGGCGGCGATGTTCGGCGTGTGCTGGTCGGCGGCGGCTTGAGCGGCGGCCGCGGCCTCGGGTTGGCCGAGAAGCTGGTACGCGCCGGCGAGGAAGCTGCTGGATAAGGCGAGGCCGGGACTGCGGCGGACCGCTTCTGTCCAGGCGGCAAGGGCGGCTTCGTGCTGGCCCAGGCGCCAGAGAGATTCGCCCTCTTCCTGGCGGGCGAGAATCAGATCGGGTCGCTCGCTGAGGGCGAGCTGCAGCGTGGTGCGCGCGTCACCGAAGCGCTCGAGGCGGTTCAGGATGGCGCCGCGGTAGTAGTGGCTGAGGGCTTTTGCTTCGCCGCGTTGATGGCTGGCGGCCTGGTCGAGGAGGGCGAGGGCGCGCTCGGGCTCCCCTGAGAGGTATTCGAACCACGCGAGCTTCGCGAGGGCGTCGCCGTTCGCAACGAGGCCGAAGTGGGCGGTGCTTTGCAAGCTGCTCTGCCCGGCGGCGAGGCTGGCGCGATCGGCGGGAGAGAGCCAGGAGTCGGGGTTCAGCTGCGCCAGGGCGAGCTCGTCCGGGATCTGCAGGTTCGCGAAGGCGTTTTCCCCCCGGTATTCATGGTAGCGGATCCAGCCGCTGTGCACGGTGAGGGCAAAGGCAGCGACGGAGGCAGCGAGAAAGGCCCAGCCGCCGGGGTGCAGCCGGTCGGCGGAGCGGAGGAGGAACTTATGGAAATAGACGGCCTGCGGGCGGAGGAGGCGCCAGGTTTTCAGGGCCAGGAAGGTGACGACGGCGGCACAGCCGAGCGCCATGAGGAAGGGGACGAGATTATAGACATTTCGCACCGCGAAGAAGCTGCCGGCGTAGACGAAGGCGGCGATCAATTCCTCCGGCCAAGTAAGGGAGTAATGTCGCGCGCTAGGTTTTGGCACCCGGGGAGCAGCGAGGATCGTGGGTTTGCCGAAGCCGAAGTAGAGCGCCTCTTTCGGGCAGACGCTGATGCAATCCATGCACTTCATGCAGCCGGGGTCGACGACCATGCCATAGTCGCGGACTTCCTGGTGGACGAGGACGTTCGAGGTGCAGACGGCGGTGCAATGGCCGCATTGCTCGCACGCGTCGGTCACGCGGATTTTGCCCGGTGCGATCTGGTCTGCCAGGCCGAAGAAGCCGCCGTAGGGACAGGCGTAGGTGCAGAAGCCTTTCGCGCCGAGGAAGTAGACGGTGAGAAAGCCGCAGATGAAAAGGAAGGGAATCGCGACGGCTACACTGGGGAAAGTGCTCCAGAAATTATCGGTCACGAGATGGTTCGTGAAGCTAGGGATGATCGGTCCAGTCTCCGTGCTAAGGAAGGCGCGGTAGAACGTGGGCCACACAAACATATAGAGCGCGGCGATAAGCGGGACCCAAAGGAGGAGCCGGGAGCGGAACGGCTTGGGCGTCACGCCCATCTTTTTCATCAGCCAGCCGCACGCATCCTGCAGGGCCAGAATATGGCAGCCCCAGCCGCAGACGAAGCGGCCGAAAAGCATGGTGGCGAGGATCGCGAGCGTGAAGAAGATGAAGCCGGCATTGAGGGCGCCGCGCTGCAGGGTCTGCATGGACTCCGAAGGTTCGATCGGCGAAATGGTGCGGCCGGTGATGCGCCATTGGATGAGGTGCGCGATCATGAAAAGGTTGAGCGCGAGGAGCGCGGCACCCCGCCAGCGGGCGGTGGTAGATTTGCGGACCCGCGGCGGAATGGTGGGCACGCGTTGCGCGGGCGCCATCGCCCCTGGGGCTTCGCGCGAGAGAAGAGGAGTGTCGCAGCCGCGTTTCACCGGAAGGAGAATGTGTGGCCGAAGCACGCGGCGGCAACTGCAGTTCGAGAGGATATTTACGCGCCACGGGTGAATCTGCTCCCTCGCTGCCGCGAATTTGACACCTTGTAAGCCTGATTCAGGTGTACGGCTGGGCAATCGTGGGGGCGCTGAAAGGCGGTTGTCTTTTGGCGTAAAAAAATTCAAAAAAGGCCGCGCTTTTTGCCGAAAATCGTTTATACAGCCCTGCGCCCGCCGTTCCGCCATGACGCCGGAACTGCACACGAGGGCGCCAGCCTCAGTTCCCCACCCATATGATCAAAGATATCTCACGCAAACTAGTGACGCATGTCGCGTTGCCGGCAGTTCTCCTCTTCACGAGCGGTTCCCAGTTCGTGAACGCACAACGCGGGGCCAAGAGCGCGCCCGACGCAAACAGCGGCACGCTCGAAAAAATGGTCGTTTCCACCGGCACGGTGGCGATGCAAGTCGATTGGGCACGCCTGACCGGCGGCGCGGCGGCGAAGAGCGAAGTCGTGCAATTCCGTTCCGGCCCCAGCACGTTTATGACGGCGCTCGTTTTCAACGATGAGTTCCGCACAGTGGAATCGGGTGCAATCAGCCTCGTGCCGATGGACTCGGAGAGCGTTCCCGAGCCACTCCATGCTTCGCTCCGCAATCTAGCGGTGGAGAAAATGCCTTCGGAAAACGCGTTCGAGTTCGCCGTGCGCGACTCCGCGACCGGCTTCGTGTTCTTCAACATCGACCGGAATTCCTACTCGTATGACGCCTCGACCCACGCTCTGAGCCTGGGCAACGCGCGGTTGCTGGTCTCATCTGAGCTCGCGAAACAGCTCGGCCGCCCGGCAGACGCGGGCACGGCGATCGGCACCATCTCGATCACCGCGGCGATGTACCCGATCGAGGTGGCGACGGTCGTGAACGGGAATGTGCAATCCGCCACCATGCCGACGGTGCCTCTTCCGCCCGACCCGACGGCGTTCAATGCCGGACCCGACGTGATTGTGGGTGATATGCCTTCCATGGATCAGGCGGGCAGCTTCGGTGGAATGGTCGGACTCGAGATCGGCACCACGTCGTGCAATACCGGCAACGTCGAGTTGAACTGGTTTGCGATGCCGAATGTGGATCATCCTGTGATCCCGCAGAATTTTTATCGGATGAGCGCGAGTGGCGATCGCTTTGAGCATATCGGCCAGTCGTGGCTGAAGCACGCGTTCACCGCCTTGCAGCAAAACGCCTGCAGCTTCGGTTGCACCCCTGCGGTCAACGGCACTCACCTCGGAGTTGGTTGCTCGGATCCATACTCCGCAAGTTTGAATGGTTCGCAGAGCGGGCTCGGCTCGCGCGCGTGGGTCAACCCGTTTACCGGCGCCTACCCATCGACCGCGCGCGATCACACCGGCCACGCCCACACCGGCACTTCGCACCGCGTCCTGGTCGATCCGAACGACTTGAATACGACCTTGAATCCGGGTGCGGCTTATTTTGCAGAAGCGCAGTATGTGACGCCACATGAATACGCCTGGTGCCAGAGCCACGCCGGCGAGTGCAACATGTATAACAACGCCTCCTATCGCCGCTTCAATGTGAGCGGCACGACGAGCTTTAGCTTTAGTGCGAATGGCGCCACCGTTCGCATGACGCCAGCCATCCTGGCCTGGACGGGCGCAACCGTAACCCCGGTCGAACCAGCTCCCGGCACCGATGGCCGCGCCTTTGTCGCCTACAAAGTGACCGGGCCGGTGAACGGGCTCTATCACTATGAATATGCGGTGAACAACCAGAATCTCGACCGCTCGATTCAGTCGTTCAGCGTCCCGCTCACCTGCGGTGCAAACGTCAGCAATATCGGATTCCACGCCCCCTTGAATGAAGCGGGCAGCGCGAACGACGGCACAGGCGGTAGCGGCATCAGCAACGCTGCCTGGACGACGACGCAAACCGCGACGGCAATGACCTGGAACACGCAAACCTTCGCGGAAAACGCGAATGCGAATGCGATTCGCTGGGGCACGCTCTTCAACTTCCGCTTCGATTCGCCGCAGCCTCCGACGGCTGCGAATGCAACCATCGGTTACTTCAAAACGGGCAGCCCGACGACGGTGGCGATTCAGGTGCCTTCCGCAGCCTGCACCCCGCTCCAGATCGCCACAGTAGTTTCGCGCAAGGATCACGGCGGGACCGCTTATGACGTCGATATGCCGCTCGGCGCCACGCAATCCGGCGTCGAATGCCGCAACGGCGGCGTGAACGGCAATCACACGCTTGTCGTGAGCTTCAGCAACAATATCACCTCCGGAAACGCGAGCTTGACCGCCCCTTCTGGCGGCAGTGTCTCGGGTAGCCCGGTCATCGCTGGCAACACCATGACGATCAATCTGAGCGGAGTCGCTGATCTCCAGCAGACCGCGGTCGCCCTCACCGGCGTGACCGACGGTTTCGGGCAGACCATGCCTGATACGATGGTGAATGTCGCATTCCTCTACGGCGACACCGGCGGCGACCGGCAGGTGAACATCGCTGATACCGTGCAGACCCGCGGCCGTTCCGGCGCCACGCTGGACGGGTCGAATTTCCGCTCGGATGTGAATACCGACGGGACCCTGAACGGCGGCGACGTGGTCGTGGTGCGCGGCCGCTCCGGCAACTCCCTGCCTCCGCTGTAAGCGACCTCAAAGTCTGAACGTGCAAGGCGCGCCGTGCGAACGGCGCGCCTTTGTTCTGTCCACTTCAAGCCCGCCCTGGCTGCGAGCCCGGCTCGCTTTGCAGCGCGCGACATATCGTCGCCGAGCGCGTGCGCCGCAGCTCTGCGCAGGTCCGCAAATCGTCCTCGCAAACCGCGAAGTGACCAGCTAAATACAGCGCGCATGTCCGCGCGCGCGCAGCCGATTTCCGTCGTCACAGGTGGGGCCGGGTTCCTCGGTTCTCACCTGACCGATCGACTCCTGGCGGAAGGGCACAAGGTGATCGCGATCGACAATCTGGTCACCGGGAATCTGGCGAATATCGAGCACCTCGCCGGCAACGAGAACTACCGCTTCGTCCGCCATAATGTCTCGGATTTCATTTTCCTTCCCGAGGAAAAGCTCGATTACGTCTTCCACTTCGCCTCGCCCGCCAGTCCGATCGATTACCTCGAGCTGCCTATCCCCACCTTAAAAGTCGGGGCACTCGGCACCCACAACACGCTTGGGCTCGCGAAGGCGAAAGGCGCCACCTTCCTCCTCGCGTCCACCAGCGAGTGCTACGGCGATCCGCTGGTCCATCCACAGAAGGAAGATTACTGGGGCAACGTGAACCCGATCGGCCCGCGCGGCGTTTATGATGAGGCGAAGCGTTTCGCGGAGGCGATGACGATGGCGTATCACCGCTTCCACAAAATGGACACGAAGATCGTGCGCATCTTTAACACCTACGGCCCGCGCATGCGCCTGCGCGACGGCCGCGTCGTCCCCGCTTTTATCGGCGAAGCGCTCACCGGTCAGCCGATCACGGTCTTTGGCGATGGCTTCCAAACGCGCTCCTTCTGCTACGTCTCCGACCTGATCGACGGGATATACAGGCTTTCACAATCGGATTTCCACGAGCCGGTGAACATCGGGAACCCGCGCGAGATGACGATCAAGCAATTCGCGGAAGAGATTCAGCGGATCATCGGCGGCGCCTCGGAAATCGTCTACAAGCCTTTGCCGGTGGATGATCCGAAAGTGCGGCAGCCGGATATCGGGCGTGCGCGCCAGGTGCTGGGCTGGGAACCGAAAGTCGAGTTCGAGCAGGGGATCATCCAGACGATCGAATACTTCCGCGGCTGCATCGAGCGGGGGCAATTTGGCGAACGGATGGGCAAGACCACCTGACGAGCGAGGCCCGCCCCCGCCTAACGACCGCAATAGATTATGAAAAAAGCAATCAGCCTCGCCCTTCTCTCTAGCCTGCTCCTGCCCGTCCTCGCTTTTGCGCAGGCGCGGCCGAAAGGCGCCGAATTCGAGATTACGAAAATCTCCCGCAACCTGATTACGCCGCCCAATTACACCTACACCGGCGCGCAGCAGTATCAGGCAAACCAGCGCGAGCAGTGGCTGGAAGTGGAGGTCGAGTTTGCCGCCGCGCCGGAGTTCACCGACGAGCTCACCTTCAAATATTACATTCTCCTGAACGGGAAGCTGCTGACCGGCGAGGTCACGCACACCAACGTGGCCGCCGGGCGGGGATAACCGCTCCGTCATGTATGTGGCGCCCCGGACGATTGCGCGCATCATGGGCAACCGCCCGATGACATCCAACGCCTTGCAGAACATCGCCGTTCAAATCGTGCAGCAGGGTGCAGTAAAGAGTGAGGTGAGCCTGAATCGAGCAGCGCCGCAATGGTTTACCTCTCTGCCGCAAGTGACCGGTTTCGTCTTGAGCAAAAACGAAACGCCCTTCGCGCCTCTCTATTGGGATCGCTACGAACAGATCAAGTCCGCGCGCTAGCGCGGAGGCGCCAAGCAAGAACAGCCAAGCTCCAGAGAACATCCAATTTCCGATGCGCTGGTTGAAATCTGAAGCGTGGTGTTTCTCTGGAGCTTGGAGCTTGGGCCTTGGAGCTTTCCGGTGATGCCCGCTCCCCCGCGTATCCTCGCGATCAACCTCGGTTCGCAAACCGTCGGCGTGGCTGAGTTCCGCACTCAGCCGCACGGCGGGCTCGTCCTTGTCTGTTACCGATGGCGAACTGCCAAGAGGCAGGCCACGCCAGCCGCCGGCGGCAATAGGAGCGGCCAGTAAATGCGCTTCGCGGGCTTCGTGACTGCACAAATTAAGACTGCGACAATGTAAAGCGTCAAAGCTGCTCGTAGAATCCTCGATGTCACCCCGCAAATCAGATATATCATTTTGGCTTCGCGAGCCAGTTCGGAATATGTGCGAAGGAATCGCTGAACATCTTTCAACGGAGAGGTCTGATAGACGGCGAATGACGCATCGAAACGATCGTGCCCAGAAGGATCAACGGCTGAATGACAACTGAGAGCAGCGCTCCCCGAGTGAATAATCTTCGCGGCGACATTTGGTTTCTCCCGGCCGGTCACTTGCAAATTGAAGGTCATGCTCGCGCCGCAGCGTCCGAGTATGAAACGATTGGCCACTTGCAGTCGGCGTGTGCGAATGACGGCGCCATCGCTAGTAACGAGCGCGTGCGGCAACTCCTGAATCAGCTAGAACGAATGTTGCGAAACGACCCGGTAGGTGGGTGGGATAGTTTTCGCAGATCGCGCTCACGATCGACGCATCCGGGAACGATTTATTTTTACAGCCCGCGCCTAGATCGGATGGGGCAGGCCGCCGCTAACGACGGGTTAGCGCGCCTGCATTTAAACCTACGTGCGCTTAACGCGCTTCACGCCCGCGGCCTTTGTACAATCGGCGATCTGATCGTAGGCGCTCGCGAAGGTATCCGAGATGTTCACTCCGCCGGTAGCCTGACCATAAGCGAAATTATCGAGGCGCTCGACTGCCTATCCGACTCATTGACAGCTGACGGTGCGATCGATTGGCTGGATTTCGCTAGACGTCGACACTTCAGGATTCTGCCAGATGTCGTTCAGGAGAGATATTCCGGACGTGATTTTCTATTGCATCTCAGAAAGGTCTGCGAAGTGGCGGTAAGTTCCACATTTGGCGACGCCGGCAGCCTTATTCTGCGGCGACGTATTTTCCGGAATCCAGGCACATTCGTCGCATTGAATGAGATCGGGCAGCAGCTCGGTCTTAGCAGACAGAGGATGAGTGTGCGGGAACGCGAGATCATGGAGATGCTGCGCCTCGCTATTTGGCGCGGGGAGTATCAGGGCTGTCCTTTCCATATTAACCCTGCATTCGTGCAGCCTTTATACGAGCTCGATCGCCGGTTGCAGGTAGCGCGAAAAGACAGCCTTACGGCTGCGGGATGGAGAGACCTACTGATCGAATGTTGGGGTGTTCAACCCTCGGAGCTTGGCGATCAGTCGTTCTTCCTTTCGCACTTGCTGGAACTTGACCCTGACATGCCTGAGGAACTTCCGATCGCAGTGCCTGCAGGAACTACAGCTCGGATCGTTCGTGATGCGATGGAGCGTATCGCACGAGTCGCCGGAGCGCTTGGACCGAGAACGTTTTCGCTACGCGAAGTCTGGTCTGCCGTCGATAAACAGCTCGATGGGAAGGGTCCCGACGAAATAACGGTCGCGGAAATCCTGAGAATACTCCCAACGGTGGAGCGTTCGAGCGCGCTAACCCGGTATCGGATTAAGATCGAATTTTTGAGAAGGCACGTTGATCGATGCGAACGCATCTTGCTCGATTCCGGCGTGCCGATGCATTTCGCAGCTCTTCACTCGGAGATTCGGCGCTTAGTGCCCGACGCAATTGGCGAACTGTCTACGCATGAGCTTGTGTCGCAACTATCCTACGACAAAAGGTTCAGCCCGGTTGGTCGAACCGGACTGTGGAGTCTCGCAGAGTGGCACCAAGTCGAGGTTGGCACCATCGTCGACGTCGCCGCTAAACTGTTGAGTGAGTCCGCAATTCCCTTGAGTGAGAGAAGGCTCTTCGAATTGATCGCCGCGCGCCGCCAAGTGAGACCCCGTTCGATAGGGAGGCTTTTGAGTGAAGATCGGCGCTTCCGACGCGCGGGTCCTGCGGGGTGGACTTTAGTCGAAAGATTCATCTGAGGCTTCATTCTCCTGATGCCTGATCACGGGCGTTTCCACTGGACCCAAGTTCTTCTCGCAGCCGATAGTCCGCCGCAGTGTAAAGAATGATGACAGACACCCATTACAAAGAGTCGCAGCCGCCAAAATAGAGACGGACAGCCATTGCAAACCTTCGCAATGGCAACCCGTTTAATCCGTGACTCTCTTGACCTGACGGGTACCAAAAAAAAGACAGCGAGTCTCCACAGCAGTTGTCCCGCGAGCGTTGCCGAAGAGCATTGTGAACTCGATCGCGTATCCCCCGCGCATTCGCTTCAGTACCTTTCCTTTACTTCCCGGAACCACGTCCGAACTCCAAGATTCGGTGATGACCACCATTTCGCCTGGTTTCGGCTGCCGGCCACGACAAGTGCTCACTGAGCCGTTGCCAAGAGGAGTAAAAAATTTGATTCGATCATGACGAGGGTTCGGAAAATTCGATAATCGATCACGTGCCGAGCTTCAAACGCGACCCACAATAGCGTGACCACCAACGATCTGAAATTTGCGCTTACGGGCACGTTCGAGAGACTCAACTCGTCGTTATCGTACGCAGTTTGGAGCGTTGTGAGCGCTCCCCTACACTGTGAAATTTTTAGGGCTAGCTCATCGGGTTTGTCGACGGCCTGCGGTCGCGCGTACGCCACGGCTGATTCCACCCGCATGCAGAACTGCTCTGCGTGAAGCATCAATTCCGAAAGCGTTGGGCTGCTTTCCATGGACGCCCGTCCCGCGTGTTCTGGCGGGCAAATCTCGCAAAGCGGGATTTACACGCGACCGCGATACTGCTTGGTGAAGCGCTGCATCGCGGCCAGAAGTGCGATCCCAATCAGAAGGAGGTACTCCACCCTCATCTCAGGGATGAGGGCGGGCTCGGCAACCGCCCTCACATCCTCGGTCTGCGCGGCCGAGCTTAGCGGGGCAAAAATACTTGTTTGCTCCGTTGGCTGAACTTCTAGGCGGAGCGTTTTTTCAACCCCTTCAGCAGCGAGTCCGGAGGCGGTTGTGAGCCAAGCCGTCATCAGAATCAAACAGAAACTCGTTTTTTGATTCATCGGAGGAAGCGATATTTCCATGGCCGTCAGATCGGCGCAAGCTTTTTACCCGGCATTTTGAATCTGATTCGAATTTTCTTCCCCGTGCGCATCGCGCGCCAACGGCGCGGACCGCGCCCTGATGTCGCTCGTCGTGATGATCGCGAAGTTGGTTTTGATTGATGGGCGGGATATGGTTGTTCATAAGGGCAACTATGCGAACTCCGACCAGAAATCCGAAACATGCCCTATTTCCGCTCGCTCTCGCGGTGGTGTTCGCGCATTTAGATTGCGAGGCCTCGATTCAGCCTGCGGGCGTTCTGCGGGAACGGGAGCTTTCACCGGTCGTTCAATGGGCTGATGAAACGGGCAAGCTCACAGTAATCAGGGCGAACGTCGCTGCTGCGCTTGGGCTCGGGCCGGCCGACCTCGTAGTACGTCAACTTGAGTCGACGATGGGTGCTTCAAACATGACGAATGTCTTCGCGGTGGCGGTAACACGCCTTGATACGCTGTTGATCGGGCAGGTTCATGAGCCACCCGGCAATGCGATCTTTTGGCTAACGTCCACGTCCGGCGAGCTGCGCAGCGCCGCTCGTTTTAGCCCAAGTCTTGGTGCGGAGAGTGTTGCGGTCTCTGCAGAACAGGTGGCCGCTTTTGCGGCGGCAAAGCGGTTTTTAATGACCGAGAAGAGGAGATTCGACGCGACGCAACGTCAATCCAGCAATTCGACTCCAGTGGACAGCACCATGTTGGTACCCACAAGCGGTCGGCGCATTTTTGGCTCGGAGCGACACGCAATCGCCGCTGCGCCTTGGGTATTAATCGGCGTCGCCGTCGCATTCTGGCTCGCGACCCAGCGCTCCTCACGCACATGACTTCTTCTAATCCTGGCGATCTCGGGGCGGAATCGCCGGTTGCGAGACGTTCTCTCGAGCGAAAGCGCCGCTCCCGGGTTTTTGCGGGGAAATAGGGGTGCCGGTGATTGGGATCACGGGCGGCATAGCCACCGGCAAATCCGCCTGCGCTGCGCAACTGCGGCAGCTCCTGCCCGCAGCGACCTTCTTCGATGCAGACCACGCCGCGCGTGAGCTGGCGGAGACCGATCCTGAAGCGCGCACAGAAATCGCCGCGGCCTTCGGTCCCGAGATCTACTCCCGCG
>JBPCMX010000008.1:0-34533 GCA_051001855.1 Chthoniobacterales bacterium
AAAACTGGGCCCAGTTCGGATTGGAGGCTGCAACTCGCCTCCATGAAGCCGGAATCGCTAGTAATGCCGTATCAGCTACGACGGCGTGAATACGTTCCCGGGCCTTGTACACACCGCCCGTCACATCATGGAAGTCACTTGTAGCCGAAGTGCGCGCGCTAACCCGCAACGGAGGCAGCGCCCTACGCTATGAGCGGTAACTGGGATGAAGTCGTAACAAGGTAGCCGTAGGGGAACCTGCGGCTGGATCACCTCCTTTCTAAGGAGAAATTCAATCGGTCAGTCGAGCTTGCTCGCACTGCATCGGTTTGAATAGGTCGACGGCTAAGCTCGAAATCCTTCGGGGTTTCGAAGATGCCGTTAAGCCCTCGACAAGGAAACACGTCGAGGCTCAGAGAAACACGAAACGGTAGCGCACAATTCAGGAGTCGTTGACAATCAAATTAAAAGCCGGACGGCTGATGCCGTCCGGCTCTTTTTTTTGCCGCCATGGCGGAAGAACAACTCGCGGTAACCAACGACATTGCGGATCGCGATCTTCTTTTTGAATGTGCCCCGATGAATCTGATCTCCCTGCCGGAAGTCCGTGCGAGTAGCATGAGCGCGGATCTTTATCCGGGGCCGATAAGATAAAGGAAGGAATAAGGCGGGTAGCCGTGAAGACGGCGACAGCCGGCTCCGGGCTGCCGCCTTCGGGGATTTCGGCGGGCGGGGATTCGTTCTGAGGCGGCGGAGGCAGGTTATCGTTGGGTTGCGCTGAAGCGGCGGTGATCCTCGTTTCCTTTCGATGACCAGAATGCAGCGGCGGCGGGGGGAAGTCCTCGCGTGGACCGTGATTTCTAGAGGTGGTCCCACTTCTTCGGGAGCTTCTGCTTTAGAGTTACCATCGGCTCGAAGAGGTCGCCCAGGTCTGCGACTCGCTGCAGGACCTGGTCGGAGGTAAAGGTGAGGAGCGCGGGGTTTTTCTTGCGCAGGCAGGCGTCGATTTCGTCCCAGGAGACCGGGGTGGAGACGGTCGGCTGCTCGCGGGCGCGCAAGGAGTAGACGTTGACGGTGGTCTTGTGCTCGTCGTTCTGGCTCCAATCGACGAGGACTTTGCCGCCACGGAGGGACTTTAGCATGCGGTGCACCACGAGGTCGGGGTGTTCCCGCTCGAGGTGCTCGGCGAGGGTGCGGGAAAGGGCTTTGGTTTGGTCGAAGGTGGCCGGGGTGTTGAGCGGGACGTAGAGCTGCAGTCCTTTGGAGCCGCTGGTCTTGGCCCAGCTTTTTAGCTTCATCCCGGCTAGGAGGTCGCGCAGCCAAAGGCCTACCTGGCAGCATTGCACGATGTCGGCGGGCGGGCCGGGATCGAGGTCGAAGACCATGACGGTGGGGCGGCCGACGTCCTTCTTACGGGCGAGGGAGGTATGAAGTTCGAGGTCGGCGAGATTCGCCGCCCAGACGAGGGTGGGCAGGTCCTGGGCGAGGCAGTAGTGCATGCCGCGCTGGTTTCCGTGGCTCCAGACTTTCGCGGTCTTGACCCACTCCGGACGATGGGAGGGACAGTTCTTTTCGTAGAAAAACATGCCGTCGACGCCGTTCGGGTAGCGCTTCATGGTGAGCGGCCGGTCTTTCAGGTGCGGGAGGAGGACGGGGGCGATGCGGATGTAGTAGTCGATCACCTGCCCTTTCGTGAACCCGCTTTTCGGGTAGAGCACTTTATCGAGGTTGGAGACGGGGAGCTTGCGCCCTGCGACGAGGAGTTCGGCTTTGTCAGGCATGATGGGGCTCTCTGAAAGTTATCGTGCGGCGGCATCAGTTTGCGTTTGCACGATAGCTGGAGGCACGGCGGATGGGAGGGGCTCGCCGGCTCAGGCGAAGAAGCGCGCGGGGGAGAGAAGCGGCTGCGGCTGGCAGATGCGCGCGACGCATTGCTCCCAACTCTCGTATCCGCTCAGGATCTCGATTTCGACCCGGAGGAAAAAGACCGGGACTTCCGGCCGGGCGAGGCGCGGGAAGCGGACGGCGTCTTTTTCGGTGGTAACGATCATGGCGAGATCGCGGCGGAGGCAGCGGTTGATGAAGGATTGCAACTCCTGGTCGGTGTAGCGGTGGTGATCGGTGTAGTGCTTGGAAAGCTCAATGCGGGCGCCGAGTCTGCGCAGGCCGTCCTCGAAGCTTTCGGGCGCGGCGATGCCGCAGAGCGAGCCGATATAGGTCTCGCGCAGATGGTTCAAGGGGAGACGTTCGCCGGTGAAGACGTTCTGCAAATGGAGCGGCTGGTGGGCGCACTCGATGATTTCGGCGGTGCGATTGTGCCGGCGAATGCGTGCGATGAGTTCGTCGTTCGGCTCGCCGGTGCATTTGGTGATGAAGATGTAGCTGGCGCGGCGCAGATTCCGCGGCGGCTCGCGCAAGGTGCCGCGCGGGAGCAGATATTCGTTCCCAAAAGGGGCTTGCCGATCGATGAGGACGATGTCGAGCCGGTGTTTGAGGTGCAGGTACTGGAGGCCGTCGTCGAGCAGGAGGGTGTCGGCCTTGAGTTCCTTGATCGCGAAGAGGCCGCTCTTCACCCGGTCTTTGTCGACGAGCACGATCACGTCCTTAAGGTTATTGGCGAGCATATAGGGCTCGTCGCCTGCGGTGAGCGAATCCAGGAGGAGCGATTTGCCGTCGGAGACGATGCGAGGAGGAGAGGGCAGCCTTTTGCGGAAGCGCCTCTTCTTCTCCGCCGGCGGCACGCTCTTGTAGCCGCGGCTGAGGATGGCGACGCGGCGGCCGCCCTTGTGCAAGGCGCGGGCGAACTTCTCCACGATCGGTGTCTTGCCGGTGCCGCCGACGGTGAGGTTGCCGATACTGACGACGAGGCAACCGAGCGTCCGCTCGCGGAAAATGCGGTGGCGGTAGAGAAAGAGGCGGAGCTGCACGATGCGCTCGTAAACGAAGGAAAGCGCGTGAAGCAGACCGCGCAGGAGAGTGGCGCGGAGGCCATGGCGGCGGTTCAGGATCACGTCGATCGCGAACTGCTCGAGGCTTTCGGAGCGCTGACTCATGCGTCAGGAATGGAAGAGGCGCGCGCCGCGATTGTCGGCCGTGGTGATGATGATCCGGCCGGCGCCGCCAGCGGCCGAGAGCATGCACGCGCCGATCTGCTCGGCGCGCTGGAGCGTGACGGCTGCGATCGTGGAACCGGATCCGCTGAGGAAGGCGCCGAGCGCGCCGGCGCTCCCGGCCGCGGCGACCACACCGTCGAAGAACGGGAGCAGCTTTTTGCGAAAGGGCTGGTGGAGGTGATCGGTGAAAGCGCCGCGCAGATGCCGATATTTACCGGAGGCGAAGGCGGCCGCGATGGCGGCGGCGTTCCCGGCGCTGGCGACGGCGCCGAGCCGATCGATTTGGGGGGGGATAAGCGCGCGGGCGGCACTGGTCTTCACCTCGAAGTCGGGGACGAGGAGGACGAACTGCAAGGCGGCGGAGACGCTGAAGCGCTGGCGGTCGGAGGGACGGACCAGATTGAACCCGCCGAATTGAGCCGGCGCGGCATTGTCGGGGTGGCCCTCGAGGGCGGCGGCGAGCTCGAAGATTTCCTGCCTAACGAGTGGCTGACCGGCGAAGTGATTCAAGGCTTGCAGCACCCCCAGGCGGATGGCGGCGCTGCTGCCGAGGCCACGAGAGCGCGGGACATCGCCGGCGATGCGGCAGGAAAATGCGAAGGGCCTCGCTCCGGCGCGTTGGCAGAAGCGATCCGCTGCCTGACGGACGATGGGAGGGAGCGGCGCGCCGCGCCCGCGCTGCAGCGTAATCTGATTATAGATGCGCAACGCAACGCCGAGACAATCGAAGCCAGGTCCGAGATTGGAAGTGCTGGCGGGCACGCGAATGGTGACTTGTTCCATGATCGGCGCGGAGCGAGGCGGGGCCGCCGCGGGCGTGGCGCAACCGTATGGCGCGGCGTCGCGGGAGCAACTCGCAGCCGCAAAGCGCGCAGAACCCGAGCGCTCGCCGATTCAGCTTTAGCAGGGGCCGGCGCTGATGAGAACGTCTGAATGGATCGAGCTTTCCACGGTGCAGGCGTTTGCCGCGGAGAAGACAGATGCCTATCGGCTCTGCACCGCGCCGGACGGGTGGGCGGAGCGTTTCGGAAGCGACGTGCTCGTCTCCTACCAGAGCGACGCGGCGAGGGAGCGGCTCACGACGGAATTGTATCTGTGGTCGCTCGCGGTGAGCTTCAAATTCACGCGCGTGTTTACGCGTTTCCTTCCGAAGAAAAATGCGGAGCGCGAGTCGCCGACGCTGGTGGGGGGTGATCCCACGGCGCAACTGCCCACGTTGGCGCTGGAGCGCGGCTTGCGCTACGGGATCGACTTTGCGGCGGGGTATTCCGTGGGGCTCTTCCTCGACCAGCGCGAGAATCGCAGCTATGTGCGCCAGGCGAAGCCCAAGACGCTGCTGAATTGCTTTGCCTACACCTGCGCGTTTTCCGTGGCGGCGGCGAGTGTGGGGGCGCAGACGACGAGCGTGGATCTTTCGAAGAAATCGCTTGGCCGCGGCCGGGAGAATTTCGCGCTGAACGATCTCTCGCTCGAGGGCCAGACCTTCCTTCCTGAAGACGTGATGGCCTTCCTGCCGCGGCTGGCGCGGCGCGGGCAGAAGTTCGACATCATTATCCTCGATCCGCCGACCTTCTCGCGGACGCATCGCGGGAGGGCTTTCCAAGTGGAGCGAGATTTCGAGACGCTGCTCGCGCAGGCGCTGGAGGTGGCGGGGCGGGATGCGCACATCCTGCTCTCGACGAATTGCAGTACGTTCACAGAACACGCGCTGGAGGTGATGGCGCGTTTCTGTCTCAAGGCCACGCGCCGGGCCGGAACGCTCCATCATCAGCCGCGGCTGGCCGATTTTCCCGCGGAAGCACCGGCGCGCACGGTCTGGCTGACGCTGCGCTAGGGGATGCGACGCGAACTCCGGGACACGCAAAGGGGGGGTTTGTTTCGAACGTTAGATGCAATGGATCAACAACTCGCAGGTAGAGAGGACATCGCGGAGCGCAGCCTTCGCTATGGCAGGGAGCAATTCGGTCAGATCATGGAGCAGACGGAGGATTTCGTGCGCTCGAATCCGACGCGCGCCCTCGGGTATGCGGTGGCCGCGGGATTCGTGCTGGATCGTCTGCCCGTCTTCCGGATTCTCGGCGGGCTAACCCGGTTGAGCCTGATGGCTTTGAAACCGGCGGTCCTGATCTACGGGGCGACCAAGCTCTACCAGGCGACGCAGGAAGACGAGTAGCCGAGGGGCGAGCCCCCGCTCGCGTCGCGAGGAGTTGGCGCAATTTCAGGTTTGTCCCCGCTCGGGAACGCGTGCAGCGTGAACCTATGAGCGATCACGTTTATAAAAAGGTCGAGCTGGTCGGGACCTCGCGCACGAGCATCGAAGAAGCGGTGACGAACGCGCTGGCCCGCGCGGGGGAAAGCGTGCGTCATACGCGGTGGTTCGAAGTGATCGAAACGCGGGGGCATATTGCGGATGGGAAAGTCGACCATTGGCAAGTGACAGTGAAGGTGGGATTCACGCTCGAAAGCTGAGCCCGCCAGGCGGCGGGATGGACTCGAAGTCCCTTCCAAAAGCCCCAGAACACTGGCGCACTCCAAGACGCTGACGCGATTCCTCGGAACCCGGATCTGGGCGCCCTCCGCCCGGCATCTGATCGGAAACTGATGCCGGGCTTCGGCTTAGAAATATTTTTCTCGCCACGCCGTAGGAACTTGGCGATGGTGCGCGGCTACCATGTCAAAGCACCCCCATCCCCTCTCCGGCGTGTCACGGGCACGTGTCCTCAGTGCCCTGGCACTCTCCTCCCTCGCCGTCGCGCTCACGGTCTTCGCCGTGACGGGGCTTCCCACGTCTTTCCGGCCGAAAGCTGACGAGCCGCCGCGCTACATGCCGACCGCCGATGGCAAAGTCGACGACCTCGACCGGATGGAAGTGGAATGGCATAACCGTCTCACGTACCCGACCGGCGTCTTCAATCCGGAATGGGTGCGCAAGGCGGTCGAGCAAGACTTTCAGATCACGCGCAGTGTGCCGGCGGGCATTCGCCGCCCGGATTTGCTGACGGGAAAAGACGCGCCACTCGCGCTGGACCTGAATGCTTTTACCGCGCTCGGGCCGTCGCCTGAGCGGATGACAGGCTGCACGGGATGTTATGATTACGGCGTCACACAAGGTCGCGTAAATGCGATCGCGGTCGATCCGACTACGACGACCAACGGCTCCATCGTGGCATACATCGCGACCGTCGGCGGCGGTGTCTGGAAGACGCAGAATTGCTGTGGCAGCGGCACGACATGGACCGCGTTAACCGACGATCCACTGATCAGCACCGTGAGCGTGGACAGCGTGGTGCTCGATCCGAACAACCACAACACGATCTACGCGGGCACGGGCGACCTGAATTTCGGCTCGTTCTCGATGGGCAGCCAGGGGATTCTGAAATCGACGGACGCCGGTGCGACCTGGCAGGTGCTAGGCGCGAATGTTTTCGGCGCCTTCTTCCCCGCGCCTCCGGGCCAGTATTCGCAATACCAAGCGGTGGGTAAGGTGCGGGTCGACCCGAACAACAGCAACAACGTGGTGGCAGGGACCAAAACGGGTCTCTACCTCTCGTATGATGCGGGGACGAACTGGACAGGCCCGTGCACGACGAACGGCTTCAGCACCCAGCGGCAGGATATTACCGGCCTTCAACTGACGAACATGGGCGGTGCCACGCGCATCCTGGCCGCGGTCGGCACCCGCGGGTTTGCGACGACGGTGCAGTATAACCTCGATCAAAATGGCGCGAATGGCCTCTATAAGGGCACGATGCCAGCAAGCGGTTGCCCGTCGGATTTCACGTTGCTGACGCGGAACGACAACGGCTTCGTCTTCGGCGCCCAAGTCCCAGGGAGCCCGTATACCACCGCCGCGCCGATGAACGCAGGCAGCGGAACGCCTTACGGTGGCCTCGGGGTGGGAACACAAAACGGACGCATGGACATCGCGGTGGCGCCGAGTAATCCAAACTACATCTATGCGCAGGTCGGCTCGATCGCGCCGAATAGCGCCAGCGGTTGCGGCAGTGCGGCCGGTTGCCAGCTTGGCGTCTGGGCGAGCACCGATGGCGGCAGCAGTTGGGCGTTCATGACGGGCTCGGCGGGCGGCTCCCTGTCATCCTGCACCGGCGCGCCGGGCAGTGGCGATTACCCGCAGAATTGGTACGACCAAGGCCTCGCGGTCGATCCGAACAATCCCGACCGGCTCTTCGTCGACACCTTCGACACCTGGCTCGCCAGCCGCACCGGGCTCACGTTTTACAACGTGACTTGCGGCTACAACGGTACGCCGGTCTCAAACCATGTGGTGCACGTCGATCACCACGCCCTCGCTTTCGTTCCCGGCTCCTCGAGCATCCTGCTGGAGGGCAGCGACGGCGGCATCTTCAGCTCGCCGAATGCGGACGCAGCGGTCGCCGGGATCACTCGCAACACCTGGGTGAACATGGACACCGGCTTGAACACGATCGAGTTCTACTCGGGCGACATCAGCGGGAACTTCGCGACTTCGAGCGCACCACAAGCCGCCGGTGGCGCGCAGGATAACGGCCCGAGCTCGGTCACTTTCTCCAGCACACCCGGTGCGACGCAGTGGCAAATGGGACTCGGCGGCGATGGATTCTTCGCGCGAATCGACCCCGTGGGCACGGGCACGAGCCTGCGCATCTGGGAAGGGAACAACAGCGGCGGCCTAAGCCGTTGCATCTCGAATTGCACGATCGGCGGCGCCACCTGGAGCAGCAAGCGCGGCGCATGGACGGGCGACACGCAATCGTTTGTGCTCCCGTGGGATCTTTTCCACGGCGGCATCCCCGGCGGGGATGATTGCCCGGCAGCTGCGGCCGGCGGCGGTTGCGGTCACCTGATCGCAGGCACGACGCGCGTCTGGGAAACAAGCACGGGGAATGCGGCGAATACCTCGGGAACGGTGACGTGGTACATCACGAACACACCGACGACTCAAAACATGACCAAGCAGTCGCTCGGCAATCGGTCCTACATCACCCAGATCAAGTATTCACCGAAGTATCAAAGCGTGGCGATGCTCGGCACGAACGACGGCAATGCTTGGATCGGGTTTAACCTCGGCACCGGCACCGCCAGCCAGGCGAGCTGGGTGAACATCACCGGTGGCAACGCCATCCTTCCAAACCGGCCGGTACTGAATATCGCGCTCGATCCAACCGTTTCGGCGGCCGATCTGCCGGTGGGCTATGCCGCAGTCGGCGGGTTTAACGAGGGAACGCCGACCACGCCCGGCCACGTCTTCCAGGTGGTGTGCGGATCGAATTGCGGCAGTGCCGTCTGGCAGGACAAAACCGGCAATCTTCCGAACATCCCGGTTGATTCGGTGATCGTGAATCCGAACTTCCCGCAGCAGGTTTTCGCCGGCACGGACATCGGTCTCTATTACACGGACAACATCAACGCCGCCTCGCCGGTCTGGTATCGTTTTAACAACGGCCTGCCGAACGTGATGATCTGGGACATGCAGATCGACCGCGGGAGCACCGCGCTTTCGCTCTGGACCCGCGGCCGTGGCGCGTATGCGTGGCCCTTGCCGACCGGCCCCATCCAGGTGCAGGTGAGCGGTCTGGCCTCGCGCAAGACGCACGGAGGAGCGGGAACGTTCGACCTGCCCATGGCGGTGGACGGCAACGGAATCGAGCCGCGTGACGGCGGCGCCGGTGGCAATCACACTTTGGTCTTCTCCTTCCCGAACACGCTCTCAAGCGTGAGCGGCGCCACCGTGACATCGGGCGTCGGCACTGTCAGCGGCAGCAGCGTCGGCGCGGATGCGCACGAGTACATCGTGAATCTAACCGGCGTGACGGATCGGCAGAAGATCACCGTCACGCTCAATAACGTGCAAGACACCGCCGGCCATTTCAGCACAAGCCTGAGCGGCGCGATGAACGTGTTGCGCGGCGATGTGACGGCGGACCGCGTGGTGAACACCGGCGACGCGCTGCAAACGCGCTCCCGCTCCGGCCAGATCACGGACGCGGCAAACGCGCGCTACGACGTAAACCTCGACGGGAACGTCAACGTCTCCGACGTGGTGGTGGTGCGAGCCGCTGCGGGAAATTCGCTCGATACGCCCGCGGGCGACGCAAGCGAACGCGCGAGCAAGTAACACCAGGGGAGCCTACCGCAGCGGCTCCCCTCGCCTCCTGCGGCTCCCGGTCCGGCAGCTGAATGCTTTCAGCGCCGGAGCGGGATTCCGCTGGCGTCGCCCGTAACTCCACTACCTCGATCTCTTCTGGCAGCACCGGCGCGCTCGCTTTATAGGAAGGCCGGAGCACTGATGAGCAAGGCGTTCACCCGCGAGGACAATGACGGACCGGAGATTCCGTACCTCCCGCTGCTCGCCTCCATCCTGCCGCAAGGTGCGCGCAACTACATCACCGCGACCGGGGCGAGTGAGTTGCGCGCCGAGCTGGAGAAACTCGCTCATGAGGAGCGCCCCTCCCTCGTCGCGACGGCCGATGATCCCAACGCCAAACGCAAGCTCGCCGCGCTCTTCGTCAATGGCCCGCAAGTCCTGAAGGATGGCGAGCATACCGGCGCGACCCCCGGCCAGGCCCTCTGGGGGCCCGGCACGGTTCGTTAGTCCCCCGCGGCCAGCTTACTTCCCGTTCGGCGGCGGCACGCGGTTCGGGTAAGCGGGCACCGGGGGCAGATTGTAGTCCTTCGTTTTCATCTCGGTCTGGACTTCTTCGATCGCTCGGTTCAGCTGTTCGTCTTCACCGCGGAACTCTTTCGCGGGGTCGTTCTCGACGACGATGTCCGGTTCGACGCCGTGGCTTTCGATCACCCACTCTTTGCCTTCCTTTGAGTAAGGCGCGAATTCCGGCTTCGAAAGCTGCCCGCCATCAGTGAAGGGCAAGGAGTTGCGGATGCCGACGACGCCACCCCAGGTGCGTTTGCCGATCAGCTTGCCCAATCCCATGGCCTTGAAGCGATAAGGGAAGATGTCGCCGTCGGAGGCCGAGAACTCGTTGATGAGTGTCACCATCGGTCCGAGGAAGGTATTCTGCGGATTCGGCTGCGGCGTGCCGTTGCGCGCGATCTCGATCATGACAAGCGCGCGCCGTAGCTTGTCGATGATGATGGGTGAGACAAAGCCGCCACCATTGCCACGCACGTCGACGATCAGGCCTTTCTTGCGGATCTGCGGAAAGTAGAGCTTGGTGAATTCATCCAAGCCCGGCTGTCCCATATCGGGAATGTGGATGTAGCCGACTTGTCCGCCCGTCTTTTTATTAACCTCGTCGATATTCTTCTGCACCCAGGCATTGTAGTAGAGCGGCGCTTCATCCGCGGTCGGGACGACGGTGATGTCGCGCGCGCCTTCGGAAGCCGGCTTGCTATTGACCGTGAGGATGACCTGCTTGCCCGCGGTGCCGATCAGCGCGTCATAGAGATTGGCCAGCTGGGCAACCGGGATGCCGTTCACGGCGAGGATGTAATCGCCGGGTTTCACGTTCAGGCCAATATCGGTGAGCGGCGAGTGGGTGTGCTCGTCCCAGTTCTCACCCGGGAGGATGCGCTCGATTCGATAGGCACGGGTGGCAGGATCACGGGAGAACTCGGCTCCGAGCAACCCGAGCTTGATCCGCGGAGTTTCCGGGCGCTCGCCCCCGCTAACGTAGGCGTGGCCGTTGTTCAGCTCGCCGATGAGCTCACCGATCAGATAGGTGAGATCGTTGCGGTGATTCACGTAAGGAACCAGCGCGGCGTATTTGTCGTGCATGGCCTTCCAGTCGACGCCGTTCATGTTCGGCGCGTAGAAGAAATCGCGCATCTGGCGCCATGCTTCGTCGTAAATCTGCTTCCACTCCGCGTGGCGATCGAGCTGCATGTCCAGCCCCGAGAGCTTGAGCTTGTAGTCTTTGCCAGCCTTCTCGTCCTTGAGTTCGAGCTTGTCTTTCGGCAGGTCGATGATGGCGTAATCTTTGTCCACCTTGACCAGCATTTTCTTGCCGTCGGCGGTGATCTCATAGGCGTTCACGTCGCCGTG
The DNA here is from genome assembly GCA_051001855.1 of Chthoniobacterales bacterium. GTDB lineage: Bacteria > Verrucomicrobiota > Verrucomicrobiia > Chthoniobacterales > UBA10450 > JACCTI01. The sequence continues at coordinate 11,095 of JBPCMX010000008.1, forward strand.
CACCGTCTCCTTGCGATCGGCGAGGCTATAGCTGCAGAGGTGCGCCTTGCGCTCCCCATCACCTTCTTCGTCGTCACCGCCACCGGCTTCATCCGCCAACGTGCGACGAAGATAGAACACGCGGTCGCCCACCATCCGCAGATCGCCATAATCGCCTGAGGCGATCTTCAACGCCACGAGGCGGTTCTCGATTCCGTCGAGATCCACCTTTACGACAACGGGCTTCTTCGGCTCGTCCGGCTTTTTCTCCCTGCCCTCTTTTGCTTCAGGCTTCTTCTCTTTGTCATCCGACTTCTTCTCGGCATTCTCCTTATCTTTCTCTTTCTTGTCATCCTTCCCGACTTCATCGCTACGCGGGGCGAGCGGCGATTCGGTTTCCTTCGAAAGGGTCACGAGGTAGACGCGGCCCATGTCGCGGAAGACGGTGGCGAAATCTTCGCGGCCGAAGGTCGGCTTGAAATCGCGGCTGGAAGTCAGCAGCAGATACTTACCATCGTCGCTAAAGGCGCAATCGCCGGAGGCATACCATTCGTCCGTCACCGGCGTGACTTTCTTGTCGGCGGTGGAGAAGAGATAGACGCGCGACATACCGTTCTCTTCTGGGCGTTCCCAGGTGATCCATTGGCCATCGGGCGACCAATTGTAGCTCCGGACTTCGCCCGTCTTATCCTGGTCTACCTGCACGACGGCTTTGCTCGGCACATCAACGTAGCGGAGCCGCTGGAGGCGATCGGCCCAGAGGAGCTTCTTGCTATCCGGCGACCAAACCGGCCGGTAGTAATAAGTGTCCGCACCGTTGGTGACCTGTTGCGGCTCTCCTTTTCCATCCTGCGGGCGGATGTAGAGCTCGTTTTCGCCGCTGCTATCGGAATTATAGGCAATCCATTTTCCGTCCGGCGACCAGGTAGCGTCCCGCTCGTGCGCGTTTGAGGTCCTCGTCAGGTTGCGCGGGGTGCCATCCTTCTCGGGAATCGAGAACAACTCGCCCCGCGCGACCGCGATGGCGCGCTTCCCATCCGGCGCAGGTGCAACTGACTGCAACTGCTTCGACGCATCCACGAGCGCAGCGCGGCCGGAGGCAAAATCCTCCTTGATCGCGATTGGCACTTGCACCGCCTGTCCGCTCGCCAGGTCGTAGCGCCAGAGGTAGCCCGCTTGCTCGAAAACGACCGCATCTTTGCCGAGCGAGGGGAACTTGATGTCGAAATCCTTGAAGGTGGTGAGCTGCTTCGTTTCCTTCGTCGCAAGATCGGTCGAGAAGAGGTTCATCCGTCCGTCGCGATCGGAGAGAAAGTAGATGTGATTATCTGGTCCCCACATCGGGCAAATGTCCTGCGCGAGGTCGTTCGTCAGGTCTTCGGTCTGGCCGGTCTTGAAATCGTAAATCCAGATATCGTCGGCCATTCCGCCGCGATAGTGCTTCCAGGTGCGGAATTCGCGGAAGACGCGGTTAAACGCCAGCTTCGAGTCATCTGGGGAGAACGAGGCAAATCCGCCGCGGGGAAAGGGTAGCTGTTGCGGCAACTCCGCGTTCATCCCCACGGCGTAGAGCTCGCCGTTGAAGGCGTTGTAAGACTTCATGCGCGAGCGGAAGACGACCACCGGCTTCGTGTTCTGCCATGTCATTACAATATTATTCGGTCCCATCCGGTCCGAGATATCGTCGCGCCCGAGCGTGGCCGTGGTGGTAAGGCGTTTTGGCGCGCCTCCCTCACCGGGCATCACGTAGACCTCGGTATTTCCATCATACTGCGAGGTAAACGCGAGCTGCGTGCCATCAGCCGAAAAGTGCGGAAACGAAGCATAGCCCGGCCCACTCGTAAGGCGCCGAGCGATGCCGCCGTCCTTGCTCACGGTATAGAGCTGGCCGCCGTAGCAGAAGACAATCTGCTGCCCGTTGGTGGTAGGAAACCGGAGCAGCCGCGTAGCATCCAGGGCGTTCTCGGCAAAGGCGGATCGCCCAGTGAAAAGCGCTACGCCGGCGAGCAGCAGGAGGAGGGAACGTCTGAGGAGGAACATCCGCAGACTGAACAGCAAACTTGCGCAGCCGCAACGAATTCGGCGAAAGGCGGCACCGGGCTTGCGATCGCGCGGTGGCGTTCAGGCCGGCGCGCGGGGGAGTTCGCGTTGCACCTCGCGCGGATCTTTGTCGTCGCGCATCCCCAGAAAGACCGGCTGGCGCAGTTTTACGTCGCGGGTCCATTCCGCAAATTTCAGCTGGCAGACGAAGATCGGACTAACCCAGGTGCACTTCCGCATCATGGCGGGGGTAATTCCCTGCACCCACTGGCCGCCTTGTTTCGAGGGCAGATCGGCAAACGGACACTCCGCCTGGTCCTCCGCCTGGAATTGCCGGTGCAAGGCAGCGAGCGACTTCGCGTTGAAGCCCGTGCCGACCTTGCCGGCGAAGAGGAGCCGCTTGCCGGAGTAATAGCCGACGAGCAAGGCCCCGAAGTGTTTCCGCGACCCCGCCGGGGGCGTGTAACCGCCGATCACAAACTCCTGCTCGTGCAGAACCTTTAACTTGATCCATAACCCGCTGCGGCGGTCGGGTTCGTAAATGGATTGCCGCTGTTTTCCGATGAGACCTTCCAACCCGAGCCGTTTCACTTCGGCCAGGAGCGGACCAGGATCGCTGCCGATCTCGCCCGAGTAGCGAATCGGTTCCTCCGTGCTTTCGCACAGGCGCTCGAGCATCTTTTTGCGGAACTCCAACGGTTGGCCGGTCAATGTTCTGCCCGCGGCCTGGAGAAGATCGAAGACATAGTAATAGGTCGGCGCCTTCTTCGCTCCGAGTTCCGCGCCCTGCAGCAGTTGGAACGAGGAGCGGCCCTCTTTATCCAGCGCGACAACTTCGCCGTCGATGACGCAGTCGTTCACCGCCAGCCCGCGGACTGCTTCGAGCACCTCCGGAAACTTCTCTCCCAGTTCATTTCCATTGCGCGAAACGAGATTCACCTTCTTCCCGTCCTTCACCGCGATGACGCGAAAGCCGTCGAACTTCAGCTCGTAGACCCAATCTCCGGCTGGCGGTCGACCGAGCAGTTTCGGCTTCATCGGGGCGATGAACCGGGGCTTGCCAGCTGGAAGTTTTTCTATGTCGGAACGAATGTCGTTTATCGCAGCCGGTGCCGCCTTCGCCTTGCGCGTAGGGCGTTGCGACGGCGTGCTCTTTCGTTTTGCCGCGGCCCTACGCTCCCGTTCGTCGGCGGCGTCGCCGCGGTTTGACTGCCATTCAGCGTCGCGTTGCGTGGCGATCTGTTTCATCCTGCGGCCTGTCTTAACCGACTGATCATCGCGCTTCTTCGAGAGCTCCGGCAGGCTTTCCGTTGCCTTCAGCAGCAGCCACTGCGGCTTGTCGGCGTCCATGCGCGTGCGGATCAGGGCCCACTCACCGTGCGCTTTTTCACCGTGCAACACGATGTGCAGCCGGCCTTCCTTCAATGCGCCCAGCGGGTCTTCGCCATAGACATAGTAGGTGCCGCGATCCCACACCATTACCGTCCCGCCGCCGTATTGTCCCTTCGGAATCACGCCTTCGAACACCTCGTACTCGATCGGGTGGTCCTCGACTTCAACCGCGAGATGCTTCTTCCCTTTACCCCACGGCAGCCCCTTCGGCACTGCCCATGATTTCAGCACGCCGTCCATCTCGAGCCGGAAGTCGTAATGCAAGCGCGTGGCATCGTGCTTTTGAATCACAAAGCGCGATGCGCCTTTCACCGCCTTCGGCAACGGCTTCCCGCCCGCCGGCTCGGCCGTGACGGTGAAGTTCCGTTTTGCTTTGTATTCCTTCAGGCCCATGGAAGCAGATTTAGCCTGCGAATCGCGCTCATGCACGCGAATGAGGAGCAGGACCGCACCTGTGTCCCCCCGATCCATCCGCGTATATCGCGTGATCCGCGGGCCTGAAAAAGAAACGCCACCGCAGTCGCGCGGACTGCGGTGGCGTTCTGGGATGGATCGTGCGGAGCGGCTTACCGGCGCGAAGATTTCGCGCTGCTCTTCTTGCTGCCGCCAGATTTCCGCGAGCTGGACTTGATGGAGCGGCCGCGTGCGCTGCTCCCGCTGCCCTCCTCAACGCCTTCTTCGGCCTTCGGATTGACGAGACTCTCCGCAATCTCTGTCAGGCGCTGATCGGCCTCGCCTTCCTCATCGAGGGTCTGCTGCAAAAGCTCAGCGGCTTCTTCTTCACCGCAGAGCCGAGCCCAGGTGCGGACGGTACCGTAGCTGGCAATCTCGTAGTGCTCCACCTTTTGCGCCGCTGCGATGATGCCCGCATCCATGACGGCATCAGACGCATCTTCCTCCATGATTTCCTTGCCCTCTGCGATCAGCCCCTGCATGGCTTTGCAGGTCTTCGCCTTGGCAGGCTTGCCCAGCGTTTCGAAAACCTGCTCGAGCCGCTGCACCTGCTGTTCGGTGACCTGCAGATGCTCCTGCAAGGCGCTCTTTAGCACGGGCGATGTGGCCTTTTTCACCATTTTCGGCAGCGCTTTCAAGAGCTGCCTTTCGGCGCTGTAAATATCCTTCAGTTCTTCTTCCAGCAATTCGTTCAGTGTGTCCATTTGCGATTCTCCAGTTTGTAATGATGAAAGCCGTCGGTGAAAACCCGCGCGGCTGGCGCGCGAAGGCGCCAAGAAGGAAACGCGTCAGCGCACGAAAGTGCGCGTGTCGGAAAGGATCACCCCAAGCGAAATGAGCGGGAGGAAGCAAACCGCGCCGCTGGCGGTCGGAGAAGCGGTCGTGAAAGCTCTCGCCGCCGCCACAGGGAAGATACGGGAAGTGCCCGCTGCCAGCCGGTTCCTCTCGGCATCGTGCCGCAATCCTTGGGCGCCAGCCATCCCCGCGGGAAGCGCAGCGGCGCTTTGCCTGCCAACGCCTGGTGCAGCGAAGCGGCTTACGCCGCAGCCGTCTCGTCCGCCGATGCCGGCTGGGCCGCTTCGCCACCAATCGATTCACCGACCGAATAACGCATGAACCGGCGAATGACCATGTTCTCACCAAGCTCCGCGATTTTTGTCGCGACCAGTTCTTTGATCGTCTGATCGGGATTCTTGATGAAGCCCTGCTCGAGAAGACAAACCGTGCTGTAGAACTTGTCCAACTTCCCTTCCACAATCTTCGAGATGACGTTCTCCGGCTTGCCTTTGACCTGGCCTTCGTAAATCGCGCGCTCCGACGCAACGGTCTTCTCCGGCACTTCATCCCGGCGCACATAAAGCGGATGCGCGGCTGCAATGTGCAAAGTGATGTCTTTCACGAAATCCCGGAAAATTTCGTTTTTCGCGACGAAATCCGTCTCGCAATTCACCTCGACCAGGACGCCAACTTTTCCCTGCAAATGAATGTAGGAGGCGACGATGCCCTCCTTCGTCGCACGCGACGATTTCTTGCTCGCGCTCGCGATGCCTTTGGTCCGCAGCGAAGCTTCTGCCTTCTCGATGTCGCCGCCGGATTCAGACAGCGCACGCTTGCAGTCCATCATGCCGGCGTTGGTCTTTTCGCGAAGCTGTTTGACAAGTTGAGGATCGATGTCGGCCATATGGGAGAGGAAAAATTGAGAGTTTATCGTTGAGAGTTGAGAGCGTCGGAACCGGACATACAGCCGGCGAGAGTCTCTCAACTCTCAACCAACAACTCTCAACTGCTTCCGCCTTTAGGCGGAAACTCCGGCCATTTCGACCTGCTCACGCACGCGGGCTTCCCCGCTCGCGGAGACGATCGCGTCGACCAGCTTCTGCAGCACCACGCGGATCGCGCGGATCGCATCGTCATTCCCGGCGATCGGGTAGTCGATGATTTCCGGGTCAGCGTTCGTGTCGACGATGGCGACCGTCGGAATGCCGAGACGCTTCGCTTCCAGGACTGCGTTCTGCTCACGCGTGGTGTCAATAATCACCATCGCATCCGGGAGCTTCGCCATTTCGAGAATGCCATCGAGATTGCGGCGCAGCTTCGTGCCTTCACGACCCAGCGCGGCGAGTTCCTGCTTGCCCATTTTTTTGAACTCAGGCGAGTTCTCGATGTCCTCGATGTATTTCAGGCGACCAATGCTCTTGCGGATCGTCGTCAGGTTGGTCAAAGTGCCGCCCAACCAGCGTTGGTTCACGTAAAATTGTCCGCACGCGGTGGCCGCTTCTTTGATCGCTTCCTGCGCCTGCTTTTTGCAGCCGACGAAAAGAATCTTCCCGCCGCGCCGCGTCACATCCTGAAGGAAATCGGTCGCGCGCTGCAACTGCTTCACCGTTTCATCGAGATTGATGATGTAGATCTGACTGCGTTGCTCGAAAATGAACGGCTTCATTTTAGGATTCCAACGCTTGGTCTGGTGACCAAAGTGGACGCCTGCTTCGAGTAACTCGGGAACTAATTCATTCGGTATCGCCATACAAAAGTATTTGGTCGCTACGCCCGGCGCAGCGGACGGGGAAGATGCTACACCGCTCCCGCGACCGCAAGACCAATTTGCGGCGCGAATTTCCCGTGCCACACGTAGGGTGGTGATCTCCTTCTCTGCCCTGTGACCAAGCCGCTCACCATCTGGTGCAATCCTGCGATTTCCGCATCCGCGCACGAGTTGCTGGTGGCGGGCACGAAGCCTCACCGCCTCCTCTTTACCCCAGTCGCCACCTACAATTTGCACGCGGGTCCGCCCGATCCAGCGCTCCTGGGCGCGGAGATTGCGTTTGGGCAACCGGATCCCGAGACCGTGTTGGAAGCGGAGAAGCTGCGCTGGATTCATCTTTCCAGTGCCGGCTACGCGCGCTACGACACGGCGGAAATTCGCGCGGCCCTCGCCGCGCGCGGCGCAATTCTGACCAACAGCTCGGCGGTCTATGCGGAACCATGCGCCGAACATCTGCTGGCGTTCATGCTCGCTCATGCACGGCAACTACTGCCCACCTATAGAATCCAGCTCGAGGAACGCACCTGGCCGACGGAGCCGTTGCGGGTAGCGTCGCGACTGATGCTCGGGCAATCGGTGCTGCTGCTTGGCTACGGTGCGATCGCCCGGCGCCTCGTAGCATTGCTGCAGCCATTCGCGATGAAAATCGTCGCTCTCCGCAGGAACCCGTCGGGCGATGAAGGAGTGCCGACGATCACCACAGAAGCGCTGGACCGTGCCCTGGCAGACGCGGATCACGTGGTGAACACGCTCCCTGAGGGCGATGCGACGGCTCATTTCGTAAACGCAAAGCGCTTCGCGGCGATGAAAGGCGGGGCGATTTTCTACAACGTCGGCCGTGGCGGCACCGTCGATCAGGAGGCGCTCCTCGAAGCTTTGCGATGGGACGAGCTCGGCGCCGCATACCTCGACGTCACCGAGCCCGAGCCGCTCCCGCCGAACCATCCCTTGTGGTTGGCGCCACGGTGCTACATCACGCCGCATACCGCGGGGGGGCATGCCGATGAGCACGAGCGTTTCGTGCGGCATTTTCTCGCGAACCTTGCGCGATTCACCGCGGGGGAACCGCTCCACGACCAGGTGATGTAGATCAAGCGGGTCGGCAGCCAATGTGGGAGCGGCCTTGGCGCCGCGATGAATGGTGTGGCTGCACGCGGATTCGGGGCCCTAAGGCCCTCCCACTTTTCCAATTCCAGCGTTCGGAGCTAAATCAACTCTTCGGGCTGCTCCAGCTTTTCCGCATACCGGCCGAGCAGCCAGCAAAGATCGGAGAGCCGGTTCAGATAGCGCAGAATTTCGCGATTGAAGTCCGCGCTGTCGTCCATTAACGCAGCCACCCGCCGTTCGGCTCGCCGACAGGTCGTGCGCGCTACATCCAGCACGGCCGATAACATCGTGCTGCCGGGGATGGCCCAGCCTTTGAACTGGAGAAGCTTGTCTTGCTCGAGCTCGTCGATCACCGCCGTCAGGCGATCAACCATGGCCGCGGTCGTGAGCTGATACCCGTCTTTGGTATAACGGGGCAGATCTTCCGGTGCGGTCGCGAGTTCCCCCATCACGTGAATCAGTTCCTTCTGAATCGCGAAGATATGATCGGCGATGAAAGAATCCGTGGCAGTGACGCGCACCAGGCCAAGCGCCGCGTTCAGCTCATCGACGCAGCCATAGGCGTCGACGCGCGCATCTGTTTTTGCCACGCGGCGTCCATACATCAGAGATGTTTGCCCGGCGTCTCCTGTTTTGGTTGCGATCGACATCTGTCAGGGAACGAAAAATGCGAATGGCGAATCAGCTCGCGCTAATTCGCCATTCGACATCTTAAGCGGATTGACTGGTTACCCGAGCGCCGGCTGCGGCTCCGGTTCGTCCATCAACGAGGTGCCGACCTGCTCGCCGAGTTCGACGAGCTTGATCTCGCGTACCGCTGGGAAGCCGGTGCCGGCTGGGATCAGGTGACCCATAATGACGTTTTCCTTGAACCCGCGCAGACGGTCGACTTTGCCGAGCGTCGCGGCCTCCGTAAGCACCCGCGTCGTATCCTGGAAGGATGCGGCCGAGATGAAGCTGTCGGTCTCGAGCGAGGCCTTCGTGATCCCGAGCAACACCGGCGTCGCTTCCGCGGGCTTGCCGCCCTGCTCTACGACGGTGGCGTTTTCGCGCTCGAAATCGAGGCGATCGATCTGGTCGCCCCAGAGCAACGAAGTGTCGCCCGGGTCGGTGATCTTCACCTTGCGCAGCATCTGCCGCACAATGATTTCGATGTGCTTGTCGTTAATCTCGACGCCCTGGAGGCGATAGACTTCCTGCACCTCGTTGACGAGATGTTCCTGCAGATCCTGGGGTCCGCAGACCTCGAGGATTTCGTGCGGGACGACGGGACCCTCGGTCAGCTGCTGGCCCTTCTTCACGAAGTCGCCCTTGAAGGCAATGATGTGCTTGGTGAGCGGGATCAAATGCTCTTCCTCGGCACCGGTCTCCGTGTCTTTCACGATGAGACGGCGCTTGCCGCGGACGGTGCCGCCCATGTCGACGACGCCGTCGATTTTCGCGATCTCGGCCGAGTCTTTCGGCCGCCGTGCTTCGAAGAGTTCCGCGACGCGCGGCAGACCACCGGTGATGTCCTTCGTCTTCGCGACCTTCCGCGGAGTCTTGGCGAGCAACGCGCCGGCCTGGATTTTCCGCCCTTCTTCCACGATGACGTGCGCGCCGGCCGGAATCGAGTAGCTGGCGAGCACTTCCTTCTTGTCGCCGACGACCACGATCTGCGGGTGCAGGTCTTCTTTATGTTCGATGATGACGGTGCCCATGAGGCCAGTCGCTTCATCGACGTCGCGCTTGATCGTCACGCCCGCGATCATGTCGCGGAATTCAATTTTGCCGGTTTTATCCGTCAAAATCGGGACGTTGTATGGATCCCATTGCACGAAGGTCTCGCCCTTCTTTACGGACGCGCCATTCTCCTTCGCGATGACAGAGCCGATGACGACGTTGTAGCGTTCGAGCTCGCGGCCGTCCACATTATGAACGCCAATCGAGCCGTTCTTATTCAGCACAATCCAGCTGCCATCGAGCGCCTGCACCGTGCGCAGATCGTTGAACTGTAAGGTGCCGTCGTTCTTCGCCTTGATGATCGGCTGCTTGAAGGTCTGTGAAGCCGTTCCACCGATGTGGAAGGTACGCATGGTCAACTGCGTTCCCGGCTCGCCAATCGACTGGGCGGCAATAATGCCCACCGCTTCGCCCAGTTTCACCTGCTGGCCAGTAGCGAGGTTACGTCCATAGCAAAGCCCGCAAACACCGCGTCCGGTTTCGCAAGTCAGCACGGAGCGAATCTTGAGGCTCTCGACGCCGATCTTCTCGATCGCCGCGGCCGTGACTTCATCTACGAGCTGGTTGGCCTTAACGACTTTCTTCTTCGTCACGGGATCCACGATCGTCTCGCAGCTGACCCGGCCGACGATACGGGTCGAGAGATCGACCACTTCTTCGTCGCCTTCGTAGATGGAGCGAACCACGATTCCGTTCACGGTGCCGCAATCGAGCTCGTTGATGATCACGTCCTGCGAGGCGTCGACGAGCTTGCGCGTGAGGTAACCGGAATCGGCCGTCTTCAGCGCGGTATCGGCGAGGCCTTTCCGCGCGCCGTGGGTGGAGATGAAATATTCGAGCACGCTTAAACCTTCGCGGAAGTTTGAGGTAATCGGGCGCTCGATGATTTCGCCGGAGGGCTTAGCCATCAAGCCGCGCATGCCGGCAAGCTGTTTCACCTGCTGACGATTGCCACGGGCGCCGGAGTCGACCATCAAGAAAACCGGGTTCAGTTCTTTGCGACCCTCATTATGCTCAAGGGTGCGGAACATGACGTTGGAAATCTCGTCGCCCGCGTGCGTCCAGATATCGATGATTTTGTTGTAACGCTCACCATCGGTAATGATGCCCTTGCGATACTGCTGCTCGACCTGCTTGATCGCCTTATAGGCATGATCAAGCTCGGTCTGCTTCTCTTTCGGGATGATCATGTCGTTGATCCCGATCGAGACCCCGGCCTTCGTGGCCCAGGTAAAGCCGAGTTCCTTCAGCTTGTCGAGTGTCTCAACGGTGCCGTTTTGGCCTGCGACCTGATAGCAGCGCCAGATGATGTCCGTGAGCTGCTTTTTGCCGGCCGCCTTATTAAAAAAGCCCATCGCGACCGGCCAAATGCCATTGAAGATAACTCGACCCGCCGTCGTCTCCATCACCCGATCGGTCGAGTTCCCGTAGATGGTATCCTTGCCGTGATCAGGGTTCTGATAGCGGATGCGGTCGTGCACCTTGACCGAGCCGTCGGCCATGGCGAACTCCACTTCCACCGCGTTCGCAAACAAGGGCAGCCGCGATTCCACTGCGGCACCGGCGGCGCGGCGGGGGTTCTGCGTCAGGTAATAACAACCAAGGGTGATGTCCTGCGAAGGTGTCGTAATCGGCTTCCCGCTCGAAGGCGAGAAGATGTTGTTCGGCGCGAGCATGAGCATGCGCGCTTCCATTTGGGCTTCCACCGAAAGCGGGACGTGCACCGCCATCTGATCGCCGTCAAAGTCCGCATTGTAAGCGGTGCAAACGAGGGGGTGAATCCGGATGGCCTCGCCCTCGATCAACTGCGGCTCAAAAGCCTGAATCGAGAGGCGGTGGAGCGTGGGGGCGCGGTTTAGGAGAACCGGGTGGCCCTTCGTCACTTCTTCGAGGATATCCCAGACTTCCGGCGTCTGGCGCTCGATCATCTTCTTCGCGCTGCGGACGGTATGGACGTAGCCGAGATCTTTAAGCCGGCGAATGATGAATGGCTCAAACAGAACGAGTGCCATCTTCTTGGGCAGACCGCATTGGTTCAGCTTGAGCTCAGGTCCAATCACGATGACGGAACGACCCGAGTAATCGACGCGCTTGCCCAGCAGGTTCTGACGGAATCGACCGCCCTTGCCCTTGAGCATGTCGCTGAGCGACTTCAACGGGCGATTGCCGGCGCCCGTGACGGCGCGACCGTGGCGACCGTTATCGAACAACGCATCGACCGCTTCCTGTAGCATGCGTTTTTCGTTGCGGATGATCACGTCCGGCGTCTTCAGCTGGAGCAGGTTCTTGAGACGGTTGTTGCGGTTGATGACGCGACGGTAGAGATCGTTCAGATCGGAGGTGGCGAAACGGCCGCCTTCCAACGGAACGAGCGGACGCAGATCCGGCGGGATAACCGGCAACACATCGAGCACCATCCAGTCCGGCCGAGCGTGCGAGGACGCAAAGCCCTGCACGAGCTTCAAGCGCTTCGCCAGCTTCTTGCGGATCTGCTTGCTCTTGGTATTTCCCATCGCCTCTTCGAGCTCTTTGTTGAGCTTGTGCAGGTCGATCTCGGACAAAAGCTTTTTCACGGCTTCCGCGCCCATCCCGGCAACGAAATCATCGCCATATTGCTCCTGGGCCTCGCGGTATTCCGCTTCGTTCAGGAGTTGGGTCTTGGTCAACGGCGTGCTGCCCGGATCGATCACGATGTAATCCTCGTAATAGATCACGCGCTCAAGCTGGCGCGCACTCATGTCGAGCATGAGGCCGAGACGGGAAGGCATGCACTTGTAGAACCAGATATGCGAGACCGGCACCGCCAGCTCGATATGGCCCATCCGCTCGCGCCGGACCCGCGCCAGCGTTACTTCAACGCCGCAACGGTCGCAGATCACACCCTTGTGCTTGATCCGCTTGTATTTGCCGCAGGAGCACTCCCAATCGCGCGTCGGACCGAAGATCCGCTCGCAAAAGAGACCGCCCTTTTCGGGTTTGAAAGTGCGATAATTAATCGTCTCCGGGTTCTTAACCTCGCCTTTGCTCCACGAGCGCATCGTGTCCGAAGAGGCCACACCGATTGCGACCTGGTCGAAACCGACCGTCCGCTCTTCGCCTACTAACTCCCGCCAGGAATGTTCGTTCATTAAATCAGAGATCCTTTGGTTAGAAATTTACGCCACGTTTTCAAGGAAAGGCGCGGGCGCCGAGCCGCCGACTTTGACGTCGAGGCCTAACGACTGCATTTCCTTGATCAGCACGTTGAAACTTTCAGGCGTGCCCGCTTCGAGCGAGTTGTCGCCTTTCACAATTGATTCATAGATGCGCGTGCGTCCCTGCACGTCATCGGACTTCACGGTCAGGAGCTCCTGGAGCGTGTAAGCGGCGCCGTAAGCTTCCAGTGCCCACACTTCCATCTCGCCGAAACGCTGCCCGCCGTATTGCGCCTTGCCCCCCAGCGGCTGTTGCGTCACGAGCGAGTAAGGGCCGACCGCACGGGCGTGGATCTTATCCGCGACCAAGTGGCCTAGCTTCAGCATGTAGATGTAACCAACCACGACTTCCTGGTCGAACTGGTCGCCGGTGCGGCCGTCAAAAAGACGCGATTTGCCGCTTTCCTGCACCCACTTGAAGCCTTCTACCTTCTTCGCCTCGTTCAAGTATTCGCGGATCTTGGTTTCCGAAATCCCATCGAAGACAGGCGTCGCAACCTTGAAGCCGAGAGCCTTTGCCGCGACCCCGAGATGCGTCTCGAGCACCTGGCCGACGTTCATACGGCTCGGCACGCCAAGCGGGTTGAGACAGATCTCCACCGGCGTTCCATCCGGCAGATATGGCATGTCTTCTTCCGGCACGATCCGCGCAACCACGCCCTTGTTGCCGTGGCGTCCCGCCATCTTGTCGCCGACCGAGAGCTTGCGCTTCGAGGCGATGAAAACCTTCACCTGCTTGATGATGCCGGGGTCGATATCGTCGCCGCTTTCGACCCGATCCATGGAACGCTCGCGCTCCAGTTCCAGCTCCGCGAATTTGTGTTCGTAAGAGGCGATGATTTCCCGGATTTTGTTCCGAATCGGCGAAGGATCGATCTCGATGTGATCATAAACGTTCGCCAGTTTGCGCAGCAGCGTTTTGGTGATTTTGCGGTTGGCTGGGATGATGATCTCACCGGTCTCGGCATTCACGACATCAAGCGGAATCTTCTCGCCTAACAGGATGTTTGAGAGCGAGTCGGTTAGCTGCTCCGTGAGCTCATCCTTCTTCTTCTTGTTGTCTTCCGTGATGCTCTTGAGCTGACGCTTGGTTTCCGTCGGCGTCAGTTTTTCGCGCGCGCCGACTTCATGACGAGACGAAACCTTCACGTCCATCACGATGCCGTAGGTGCCGGAGGGGACCGTGAGCGACGTGTCTTTTACGTCGGCCGCTTTTTCACCGAAAATCGCGCGCAACAGCCGCTCTTCCGGCGCAAGTTCCGTCTCGGATTTCGGCGTAATCTTCCCGACCAGAATGTCGCCCGGCTTCACCTCCGCGCCGACCCGGATCACACCGTCCGGCCCGAGGTTCCGAAGCGCTTCTTCGGAGACGTTGGGGATGTCACGCGTGATCTCTTCCGGCCCCAGCTTGGTGTCGCGGGCGCCGATCTCAAATTCATCGATGTGAATCGAGGTGTAGATGTCCTCCTTCACGACCTTCTCCGAGATCATGATCGCATCCTCGAAGTTGTAGCCGTTCCACGGCATAAAGGCGACGAGCACATTGCGCCCGAGCGCGAGTTCACCCTGCTCGGTGTTCGGTCCGTCGGCGATCACCTGGCCCTTTTTCACCGACTGCCCCTTCTTTACGATCGGCTTCTGGTTCACGCAGGTGCCGGCATTGGAGCGCATAAATTTGCGCAGCTCGTAAACGTGCACCCCGGCTTCGTGGTCAGTCTTGAGCTTCTTCCGGCCTTCCGGCATGTGACCGTCCTTCGTGGTCACAATCTGGTCCGCCGTCACGGAAGCGATCTTGCCGCTGTCCGCCGCGATCACCACCGCATGGGAATCGCGCGCGACTTTGCCTTCGAGACCCGTGCCGACGAGAGGCGACTCGGAGACGATCAGCGGGACGCCTTGGCGTTGCATGTTCGAGCCCATGAGCGCGCGGTTGGCGTCGTCGTGCTCCAGGAACGGAATCAGACCGGCCGCGACTGAGACGAGCTGCTTCGGTGAGACATCCATGTAGTGGACCTTCTCCGGTTCCACTTCGAGGAAGTCGCCGCGATAACGCACCGAGACCTTCTCTTGGGTGAGGTGCCCCTTCGCGTCCATCGTGGCATTCGCCTGCGCGACCAGAAAGTTCTCTTCGCGATCGCCGGTCAAGTAGTCGACCTGCTCCATCACTCGACCTTTTTCGACCTTGCGGTAGGGCGTTTCGATGAAGCCGAATTCATTGATGCGCGCGAACGTTGACATCGAGCTGATGAGGCCAATGTTCGGACCTTCCGGGGTCTCAATCGGGCAGATCCGGCCGTAGTGCGACGGATGAACGTCCCGCACTTCGAAGCCGGCGCGGTCGCGCGACAAACCGCCGGGCCCGAGGGCCGAGAGGCGGCGCTTGTGCGTCAGCTCCGCGAGCGGGTTCGTCTGATCCATGAACTGCGATAACTGCGAGCGACCGAAGAAGTCGCGGATGACCGCGCTCAGCGCCTTCGGGTTGATGAGCTTCTGCGGCGTCATGCCGTCGACATTGATGTCGAACAAGGTCATGCGCTCTTTCACGAGACGTTCCGTGCGCGCGAGACCGACGCGGCACTGGTTGGCGAGCAATTCGCCCACCGTCCGAACCCGGCGGCTGCCGAGGTGATCGATGTCGTCGAGCGTGCCTTCGCCGCGGCGCAGGCTGATGAGATATTTCATCGCGCCGATGAAATCCTTGTCCGTCACGATGCGCTCGCTCAGGTCGACATCGATGCTGAGCTTTTGATTGATCTTGTAGCGACCGACCCGGCCGAGATCGTATTTCTTCGGATCAAAAAAGAGACGCTTCAGGAGCGCTTTCGCATTCGCGACAGTCGGTGGATCGCCCGGGCGCAGCTTGCGGTAAATGTCCTTGAGCGCCTCTTCCTGGTCGTGCGCCGGATCTTTCTTTAGCGCCTTCACCACCGTGTCGTCCTGTGAAATATCGATCACCTTTACCTCGGACTGGCCGAGGGTCATGATCTGCCGCACCGTCGCCGCCGTGAGCGGTTCAAAGGCGCGCGCCACGGTCGCTTCGCCATCGAGCACGTCCGCAATCAGCACTTTGGTGGCGAGCTCTTCTTCGCCCAGCTTCTCGCTCAGCTTCAGTCTCTCGATATTATAGAAAAGCTTGATGACTTCCTCATCCGAGCCGTAGCCGAGGGCGCGCAGGAATGTCGTGGCAAGAAACTTCCGGCGGCGCTTGCGGCGATCCAGATAGATGTAAAGCAGGTCGCTGGTGTCGAATTGCACCTCGATCCAGGAGCCGCGATCCGGAATGATCCGGAAGCTGTAGAGCACCTTGCCGTTCAAGTGAATGGACGACTCGAACGCGATTCCGGGCGAGCGATGCAGCTGTGAAACCACCACGCGCTCGGCGCCGTTGATCACAAACGTGCCCTGCGGTGTCATGAGCGGGATCTCGCCCATATAAACCTTTTCCTCCTTCGTCCCCTTCTCCTCCCGGAGCTGGAAGGTCACGTGGAGCGGCGCGCTGAAAGTCTGGCTTTCACGCTGCGCCTCGATCGCGCTCAGCTTCGGCTCGCCGATTTCATAATGGGTGAAATCGAGTGTCGCCTTCTCGTCATAGCTTTCGATCGGGAAAACTTCTTTGAACACGGCCTGCAGGCCGGAGACTTTCCGCTTGGATGGCGGCACGTCTTTCTGGAGGAAATCGACGTAGGAATTGAGCTGCACCTCGATGAGGTTGGGCGGCTCGACGCCTTCTTTGATCGTGCCGAAATGGATGCGTTCTGCGTTACTGCTGCTTGCTGCCATAGGATGGGACCTGCTCGATGAACCTGGCGACACCGGAGCCGCGCGGTTGTGGGATTATCGCGTCGACCGGACGCGAAGACGACAAAACTGGCATCGAAACAGCTGTGCGTCAAATTGACCACTGCTGTCCCGGTACCAGTTCTGAATTTTGTTGCGGTGGGGAGGGTTACAAATAACT
Organism: Chthoniobacterales bacterium; assembly: GCA_051001855.1. Classification (GTDB taxonomy): domain Bacteria; phylum Verrucomicrobiota; class Verrucomicrobiia; order Chthoniobacterales; family UBA10450; genus JACCTI01. The sequence continues at coordinate 27,485 of JBPCMX010000008.1, forward strand.
CTCGATACTGCTGACGGATGGAAGTTCTGCCACAGACGCCAACGGCGCGCAAGAGAATTTCTCCGGCGCGCCGCTGCGTGTGAAAGTTGCTTTACTTGATTTCGACTTTGGCGCCGGCCGCTTCGATCTTCTTTTTGATCTCTTCGGCTTCTGCCTTCGTCACGCCTTCCTTCAGCATCTTCGGAGCGCCTTCGACCAGAGCCTTGGCCTCGGCTAATCCGAGTCCCGGCACCGCGCCGCGCACTTCCTTGATGACTCCAATCTTGTTGGAGCCCATCTCCGCCAGGATAACGTCGAAACTTGTTTTCTCTTCAGCTGCTGGAGCCGCGGCCCCGCCGCCGCCCGCTGGTGCTGCCGCTGCGACTGGTGCGGCTGCGCTTACGCCCCATTTTTCTTCCAGCTGCTTCACCAGGCCCGCGATTTCCAGAACAGTCAATCCGCTGAGCTGATCTACCAATGTCTTTGTATCCGCCATGTTGTTTCCTTCTAATTGCCGCCTCCGAAAGCTTTCGGAGAATTAAGGCCGGCCGCCGCCTGCCCGGACAGTTGTTGTTTGGTTGCCCGCCCGACTCTCTGCCGGGCGAAATTTTTTACCCTGCCGCCTCCGGTGAAACTGCGGCAGCGTCGGCTGGTTTCCCGGCCTCGGGCGACGCCGCTGCCGGAGCGTCCGCTGCCGGTGCCGCTTCGGCTGCGGGCGCTTCTGCCTTCACCGCTGCCGCTGGAGCTGAAGATGGTTGCGCAGGCGCTTCGACAGGTGCCGGCATCGCTTCGCCTTTCGCCTTCATCAGCCGGGCAAAGGAGGAGGCGGGCTCGTTGAGCACGCGCACGAGAGCGGTGGCCGGGGCAAGGAGGAGACCGAGCAGCTTCGCAAGCAAGACTTCGCGCGGCGGCAGATCGGCCAGCGCCTCGACTTCCTCTGTCGACAACACCGACTTATCGACCACGCCCACCTTGAGGGTCGCGATCTTGAATTCAGCCGCAAAAGTCTTGAGGATTTTCGCGATCGGCGCCACATCGGCCTGACCGGTGACGACCGCCGTCTGGCCAGTTAACTGGTCGCCCACATCCGGCAACCCACTGCTCGCCATCGCCCGCTTCAGGAAGCTGTTCCTCACCACGTGAATCTCCCCGCCAGCAGGCGAGAGACGATTCCGGAGCTCGCCGAACTGCGGCACCTTCATCTTCTGGTAATCCGTCACCAACATGAAGGACGAGCCGTTCAGTTTCTCCGATAGATCGGAAACGATATCTGCTTTTTCAGGGCGCATGGGGAAGTTGAGAGTTGAAAGTTACTGGTTGAGAGCAGCCAAGGTTACACGCCCAGATACGGTGACGGATCGACGTGCAGCCCCGGCGACATCGTCGCGCTCAGCGTCATCCCATCGACGAAACGCCCCTTGGCCGTCGCCGGACGGGCTCGCACCACTGCTTCGATCACTGCCGTCCCGTTGTCGATCAACTGATCGTCGGAGAAAGAAAATTTGCCGAGCGGCACCGCGATGTTGCCGTTCTTATCGAGCTTGAATTCCACGCGGCCAGCTTTCACCTCACGCACCGCCTTCGCCGTGTCGTCCGTCACGGTGCCGGTCTTTGGATTCGGCATCAATCCACGCGGGCCAAGCACCTTGCCGAGCTTGCGCACTTCCGCCATCGCAGCGGGCGTCGCCACCGCCACATCGAAGTCCTGGAAGCCTTCCTGGCACTTCTTCACCATGTCCATAAAGCCCACAAACTCCGCGCCGGCATTGCGCGCCGCCGTCGCTGCTTCGCCTTCCGCGAAAACCAGCACGCGCACCTGCTTGCCGCTGCCGTGCGGGAGCGGACAAGTGCCGCGGACCATCTGATCGGATTGCTTCGGGTCAACTCCGAGCCGGAAGGAAACCGTGACCGTCTGGTCGAACTTCGGCGCCGGCAGTTTCTTGAGTGCCGAGACAGCCTCCGCGAGATTGTAATTTTTTGTGCGATCCACCTGCTCGGCGGCCGCGCGATAACGTTTGCTACGATTGGTGTTCATGTTTTTCTGCAGTCCCGACGAGCACTCGCTCTCCTGCTAAATGCGGCGAAGTTGATGACAACCCCAGAAGCCGCGGGACGGGCACAGTAGCGGCCTTCACCTGCTCGTCAATCTGCAATTTACGGAAGCGCCGTCAGCTCTTCGGGAAACCGGCGTCCGCCCTTACCTCCAGGATCTGAGCCGTGTGCCGCTTGCAGTGCGCGCCGTTGAAAAGCAGCCACTGATACGCGTCCATCATCCCGAGCGCCGGATGGTCACGATCGATCGGACGGCGCGGGTGGTCGATTTCGGCCATTGCGTCCTGCGCTTCTGACCGGGGCGGGTGGCGAGGCGCCTACAGTCGGTAGATTTCGATCAATCCGACACCGGTCGCCCCGCCGCTCCCGCGTGCAATGGCGGTGTAACGCGCGGGAGGGAGCGTGGCAACAATCGCGGACTCGCGGTCGTTCGGCGGTGGGATCGTGGTCGCGAACGCGCCGAGGCGCTGGATCCGCGGAATACGAGAGTTCTGAATTTTCTTATCCTGACGTATCGCTGGGTGCGCGATTGGCCGGAGACATTGCGCGCGCTGGATCGGGTGAATGTGTTGCTGCCGGATGTGCGAACCGATCGCCGGCGCTGGGCTCGCGCCAACATCGAATTTCGGCGGACCGGCGACCTGGCGTCCCTGAAAAAGACTCTCGCAGAACTGAGCAACGAATCCACCACCGCAACTCCGGGATGGCTCAAGGCCGCGCGTTACGAAACCGCGATGCTCGAGCGCGACTATGCGGCGGCCGCGCGATTTCTCTCCGATGTCACGTCGGAAGGTCTGGAAGAAGTGACGCTCCCAAGGGGACGGCTCGCTCATTCGAAAACTTTCCACCGGGCGCTCCTCGCGGTCGCGAGCGAGGCCGAGGCGGCGGCGAAGCAGCAAGCGCTCGAAGTCGCGCAGGCGGAACTCGAGGCGATGCTCTCACCCGAAGCCGCGCCCTTGGGTGGGACCAAGGCTCTCGCGGAGCTGGCGGTAATCCACGCGTTTCTGGGACGCAAAGAGGAGGCCATTCAGGAAGCAGAGCGCGGCATTCTCCTGCAAGGAGGACTCCCCGGGTCAGTCGAGAAGAACGCCTCCTCCGCCGCCCTCGCGCTGGTCTACGCGCAAACCGGCGAGCCGGAGAAGGCGCTCCCGCTACTCGAACATCTGCTAACGGTGCCGGTCGAGTTGGAGAATGGGATCGTCTACGACATGACGCTCACCGACCTGAAGTGGCGCTGGGTGTGGGATCCGCTCCGCAGCCATCCGCGGTTTCAGAAGCTGCTCGACGGTCCCGAGCCGCGGACCGTTTTCTAGCGCCACGCCAGCGCTCATCCAAGAGCTGCGTCGCGCCGGCACGCGGAGTCCTCGGGCGGCAGCTTCAGCGTGCCGGGGCGCCAATCCCACGCCTGCGTCACCCCATACACCGTAAAGCTGCCTAACCAATGCCGCCCTCGGAATGCTCACCTGTGACCGCAGCCAAACCGGCGCGACGGTGCGTATCAGGATTTCGTCTCACTAGTGCTCGGCGAAGCGACGTCATGCGCCGGGTGCTGCCGCCGGGCATCACGACTGTCCTGATCCCGAAAGGCAACGAACGCGATCCCATCGACGTCCCGGCGGAAGCCAAAGAAAAGATCAACTTCGTCCCCGTCTCGAACGTCGACGAGGTCCTGGCGAACGCCCTCGATCACTCTGCGAAAACAGGGCAGCGGCACCTCTCGTCCCCGCGGATCAACCGGGGACCGGGCAGCGAGGAGCATTCTGCTCCCCGCCAGCTCGTGCTACGATCGGGCGATGACGGCTGATTTCGCTTTGCTCTGCGTGTTCTCTCTGGTCGCGGGATTCGTGGACGCTGCGGTCGGTGGCGGCGGTTTGATCCAGCTGCCCGCCGCGCTCATTCTGCTGCCCGGCGTGGGAGTACCCACGGTGCTCGGAACGAATAAGTTCGCATCGTTCTTCGGCACTTCTTTTGCCCTGCAACGCTATGCGCGTCACGTGCAGATGGATTGGTCGACGGTGCTCCCCTCCGCGGTGGCGGCGTTCGGGTTCGCGGTCGCGGGCTCGCGTGTCGTGACGCTGCTCAATCCTGCGCTGCTCCGTCCGCTCGTGCTGACGCTCCTCGTCGCGGTGGCGATCTACGTTTTCGCAGTGAAGGATCTCGGGCTGGTCCACCAGCCCAAACACGCGCCGCGAAAGGCGCGCTGGCTCGGGATTCTGATCGGATCGGGACTTGGTTTTTACGACGGTTTTTTCGGTCCCGGCATGGGGAGCTTTCTGATCTTCGCGTTTGTCGGAATCTTCGGTTTCGATTTCCTCTCGGCTTCGGCCTCGGCCAAGGCGATCAATTGGTCCACCAACCTCGCGTCGCTCATCTACTTCGCCTGGACCGGGCACATCCTGTTTCGTATCGGCGTCGCGATGGCGCTTTGCAACGTCGTCGGCGCCATCATCGGCAGCCATCTGGCGATCGCGAAAGGGAGCCGCTTTGTGCGCATATTCTTCCTCGTGGTGGTGTTCGCGCTGATCGCGCGTTTCGCGCAGATGCTCTGGAGCAGTTGAGGCTTGAAACGACCAACTTTTCGCTTGGAGCGCCCGGCAGAATTCGGTAGTGTTGAAATTATGAAGAACCTCCCAGCCAAACTTCTGCTCGTCCTGGCGATCGCCACCACCATCGCCTACGCTGGAGCGGCGGTTCCGCCCATCAACGTCGTCGTGACCAAAGACGGCAAGGCGGCTTACAAAGGCTCGACCACGGGTAACGGCACGTTTGCCACCGGCAAACTCGAGCCGGGCAATTACGTCGTGCAATTCAACTCATCGAACTCCGCGGCAAAAAGCGGCGAGTATACGATCGTCGTTTCAGCGGGAAAAAAGAAAGTCTCCGCCGAGGGTGTTGCGGGTGAGAAACTGATGCAGGGCGGAGTCGCGATGAAAGTGGACGTAGGGGCCGGCCTGAACATCACCGGACAGGTCGTGGCTGTAAAGGCTCAAGCGGGCGACCACAAGGTAAAGATCATCAACGGCAAGCGTTACGTCTGGACGGGACCGGAGACCGGCAGCCACATGGGCGGACGTTGGGTTGAGGAAGGCAGTGCTGAATCCCGGAACATCTCCGTATCAGGCCAGGAGGCTCTGCGGAATCGGCAGGACCACGGCGATGCGCACCAGGAAGGTTTCCCCGGTGGGCGCTAAGCGTCATTAGCTCGGGCCTAGCTTGGCAAGGGCCTGGTGTTCGGCCGAGTCTCAAGTTTTACCGGCGGAGGGGCTCGAACCCACACACTCTTGCGAGTACCAGATTTTGAGTCTAGCGCGTCTGCCAATTCCGCCACGCCGGCGTAGCGGCCTCATCGTCCCGTATCGGCGGAACCGCGCAAGCTGAAATTGGGCGCTGTACCACACTCCCCACAGATTTTCGGCCCCGGAACCTCTGCTCGGTGTCTCTGCGCCGTGAACGGATGCGCAGCAACTCCGAAGGTTTTCGCGAGAGGGCAAGCGGACTTTCCCTCGGTTCGACGTGCGCTGTGCGAGCCATTTGCCTCGTCGATCATCGGTCGGCCGGCAAAACCCGAGCGCCATTCTGAAGCTGACCCCGCCTGATCTCCTTTTGCTTCTCCTTGCTGCCCCCCTCTTATGCAGCCGCACGAGAGCGGAATTATGAAGCTGCCCCCTGCCCTAACGCGGCATGGCAGAGATTTCGCGAGACTATCGTTGCATCGGTCGATCCTGTTTCGCTGAGATCATGAGGTCGACCCCTTTTGGCCCCTTTGAAAGTGGATCGCACAGCGGGTAGGCGTTAGCTGCATCGCCTGGTTAGACCTCCTGAGAAATCAATAGAAAGGTCTTGTCATTGTAAACGAAACTGGCATGTCGACCTCCCGCCGGCGTCCGGGCTTGGCAAGACAATGGTAAAGACCGGCGGCAGCAGCAAGATCCAAGTCCGGGTGTCCAGTGGATTTTACGACGCCGACGGTCTTCACCGTCCCATCAGGGTTGATATAGACGCGATAAATCCCGCTCCCAGTCCGGCGAGCACGACGTGCCTCATACGGATAATTGGGGTGCCCAAACTTAATGAACATCGCCGCTACCTCCGGTCCGGAGGCATAGACAACTTTTACGTTCCCTAACACGTTCAGCGGTATCACAACGGCAGTGACGCTTAGGACAATGGCAAACCACGATCGGATGGAACGGAGACGCGGCTTTGGGAGTGATATTAGAGTCGTAGTGCGTAGAGCGTGCATCGCGAGGGTCTAACGAGACACAAGATCAGCGACGGCTACCGAGAGCGAGCGTTGATCGAAGTGGAGGTGTTTTAATCGTGGGAAGCGTGATCACGCAACGGGTAGCCGTTCGCTGCATCGCCTGGTTAGATGCCGCGAATTCACAGACTAAGTGCAACACGGGGAGCATGGTGGGAGGGAGAGGAAAAGGTCACGAAAGTGGTCGAACTCTGGCAGGAGGATGGCGATGAAATATCGACAACGCAATGCCGAAGAGCGCAGCGCGCTGGCGGCTCTGCGCACTGTGGGGATGAACCAGGCGGAGATTGCCCGAGAGCTTGGGCGGCATCGGAGCACGGTGGGGCGGGAGTTGAAGCGTAACGCGGCGCCGCACGACGGGTGGTATCGTTCGGCGCGTGCCCATCAGCGGGCGCACGCCCGGCGCTACCGGTCGCGGCGTAACAGCCAGTTTGGGCGAGCGGAGTGGGGACGGGTGGAAGAGTTGTTGAAAGAGGAATGGAGCCCCGAGCAAGTGTCCGGGCACCCGCGTGCAGACGATCACGGCAGACAACGGGACGGAGTTCCATTGGTATCAACAAGACGAGGCGGTGCATCCCGTGAAGTTCTACTTCGCCACGCCGCATCACAGTTGGGAGCGAGGGACCAACGAAAACACCAACGGCCTCATCCGACAGTATCTCTCAAAGGCGCACCGATGACCAAAGTAACCCAAGACCAATGCGACCTAATCGCAGAACACATTAACAACCGACCGCGAAAAAGACATGGCTACAAA
>JBPCMX010000009.1:0-10681 GCA_051001855.1 Chthoniobacterales bacterium
ATCTCGTGTCGCTCGATCCAGACGAGCCGGCGCAGGAATTGCGCTGCAATATCGAGACGTTCCAATTCAGCGCACACGCTTCACGGGAGTCGATTGTGGATTACGTGAAGAAGCTCGCGCCGAAGAAAGTGGTGCTCGTGCACGGCGATCCGCCGGCAGTCGAATGGACGCGCGCGCAGGTCGCGGCTGCGTTGCCTGACTCCGAGGTGATCGTGCCGCTGCCCGGGGTTGAAATTGAATTGTAGGTTTCCTCCTGCTCCTAATCCTTCTCGTGGCGACACGTTAGGCAGAGGATCAGGAGCAGGATTAGGAGAAGGAGAGAGAAAGGACACACGATGAAGATCGCCTCCTGGAACATCAACTCGCTGCGCAAACGCGAGGAACGCCTCCTCGCATGGCTCGCCCAGACGCAGCCGGACGTCGTCTGCCTGCAGGAGACGAAATGCACCGACGAACAGTTTCCGGTCGCGTCGCTCCGCCGCGCGGGCTATCACGCGGCTTTTCACGGGCAGAAATCGTATAACGGCGTCGCAATTCTCTCCAAGATGGAGGCGCGGGAGTCGCGCGCCGCGTTCTGCGATGAAGAAGACGATCCGCAGGCGCGGGTGATCGCGGCGACGGTGGACGGCGTCCGCGTGTTTTCGGTTTACGCGCCGAACGGGCAGGCCGTCGGCTCGCCGGCTTATGAGTATAAATTGCGGTGGTATGCGCGCCTCGCCACTTGCCTGCGGGAGCACGAGAAGGCTGCGCAGGACCTCGTTGTCTGCGGCGATTTCAATGTCGCCCCGCACGATGAAGACGTGCATGACCCGGCGCTCTGGCAGGGGGCGATCATGTGTTCGGCTGGTGAACGGGAAGCCTTCGAGTCTCTCTGCGCGGTCGGCTTGGTGGATACGCTCCGCCTGCACCACCCCGAGAGCGGTCTCTTCACCTGGTGGGATTACCGGATGCTCTCGTTTCCGAAGAAACGCGGGTTGCGCATCGACGCAGTGCTGGCCAGCGCGTCGCTCGCGGCGCGCTGCACGGCTGCGGGCATCGATCGCGAGATGCGCAAGGGCAAGGAGCCGTCCGATCACGCGCCGATCTGGGCCGACTTCGAGCTTCGCTCGAAGTAAATCCCCAATCCCAAGCTCCAAACATCGCTCCGCCGCAGTGCCTCATTGGGCTTCCTTGGGATTTGGAGCTTGGGATTTGGGATTTCCCACTCAGCGCTTAGTCTTCCAAATGCGTGAAGCGTCCCCCATACGCGTCGCACATCCCCCGGCGAAACCGCTTCTGCTCTTCGACGGCGATTGCCATTTCTGCCGCGGCTGGGTCGAGCGGTGGCGGGAAATGACCGGGGACCGGGTGGCTTACGCCACGTCGCAGGAAGCGGGGGGCGATTTCCCCGAGATCCCGCCGGAAGAATTTGCCAACGCGGTCCAGCTGGTGACACCGGAAGGCGAAGTCCATCGCGCGGCCGATGCGGTTTTCGAGTCTCTGGCTCATGCGCGAAGCGGACGCTGGCTGCGCTGGAGCTATGATCATCTCCCGGGCTTCGCACCGGCCACGGAGCTGGCCTATTCCACGGTGGCGCGGAACCGCTCCCTCGCCTCCACGGCTACCCGCCTGCTCTGGGGAGATGACGTGCGGCGGCCCACCTATTTCATCACCCGCGATCTCTTTCTTCGCGCGCTGGGTTTGGTTTTTCTGGTCGCCTTTGTCTCGCTCTGGGTGCAGGTGGACGGGTTGATCGGCAGCGGCGGGATCTCGCCGATCGGTAACTATCTGGCTGCCGCCAAAGCGCAGGCGGGTGCGGGCGCTGTCTTCTTGCTACCGACACTTTGCTGGCTCGATGCCAGCAACTACGCGCTCCACGTTCTTTGCGGCGTGGGTGTCGCGCTTTCGCTTTTCCTGATGGCTGGGCTGCTGCCGGCCATCTCTCTCGCCGGTCTCTTCGTTTGCTACCTTTCGCTCACGGTCGCCGGGCAGACCTTCTTCAGTTTTCAATGGGACATTCTGCTCCTGGAGACTGGCTTTCTCGCGATCTTCTTCGCGCCCTGGCGCGGGCTTTTGCGCGCGGAAGGGGCGCGCGGCAGTTCCCGCGTCGGTTTGTTTCTCCTCAAGCTCCTGCTCTTCAAACTCATGTTCATGTCGGGCGTTGTGAAGCTCACGAGCGGGGACGATTCGTGGTGGAATCTAACCGCCTTGAGCTACCACTACGAAACCCAGCCGCTGCCGACGGTGCTCGGTTGGTGGGCGCATCAGGCGCCGATTTGGTTTGAAAAGGTATCGACCACTTTTGTCCTCCTGGTGGAAATCGTGGCGCCGTTGCTCATCTGGACGCCGCGACGTCTGCGGCTGCTCGCCTTCGGTTTCCTTCTCGCCCTGCAGGTGCTGATCTTGCTCACGGGCAACTACGCCTTCTTCAATCTCCTCACGATCGTTCTCTGCCTGCTGCTGCTCGACGATGCGCAATGGCCGGAATGGCTTCGCCGATGGCGGCAGCTGCGCCAGGAGAACCGCGGGACTTCGCTCGCCGCCCGGCAGTGGGCGTCCGTGGCTCTGATGGGTCTGCTGCTCCCACTCAACGCGTGGTTGATCTTTGGTGCGTTTCGGCCCGAGGCGATGCCACCGCGGTTGATCGGCGCGGTCGCGGGCTTGATCGAACCGCTCCGGATCGCGAATGGTTACGGCTTGTTCCGCGTCATGACGAAGGAGCGGCCGGAGATCGTGCTCGAAGGCAGCCGTGACGGGATCGACTGGCGGCGCTACGAGTTCCGGTGGAAACCAGGCGCGCTGGACCAGGCACCGCGCTGGGTCGCACCGCACCAACCACGTCTCGATTGGCAGATGTGGTTCGCCGCGCTGGGCACTTATCGGCAGAACCGCTGGTTCGTGCAGCTGAGCGCGCGCCTGCTAGAGAATGCGCCCGACGTGCTCGCACTGCTGAAGACGAATCCGTTTCCTGACGCACCTCCGCGCTTCCTGCGGGCGCGGCTCTATCGGTATCGCTTCACCAAGCGCGCAGAGCGCCAGGCCCCCGGCGCGTGGTGGGCCGCGGAAGAGCGAGGGGAATATCTTCCCACGATTTCGCTTGGTTCCGATTGATTGCGAACCCACGGGTGAGGCTGGCGGACGATCGTGGAATTATGCGCCGGTTGAACTCCTGCGCGTTGCTCGATATGATTTTTGGTGATGGCGAAGGAAGAACAGATCACCACCGAGGGGGTCGTGACGCAGGTCCTTCCCGGCACCATGTTCCGCGTCGAGCTGCCGGGGAACCGGAATGTGCTCGCGCACATCTCAGGGAAGATGCGCAAGCACTTCATCCGCATCGTCCCAGGGGACAAGGTGGAAGTCGAGTTGTCGCCCTACGACCTCACGAAGGCGCGGATCATCTTCCGCGAGAAGTAGCGCGCGCACCTGCGAGCGTGGGAGCGCGGGCTTCCAGCCTGTTCCGCCCGGCATCCTGCCGGACGGCTCTTCGAGCTCGGCGCTTCGTCGTAGAAAATTTCGCTCCGTAAGCGCAGTGGCGCCGCGACTTACGTTTCTTGCTGATGAGGGGGTTCAAACGAGCGTCCGCCGTGGTTGCGGCGCGGTCCTCCTCGAAACTCAAAGGAAATTATCATGGCTGAAGAAAATCAAACCAAGCAGGGCGGTGTCGCGAGCGGCGGCGAAGCGCAATCGAGCCTCGACAGCAGCAAAACGCACGCGCGTCGTGCTGCGGAAGATCTCAAAAGTGCCGCGACCGGGATCGCGCAGGAGTATCGCGGGAAAGCCGAGCAGGCGTGGGGCGATGCCACCAGCAGAGCTCGCACCTTCCAGGAAGACGGCGAACAGTACGTCCGCGAGAACCCCACCAAAGCGGTATTCAGCGCGCTGGGGATCGGCTTCCTCCTCGGGATGATCTTCCGCAAGTAACGGCCGCGCATGGCTGGTGAACCGATGCGGTTCCGCAATCCGGCGGGGCACGCAGGATTGCTCAATAATCTCCTCGCGCTGGTCAACGCGCTGGCGGGATTCTTTGAGACGCGCGTCAGTTTATTCGCGCGGGAGTCGAAGACGGCTCTCGTGCACATTCTGGTGCTCGCCGGCAGCCTGGTGGCGGCATTGGTGTTGCTGGCGTCGGGTTACGTGTTTTTGATCGTGAGCGTGATCTTCGCAATCGCGCATGCGCTCGGGGTTTCGTGGGTCTGGATTGCGCTGGCCGCAGCGGGGCTGCATTTCGTGCTCGCGCTCGTCTGCGCCTTGATCGCGAAACAGCAACTGTCGAAACCAATGTTTGAAGCAAGTGTGGCGGAAGTAAAAAGGGACCGGGAATGGCTGAAGAGCGTCGACCGCAAAAATCAATCAGCGAACTGAGGCAGGAGATCGCACACTCGCGCGATCGCCTCGCGCGTGATCTCACCGGCCTGAAGTACGAGCTGGATTTCCCGCTGAAGTTCCGGAAGTCATTTCAACGGAGCGCCGCAATCTGGATTTCAGCGGCGGTCTTGACCGGGGTCGTCATGACCGCACGCCTCTTGCCAGCGAAAAAGAAGACGGTCTACGTCACCCGCGATGGCAGCCAGCGGGAGAAAGGCAAGGAGCAGAAAAAGGGATTGCTCCAGGCCGGGCTTGCGATGGGGGCTCTGAGACTTGCGGCCACCCTGCTGCGCCCCGTGATGGTCAGCCTGGTCACAAAGAAGCTCGGCGGCTACGCCTCGCGCTCGCGTCAGGTCGGCGGGGGCGGTGCGGTTTAGATTTTACCCGCGACCTGCAGGCGGCTATTCCTCATCGCATCCCGCGATGAATTTTGAATCAACAGAGGTCGGCGCGCCCGTCGCGGCCGGGGCGGTGCGCGGCCATGTGGACGACTACCTGGCGGTCGGAATCGAAGGAGGCGCGTCCGACATTCACCTGGGAGTGAATGCGCCGCCGATCTGGCGCCTCCGCGGCAACCTGGAACCGATCTGGCCGGACGCCCCTCCGCTCACTGCGGCCGAGACCCTCGCGCTTGCCGAAGGCTTCATGCCCGCATGGCAGCAGGAGCAACTCGCGACGCGCGGCGACGCGGACTTTGCCTACGCCAACGAGATGGGCCGCTTCCGCACCAGCGTGGTCCGGCAGCGGCTCGGAGTCGATGTGGTTTTCCGCATCATCAACACCCAGGTGCGCACGATGGACGACCTCGGCCTTCCCGAGCACCTGAAGCTGCTCACGCGCTATCAGAATGGCCTGATTCTCGTCACGGGATCTGTCGGCAGTGGCAAATCGACCACGCTCGCTGCGCTGGTCGAGCAGGTGAACCTTGAGCGGCGCGAGCACATCATCACCCTCGAGGATCCGATCGAGTACATCTTCGAGCCGAAAGGGTGCCACATCACCCAGCGCGAGGTACACACGCACACCGCTTCCTTCAGCGCGGCGCTCCGGGGCGCGCTCCGCGAAGATCCCGATGTGATCATGATCGGCGAGATGCGCGATCTGGAGACGATTTCGCTCGCCATCACCGCGTCGGAAACCGGGCACCTCGTTCTCGGCACCTTGCACACCGGCAACGCCTCGCGCACTCTCGACCGCCTGCTCGATGTCTTCCCCGTCGACCAACAGGAGCAGATCAGGATCATGGTAAGCGAGTCCTTGCGCGGCATCATCAGCCAGCAGCTCGTGCCACGCGCGGATGGCACGGGCCGGGTGCTCGCGCTCGAGACGCTCACGAACACGCCCGCCGTCGCCAACGTCATCCGCGAAGCGAAAACCTACATGCTTCCAGGCATCATCCAGACCGGCAAAAAGCTCGGCATGCAGTTGATGGACGACGCGCTGCTCGACCTCTGCGGCCGCGGCGTGATCAGCGGGGAGGAAGCTTACGCACGCGCCGAGCAAAAGCAGATGATGCGCGAACACCTCGCTGCGCGATGAAATCCCAAATCCCAAGCTCCAAACCCCAGGGAAGGACCAAATCCAAAGCTCCCATGGGCGCTCCGGCGGCGCGATGTTTGGTGTTTGGAATGGAGCTTCTTTGGAGTTTGGAGCTTGGAGCTTCTTAAAATGCCGTACATAGACTCCTTCTTCGAAATCCTCGTCGAGCAAGGCGCCTCCGACTTGCACATCGGCGAAGGCCAGCCGCCGAAGATGCGCAAGCACGGCGACGTCACGCCCATCCGTGAAGAGCCGATCACGCGCGACGAAGCCGCCTTCATGCTGAGCGAGATCGCCGGGCCGGAGAATTGGGCGCTCTTCGAGGAGCGAGGCGATCTCGATTTCGCCTACGAGATGGACGCGCATTCGCGTTTTCGCTGCAATTTCCTGAAGCAGGCAAACGGCTACGGCGCCGTCTTCCGCCTCATCCCGACGAAGATTGCATCGCTCGAGCAGCTCGGGATTCCGCCCGTCGTGAAGGAATTCGGCCACCTCCGCGGCGGGCTTGTCTTGGTCACCGGTCCCACCGGGTCCGGGAAGTCGACCACGCTGGCCGCCCTGATTGACTACATCAACACGAACTTCTCCCGGCACATCGTCACCGTCGAAGAGCCGATCGAGTTCGTGCACGAGAACAAGCGCAGCATCATCACGCAGCGCGAGGTGCCGGTGAACGCGGCGAGCTTCCCGGCCGGCTTGAAAGCCGCGCTGCGCGAGGATGCCGACATCGTGCTCGTGGGCGAGATGCGTGACCTCGAGACCATCTCCCTCGCGCTCACCGCGGCCGAGACCGGGCTGCTCGTCTTTGGCACGCTCCACACGAACAACGCGCGCAAAACCATCGACCGCATGGTCGACGTCTTCCCCGCCAACAAGCAGGCGCAGGCGCGCACCATGCTCTCGAATTCGCTCCGCGGCGTGCTCGCGCAGCTCCTTCTGAAGAAAACCGCGGAAGCGGGCGGCGGACGGATTGCCGTGAATGAAATCCTCGTCTCGAACGCCGCTGTCTCCGCCATCATCCGCGAAGGCGCCACTCAAAAACTCCATGATGTGATCGTTGCCGGAAAAGGGCAGGGGATGCAATTCATGGACGACGCGATCTGGAGCCTGCTGCAACAGGGCATCGTCTCGCCGCATGAAGCTTTTATGAAGGCGATCGACAAAAACCGCTTCAAGCCCTTCCTGCCGGCCGAGGAGGAAGGCTTCGCAAACTTCGCCGGCGCCTCCCCGGACGACGAAAAGCGAGCGCCGGGCAACTTCGTGAAGGGCCGCCCCGCAGGTCGCCGCGCGTAGCTCAAACTCCTGCTCCTGCTCGTGCTCTCCCATACTCGCTCCACATCCTCCGCCCCCGTCAACCGCCTGCGACATTGACACCCGCGCCCGCGAATGTTAATCGTCGCCCGTCTCTCTGAACGCGCTCCTCGATAGCCAGGTCCTCGTCCTGAACCGCCTCTGGCAGGCGGTCAACATCTGCTCGGCGCGTCGCGCCTTTACCCTCCTCTACCAGGGGCACGCGCAGGTCGTCTCCTCCGACCCGCAGAATAACTTCTTCACCCACGATTTCGAAAGCTGGCGCGATGTCTCAGTCACCGCGCCGGAGCACGAGATGGTCACCACGATCTCGTGGAAGATCCGCGTCCCGCGCGTCATCGTGCTCCTGATGTTCGATCGGTTGCCGAAGAAGGAAGTGAAGTTTACGCGGCACAACGTCTTCGAGCGCGACAACAACACCTGCCAGTATTGCGGCAAGACTTTCGATCGGAGCGAGCTGAATCTCGATCACGTTCTGCCGCGGCATAAAGGTGGCCAGACCACCTGGGAAAACGTCGTCTGCTCGTGCATTCCGTGTAACACGCGCAAGGGCAACCGCCTCGCGCACGAGGTCCACATGCAGCTCATCCGCAAGCCGAAGCGCCCGAAATGGCGACCTTTTGTGCACGTGACGTTCTCCGCGCAGCATCACGAAAGCTGGCGCCACTTCGTCGATCTCGCCTACTGGAACGTCGAGCTGAGCGATTGAAGTTTTGGACCGCAAATTGCGCGGATTTCACAGGTGGAAAGAAGGTCCAGCCGTTTTTGATCCGCGCCAATTTGTAAGCATCACGATGTTTGTGCTGAAGTGATGCGAGCACCCATGTCGAACCAAACGGGCGAGAGGCGAGCGTCTGCGGGAACGGTGGATATCCCTGGCGATGTCGCGGCCGGCACAGATGTGCGAATCCGGCTGGACGTGATCTTGCCGCATGACGATGGCGGCGGGTCATATAACCTGGCGTGTCAGATGCGGGCAGCGAGTACATTCGGTGCGGTGATGGCTTGGAATGTAAACGTATCCTGTCCCCGCGGGCTGGCGCCGACGGTGCCACCACTGGACGCTCGCCGCACGGACGCCTTCATTTACGACGCGCTGGGCAACCGCAAGCAGAGCAATCATGTGGCGAGTCGGGGGGATGTCACCTTTGCGCGGCGCGACAACGGCCTGAATCAATATCTGACGTGGGTGTCTGGGGTGGCGTATAACAGCAATGGGGCGATGACCTCCGAAGGGAGCATCAACGGCACCTTCAACGCCCTCAATCAGCCGGTCAGCATCTCCAGCGCGGGGAACTACTTTAGGTTTGGCTACGATCCGCTGGGGCGGTGTGTGAAGCGGTGGGTCGGCAGCTCCGGGGCAGCGAATGCGAATCCCGCGAGCTATTTTTACTACGACGGCTGGAGTCTGATCCAGGAAGGGCCGAGCGCTACGACCGTCGCGCGCACCTATGTGCACGGCGCACGGGTCGACGAAGTGGTGGCAGACAGCGCCGGGGGCGGGACGTGGAATTACCATCACTACGACGCGCGCGGGCATTGCATCCTGCTCACCGGCAGCAGCGGCACTCTCCTCGAGCAGTATGAGTATGACGCCTTCGGGCAGCCCTACGTGTTCAACGGGGCCGGGGTGCCGCAGCCCGGCGGCACGAACTTCGGGAATCGTTTTCTCTTCACGGGGAGGGAATACATGCGCGCCCTCGGACTCTACGATTTCCGCAACCGGCTCTACCAGCCAGAGCTGGGCCGCTTCCTACAGCCTGATCCAAAGCAGTTTGGCGCCGGGGATTACAATCTCTACCGCTACTGCCATAACGATCCGGTGAATCGGAGTGATCCTGATGGGCTTTCAGGGACTCCGATCGCGGCCGACTATCTTTGGGAGAGGGCGAAGCTCTTTGATAGCGGAAACAACTCGCAAGGCACCCTCACTGATTTGTGGGCGCGCGAGGGGTCGCAGGCCCACGATGTCGACGGCGGGCGTGATATAACATTTGCGCGGCAGACAAGAATCGAAAGGAATGGAGGAGATCGGGTTAGGCATGGCGATGGGTATGGCTCCTCTGCGATAGAGGCCGGTCTTATGCGCGAAGGGGACGCCAAGAAGATCGCGCACGGCGTGACTGAGGGTGTAGCGGAAATTGGCCAGAGTGAGATAAATCCGAATCAATTTTACGCAACTCCCGCGCGTGGGGGTAACCCAGGTAGTTCGAATTATAAGGATAGTGTTAAAAAAAATGACGGCTACGTCGCGACCAGCGTAATTAATTCTGCTAACTTGCCACCACACTACAAGCTAGTGGGCGGTGTATTAGCACACAGGTACTTCACGTCGAGCCGCGCTGGCGAGGATATACAACGCGCGAAAAACAACCATTGGCAGACCTTCATCATTACGAGCCCACAGCTTCGTTCACCTGTCATATATGATAAAGACACTCATCCGAATCCTTCCTATTAGCTGGCTGACGTTGGAGCTCCTCGCGATAGTTGTGTCGAACGGATACGCCGCAACGACCGATTCGGTGTCGGTGAAGGCCGTCGTCGCGACGCCAGCGTTATATAATGGACGACGCGTGAGTGTAATTGGAGTTGCGACCGGCGATGGCCCGGAAATCGAAGTTTCTGATAGTGTCGCGGACGCTAAGCGGCTTGATTCCAAAAAGGCGCTGTTTGTTCGCGGCAACGCGCGGAAGAATGCACACACCCGGTATGACATGCGAAAGGTAAGAGTTACCGGGCAGGTAAATACCGCGGATCACGGAGTCTGGGGGAATCCTTGTGCGTTGGAATCGGCAACGATTGAAGTGTTGTCAGAGCGGCTAGCGGCCGCGGAAAGCCCCTCGGGGATCTTTCGTAATGAGAGTCAACAAACGATAACTGTTGCGATCCGAGGACAAATTTCGACACAGTTCCAGATCGCTCCTGGCGAAGCGGAAACACGACCACTTAGTCGCATATCCGCGGTGGAGGTTCGTTCACAGAACAAAGCACTGCTCGCTCGGGAGAAGATTGTTCAACGCGTCAAGACGCCGTTCTACGATGATAACGCCGCCGCTTTGTATTACCGGTTCGCGAACGGTAGGATTGAGCGAGTGTTGCCAGAGATTGGAAGGAAGTGGCGCCTAAAAAATATCTAACGCGGGGAGGGCAGCAGGTCAGTCAACGTATGTTGGCAGACGAGGCTGAGGGCAAAACAGGGGAAAGCCAAAGGGGTCACTCTGGGGTTGCCCTGATTTGACGGGCGCCGAATCGGGGTAAGAGCTTGAATCTTGGCATTCCGGCTCGACCGCGGTGGCGCCCTCGGGTTAAGAGTGGTGGATGCCGCGCAAGGCTCGGGCGTCGGTCGGGTCAGCTTCAGAATCTCGCTCTTGTCGGGGAGGAAGGCGGTCGTTAAAATCAGGGTGCGCCCGCGCAGGTCGGGTGGAATGCGAGGGCGAGTCTATGACGTGCCGGACCAAGAACGAACAGCGCCTCCGAAAGA
>JBPCMX010000010.1:0-11201 GCA_051001855.1 Chthoniobacterales bacterium
CCAGACCAAAATGCGCAGCAAGCGCAACGAGAAACAGAACCAGAGAAATAACCCATACAACCATCGTTGGAGCTTTACCGGAGTTGTTCATTTTTGTGTTTTCCTTTTGTTTGTGGAGAGTGAAATGCCACTCTGTGGTTCTACCAAAGGTAGAGCCCCGATTCGGAGTGTGCAGAATGCTCGTGTCGTGACTGCGGTGTCAAGATGTTTCCACTCACGAGCCGGCGCTGGCGCAGGGGAGCCGTTACCCGCATCGCCTGGTCAGGCGGTGGAAGCGGATGCGGCGAGACGTAGGCTATCGCGTAGGAAATCTGCGCCAGTTCTGCCGATTCAGGTGGCTCGAAGCTGGAAGATCTTATCGAGGAATCCCATGCGCGTGACGGCCTAACGAGACACAAGATCAGCCACAGACTGCTTTTACGAGAGTGGCGAAGTCGGTCTGCGGCAGGTCGAGAAGCCGGGTGTCACGCAACCACTCGGCCAGCTCCGGCTCCTTGGAAAAGGCAGCTTCTCAGAGCGGCAGCGGGGGATGATAGCCGAAAAATCCACGCTCTTTGATGATCTGCACCACTTCCGGCGGCACCATGTTTTCCCAGCTCGGATCACCGCATTGGAGCTTCCGGAGGGCTTCGGGAGGATGAATACGCAGGAACTCGGGATGGTACTCGATGATCTCCTGGATAAACTCGTTGTCGATCAGATACTGAAAGAGCGAGCGAAGATTTGGCGCGACCTCGATCCGGGAAGCGGTGATGAGTTCCCCGGTGTGTTTATCGAACATCGGGTAGACATAAAGTTTTAGGCCACCTTTGAACATCCGACCCAGCGCTTCCAAGATGCCGCCTTCGAGATTCAGGTAATACTTTTCGTCGAAGATTTCCAGCAGGCTCGGCACACCCATCACGAGACCGATCATCTTGTTTGTGTAACGCGCCACGTAGGCGGCCAGCCGGTAGTATTCGCCGAACTTCGAGATCAGGACGGTGCGACCCAGCGCGCCCAGGACATCGACGCGCGCGAGAAAGTCGGCGTGGTTCAGCTGTCCTTCCGAGAGGAGGTTTTCGAGCGTCATCTCCATCAAGACGACCAGCTCCTCCTCGGAATACTTGTACTGCCGCAGGAAGCCGCCCCGCGCCCCGTTCAGCATATCGTTCGTCGCGTAGGTAACGGGGCGGAAGCTGCCGCGCTCGACCAGGATGGCCTTTTTGTAGAAGACCTCCGCAGGCTGCACGTTTTCGCCTTCTGCCGTGAACATGACGGCATTTGTGAGTCCCTGGCTCACCAGCTGCAGGCTCATGAGCCGGTTGTTGATGTGCTGATAAGCCGGCCCGGAGAACTTGATCATGTCCACTTCGATCCGGTTTTCGCCCAGATTCTCCTGCAACGACGCGATCAACTTCTCGGGCTGGTGATAATAGAACGCGCCGTAGAGCAGGTTCACTCCCACCACGCCGAGCGCCTCCTGCTGGTCGACGTTCCCTTCGTCCAGCATCCGCACGTGTACGATGATCTGGCTCGGTTCGCTCCGCGTTTCGGATTGAAAGCGAACCCCGAGCCAGCCGTGCGATTCGTTGTGCTGCTTGAAGCTGCGCGCCGCCACTGTGTCGGCGAAGACGAAAAACGTCCGCTCCCCGCCGAACTTTGCGTCGAGCCGCTCGACCAGCAGATCGTACTCGTGGTCGAGCATCGTTTGCAGCCGATTGCGGCTCACGTAACGATCGGCGCTGCCGTAGATCGCGTCGCTGAAGGTCATATCGTAGGCGGACATCGTCTTCGCGACCGTCCCCGAGGCGCCGCCCACGTGGAAGAAACGCCGCGCCACCTCCTGGCCCGCTCCGATCTCTGCAAAGGTGCCGTATTTCTTCTGGTCGAGATTGATCTGGAACGCCTTCTTGTTCGTCCCGACATCCATCTCCGCGTTCATACGCGTCAAGATGAGGACAAATCAGGGCATCTCAACCCGCTGGCTCGATTTCCACTGCCTCGTCCGCCGGCACCACGATAATGGCGGGCTCGTCCGGAAGCTTCGCGGCACTCGCCAGACCGAAGCGCGCGGCGATCTCGAGCGCGTAACGCTGCAAATCCCGCCGCAGTCGCACCAGGGCGAGGTCCTTCGCCTTCGCCTCCAGCATGACGTCGAAGTCGGAGTCAGGGAATTGCCGCAGCATCGTGATGAACTCAAACGGCTGCACGAAATCGGCGTGTCCGGTCCAGACCGGCGGCTGCAGCACGAGCACCCGCTTCCCCGTCCTGCGATCCTTGCGCTTGAGCTGGCGCATCTCGGTGCGTGGCGAGGAGAAGTGAATCTTCGGCCGGACGCCACCGGGCCAGGTCTGCAGGAACTTCAAGAGCGTAGGGCGCAGTGCGAGCTGCTCTGGATTGAAACACCAGAAATGCTGATGATCGAAAATCAGCGGCACGCCTGTCGCATCGTGAATCTTCAGCACATCCGCTGCGCTATAGCGCAAATCGTCATTCTCCAGCACCAGCCTCCGCCGCACCGGTTCCGGCAAGGTCGGGTAAAGCGCGCTCCAGCGCTCGCACCCGCTCGCCCGATCTCCGTAGGCACCGCCGGCATGCACCACCACCACCGCTTCGGCATCCAGTTCCATCCGGTCTAGCATCTCACTCTGCGCGGCGAGATCGGCGATGCTCTTCTGCACCAGCACGGGGTCAGGGCTATTGAGCACGATGAACTGCGACGGATGAAACGAAAGCCGCAACCCGAGCTTCCGCGCCCGCCGGCCGATCGCGCGGAGCTCGCTCCTGCATTCGCGGATTTGCCGGTGGAACTGCGGCATCTCTGGATGCGTCACGTAAGGCGCCAGGTCCGAGGACATCCGATACATGCGAATGTCGTGTGCCTCCAGATGATCAAAGATGCGGTCGAGATATTGCACCGAGACGCGCAGATGCGGCCGCTGTTGCCAACGCCGGCTGTCGTTGCTCTTCAAGCTGGCCGCGCCGAGCACCTTGACGGCAAACCCGAGCTTGAGCGCGGACGGCTTGTGCGCCGCGACAGCGCCGGTTTTTTTGCTTTGGACAAGGTATTCGGGGCTCTTTTTCGACGCCGCCACGACATGCGTCTTGATCTTCGTCTTCGCCGTCAGCTTCCGCTTCACGGCGCCGGCTGCTTTGATCTGCGCAGTTTGCCACTCTACGTAGCCGGGCTTGGGGGATTTGCTCACACAGAGCGATACGCCTGCCTGCCTGCCGCAGATGTGTCACGAATGCGCGGCGCGTTACCTCTATCAGCGATGACGCGCCTCCGCCCGGGGAGCTGGTGAGTGGTTGCGTCGGAGGGACGCTGAACAAACGTTGCACCAATGAATTCTTACACGCTTGATCCGATTGGCTTCATCCGGTCGACGGTGCAGGGGCGTGCCGACGCGCCGCGGCAGGGGCCGGAAGGTGCGCCCGACGCGTGGCTCGAGATCGAACCACGTTTCGCCGAGGCGTTGTTGGGCATGGAAGTCGGCCACGAACTAATCGTGATTACCTGGTTTCATGAGGCGAAGCGCGACGTGCTCACGGGGCATCCGCGCGGCGACGAAAGGCGTCCGCGTACGGGCGTGTTTTACACCCGCTCGCCCGCCCGCCCGAACCCGCTCGGGCTGCACCCGGTGACCGTGCGTGAAATTGACGGCACCCGGGTGATGATCGGGCCGATCGAGGCGTTCGACGGCACTCCGGTGGTAGATATCAAGTCAGCATCCACCCGGGCCGATGAGTGAACGGCTCTAGAAGTGCGCGCCTACGTACTCCCACATCTGGTGATGCCAGTAGGGCCATTCGTGGCCGCCCTTCGGGCCCCAGTCATCGAGATGATGCGGGATGCCGCGGCTCCTAAGCACTTCGGAGAAGCGGTAGGTCGGGCCCGGCACTTCCCACGCCCCGCAGCCAGTCGCCAGGTGGATGTCGCAACTCGCGTATTGCTGTAAAAACCAGGGATCGTTCTGGTTGGCCAAGTAATCGATCGGGTTATTGAAGTAGAAGTTATCATCGTACATCCCGTCCATGGAATCGCGCATGTCGTAGACGCCGGAGAGGGCGTAGCAGCGCTTCACGCGGTCGGGATGTTTGAAGAGAGTATTGGCTGCGTGGAAAGCGCCCAGCGAGGCGCCGTAGGTGGTGATCGCGATCCCGCCGGTCTGGCACATGGAATCGATAAACGGGAAGACTTCGTTCGCCACGTAGTCGTCGTACTGCACCTGCAGCCAGCTGCGGTGGAAGGGGTGCGCACTCTTGTTTTGGAAGGAGTCGTTGTTCACGCCGTTGATGGAGAAGATGCGGATGCGCCCTTCCTCCAAATAAGGGCTAAGGGTGCGGATCATGCCCTGGCCTTCCTGCTCCCA
This sequence comes from Chthoniobacterales bacterium, assembly GCA_051001855.1. GTDB lineage: Bacteria > Verrucomicrobiota > Verrucomicrobiia > Chthoniobacterales > UBA10450 > JACCTI01. Next base: position 4,356 of record JBPCMX010000010.1, read on the forward strand.
CTCGTCGCCGCCGCTCGTGGGGAAAGCGAGGATGGGCGGACCGAAATGGCCGTAAACGGCGACGCCCATGTCGCGATTGAGACGGTGAGAATACCAACGCTGATAGTCGCGATGCATATCTGGCGAGGATACCGGGATGACGGTCGGGCTCAAGTGCAGAGAGAAATCGGCGTGAGGTCGATGAACCCACGGCAAACTGGGGGTCTGAACCAGAGATGTTCGGTCAGAGATCGCTGGCGAGAACCTGACGGGGGTGGGATGCACCAGGAGAATGATCGAACACCGTCACGATGATCAAAACCATCCCGAACTCGCTCGGCATCGTGGCTTTACTCCTTTGTGTGTTCGGCGCGCTTATTCTCTGCGAGGTGCTTCGGCCCTTTCGCGACATGTCGATCGATGGTCCGATCGCGCTCGGCTCATGGGGTCTCGGCGCAGCGCTTGGGATCGCCTGTTTCTTCCTCAAAGGTCGCTCGCTTACGCTTAGCATCATCAGCGTGGCGGCGAACATCCTGCCGCTGAGCGCCGCTACGGTTTTGTGGTGGGTGCTCTCGCGGAGTCATTTTGCCTGGCACTAGCGCTTGCCGTGACTTGACCTTTGCGTGCGCGACGGCGGTAGCAGAGGCATCGTCTCCTCGGCAGCTGAGTTGTTCGGCCAGCTGGCTGCGGCAAACCCGACGCCGCACTATTGTCTCAGGTCGGCGAGAGCCTTCTCGTAGACCGGGATGTGGTCTTTCTGCGCTGCGGGAACATTGCGCAGCGCGGTTTCCCAATTCTTGATCGCACTCGCCTTGTCGCCCAGCGCGGTGAAGCCGCGCGCGAGTCCGACGCAGGTATAGAATTTTTCATCCGGATGCTGGGCGGCGTTAAACTTGAAAACCTCCATGGCTTTCTCTTTCCGACCGGCCCGGAGCAGGCGCATCCCGGCCTGGTGGACCATCGCCGCGTCGGTGGCGGGCAGGTGCATGGCCTTATCCATCACCGCCTCGGCTTCGGGTTCGCGCCCCATCGCGGTGAGCACGGCGGCTTCGGTTTGCAGGGTCGAGAAATCCTCTTGCCCGGCGACGGCGCCGCGGAAGGGCTCATGGATCGCTTTCCGTGCCCAGACGAGCGCTTCCTCGAGGTTCACCTTCTTATCGGCGCAAAACTGAGCCGCCGCCTGCCAATTCCGAGGGTCGAAGCCGGCCCAGGATTCGAGCTGCTGCCGCATTTCGGTCGCATAGAGTTCGTTTACATTTGGGACCTCGATCTGGAACGGGATGCGCTTGTTCTCCCACTGCAGATACGCCGTGGCCGAGTCCGGGAGGCGATCGTCAAATCCGTAAGTCAGGAACTCGGTGAAGGGCGCGTCCTGCGGCTGGGCCGGCACGCGGAGGGCATCGTTCTTCTCGTCGTATTGGAACGAGCCCCAGCCGAGATGCCGGGAGAAGATCCATGTCCAAGGTCCGTCCTTCGCGAGCACTAAAAACAATCCGTAGGTGCCCGCCTTCAGGTCTTTCCCGCCGATTTTCACGTCGTGGGAGAAGGTGATGGCGGTGGTCTCGTTCGCGCCGGCGCGCCACGGTTGCACTTTACTAGGACCGAACCCTTCGTCGAAGAACCCATACGGGATCAATTCGCCCCAGATGTGGCCGGTCCGTTCCGCGCCTCCGAAATGCACCCGCGGGCTGTGATAAAGGATCGAGATGCGAACGGGGCCGATCGATTGCGATACTTCGGCGCGCTGGTTATCACCGTTTGGCGGCTGCGAAAGCTCGGCCGTTTCCTGGCACCGGGCGCGGGGGGCGAAGAATGACGAAACGAGAAGCAGAAGGATGAGCTTTTTCATGAGGAGTGAATGCGTGTGGGCCTGGCTGGGAAGCGCCGCCACAGGTCTACCGGAGCGACGGCGAGGAGGCAATCTCGACGTGTATCTTCTAAAAGCGGCTCTCTCCAAGAGTCCTCCGCGGGCGCACTCTTTTCCGCAGTCGTGCTTGGCATTTGCTCCGGCGTCTGTTGAGATGAGCCGGCTGGAACAAACTCCAACGGCCAGTGGAGGAACGACTTTTGACGAAAGAATTGATTTTCCTGATGACAACGGTCAGCGCCGTGGCGGCGGCGACGCTCCTTGGGCAGGAGGGAACCAGCAAAACAGGCGAGGGGATGCTGACGGTGGCGAAGAAGAGCTACGCACTTTCACAGGCGTTGGCTTATGAGGCGACGATCGACGACGAGGATGTGATTGCGGTCGTCCTGACGGGGCAGCCAGTTTCGAGCGAGAAATTACAGGAAGCGCAAGAACGGGAGAAGGAGGATCGGACCCCGGATTTCAAACGACCGTTCCTCAAGCTCGAGTTCAAAAGGAGCGGTGAGCTCAAGACCTGGAGCGCCGGTGCTGGCGAGACCATTTTCGGCCGGCGCAGCGGCCATGCGACCGGCGAACTGAAGTTGCAGAAAGGTCGCGCCTTAGGCAAAGCCAGCGAGCCGCTCGAGACGGAGGGGATGTTTCCCTCCGGCTTTGCCGTTCGGTTTGATGTCGGGTTGCTGAAATCCGGCGAGTCGCTCCCGAGTTCGGGTGCGAAAAAGGGCGGTCCCGCTGCGAACGTGGCGCCAACCGTCACCGGCGTCTTCGAGGGCAACGGTAAAGAGGCAAAACTGGCGTACGTCTCGGCGCGTTGGGGGGAGCCGTTCGACGGCAAGCCCGGCATCGTGCTGGTCTTCACCGAGAAGGATCATTCCAAAGACAAAAAACCGGACTTTAATGCGGCGTTTGGCAGGTTCGGCAGCGCGCTGGTCATGTCGCTCTACGAGGACGGCCAGATTTACGGCTGCCAGGTCGTGCACAGCGCGCATAAGAAGCAGGGCTTTAGCTCGATCGGCAATCTCGAGGCGAATAGTTTTGCCTACGACGATGGCAAAGTGGAAGGGGAGCTAACTACCCACGGCCAAGTCGACACCTTTGGCGAGACGTGGAAGGTCGACCTTAAGTTCGTCGCGCCACTCGGTGCGATTCCAAAAGAGTTGCAGCCCGCCCAAGCGACGAAGCCAGAGAAGGCAGTCGCGTTTCAGTCGCCCGATGAAGACGAGCCCGCCGGTGAGCCGGGGGCGGCCGCGCTCAACGCCAAAGATATTGCTCTAACGAAAGACGCGACGGAGGTCGAATACGAAGCGTTGGTGGGACACATCGCTTTCAAGAGTCCGTCGAACGTGAAGAGCGTCTGCGCAGAGCTGGCCGCGAGTTTGAAAGCGCAGGGCTGGACGACTGACGGCTCGGATATGGTGCAGCCGCAGTCCTCGATCCTGAAGCGTAAGCGTGGCGCTGCGACGCTCACAATCTTTGTAAAGCCTCAGAATGAAGGGAGCGAGGTCAAGTTGATGACCGAAGGCCTTTCCTGGCAGCGGCAGTAAGGTCCGCGACGGGCCTCGATGCCTCGAGCGATTGCGCCGGGTCTTTTGCGGCCCGGAGCTGGCCACGATCCGACGACGACGATTTGATTGGCCTCCAGCGTCGAAGACAGCTTGTGGTTTTCTTAGCGCTCTCATCGGGGTTGCAAACCCCGACGCGCCGCCCGTTCTTCCCCGCTCATGGCGGCGGCCGAAAATCAAAGGGTGAGCGCGCGGGCGACCGGGGTGGTCGGCGGCGCGATTCTGACCAGCCGCGTGCTGGGACTGGTCCGCGAGATGGTGATCGCGTCGATGTTTGGCGCGAGCCGGAATCTGGACGCGTTCCTCACTGCGTTCCGTGCGCCCAATATGCTGCGCGATCTCTTCGCGGAAGGGGCGCTCTCGACTGCGTTCGTCACGACGTTCTCGAAGAAGATCGCGTCGGAAGGCGATTCGTCCGCCTGGGCGCTGGCGAACAAGATGGCGACGCTGACCACGATCTTCATGAGCGCGATCAGCCTCCTGGGCGTGTTCTTTTCTTCGTATCTGATCGGCGCGCTCGCGCCCGGGTTCGATCCGGAGAAATTCAAGCTCACCGTGCTCCTGGCGCAGGTGATGTTCCCGTTCATCCTGCTGGTCTCGCTCGCGGCGCTGGTGATGGGAATGCTGAACGCGAAGAACGTGTTCGGCGTGCCGGCGATGGCGTCGAGTTTCTTCAATCTCGGCTCGATCGTGGGCGGAGTGGCCCTCGCGTGGTGGCTTGATCCGGCTTTCGGCCCGCGGGCGCTGGTGGGGCTGGCAATCGGGACCTTGATCGGCGGTTTCCTGCAGCTGGCGGTGCAGGTACCGTCACTCTTCAAAGTGGGATACGTGTTCCGGCCGGATTTTACCTGGCGGGATGAGGGCGTGCGCAGGGTGCTGACGCTGATGGGGCCAGCCGTGATCGCAGCGAGCGCGGTGCAGGTGAACGTGCTGATCAACAGCATCTTCGCCTCCTATCTGCAGGATGGCGCGGTCAGCTGGCTGAACATTGCGTTCCGCCTGATGCAGCTCCCGCTCGGGATCTTCGGGGTGGCGGTGGCGACGGTCACGTTGCCGCTCATTTCGCGGAGCGCCGCGCGCGGGAACACGGAAGAGTTTCGCGGTGCCCTGGCTCATGCCTTGCGACTGGTGATGCTGCTCACGATCCCGTCGGCGATCGGGCTCATGCTGATGGCGGAGCCGATCATCAGCCTCATTTACGAGCACGGGCGCTTCACCGCGGCGTCCACGCTGCAGACCGCGGGCGCGCTCCGTTTCTATGCGATCGGGCTAGTCGGCTACTCGGCGGTGAAGGTGCTCGCGCCGGCCTTTTATGCGCTGGATCGGCGGAATCTGCCGATGCTCGTGAGCCTGCTTTCGATTGGGCTGAACGCGGCCTTCAACTGGCTGCTGACGTTCCATCTTGGCCTCGGACATCGCGGGCTGGCGCTCTCGACGAGCTGCATCGCGATTGTCAATTTCCTCCTGCTCTACGGGATGATGCGGCATTACACCGGCCGGCTGGAGACATCGGCGATGCTAACGACGCTCTTGAAATTGCTCGCGGCGGGGCTCTGTCTGGCGGCCGTCTGCTGGGTCGGCGACCAGTTCTTCTTCCCGGCCGGAGTGACCCAGCGCTTCTGGTGGAAATTCACGGGAGTCGGGAGCACCGTCGCGGTGGGTGGCGCGGTCTTCTTCCTCGTCGCCTATCTGCTGCGCGTCGCGGAGCTGCACGACATGGCGGTCGTCGTGCGGAAGAAGCTCGGCCGATAACGGGGAGCGCGGATTTCGTTCTTCAGCCGAGGGCCTGCGCGAGGTCTTCGATCAAGTCATCGGCGTGCTCGAGGCCAACGGAGAGCCGGAGCAGCCCCTGCGGCGTGCGCGGATCTTCCCCGGCGATGGAGGCACGATGTTCGATCAGGCTTTCGACTCCGCCCAGGCTCGTCGCGCGAATGAAGAGCCGCGTCTTCGCGGCGACGGCCAGAGCAGCTTCGCGGCCGCCCTGCACGTCGAAGGATAACATGCCGCCAAAGGCGCTCATCTGCCGCCGCGCCAGATCGTGGGCAGGATCGCTCGCGAGGCCGGGGTAGCGGACCCGCTCGACTCTGGCGTGTTGCGCGAGGAAGTCGGCGACGCGCGCCGCGTTCTCGGAGTGGGCGCGCATCCTCCACGGCAGGGTGCGAACACCGCGCAGCGCGAGCCAGCAATCGAACGGCGAGGGAACCGCGCCCGCAGTTGCCTGGATCAGGCGGATTTTCTGAAAGAATTCGTCATCCGCCTTTGCGACCACAATGCCGCCCGTGAGGTCGCAGTGGCCACCAATGTATTTCGTGGTGGAATGGACCACCAGATCGACGCTGCAATCGAGTGGTCGCTGCACGATCGGCGCCCAGGCGTTGTCGCATGCGCAGACGGCGCTGTTCTCGTGCGCGAGCGCAGCGACCGCCGCCAGATCGGTGATCTTTAAGAGCGGATTCGAGGGCGTCTCCGTCCAAATCAGCCGGGTGTTGCCACGAATCGCGCGGCGGACCGCCTCCAGATCGGCGAGGTCGACGAACGTGACCTCGAGCCCCCACGGCATCATGACGTCGCGCAGGAGCTTTGTGATGCCGTGATACGATTGGTCCGGCGCGAGCACGTGCTGACCGGGTTGCAAAGCATGGAAGACGGCGGCTGCGGCGGCTACGCCCGACCCGAAGGCCGCGGCGTCGCTCCCGCCTTCCAGCGCGGCGACGGCCTGCTCCAGCGCGTGCCGGTTTGGGTTGTTGCTCCGGGAATAACTGTAGCCGTCATGATAACTGCCGTCCGGGTTCCGCTCGAACGTGGTGGAAAGATGAATCGGCGCTGCAACCGCACCCGTGGCCGAATCAACCGAATGGCCCGCGTGCACGGCGATGGTTTCGATACGCATAAGTGGGAGCTCCCGCAGATCGCGCATAGCCTAATGGTCCGCGGGCACCTTTCAATTTGACGGCTGCTTTTACCCGAGCCTAATAGGAAGCTCAATTCTGGCCAGCGCTCTCATCGCGCCCTGCTGCTTATGACTATTTACCACGACGACGTTTTCCAGATGGCTTGCGATCAGTTCCATGTCATCGCCGACTACCTGAGTATCGACCGGAACGACCGCGACCGGCTGATGTATCCGAAGCGCTCCGTCGCGGTGACGCTCCCGGTCCACATGGACGATGGCAGCACGCAGACTTTCCAGGGCTATCGGGTGCAGCATCACCTCACGCTCGGGCCGACCAAGGGTGGCACGCGCTTCGCCCCGAATCTCTCCATGGGTGAAACTGCCGCGCTGGCCATGTGGATGAGCTGGAAATGCGCGCTCAACAACCTGCCCTACGGTGGCGCCAAGGGCGGCGTGGCCTACGATCCGACCAAACTTTCCCGCAACGAACTTGAGGCGGTTTCCCGGCGTTACATGCAGGAGATGATTCCGTTCGTGGGACCGAAGAC
>JBPCMX010000011.1:0-127496 GCA_051001855.1 Chthoniobacterales bacterium
ACTTCGGCGCGCTCGATTACCTCCTCAAACCGATCGAGCCCGTCCGCCTCGCCCGCGCGATCGAGAGGTTACAGGAGCCTCCGGCACCCGCTGAAGCCGCGGGCGGTGAGCCCGGCCGCTCCACCAAACCGTCCCACGAGATTCTCGCCGATAGCGATCAGGTCTTCCTCAAAGACGGCGATCGCTGCTGGCTAGTAAAGGTGGGCGACATCCGTCTGCTCGAATCCGAAGGCAATTACGCCCGCGTTTATTTCGCCGAGAACCGCCCGCTCATCCCCCGTTCCCTGCAAACACTTGAAATGCGGCTCGATCCGCGACTTTTTTTTCGGGTCAGCCGGCAACACATCATCAACCTGCGCGCGGTCAGCAAGGTTGAGCCCTGGTTCGATGGCGGCCTGCTTTTGCGGATGGGCGAGCGCGACCCGGAGGTGAAAGTCGCCCGGCGGCGGGCGCACGAGCTGCGCGAGCGTCTGAGTTTGTAGCCCCCGCTCCTCATGCTTGACCACCCATAAATATGGGAGATGATTATTTCGTGAAAACAACCCTGGAAATTTCCGATCCTCTGTTCCGCAGAGCAAAGGCGGTTGCTGCGCGCCAGGGCCACACCTTTAAGCAACTGGTCCACGAAGCCTTGAGCGAAAAAATCGAGCGCCTGAATGGCGCCAGTCTTAGGAAAAAACCGTGGATGGTCCTAGCCGGCGGCCTCCAGCATCTCCGCCAAGAAAATCGCCGCATCGAAAGCCTGATCGAAGCCGAGTTCGGGACGATTGAACCCGAAGATCGGCTCTGATTCTCGACACCAACGCGCTTTCCGCTTTTGCCGAAGGCGTCGCGCCGGTGGTGGAACATCTGGCCCACGCGGATGAACTGCACGTGCCCGCCATCGTCCTCGGCGAATACCGCTTCGGCATCGTCACTTCGCGTCGACGCCGTGAATATGAAGCATGGCTCACGCGCGGCCGCGCCTTTTGGAATGTTCTCCCGATCGGCGAGGAAACCGCCGGGCACTACGCGGCCGTGCGCCACCAGCTGAAAAAGGCGGGCACACCGCTGCCGGCCAATGACGTTTGGATCGCCGCGCTCGCGTGTCAGCACGCTCTCCCAATCTTGAGCCGCGACGCGCATTTCGACTCCGTCCCAGATCTTGAGAGGCTTTCGTGGTGACGCGACGAGCGCAGCGCGTGAACCGGCACGTGCAAAGCCCGCCCGCCTGCGCTTAACTTCGCCTTCCACTCTTGCCTATCCGAACATGTCCGACGACCGCAAAACACCCGACCAACGCGCTCAGATGACCGACCTGGAGCGGCTCCGCCATTCCGCCGCCCACGTCCTCGCCACCGCCATCCTGAAGCTCTGGCCGGAAGCGCAATTCGCCGCCGGGCCGCCGGTCGAGAACGGCTTCTACTACGACGTCGACCTGCCCCACCGCATCTCGCCCGAGGACTTCGAGAAGATCGAGGCCGAGATGAAAAAGGAGATTAAAGCGAACAAGCCTTTTGAGCGGGTGGAAGTCAGCCGCGCCGAAGCGCTCGCTCTGGCCCACGCCGGAGAGTTAGCCGCCCTCGGCCCGCGACCCGAGGCGAGCAAGTTCAAGCTCGATATCATCGAGAACATTCCTGAAGACGAAAAGATCACCCTCTATCGGAACGGAGAGTTCACCGACCTCTGCGCGGGACCGCACGTCATGCGCACCGGCAACATCGGCGCCTTCCGCCTAACGAACGTAGCGAGCGCTTATTACAAAGGCGACGAGAAAAACCCTCAGCTTCAGCGTATCTACGGCACCGCCTTTAAGAACAAGACCCAGCTCGATGAATACTTCGCCATGCTGGAAGAAGCGAAGAAGCGCGACCACCGGAAGCTTGGGAAAGAGTTACAACTCTTCACCTTCGACGACGACGTCGGGCCGGGCCTGCCGCTGTGGCTCCCGCGAGGCGCCGCGATCATCGAGGAACTGGAGAAGCTGGCGAAAGAAACCGAATTCGCCGCCGGCTATCAGCGCGTCCGTACCCCGCACATCGCGCGGGAGAATCTGTATTTAACTAGCGGACACATCCCGATGTACGAGGACTCAATGTTCCCGCCGATGACGCTGGACGAGGCGAAAGTCGAGCGCGCGAAATGGCGTAAACTGAAAGAGGGCGCCGAATTTGGGATCATGCAGTTTATCCAGGAAGAGTTAGCCGCAGGCGGGCACGGCACATACGCGGAAGAACTCGAATTCAAAGAGCATTTTGGCGAAGGAGCTTGGGAACAGCTCGTCATCAACACAGGTCACGATGTTCAGGATAAAGGCATAGGCGGGGAGGATCTCAAACGCAGCCTTGTGAACTATAAAGAGCGGATCAACAAGCTCCGAGCGCTTGCAGACCCAGATCGCTACTACCTCAAAGCGATGAACTGCCCGCATCACCACAAGCTCTTCGCTGCGGTCCCGCATAGCTATCGAGACTTACCGCTAAGACTCGCAGAATACGGCACTAACTACCGCTACGAGCAAAGCGGAGAGCTCTTCGGCCTCATGCGCGTGCGTTCGCTGCAGATGAACGACGCCCACATCTACTGCACGGAAGAGCAGTTCGAGGAAGAATTCCGCGCCGTCAACGAAATGTATCTGAAGTATTTCAAGATCTTCGGGATCGACAAATATGTCATGCGTTTCTCCACCCACGACCCCGCCAAGCTAGGGCAAAAATTCGTTGATAACCCCGTGCTCTGGGCCAAGACCGAAGACATGGTCCGCGGCGTCCTCCAGCGCAGCGGCATCAACTACATCGAAGTGCCGAACGAAGCCGCCTTCTACGGCCCGAAGATCGACGTCCAGGTCTGGAGCGCCATCGGCCGCGAATTCTCCATCGCCACCAACCAGGTCGATTTTGCCGTCCCGGAACGTTTCGGCCTCAAATACAAAACCCGCGACAACACCGAAGCCACCCCGCTCTGCATCCACCGCGCCCCGCTCGGCACGCACGAGCGCTTCATCGGCTTCCTGATCGAGCATTACGCCGGCAACTTCCCGCTCTGGCTCGCCCCCGAGCAGGTCCGCATCCTCCCCATCGGCGACGAGCCCGCGTTGATCGACTACGCCCGCGCCATCCAACAAGAGCTGCGCGCGAAAGAAGTTCGCTGCGAACTCGACGCCAGCAGCGACCACATGAAGTCGAAGATCGCGAACGCCGAGAAAATGAAAGTGCACACCATGCTCGTGATTGGAAACCGCGACATGGAAGCCAACGCCGTCAGCGTTCGCGTGCATGGCCAAGGAAATCTCGGCGCCAAACCGCGCAGTGAAGTGGTGGCAGACGTTCTTCAGTCGATCAAAGAACGACGCGCTTGAACAACGGCGGCGCCGGAAAACGCGCCCGCGCAGCGAGCTGGCCGAGGCGTTGGAGCGGACGGTAGGCGCGGCCAAAGCGACCTAAGCGGGGCCGCGCGGGGGCCGGAACGTCTAGCCTTTGGGGAGGCGGTCGAGCTCGGCAATGAACGCCTCTGGCCCGCCTGGCATGTAACCGAGCGCGCCGATTTGTTTACCCGTGCCGTCGAGCACGACAATCGTGGGAAATCCCTCGACCTCGAAGCGCTGCGCGAGTTCAGAATTCTGTGCCTTGACCGCGGCTGGGATCTGCTTGGCGCGCGGAAAATCGGCTTCCAGCAGGACGAGATGCTTCTCCGCGTAGGCTGCGAACTCCGGCTTCGAGAAGACTTCGCGGTCCAGTCGAATGCACCAGCCGCACCAATCCGATCCGGTAAAATCGATCAAGAGCCGTTTGTTGCCTGCCTTCGCTTCCTCCAGCGCCTGTTTGTAATCGGTCAGCCAGCCGGGCTTTGCGGAAGCCGGCGCAGCCGCGAAAAGGAAAGAGCTGACGGCGAGAAAAAGGAGGGAACGGAAAGATTTCACGCGGAAGCTTCCGTTACCTTCCAGCCAGCCGCAAGCGGCTCGTGGCGCCGCATCCGGACAAAGCCAGCCCGGCGACAGTGCGCCGAGCTGGCTAAAACTTCGCTCCGGACTAGGAGGACTTGATATGTCCCGAGACGAGCTTGGTCATCTCGAACATGCTGACCTGGCTCTTGCCGTTGAACACGGCCTTGAGCGAGTCGTCGGCATTAATCTGAGTCCGCTTCTTCTGATCCTGAAGGCCATTCTTCTTGATATAGTCCCAGAGCTTCTTCGTCAGCTCGGAACGTGGGAGCGGCTTCGAACCGACGACCTGAGCGAGCTTCTCGTCGGGCTGCACCGGCTTCATGAAAGCGGCGTTCGGTTTGCGTTTGGTGGGCGTCTTCGTGGAAGTGGTTTTCGGCATAGAGGCTGATTAGTCCTTCGCTTGTAGCAGGGCAATACTAATTTTGCGCAGCTGGGAAGCTTTCCGCCGGGAGAAGCGGGCGGCGCGTCACCGCGATGGCCGCCAGATCGTCCGGCAGCGGCTTCTCCGCGTTGCCATCCAAGGCCTGCTCGAGGACACGCGTGAGCAGCGCCTGCGCGGTCGCTGCCGGCGGTTTCATGACTTGCGCCAGCTTCGCGGGGGTGAGCCGCGCCGCGCCTTCGTTTTCCACGCCGTAAAGCCCATCCGTGTAGAGCAAGAAGGCATCGCCCGGCGTGAGGTCCACATCCGTCTCGACGAATTCGGTGCGATCGACCAGACCCAGCGGCGGGGCCAAAGAAGCAATCGCTTCCGAGGCACCGTTCGTTCGCACCACGAGGAGCGGCGGATGCCCGGCGCCCACCACGGTCGCGCGTCCCGTCGCAGGGTCGAGCGCCACGCACATCGCGGTCATGAACGAACGCGCACCGAAGGTACTGCGGAAGTCGTTGTTGACCGCCTGCATGATTGTCGCCGGCCGGCTGTGCTCGACGCTTCCATGCTGGAAGAGCAACTTCGCCAAGGTAGTCAGCAGGGCCGCCGAAGCGCCGTGGCCCGTGGCGTCCACGATCCAGAAAAGCGTGCGCCCATCGGGCATCCGCAACCACCCATAGATATCGCCGCCCACCTGGATCACGGGCCGGTAAACCGCCGCCACATCCCAGCCCTCGAGCCCGGGGCCTTTCTGCGGAATAAGCGACTGCTGGGTGAGCCGCGCCGCCGCCAGATCCCGCTCCAGGTTTACCCGCCAAGCCTCCAATTCATCATTCTGCTGCTGCAGCTGATCTCGCATCGAGCGCAGTCGCAGCTGGGTCTCGATCCGCGCCCGCAAGACCGCCTGGTTGATTGGCTTGGTCACGAAATCGTTCGCGCCTGCTTCCAGGCAAAGCACTTCGCTCGCTTCCCCGCCATGCCCCGTCAGCATGATCGCGGGCAATTGCGCCACATCGGCGTCGGCATCGCGCCGCATCCGCCGCAACACCTCAGCTCCATTAAGTCCCGGCATGTCGAAATCGAGCAGGAGCAGGCAAGGCAGCTCGGCATGCAACGTTGCGAGCGCCTCCGCCCCATCGGCGGATTCCCGACAGGTGAATCCGCCGGAAGTGAGCGCGCGGACAAGCAGCCGACGGCTCATCGGGTCGTCGTCCACGACCAGGATGTATTCGGCGCATTGAGAAGAGGTCACGGTTTTGTTTAGAATCGAAAGCGCGCTGTCGGGGAATTGTATTTTTCGTGCCTGCCGCAAGCAATACATTCCAGCGCCGCAGCCGTGACGCCTTCATGCCGGCCGCGATTTATCCATTGCCTGCCTTCCCACAATGAATTACAACGGACGCACGCTCGTCGTATCCACTATGAAATTCTCGGTTTTCGTCGCCTTGCTCTCCGCTTTTGCTCTCGTCGCCTGCGATGTCGATGAGCCACCGCAAAGGACGCCTCCCGCCGCGCGCTATCCGGTGAAGACTGCGAGGCAGTATCCGCCGCAACCACAGCCCTTCCAGGACTCGGCGGCTCCCCGCGAGATCGTGACGACGCCGCCACCGGAGGTGACTTCGAGCGAGCCGCAATCCGCGCCCGCTGCTCCGCCTACTGCGAAAGGGGATTACCCTTACGGCGTGCCGGTCCCCGGCAAACCCGGCTTCGTGCGCAGCCCCTATTCTCCCGATAAAATGACGGACGTCCGCGGCTACGCTCCCGGCACTGAAGTCAAAGATCCTTACACGCAGAAGATCTTCCTCGTTCCGTAGTTCGACGGCGGAGGATGGAAGCGCCGAATGCGCTCGGCGCCTCGTCCGGCCCGGACCCGGCCGCAGCCGGGCTGGACAAGCGAAGCGATTATCGGATGATGCTCCGCGGCTCCCCGCGTGCTGTGACGCGGAGCCGCCCGACTCGACCAGCCCTATGGAATTTCGCGTAAAACGAGCCTCCAGAATAGACGCGGAAATCACCGTCCCCGGCGATAAGAGCATCTCGCATCGCGCGGTCATCATCGCGGCTCTTTCCAATGGCGTCTGCGTCTTGCGCGGCTTTCTGCCGAGCGAAGATTGCATGCGTACGGTCCAGGCCCTTCGCGCCTGCGGGATTAAAATCGAACAGCCGGAGCCGGACATGCTTGTCGTGCATGGCAGGAAGCGCCTCCTCACCGCCCCCGCAGCTGAAATCGATTGCGGCAATTCGGCGACGACGATGCGTCTGCTTGCGGGGCTGCTCGCCGGCCAGCCCTTCGACAGCCGGCTGGTGGGAGACGCGAGCCTTTCCCGCCGGCCGATGGAGCGCGTGCTCGCGCCGCTCCGGGAAATGGGCGCCGACATCGTGGCGGAAGGGCCTAACGAAAGCCCGCCCATCCGCATCAAGGGCGCGAAATTGCGGGGCATTGACTACCACTCGCCGATCGCGAGCGCCCAGGTGAAAAGCGCGCTCCTGCTCGCGGGCCTCTTCGCCAAAGGAAAAACGACCGTGGCGGAGCCGAGTCCGAGCCGGAACCACACAGAGCTGATGCTGAATTATTTTCTCGTCCGCACGGTGAAGGAGGAGGACGGCGCCATCAGCGTTTTTGGCGACCAGGTGCCGGAGTCGCGCGACTTCACCGTCCCGGGCGACATCTCTTCTGCCGCCTTCTGGCTGGTCGCGGCCGGCGCGCAGCCCGGGGGCCATTTGCTGGTGCGCGATTGCGGGTTGAACGACACCCGCACGACGCTTCTCGGCGTGCTGATCCGGATGGGCGCGCAGGTGCGCGAAGCGGTCGAGGACGTGGACCAAATCGAGCCGCGCGGCACCGTCGAGATCACGGGCGCATCGCTGAAAGGCACCGTGATGCAGGGAAAAGAAATCCCGCAGCTGATCGATGAGCTGCCGATCCTCGCGATCGCCGGCGCGCTCGCCACCGGCACGACCACGATCCGCCACGCCGAAGAGCTGCGGGTGAAAGAAACCGATCGGATCGCCGCAATCGCGCACAATCTTCGCGCGATGGGCGCACAGGTGATCGAGCTGAACGACGGGCTCGAAATCCACGGCCGCGGCTCCCTCCGCGGCGCGCGCGTCGCCAGTTTCGGCGATCACCGCATCGCGATGGCGTTCGCCGTGGCTGGTCTTTTCGCCGACGGCGAAACGATCGTGCAGGACGCGCAATGCGTGCACGAGTCTTATCCGGAGTTTGCCGCCGCCCTCGACCAAATCGCGAATCCGAAACGGGTGCGGATCACCACACCGGTCATCAGTTCGCTCACCCCGGCGAAGGCCGATGACGAATAGCATGGGCGCAGCAGGCCGCACGCACCGCGTCGTCGCGATCGACGGTCCCGCTGCCTCCGGCAAGAGCAGTGTCGCGCAGGCGCTCGCCCAGCAGCTCGGCTTCGTCTACGTGAACTCCGGTGCGATGTATCGCGCCATCACCTGGCACGTCCTCGATCACGGGATCGATCCCGCGGATCAAGACGCCATCGCGCGTTTGGTGGATGCCACCGAGATCGTTTGCGACTTGCCGAACAGCGAGTCACGCATCCTGCTCGACGGCAATGATCCGTCGTCTCATCTGCGCGATCCGCGGGTCAACCGAGAGGTCTCGCCCGTGAGCATCGTGCCGCGGGTGCGGGAAGTGTTGGTCGCGAGAATGCGCGCCTACGCTCTCGAGAACGATGTCGTGATGGAAGGCCGCGACATCGGCAGCGTGGTCTTCCCGGAGACGCCCTACAAATTCTACATCGACGCCTCGCCCGAGATCCGCTCGCGACGCCGCGCGGCCCAGGGGCAGAACGACCAGATCGCGATCCGCGACCGCGCAGATTCTTCGCGGCGCGATTCCCCTCTCACGATCGCGGGCGATGCCGAGGTGATCGACAGTTCGAAGCTCTTGATCGAAGGCGTGGTCGTCGAAATATTGGAGCGGTTGCGGATCAAAGGACTGATGGTGAGAGCAGACGCATCGGCCGGAATTTAGAGCCCAGTTCCAAATTCCAAAGAATAGACCTTCGCCTTAGCGATCCCATCGCAAGGAGCGGTATTCTTCAGGTGCGGCTGTGATCCCGATTTCCGTCCCGCTCTCATTCGAACTTAAAAACTTGGGACTGGGATTTAACATGAACCCTTGGTATTGGACCGGCTACTACCTCAGCGCGATGCTCGCGCGGGTCTTATTCCGCTTTCGCCTCGTCCATCCCGAGCGCCGTCTGCTCGACGGTCCGGTCATCCTCGCGATGAACCACCAAAGCTATCTCGATCCCCCACTCGCCGGGATTGCTTCCGGACGGGAAGTCTATTTCCTGGCGCGCAAATCCTTGCTTGATGTGCCGGTGCTCGGCTGGGTGCTCCCACGCTTAAACGTCGTGCCGGTGGACCAGGAGGGCACCGATCGCAGCGCGCTGAAGGCGCTGATCCGAATCGTGAAAGCTGGCCGCGCCACGGTAGTCTTCCCGGAAGGTGCGCGCACCCTGGATGGACAGCTCCAGGCGGTCCAGCCCGGGCTTGGCTTTGTGATCGCAAAGACTCTCGCGCCTGTCCTCCCGATGCGGATTTTTGGCGCGCATAAGGCGTTGCCACGCAAAGGCGGACGCCTTCGCCTGACCCGCATCACGATCGTGGTCGGCGCGCCGATCTACTTTACGGAGGCCGACCTCGAGCCGCGGAGCAAGGAACTCTACCAGCGTCTCAGCGAGCGCGTGATGCACGCAATCGCGGCGCTCGCGATCGAGTAACCGAGGGGTGTCTTGTCCGAAGATGCGCCCCTCCTTCGTTGCCAAACCAAGAGCGTGCGAGCGACGGGCAATGCGGTGCTCGAGTCCGGCATGGCGAAGGGTGCAGCAGTGCGCTACGATCGCCCTGCGACGCTCCTCGCCTTGTCGTGAGGGCTTGGGCGGCACTCCCCCGACTTCATGGATAACGAACCCGCCTCCCCTGCGTCGCCTGCGCCACGCAGCGGCCTCATCCTCATCGCAGTGATCCTGGTCCTGATGGCGTTGCTCTCCGTCTATTCCAATCTGCAGAAGGCCCACCGCGATCGGATTGAGACGGTGACGATCACCCCGGCCACTCCCACTCCGACGCCCACACCTGAGCCGAATGCGCCAGCGGCTACGGCCGCGCCGTGGACGGAGCGGCGTGCGATACAGCCCCTATGAGGGTTGTCAATAGGAGTTGGCGTGGACTGAGGGTGTTTGTCCTTTCCTGACCTTCTCTTCGGCTCGGTCTTGTTTTTATCCCGCGGGTGGTGGCTTCCCTTTTTCGCGTAATCCGGTTTGGCCGGTCCCGATCACCAGCTCCTATTCGAGCAGTCCAACTTTTCCTGACGCGGTTTCGGCGACGGGTGACGCGGCGGCTTGGCGCAAAATCACGACATTGGAAAGACTCCTCGAGCAATGAAAGGTTCGCCGAATCGATCGTGCTGCCCTCCGCGAGCTCGAGGCACACAACGCTCTCTCCAAGTTTGACCGCAAGTCGCTGGCGGAATTGGAGACTGCGGCGACGAAGTACGCGGCAGAATTGCCGCGCACGGCCGAGGGACGGCGGCGCGCCGGTCAGCGTCGATATTTCTGCGCAATCGATTCCGCCTCCTCCCGGACGCGCTCCAGCAAAGACGGCGGACCGACCACCCGCACATGGCTTCCCCAGCTCAGCACCCAGCGTTCGATCTCTTCCAGGCCGCCCAGCTCCAATTCGAGCGTGGCAGAGCCGTCTTTCGCTTCGCGGAAGCGCTGCGACTCGTGCCAGATGCGTTCGCTCACGAGCCGCGCGGCGAAGGCATCGAACTGCAGCCGGATGCGGTGCTTCCTGCCGCCTTCGAAAACTCCAAAGCTGCCGCTCAGCACTTTGCTGATCGAGAAATTCGGCGGACGCCGGAAATGGGTATTCGTTAGGCGCACCTGCCGCATGCGCGGGAGCGCGAAAGTGCGGAGATCCTTTCGCGCCAGATCTTCGGCGAAGAGATACCACTGATTCTCCAGGCAGGCGATGTGCAGCGGCCGCACTCGGCGCGCTTCATAGCCCTTGCTCTCCAGCTTGCGGTACTGAAACTCCAGCTCGAACGACTGCAGCACGCCACGGCTAACTGTCTCGAAGAGCGCCAGATCAGCCACGCTGGCGCCGGCGCTGTGGAAGGAGATCGCCTCCTCCATGTCGCTCCACGAAAACGAAACGCGATCCCGGAGACTGTCGGCGATCTTGCGGAAGGCGGAGCGGAGCGGTCGTTCGAAAGGCGTGCCGCGATATTGCGCGAGTGCCTTTTGCGCGACGAAAAGCGCCGCGACTTCGCCTTCGGAAACTTCGATGCTCGGGAAACTCGAAACTTTCTCGGTGTAATAATAACCGAACTGGAGCGGCTCGTATTCGATCGGCAGCCCGAGCCGGTCGCGCATGAAATCGATATCGCGCTGGATCGTCTTCGAGGAGACCTCCAGCTCGTCCGCCATTTTGCGGCAGTTGGGAAAATCACCCCCTTTCAGTGCGGCGTGGATCCGCATCATCCGCTCGAGCGGCGGCCGGGAAAATCCACCCGCGGAATTTTTTTTGGAACTTTTCATTGGTTGGACACCGTATGTCTTACCCCAGGCGGCAGGATGGTGCATATGAAAACCTATCCGAATCGCTCTCGCCGCAGCACCCTGCTCCCGGTCCCCTATTCCGTCCGTCCCGATCGCCTCGAGCGCGGCCTTCGCATGCTGCGGGCGTTGCGCCTCTCGTTGGCCGCGCAAACATCAGCACCGCGGGCCCGGCAGTGCGAATTCGAGTTTGCGCGCGCGCGCTAAGGATCATCCGGAAATTTTGTGTCACAGCAAAGGCACCTTCCCGCAGCATCGAAGACGCCCCAGGACTCGTGCAACATCAGAATCCAGCGCAAAGCGCGCCTCATCTGCGGGCGCGCCATCGAGATCGCTGACGGCTGAGTGAAATCCGGTGCGCAGTCACCCTGGTTGGCCGCCGCCGCGCGGCCGCCCTTACCGCCGGTCTTTCAAGGAGAGAAATCTTGCAGCAGAAAAGCGCGGTGACTACGCTGCGATCTCCCGCAGAGCAGCAGCAAACAGGAAGGCCCGCTTCATGAATGTCACCGGTAGTATCGACGCGATTCTGAACCAGAAGAACCTTGAGATTTTTTCCGTCGCGCCGGAGGCGACGGTTTACGACGCGATCTCGCTGATGGCGGAGAAGAATGTCGGCGCCTTGCTCGTGGTGGAGAACGGCCAGCTGGCCGGCATTATTTCGGAGCGCGATTACACCCGAAAAGTCATGCTGCGCGGCAAGCGCTCCCGCGAGACGCCAGTGCGCGAGATCATGTCGTCTCAGCTCACGACTGTGCCGCCGAAACAGAGCGTGGATGATTGCCTCCGCTTCATGACGGAGAAGCGCGTGCGGCACCTCCCGGTGGTCGCGGACAATGGCGACATCCAGGGCGTGATCTCGATCGGCGACCTGGTCAAGCATATCATCTCGGTGCAGAGCGCGACGCTCGAGCACCTGGAGCGATACATCGCAGGCGGGTATTCGAATTGATTTACCAGAGGCGGATCGTCTCCATCTCCGACGAGCGACCGTCACAAACGTAGAAGAGGCGAGACGCGCGCTTCTACAGCTTCCAGACCGTCTTGCCGCGTACGATCGTCCGGACAGCGCGGCCCTTTAGCTTCCACCCATCGAATGGCGTGTTGCGCGAGAGCGTTTCGAACGATTTTGCGTCAACCGTCCATGCAAGATCCGGATCGATCAGCGTGATATCCGCGGCAGCGCCGAGGGAGAGTGTGCCGGCCTCCAGCTGGAGCAGCCGAGCAGGATTTGAAGTCAACATCTCGATCACCCGCCGCAGATCGATGGTGCCCGTCTTGTGCACCAGCAGATCGATAAACAACCCGAGTTCCGTCTCCAGCCCCACAATCCCGAAGGGCGCCTGATCGAACTCGACTTCCTTCTCGAACCTCGCGTGCGGCGCGTGATCGCTCGCGAGGATATCGAGGGTGCCCTCTTTGATTCCTTCGAGTAGCGCAGCCACATCGGCGGCGGAACGAAGCGGCGGGTTCATCTTGTAGTTGGTGTCGAAGTTCTGGATCGATTCGTCGGTGAGCGCGAGGTGGTGCGGGCAAACTTCGCCGCTAATCTTCACGCCGCGCGTGCGCGCTTCGCGCAACAGCCGCACGCTGCCCGCGGCGCTGATGTGCTGGCAGTGAATGTGGTGCTCGCACAGTTCCGCGAGGACGATATTCCGCGCCACGATCATCTCCTCGCCCGCCGCCGGCCAGCCGGGCAGGCCGAGCAGCGTGCTCCAGTAGCCTTCGTGCACGACGCCGTGGCCGACGAGGTCGTAATCCTGACAATGGTCCAGCACCGGCACGCCGACCATGCGCGCGTACTCGACCGCGCGGCGCATCAGTTCGTTATTCTGGATACAGTGTCCATCGTCGCTGATCGCCACTACGCCGGCCTGGGCGAGTGATCCGATCGGCGCCAGCTCCTCGCCAGCCAATCCCTTTGAGATCGCGCCGGTCGGAAGCACGTGGACGCACGCACTCTCCGCCGCACGATCTTTGATCCACGCGATCGTGCCGGGGTTGTCCGCCACGGGTGAGGTGTTCGGCATGCAGACGACGGTCGTGAAACCGCCAGCAGCCGCCGCGCGAGCGCCGGTCTCGATCGTTTCCTTCCAGGAGAAGCCCGGTTCACGGAAGTGGACGTGGAGGTCGACCAACCCGGGCGCCACCACCAGCCCGCTGGCATCGATGATTTCGGCCCCGCGCTCGTCGCCCGCCGGAACGATCGCGCCCTCGGAGAACGCGAGGTCGGCAACTTCATCGCGGTGATTCGCAGGATCGATCAAGCGGCCGTTGCGAATGATGGTCTTCATGCTGCGGCGATTCCTCCGCAGAGGTAGAGCACAGCCATGCGGACGGCGAGGCCGTTTGTCACCTGGTCGAGGATCACGCTTTGCACCCCATCGGCGAGATCGCTGTCGATTTCGACGCCGCGATTGATCGGCCCGGGATGCATGATGAGGCAATCCGGCTTTAACTGTTTGGCGCGCGCTTTCGTTAGACCAAAGAGCCGGATGTATTCGCCGATCCCGGGGAAATATTCCTTTCGTTGCCGCTCGTGCTGGATGCGGAGCAGGTTGATGACATCGACGTGCGGCAGGACCTCGTCGATGCGGTGCGACACGGCGACGCCGAGCTGCTCGAACTCCCGCGGGACCAGCGTGGTCGGGCCGACGAGCGTGACGCGGGCGCCGAGTTTTAGGAGGGCGAAGATGTTGGAGCGCGCCACCCGGCTGAAAAGGATATCGCCGACGATCGCAACGTGCAGCCCTGCGATTACGCCGCGATGCTGGCGAATCGTGTAGAGATCAAGCAGCGCCTGGGTGGGATGCTCGTGCGCGCCGTCCCCGGCATTGATCACGCTGCAGCGCAGGCGCTCGGCGAGGAACTGCGCAGCACCGGCGGAGCTGTGGCGGATCACGATCAAGTCGGCGTGATTCGCCTCCAGGATTTTTGCGGTGTCTTTGAGGGTCTCGCCTTTCGTCAGGCTGGAGGTGGCGGCGGAGATATTGATGACATCGGCGCTCAAGCGCGTGGCGGCGAGCTCGAAGGAAGTGCGCGTGCGGGTGCTTGGCTCGATGAAGAAGTTCACGAGCGTCTTGCCGCGCAACGCCGGCACCTTCTTCACGTCGCGCGTGCCGACCGCTTTGAAGGCGTTCGCGGTGTCGAGCACAAACGTGATTTCCGCGGCCGAAAGCTCGCGAATCCCGACGAGATCCTTCCGCTGCCAGCACAGGTCCGATTTCTGCAGATCGCTCACTCGCTCCTCTCGCTGAGCAGCCAGACCGCATCCGGTTCGTGGTCGACATTTTCGAGCCGTAGCCGCACCCGCTCGCCCGCCGCCGTGGGCAGATTCTTGCCCACATAATCCGCGCGGATCGGCAGCTCGCGATGGCCGCGATCGACAAGCGTGGCCAGCTGAATGCGCGCGGGCCGCCCGAAAGTGCCGATCGCGTCCATCGCGGCGCGCGCGGTTCGGCCGGTATAGAAAACGTCATCGACGATCACGACTGTGCGACCGTCGAGCGGCACCGGTAAACGGGAAGCTTGGACGATGGGCAACCCGGCGCGTTTGCCGACATCGTCGCGATGCATCGAGACATCGATCACACCGGTCTCCACCGGCACGTGCTCGAATTCCCCGATCAGCGCCGCGATCCGTCGGGCGATCTCGACGCCGCGCGAAGGAATTCCCGCCAGGACGACGGAGGCAAGTTCCGGATTCCTCTCAATAATCTCGTGCGCGATCCGCCGGAGCGCACGGCGAATGGCGTTGGCATCGAGCACGAGCGCACGGCCGGGTGAGGCCGAAGGCGAGGAGTTGGCGGGAGGTGTCATTTGCCGTCCTTCGCGACCTCGCAGGGCCGCAATTAAAGGAGCAGTGGAAGGCGCTACGCGGTGGCGGGTTGCGCCCGGCTGCGCGCCTCCTTCTGGCGTTTATCGCGCCAGCTGGAGCGATGTTTCACAATCCAATCGAGGAGCGCTTTCTCGAAGCCGATATCAGTGCCAGCTTTCTCGCTCTCGATCCATTTGTGCTTCAAAATTTCTTCACGCTCAGCAAGGAACTCTTTGTAGAGCACGGAGTTCTTCACGAACCCAGACTGCTCTGCTGACATCGTCGGCATCTCGGGAGTGTTACTCATAAACGTCGCAGAAGGTCAACTTAAACCCTCCCTCACCATGCACCAAAAGCATCGCTGGTGCTGCCGGATTGAACCCCTCCCTGCGCAAAACGTTTCTAGCCAACCGTCGCCCGCAGGTGTTTCGCGAGACGCAGGAACTCCGCCGCGACCACGGAGTTACCTGCCTCCGCCACGATCGGCATCCCGCGGTCGCCGGCTTCGCGCGTCGCGATGTCGATCGGGATCTGCGCCAGGAGCGGAACGCGGAGCCGCTTCGCTTCGCGTTCGCCGCCGCCACTGCCGAAGATGTCGTGTCGCTGACCGTCGCCGGAAACGAAGTAACTCATGTTCTCGATCACACCGAGCACCGGCACGTTGACTTTTTCAAACATGACCGCAGCCTTGCGCGCATCGATCAACGCGACCTCCTGCGGTGTGCTCACGATGAGCGCGCCGGAGAGTGCGACCGTCTGCACGATCGTGAGCTGGATGTCGCCCGTCCCCGGCGGCAGATCGAGCACGAGGTAATCGAGTTCGCCCCACTCGACCTGGCGCAAAAATTGTTGGGTGTAGCGCGTCACCATCGGTCCGCGCAAAATCGCGGGCGAAGCATCGTCGAGCAGGAAACCCATCGACATGAGTTTCAGGTTGTATTGCTCGATCGGGATGATGCGGTTTTCCTCGGTCGCGGTGGGGCGATCACGCGTGCCGAACATGAGCGCGATGCTGGGCCCGTAGATGTCGCAATCGCAGAGGCCGACGCGTGCGCCGGTCCGATCCAGCGCAAGCGCGAGATTCGCCGCGACCGTTGATTTGCCGACGCCGCCTTTGCCGCTCGCGACCGCAATAACGTGCTTGATCCCCTCGATCTTCGTCGCACCAACACCCGCCGCGCCGGCACCTGCGGGCGGCGCGTGGATATCGATCAAGACCTTCGCCTGCGTGAGTCCCGCGAGGCTCTGGAGCGCCGCTTCCGCCTCGGATTTAATCGCGCGCGGGATGGCGGGGTCGTTCGTGGTCAGCGTGAGCTGCAACGTCACAGCTCCGTCGTTGATTTTGATTTCCTTCACCAGCCCGAACGAGACGATGTCGCGGCTGAACCCAGGATACTTGACGGCTTTGAGCGCTTGCTTGACCTGCTCTTCGGTGATGGGCATCAGAGCGCAGAGCCTACTCGCGTCCGCCGCCCGGTAAAGACGCCTCCTCCGTTTGCACTCGAGTACAGACAGTGTCGGCGGAACCGCTGCCGGCCTACGCCTCCGTGCTCTCGTTCCGGCAAGCCCAGAGGACGCTCGCCAAAACAGATCCGAACGCGATGACGAAGGTGGAAAGCGTGAGCATGCCGTTCCTTTAGCAACGCGCGTGCCCGGGGCAGTTCCTCTCGTGAACTCCGGGCGAACGAGCTGTTTTGCGTCAGCTCATCAACACCTGTGTAAAAAATCGCGACACTTGTTGGCTGCAATTCGGGCGAAAGAGGATGCGGACCATCCCCTGTGGTGGAAGTTTCCACCTTCCCCGGCAACCGTCTGCGTGCCGGCAGCGAAACGCTCATGGTCATGGCCCAGGAGATCGAAAACACGTCGCAAGACTCGGAACGCCCTCCCTTCCTGCCGTTGAGTTCGCTCGACGCGCTTTGGTTTCAGGTCTCCGGCACGTTGTGCAACCTGCGCTGCAACCACTGTTTCATCTCCTGTTCGCCGGAGAATCACACGCTGGGCTTGCTAACGTTCGCGCAGTTCAAGCCCTACCTCGACGAGGCGGCGCAGTCGGGCGTGAAGGAGTTCTACTTCACCGGCGGCGAGCCGTTTATTAACCCGGAGATCTTCGAAATCCTCGAAGCCACGCTCACCGTCGGTCCGGCGACGGTGCTGACGAATGCGACCCGCTTCACCGAAGCAAAAATTGCGCGGCTCGCCGGCGCACGCGACGCGTCACCCTACTCGCTGGAGCTGCGGGTGAGCATCGACGGTTTCTCACCCGCCACGAACGATCCGATTCGCGGGCCGGGCACGTTCGAGCAGGCGATGAACGGCGTCCGGATGCTGGCGGCCGCGGGATTTCTGCCCATCATCACCTCGATGCGCTCGTGGGAAATGCACGAAGACGATGAATTTCTGCGCGAGTTCAAGATGCGCCTCGCCGAGATCGGTTACACCCGCCCGCGGATGAAACTCCTGCCAGCGCTCAAAATCGGCCAGGAAGCGAAACGTGATCATGGTTACGGCAAATATGAGTTCGTCACCGAGGCGATGATGGCGGGCTACGATGAGACGCAGTTGCTCTGCCATAACAGCCGCGTGGTGAGCGATCGCGGGGTGCATGTCTGCCCGATCCTGGTCGATCAACCGGACGCGCGGCTCGGGAGCACGTTGCGCGATGCACTGAAGGGTTATCGGCTGCGACATCAGGCGTGCATCACCTGCTATCGTTTTGGCGCACTCTGTTCCAACGCCGCCTCCGGCAGCCTGGAAGGCGCGCGCCTGGTGCGGTCGGAAGCGAATCCGGCCTTGGGCGCCATGCCTCTCGAGCAGTGAGTGCGAACGACATCGGCACGAGCATGAGCGGCACTGCCATCGCCATCATCGGCGCAGGACCGATCGGGCTGGAAGCCGCGCTGGCGGCGCTGGCACGCGGCTACGCGGTGGAAATTTTTGAGCGGGGCGCGGTCGCTGAGGCGGTGCGCGAGTGGGGCCACGTCGGGATGTTTTCCCCATTCGGCATGAACGCAACCACGCGTGCCCTGGCGCAGCTCCAGGCGGCGGGCGCAACCCTGCCAGGACCGGAGGAACTGCTCACCGGAGCGGAATTTCGCACCCGATATCTCGCGCCCTTGGCGCGCACTCTTCCACCTGGTGTCCTCCACGAAAACACGACGGTCGTCGCGCTGGGCCGCTCCCGTATTTTGAAGGGCGACCATATCGGCGCGCCCACCCGCAACGCGACGCCGTTTCGGTTACTGCTTCAGACAGGAGATCAGGAGCGGATCGTGCACGCGGATGCGGTGCTCGATTGCAGCGGCACCTACGGGCAACCGAACCGCCTCGGAGACGGTGGAATCCCAGTCCCAGGAGAGCGCGTTTGTGCGGACCACATCCATCATGGCATCCCTGATCTCGCAGGCGCGGCGCGCGCGCAGTTCGATCGGCGGCGCGTGCTCGTGGTCGGCGCCGGCCATTCGGCCGCCACGGTGATCTGTCAGCTCGCCGCGCTTCATCCGGAG
This sequence comes from Chthoniobacterales bacterium, assembly GCA_051001855.1. GTDB lineage: Bacteria > Verrucomicrobiota > Verrucomicrobiia > Chthoniobacterales > UBA10450 > JACCTI01. Next base: position 18,212 of record JBPCMX010000011.1, read on the forward strand.
ACGGAAATTCACTGGCTGCTGCGAAGGGACCGCGAATTGCCGGGCGAAGAAGTTGCCGAAGATCCGCTGCCGGCTCGCGCTCGCCTCGTGGCTGCGGCCAATCGACTCGTGCGCGAGGATCGCGTCACCCTGCACCGGACTGCTTCGGTCGAAGCGATCGCACCACAGGAGGGCGCACTCGCCGTGGTCCTGACGAGCTCGACCGGTTCCTGCACGATTACGGTGGATGAACTCGTCGCCGCGACCGGTTTCCGACCGGATCTGATGCTGACACGCGAGCTGCAGGTGCAGACTTGCTGGGCCACGGAAGGGACTTATCCGCTCGCGGCTTCGCTGCTCGGCGAGGCGGGGGCGGATTGTCTGCAGACGCCCGCGTTTGGCGCCGAAATGTTGATGCATCCCGAGCCTGGTTTTTTCACGCTGGGGATGAAGAGCTATGGGAGAAGTCCGAACTTTCTTCTCCGCACAGGATACGAACAGGTCGAGATGGTGCTGGATTGGATGGACGCGCAACGCCCTTCCCGGAGCAGGTCGAGGAGTGTCGCGGGATGACGGAATGCATCGCGCTCTTCGGCGGCGTTTATTCGAATCATCTCGCGCTCGCCGCCCTGCTCGCAGATGCCCCGCGCCGCGGCGCCGGTCGCATCTTCTGTCTCGGCGATCTCGGCGCCTTCGGCCCGCATCCCGACAAGGTATTTCCGCTCCTGCGCGACGCCGGTATCCCCGTGGTACAGGGCAATTACGATCACTCGGTCGGAAACGGGCTGGCGGATTGCCAATGCGGCTACACCGACCCCAAGGACAATCATTTTGCGCGGCTTTCCTACGACTACACCTTTCAGAACACCGCTCCGGAGAACAAAGTCTGGATGCGCGATTTGCCTCACGAATTGCGGCTCGATCTGAACGGGGTGCGAGTCCTGCTCTGCCACGGCTCTCCGCGGAAGACGAACGAGTTCCTCTGGGAAACGACCACTTCGAGCGCGTTCCTCGATCGCCTTTGCACGGCGCACGAGGCGGATGTGATCGTCGCCACGCACACTGGCCTGCACTGGCATCGCCAGCTCCCCAGCGGGAGACATTTCATCAACTGCGGAGCGATCGGCCGGCCGGCGAACGACGGGCAAACCTGTGTGTGGTACACGCTGCTCCGGATCGATGACGCGAAAACGGTGCAGGTGGAATTTGTGCGGCTCGACTACGACTTCCCCGCGCTCGCTGCGGAAATGCGCGCCGAGCATTTGCCCGAAGAATTCGCGGAGACCATTGAAACCGGATGGTGGACGACCTGTCTGGAAGTGTTGCCGATGAAGGAGCGGGCGAAAGGCTCGTATTAGATTGGGGCGAACCTGCAACCGGACACCCTTCGGAAAGCGGGTTGAAGCGCAGTGGCTACCCCGCATGGATTCGAACCATGAATAACGCCTCCAAAGGGCGCTGTGTTACCGTTACACCACGGGGTAAACAGAGGCGCGCCGCCGCGACCTCCGATTTTCGAGCTTCGGCTGCGGCAGAAAATTCGCAAATGCCGCGTGCGTCATGCGCTCGAGGAGCGCGCGTTCCTACACGAAGCGGCGCAGGATCGGGCCGAGCTTTTCCACGGTCGCCCGCGGCCAGAGCTTGCGATCGGTGGTGAGCGCCATCTCGAGGGCGCTGTGCTCGGGCCAGTTTGGCTCCGTCGGAATCCGCGGAATGACGTTTGCGAGCACCTTCTTCGCTGTCTCCGCGTTCGCGAGCAAATGTCCGAAAACCGCCTTCGCCGAGACCGGCTCTTCCTCGACTTTCCAGCAGTCGTAATCCGTAATCATGGCCATGGTGGCGAGCGCGATCTCGGCTTCGCGCGCGAGTTTTGCCTCCGGCAAGTTCGTCATGCCGATCACATCAAACCCGTGCCGCCGGTTCAGCTCGGATTCCGCGCGCGTGGAAAACGCCGGCCCGTCCATGTTCACATAGGTGCCGCCGTCGTGCACCTTCACGCCCACTTCCGTGGCTGCGATCCGCAAGATTGCGCGCAGCCCGGTGCTGATGGGATCGGCAAACCCGATGTGCGCCGCGATTCCCTCGCCGAAAAATGTGTGCGTCGCCCGCTGGCTGGTGCGGTCGTAGAACTGATCCGGCAACACCACATCGCGGGGGGCATATTGCTCCTGCAGGCTGCCGACGGCCGTTACGCACACGATCCAGCGGACGTTTAAGGAACGCAGCGCGTAGATGTTCGCACGATGGTTCAGTTCGTGCGGGAGGATGCGATGGCCGCGCCCATGGCGCGGCAAAAAATAGACCTGTCGGCCGTGTATTTGGCCGCCAATGATCGCATCCGAGGGCGCGCCGAACGGCGTCTCAAGACGCTGCTCGGTCGGGTTTTCCACGCCCTCCATCTGATACAAACCGCTGCCTCCGATAATCCCAATGGCTGGCGCTACTTCGCTCATGTGCGGGGATTAACGGGGAAGCGCAGGCGCTTGGAAAGCGGATAATGGAGAGTTCGCAGGTGCTTGCAGGAGTCGGGGATGACCGGGACGTCCTGGTATGAACCTTCCGTTTTGGCCCGGTGAGCGAGTCGTATGCGCAGATGAAATATGGCGACACACGGAATGTCGGCGTAATCGGCGCCGCCGTGTTCAACGAATCGGGCAGCGATCCGTTTGCGCTCCGTAAGGCAGAGCGCCGGCTCCGCGCGGCTCCGTTTGCCCGCCCGCCGGAGCGGATCCCATATCAGCCGTCCCCGCGCCGCCCGTAGCGTTCGGCGGCGGGCTGTGCCAGTGTGGCGCCCCGCTCATGCCGAAGTTCTACATTAAAACCTACGGCTGCCAGATGAACGAACGCGACTCGGAGCAGGTCGCGCATTCTTTGCTCGAGCGCGGCTATGAGGCGGTCGCGCATGAATCGGAAGCGGACGTCGTGCTGCTCAACACCTGCAGCGTCCGCGACATGGCCGAGCAGAAGGCGCTCGGCAAAATGGGCATGATGGGCCAGATCGCAAAACGCCGGCCCGAAGTGGTGTTTGGCTTTCTCGGCTGCATGGCGCAGGCGCGGGGCGATTCGCTCTTCCAAGGCCTGCCGCATCTCGATCTCGTGCTCGGGACACAGAAGTTTCATCGCGTCGCGGATTACGTGGAGGAGCTCGTCGACAAAAAACGCAGCCGGCGGATGGACGATCCGCGCTATTCGATCTCCGACACCGCGGAAGAAGCCGGTTCGCAGGCCACGATTCGCGAGCAACAGGTCGCGGCGCAGCAGGCGACGGCGTTCGTCTCCATCATGCAGGGGTGCAACATGCACTGCACATTTTGCATCGTGCCGCGCACGCGCGGCGCGGAACGCAGCCGCTCGATTGATGAGATTGTGCGCGAGGTGCGTGGGCTCGTCGCACGCGGGGTGAAGGAAGTGACGCTGCTCGGCCAGATCGTGAATCTTTACGGACGGCACGAATTTCCGAAGAATGGAAATGTCAGCCCCTTCGTCCAGCTGCTCGAGGCCGTGCACGCGGTCGACGGCCTGGAGCGCCTCCGTTTCACCTCACCACATCCCATCGGGTTCCGCGAGGATCTCGTGCAGGCCATCGCGCGATTGCCGAAGCTCGCGGAGCACGTCCATCTGCCGTTGCAATCCGGTTCGAACCGAATCCTGAAAGCGATGCACCGGCCTTACACGGCGGAGAAGTATCTGGCGCTCGTCCATCGCCTCCGGCAGGCGCGCAGCGGGATCGCGCTGACGACGGATGTGATCGTCGGCTTCCCGGGCGAGGAGGAGAGCGACTATGCCGCGACGCGGGATCTGGTGGAGCAGATCCAGTTCGATAACGCGTTCATCTTCCGGTATTCGCCGCGCGCAGAAACACCCGCCGCTGCCATGGCGGGCCAATTGCCGGAGAACGTAAAGGAGGCGCGCAATAAAGACCTGCTGCGGGTCGTGGATGCAGCGGCTCATGGTGCGAACGCCCGCCTCATCGGTCGCGAAGTCGAGATCCTCTGCGAAGGCCCGAGCCGCACGAATGCCGCCCGTCTGATGGGGCGCACCCGCACAAACAAGATCGTCGTTTTCGCCGATGCCGGGAAGCGCGCGGGCGAGCTGATCGAGATCCGGGTTGAGCAGGCGAACGGATTCAGCTTGTATGGCACGCCGGTCGTGTAAATCTGCCGCTCGCCTCGCATGATCTACCACTTGTCGCTTCGAACCGCCGGGCTGCTCGCCGGAGTCTTCCTCTTGCTGATCGCGCTGCCGAGCGTGTTCGCGCCGAACGTGCTTCGGAATGCCGCCGCTAAATTTCCGCGCTCGCGCCAGCTCGGAGTGGCCTTCCTGACGCTCGCATTCCTCTGGAGCTTTTGGTTGCTCTCCACCATGGAGATGGGCGAGTTCTCGAACTTCCGCCGGCCCCTGCAGATCGCACTCCCGATTGGTTATCTGCTCGTGATGCGTTTCGTCGACGAATTCCTCGCGGTGCGCGCGCTCGGCATGCTCTGTTTGCTGGCCGCGGAACCGCTCCTCGACGCGGCTTTTCTGCGCCCCGAGCAAAGCCGGCTCCTCGTCACGCTTTTCGCATACATCCTGATCGTGCAAGGGCTATTCTGGGTCATGATGCCTTATCTGCTGCGCGATCAAATCTCCTGGAGCGCGCGCACTCTTGGACGCTGGGTTTCGCTCAACGCGCTCGCGGTCATCTACGGCGCCGCGATTTTGCTCTTCGCGTTCACGCGCTACTGAAATGTGGGAGGGCCTTGGTGCCCCCATTGCGCGTGGCGTTGCCGCGGGGCGATCGGGGCACCAAGGCCCCTCCCACATTGAAAACATTCACCCAGCGAAAGCTGCACGGAGTAGATCGCGTCCTCGTCATCCGGGGCGGCGCGATCGGCGACTTCGTGTTGACGTTGCCGGCGATCAAGCTCCTGCGTGAGAGATGGCCGGAGGCGCGGCTGGAGATTCTCGGCTACCAACAGATCGCCGCACTCGCGGAGAACCGCTTCTACGCGGACGCGGTGCGCTCGCTCGAAGACGGAGCGCTTGCGAGCTTCTTCGTGAAAGGCGCGGAGCTTCCCCGGGAGTTCCGCGCATACTTCGGGAGCTTCGATCTGATCGTCAGCTACCTCTACGACCCGGAGCGAGTCTTTGAAACGAACATCCGCCGCTGCGGCGCAGGGAGGTTCCGGGCGTGCTCACCGAAAATCACGGACGACAAACATGCCGCGCGTCAGCTCGCCGCTCCACTCGAAGAGTTGGAGCTAAAGCTTTCTTCACCCGCGGCTGAGTTGTTCCCAAACGACGACGATCATGCTGCCGCCGCAACGCTACTGCCGGAGCGCAGCAAACCATTGATCGCGTTGCACCCCGGCAGCGGAAGCGCGACGAAAAACTGGCCACTCGGGTACTGGGTGGAACTCGGAAACCGACTCACCGCTCCGGACGCTCGCCTCGTGGTGATCGCCGGCGAAGCCGAGCGAGCGCAGCTCGCGGAGTTGCACCGCGCGTGGAGCGATCTTCCTGTCAGCTACGTTGTCGATCAGCCGCTGCCGCACGTGGCGGCCGTTATCGCGCGCTGCGCACTCTTTATCGGCCATGACAGCGGCATTTCACACATTGCCGCGGCGGTGGGCACATCCTCGCTCCTGCTCTTCGGGCCGAGCGATCCAGCGGTCTGGGCTCCGCAAAATTCGCGAGTGCACGTGCTGCGCGCGAGGAGCGGCGTTGTCGGCGATTTGCAACCTGGCGCCGTTCGCCAGGCTTGGGCGAATTTGTCCGCGGCAGCTAAGAGCTGATGCGCATCGGCATCAGGACGTAGAGGAACGGCGTTTGAATCTTGAGCACGCCGGGACTCATCTCGTCGATCAGATCGAGGAAGACTTCGTCTTCCGAAAGTGCGCGCAGTGGCGCCATGAAAAACTCGGGATTAAACGCGATCGAAAAATCGCGGCCCTTGTACGTGACCGGCAGCGACTCCTTCGCCTCGCCGACTTCCGGCGTGTTCGCGGTGATCTCGATGTTGTTCTTGGAGAAGTTCAATTTGATCGAGTTCGATTTGTCGCTCGCGAGGAGCGAGACGCGGCGGAGCGAATTCAGGAATGTCTCGCGCTCGAGGGTGACGCGCTCCTTTGTTTCCGAAGGGATCACCTGCCGGTAGTTCGGGTAATTGCCTTCGATCAACTTCGAGACGAGCAGCGTATTGTTCAGATCGAAAGCGATCTGGCCGCTGCCGAAGCTGACCTTCACATCGCCTTCGTCTGTGAGCAGGCGCTGCAATTCCGTGACCGCCTTGGTCGGCACGATGATGTCGGCTTCGTGGCTCCGCGGAAACTCGAGTTCAATGTCGAGCATCGCGAGCCGGCGACCATCCGTCGCGGCGAGTGTGAGTTTGTTTTCCTTCAGGCTGAAGAGGACACCGTTGAGCACGTAACGCGTTTCGTCGGTCGAGATCGCGTAGGAAGTTTTGCGCAGACCATCCCGCAAATCTTTCTGCCGAATCGTCACCACTTTCGCCCCATCAAAGGTCGGGAGCGGCGGAAACTCCTCTTCCGGCAAACCCAGGATCTTGAAAAAGCTTTGCCCGCTGCGGATCGAGGCAGCATTTTTCCCATCGACCTCGAACTGAATTTCGCTCGAGGGCAGCTCGCGAATGATCGTGAACAAACGCCGCGCCGGCAGGGTGGTGGCGCCTTCGCGTTCCACCTTTGCCTCGAAGCTTCCGCGCACGCCCACATCCAAGTCCGTCGTGGTCAGGTGAACTTCATTGCCGCTCGCCTGGAGCAACACATTTGAGAGAATCGGCAGCGTGGTGCGGGTGCTCACCACGTTCTGCACCTGTTGCAAACCCTCGAGTAATTTCTCTTTCGTGACGCTGAATTTCATGGGCGGCGGCTAAGATGTAAGGTCTGCATTTTTATTCGGCAACCGCAATCTGTAGCGCAGCGCAGACGAGACGCGCCACGGCCGCCTCCACCGCTTTCAGCGTTGCAGCGAGCTGTCGATGAACGAGACCGTCTGGCGAATGTTGTCCTGCTCGATCATGCGTTTCTTCACGAGTTTGCAGGCGTGCAGCACGGTGCCGTGATCGCGTCCGCCGAATTTATCGCCGATCTCGTTGAGCGAAGCTCTCGTTAACTCCCGTGCCAGATACATCGCGATTTGCCGCGGGAAAGCGATGTTGGCTGGCCGGCGTTTGCTCGTCATGTCGGCGATGCGGACGTCGAAGTGCTCGGCCACCCGCCGCTGAATTTGCTCAATCGTGACGGCGTGCCGCGCCTCTTCGTTGAGGATGTCTTTCAGCAGGTGCTCGACGACCTCGCTCGTCAGTTCCTTGCCGCTGAGCGAGGCGAACGATGCCACCCGCATGAGGGCGCCCTCGAGGCGGCGGACGTTGGTGCGAATGCGGTTGGCGAGGAAGTCGAAAATCTCGTCGCGCAGCGTGATCTGGAGGGAGCGCGCTTTCTTGCGGAGAATCGCGGTGCGCGTTTCCACGTCCGGCGGCTGCAGCTCGGCCGTGAGGCCCCACTCGAACCGCGAGACCAGCCGATGCTCGAGGTTTGCGATCTCGGACGCGGGCCGATCGCTCGAGAGAACGATCTGTTTATGACCATCGAAAAGCGTGTTGAAGGTGTGGAAGAATTCCTCCTGCGAACGCTCTTTGCCCCCGAGAAACTGGATATCGTCGATCAGCAGGACGTCGGCCTGGCGATAACGTTTCCGGAACTTGACCAGCGTGCTGTGCTGGATCGCATCGATAAACTCGTTAATGAAGAGCTCGCTCGAAAGATACATCACCTTCGCGTTCTTTTTCTGCGAACAAACATACTGGCCGATCGCCTGCATGAGATGCGTTTTCCCCAGCCCGACGCCGCCGTAGATGAAGAGCGGGTTGTAGGTGCGCGCCGGCGTTTTCGCGACCGCGAGACTCGCAGCGTGGGCGATCTCATTATTCGGCCCCACCACGAAAGAATCGAAAGTATTGCGCGGATTCAGGCCGAGCGCGCTGCTGCTGTTTTTGCCCGTTGGAACAGGCTCGGGCTCCGGTTCCGCGACTTGGGCGGTTGCCGCCACGCTCTCTGCCGCCGCGGTCGCGGCATCGGACAGCACAGTGAATTTCACAGCGCGCGGGCCGCCGAACGCGGTGACGATGGCTGCCTGCAAAGCGACCATGTGATTACTCTCGATCCAGAACTGGTAAATGTTGTTCGGGACGAGGAAAATCAACGCTTTGTCGCTCGCTTCGACGATGCGGACCGCGGAAAACCAGCGCTTGTAAGTATCGGCGCTAACCTGCGGTTTGAGCGCGGCGGAAAGCTTCTGCCACAACTGAGTACACGTCTCGTTCATGCGAAGTTGTTAACAGGGTTAAGCAACCCCCGGGACGAGCGTTCCAGAGGGCAAAAAGTCAGGGATAGCCTCTGGAAAGGAGAACTCGCACGCTCTGCGAGACCTCTCGAAAGGCGAGAGCGGAATGGAAAATACGCGATTACACGAGGGAAAAAGCGAAGTTTGCGCAGCAACCGCGAGGCGCGAGAAGCTGGGAATGGATCGAGCGACCAGGGCTTGGCTTGTCCGGGAGGGGTTTGTTATCATGCGTAGTTCGTCAGTCACTGCCAAGCTGTTCACACCTTATTCACATCCAATCTGTTCCCTCGCTGCCAGCGGCTTGAGATTAGAAACGAGGTGCCGGAGCGACAAGCAAAAATCGGAAGTTTATTTTGCCTCCGCGCCGAAAAATTTCTTGACGCAAAATTTGAACCAAGATGCCCTCGGCTGGTCTAACCAGACCACTCCCGCGCGCGTTTGACCGCTCTTCCGCAGTCGCGCAACTTCGCTCCGGCAGGTGCTCGCGTACAGCTGGCCGGGAACTCGAAATGGATCAACATTCTGCCCGCAGGAGAGCGATTGCCGCGCGGCCCCGAGGGATCCCACGAGTACTTCCGGCGGCGGTCTGCGCCTTTCTGCTCTGCGCGCATGCGGCGCGGGCGGTGGAAGACATTCCGCCTCCGTTCGGCTTCCGGTGGAACGATCCGTCCGGGAAAGTGGAGCAGGTGCTGGTGACGGCGAAGGCGAAGATTGTCACGCGCGAGCAGAAGGAAAAACGGATCATCTGGACGGTGGAAGGCCTGGTCCAGCCGGGACTGAAGCGGACGCTGTTTGAGTTCAAGGAAGGCTTCCTCGTGCAGGTGGAGCTGCAGTACGAGTACGACAAGTGGACGATCGAAAACTACAACGATCGGATGGGCGAAATCCGGCGCTACTTCGACGGGAAATTCGGGACGGGAAAGCTGGTCTCCCGGACGCGGGATACCGATTCTGATATTGTCCAGACGCTGGTTGGTTACCAGTGGATCGTGGGCGGGACAATGTTGGAGTTGTTCTATTTCTCGGCGCAACGGGAGGCGCTCGTCTACCGCACGATTACGGTCACTTACAAAGCGATGTAGTGGAGTGATGGACGGGCAAACATTACTCCACTACTCCGTCCTTCCCCTGCCCTGCGTCTCCTTCTGCAGCCGCTTCAACCGGCTCGAGAGGCTGGCCTTCGCCGCTGAACTCATCCGATCAATGAAGAGGATTCCGTTGAGGTGATCGACCTCGTGCTGGAGCGCACGCGCCAGCAGACCGGAGGCTTCGATTTCCAACGGTTCGCCCTCAAGCGTCTCGGCCTTCGCAAAGACCGTGATCGCGCGCTCGATCTCCGCGTTGATCTCCGGAAAACTCAGGCAGCCTTCGGTGCCGGACTCGACTTCCCGATCGAGCGTCAGTTCAGGATTCATTAGCACCAGCGGCATCACACTCGGCAAGTGCACCTCCTGTCCGTTCAACTTCAAGGTGCTGGGCCGATCCTCGATCTCGGAAACGTCGAGTACGGTTAGTTGCAGCGCTTCACCCACCTGCTGGGCCGCCAAGCCCACGCCGTTCGCGCCGTGCATCGTCTCGAGCATGTCGGCGGCGAGCGCACGGATCTTCTCATCCACTTGCGCGATGCGCCTGCCTTTGGTTCGGAGCACCGGATGACCATACTTCACGATCGGGCGTTTCACTTTCCCCCCTGGGTAAACGCCGGCAGGTTTTTCACGCCGGCGAGTTTGAGCGCGTCCATCACTTTGATGATGGTGCCGAACGACGCCTTCTTGTCGGCCTGGAGCGCGAGGCTGCTTTTGTGCGCCGCAGCCAATTCCTGGACCGCAATTTGCAGTTCCTCCACCGGCACCGGACGGCCGTCGAGCCGCACCTCATCATTCTCGTCCACACTGACGACGGCATGGTCCAGCTCCGCGGGAGCTTTCGAGGCGGTCTGCGATTCTGGGAGATTGATCTGCACCTCCGGCTGATCTTTTTTGAAGGTGGTCGAGACCACAAAAAAGATCAGCAGGATCGTCAGGATATCAACCAGCGAGACGATAATGATGGAAGGCGCCCGGCGTTTGCGCACCGCGATCTTCATGAGCTGCGCCCCTCTCCCAAACTCGTACTCATGCTCCTGATCGTGCTCCTGCTCGAACCGGAACTCACACGACCGGAGCGCGCGCGGCCGGCGCAGCGTCGTCGCGCGTGACCCGGCCGTAATAACACTTGCCGATCAATTCCACGACCAGCGTTTCGATCTCGACCGACATCACCTCGACCCGTTTCGAAAAATAGCTGAACGCAATCAGCGTCGGCACCGCAATCGACAGGCCGAAGACCGTCGCATTCAGCGCCTCCGCAATCCCGAGTGCGATGGATTGCGTATTCGACGCGCCGGAGCTGAGCCCGAGCGCGGAAAAGACACGCACCAGGCCGGAGACGGCGCCGATCAGACCGAGCAACGGTGCGATGCCGGTGATGATTTCCAGCACGATCAAGCCTTTCTCGAGGTTGATCACCTCGTGCCGCGCTTTCGTCTCCACCATCTCGACGGTTTCGTTGCGCGGCGCTCGCAAATGGTGCAGCGCCGCCCGCACGATCCGCCCGAGCGCCGACTGATCCTGCTGGACGATGCGCGCCAGCCGCTCGGCGCTGGCGCCGGGCACCAGCCGCTCGATCTCGCTCTCGATCACGAGCGGCAGCACGTTTTTGCGCCGCAACGCCATCGCGCGCAGGATGATGGTCGTGACCGCCATGATCGAACAGGCGAGCAGCGGCCACATGAAGAGGCCGCCGGACGAGAAAAAGTTCCAAACGCTGTTCGCGGCATCGGGCATTTGCGCCAGCATCGGGTCGGGCATCATCGGTTGGCGTAGGTGGTAAAGGAAAATTCGAGCTGCATTCTGCCGTCAGGGAGGGTCGGGATCAAATCCGGAGGAATGGGCGCGATCTTCGCCTCCTGGAACGACTGCAGACAAACGTTCGCGAAGGCCTCGTTCGCACTGTTGGACACCACCCGCAAGTTCGTCACGTGGCCGGCGGGATCGACCTCCGCGGAAATCACCGCGGTGCCCACGCTCACGAGGTCCATCTTGAACTTTATATACGAATACCAACGCTCGCCGATCGCGTCCGACACCGCCTTTTGGTAGCGGCCCAGCGGGGTGCCGACGGCGTTCACGGCTGACGGGCCGCGATCCGTCAGCCGGCCGGTGATCCGCGTCTGGGTTTGCTCTCTTTGGTAAGCGGAGGCCGCACTCGGCGGGCGAGGACGCATGGTCGCCGGCGGCGGAGTCGGCGTCACCTCGGGCGGAGTCGACGCTGTGACTTCCTCCGCGGCGCGGAAGGCTGGTGATTGCGTGGAGGTTAACATCGCAAGCTTTTCCGGTTCCGGAGTTGCCACCGGCTCGGGCAGCGGGGTGGGCTTCGGCGTTTCCGACGGCTTCGGCGGTGGAGTCGAGGTGGGCGTCGCCGTCGGCGTTGGTGGCAGCCTCGGCACAGGCGTGGGCGGCGGCGGTGAAGGTTGCGGCGCGCTGACTTGGGATGGCAGGCTTGAATTCTGCGTCAGCAGATCCATCGAGGGCCGCTCTTTCCCTTCCTGACTTGGCAACGGCAGATCGCCACTGGCGGGCTCCATGCTCGCGGCGCGCGAGTTCGCGTTCGATTCAAACGTCTTCTCCGCTGGCTCCTCCTTCGTCTCGCGCGAAGGATCCGTCTCGATGTAAGTGGGGTTCTTTCGCACCGGGTCCGCGGGCGTTGGCACGGCGGAGAGGTCCATCACCGTCAGCTCGATCGGCTTATCGTCGAGCGGCCGTGGGGGACCGGAAATCCCGTTAAAGGCCGCGAGTGAAAAGGCCACCAGCAAGTGCACCAGAATCGATGCCGCGATCGCGATCCACAGTCGTTTGCGCTCTCGATTGATTTGCATCGCCCCGGGCTGCGCCCCATTGCAGCCGCTGGATTCTAAAGCAAGCTGCGTTTTCTGGCGAGGCGCTTGCGGCGCCACGGCGTCGTCTTGCGCGCATGGTGAAACAGATACTGCTGCGCGTAGCCGCCCTGTTCCCCGAAGTAGCTGTCGCAAAAGTCACGCAACCGTTTCGGGGTGAGCTTCCGCGCGCGCGGAAAGTAGCGTTCCCGCAGCACGCGCTCGATCCAGACATCGATTGGGAACGCCCGCAGTCGCTCGTAAGCGAAGAGCATCACGCAATTCGCCACCTTCGCCCCCACCCCCGGCAAGCTGCACAACTGCGCCCGCAGCTCCTCATCCGGCAGCTCGCGCCAGGCTTCCAGCGGAGCATCGCCGGAAGCGACCCGTTCCGCCGTGCGCTGCAAATTCTTGGCGCGATAACCCAGCCCGCAGCCGCGCAGCTCCGCTTCCGGGGCGCGCGCCAGTCGCTCGGCCGCGGGGTAAGCGTAGACGTGACTCCCGTATAGCGTCAGCTCCTGCCCAAACTGCTCCCGCAGCGCGCGCGAGATTTGGCGGATGTGCGCGACCTGTTTCATCGAGGAGGTGATGAAGCTCGCCAGGCATTCCCAGATCGGCTGGCGGATAATGCGCAGCCCGTGACAGTATTCGTTCGCCGCGCACATCGCCGCGTCATCCGGAAAGGAGCGGCAGATTTCGTCGAGCGGATGGTCGAACGCGAAATAATGAGGCACCGCTGCGGCCGCACCGCGCGTGACGAGCAGCTCGTCGCCGCGCTGCTCCAGATAGGCCGGCAGGTCGCGGATCGTGCCGATGAATCCCGCTCCGTGCGGTTCCCAATGGAACGTCTGTCCCGAATCGAGCGTCATCGCGAGATCGAACTCCGGCGCGGCGAGCGAGACGCAATCCATTTCAGCCTCAGATTAACACGGATGAAACCGGGATGCGCAGCCGCGGCGAAAATCCGTGTTCATCCGACGCCATCCGTGGCTTAATAGCCGCCCGATGGACTCCCGCCTCCTGATCGACTCCTGCGTCCTTCTGCTCTACTTCGTCGTCATCATCACGATCGGTCTGCGGATGGGCCGGAAGGAGGAGAGCCTCGAGGACTTCGCGCTCGGCGGCCGGCGCATTCCGTGGTGGGCGGTGCTCGCTTCGATCATCGCGGCGGAGACGAGCGCCGGCACATTTTTCGGCGCGCCAGGAGAAGGCTTCGCGCTCCGCAATTACACCTACGCACAGCTCGCGATCGGCACCATCCTGGCGCGCATCATCGTGAGCTACATCTTCATCAAGCCGTACTACGATTACCGGGTCTATTCGATCTACGAATACCTGACCGCGCGCTTCGGCACCTCGACCAAGAATGCCGCCTCCGCGGTCTTCATGGCGACGCGGCTGCTCGCTTCCGGGGCGCGTTTATACGTCGCCGCGATCGCACTCGCGCTTGCCTACGAAATGATCAGCGGGGCACGCCCCGGCCAGGCGCAAACATTGTTCATCTATGTCGGCGCGTGCGTCGCGATCGTGATCGTGACCGCGATCTACACCACCCTCGGTGGAATCAAGGCGGTGATCTGGACCGACTTCATTCAGGCTTCGATCATGATGGGCAGCGCGCTCGTCGCACTGGGCCTGCTCTACTGGTCGATCCCAGGCGGTTGGAGTGAAATCGTGGCGCGAAATGGCGCGCCGAAAATCTCCGGTTTCCTCGCCACTGGCCTCGACCCGGCGAAAACCGGGTGGAACCAAATCAAAGGGATGTTCGAAATCGAATACACCATTTTTGCCGCGCTTATCGGCTCGACCTTCATGACCATGGCCACGCACGGCACCGACCAAGACATGGTGCAGCGCATGTTGACCGCACCCGACGTTCGGCGCAGTCGTCGCTCGCTCATCCTTTCAGGCCTGGCCGATATCCCGATCGTCTTCACCTTCCTCAGCATCGGAATTCTGCTCTGGACCTTCTATCAGGTGCATCCCGATCCGACGCTGCCGAAGGCGCCGAACGAAATCTTCTGCCACTACGTCCTGTATGAAATGCCGGTGGGTCTGCGCGGCCTGCTCATCGCCGGCATTTTCGCGACCGCGATGGGCTCTCTCAGCACTGCCTTGAACGCGCTCGCGACCAGTTTCACGCGCGACTGGTATGTCACCTACATCCGTCCCGGCGCGAACGATGAGCAGAGTCTGCGCGCTGTACGTTGGGCCACGATTTGGTTTTCCGTGCTTATGATCGTCGTCGCGTCGGCGACCTCGTATCTCGTGATCGTACGCCCGGATTTGCGCATCATCCCGATCGTGCTCGGAATCTACGGCTACACCTATGGCTCGCTCCTCGGGGTTTTCCTCGCCGGCATGCTGACGAGGACGCGCGGGAACGATCGCGGCAATATCGTCGCGATGATCGCCGGCGCTGTCGTCGTGGCCATCCTGAGCGATCTGCTGAACAACATCGCGCGGATCTTCGGCAAAGCGGCCTACGTCGCGCCCTGGTGGCTGCCGAAGATGGAGTTCCCGTGGTGGATCTTCTTCGGCACGGTCGTGACCTTTTCCGTCGCGATCCTCTTCCGGACGAGCCACGCGCAGCTCGCGATCAATCGGCACGGCGCGGCCGCGTCGACTCGTTAGACCGGCGCCTCACACAGCCGTTGCGGGCGCGAGCTCTAAACGAGGCGCCACTCGTCGCCCAGGCCACGCCGCGCGACTTCTTCTTCCACAAGCGCCCGCTCGATGTCGGTCACCGCGAGCATTCCGCGAATATCGCGCAGGTGCTTCTCGCTCCCGCCTTCACGAAAGAATTCCAGCTTATGCACGATCACGCATTCAGGCGGCATTAGGTAAAGTTTCTCCCCGTTCGGCAGATAGATTTCGCGCCGATTTTTTAACGCCCACGCATCCAAGGCGTCGTTGGTGTGCAGGTAAACATCGGCTTTATAGCCGCTTTCGAAATGGATCAGTTTGAAGTGACCGCGCTGATCGCGCCGCCTTTCGACTTCGATCACATCCCGAGGCGGACGATAGAACTCGTTCTCAGGGAAAACACTTTCGATTACTGTGACCGCCCGCGCATCCAAGAGGACCACGATATCGATGTCATTGGTCGTGCGGACTTCGCCGAAAATAATGGAGGCGATAGAACCGGTCGCAGCCCAAGGCACGGCTAGCGCATTAAAGCGCGGGGCAAAAATCGCCGCCGGATCATCCTCGGGCATGTGCGGTCAGATGCCGAGCCTCTGCCGAGATTCGCTCCTCGCTCCAGTCTGGATGCTGACTGCGCAGGGCGGCCTTTTTGAGTTGTCTCATCGAACGGATGCAACCAAGCGCAAGATCAGCGCGACGTTGCAGCGACATCTTGCGCAGCGCCTTCACCTGCTCGGGATGCAATCCGCCTTCGACGAACATAGGAAAATGATTAACTCGGGTTGTCCTTTTCAGCCAGCCTAATTCCCAGCTCGCGCAGTTGTTTCGGCTCCACCGCGCTCGGCGATTGCGACATGAGATCGAGGCCGCGGTTGTTCTTCGGGAACGCCATCACTTCCCGGATGCTTTCTTCGCCGCAGATCAACATCACCAGCCGGTCCAGGCCCATCGCGATGCCACCGTGTGGCGGCGCGCCGAGCCGGAACGCGCGCAGGATGTGGCCAAACATCGTCTGCTGATCCTCCCCGCTCACGCCGAGGGCAGCGAACATCTTCGCCTGCAGATCCTGCTCGTGAATCCGGATGCTGCCGCCGCCGATTTCCACGCCGTTCAGCACCACGTCATACGCTTCCGCGCGCGCCTTGCCATACTCGCCCGCCTCGATCAGCGCAATGTCTTCCGCCTTCGGTCGCGTGAAGGGATGGTGCACCGCGTTCCACTTGTTCTCCTCCGCATCGAAAGCCAGGAGCGGGAAGTCCGTCACCCAGAGGAAATCCAGCGCCTCCGTGCCTTCGAGCAACTTCTGGAACTCAGCGATCCGCAACCGCAGACGGCCGAGCACTTCACAAGCGATTTCCCATTTGTCGGCCGCGAAGAGCACCAGATCGCCTTCTTCGATTTGCAATTTCGCGAGGAGCGCCGTCTTCTCCGCGTCGCTGAAAAACTTCACGAGCGGTGACTTCCATTCGCCATTTTCCACCTTGATCGTGGCCAGTCCTTTCGCGCCGTGGAGCTTCGCCATCGCGGTCAGCTCCTCGAGCTGGCCCGCGGTGATCCCGGCAAAGCCTTTCGCGTTGATCGCCTTGACCGCACCACCCGCCTCCAGCGTGCTGCGGAACATCTTCAGGCTCGTGGAAGCGAATACCTCCCCGAGATCCACCAGGTGCATCGCGAAGCGCCGATCGGGTTTGTCGCTGCCAAACTGCTCCATCGCCTCGCGCCACGTCATGCGCGGGTAGGGCGTCGGAACCTCGACCCCGCGCGCCGCGCGGAAGATCGCGGCGAGCATGCCTTCCACGAGCCGGAAGATGTCCGCCGGCTCTACGAAGGACGCTTCGATATCGATCTGCGTGAACTCCGGCTGCCGGTCCGCGCGCAGATCTTCGTCGCGAAAACACTTTGCGATCTGAAAATACTTCTCGATCCCGCCGACCATGAGCAGCTGCTTGTACTGCTGCGGCGCCTGCGGGAGGGCGTAAAATTTTCCCGGCGTGATCCGGCTCGGCACGAGGAAATCGCGCGCGCCTTCCGGCGTACTCTTGGAGAGGATTGGCGTCTCGATTTCCACAAAGCCTTCCGAGTCGAGATAATCGCGCGTCGCTTTCGTGATGCGGTGCCGCATCCGCAGATTGCGCGCGAGCTGCGGCCGGCGCAGGTCGAAATAGCGATAACTCAGCCGCAGATCTTCATTCGCCGCCTCGCCCTCGATCGGGAAAGGCAGGACGTCCGCGCGATTCAGGATGCGCAGCTCACGCGCGACGACTTCGATCTCGCCGGTGGGCAGCGCCGGGTTGGCGGTGATCCGCATCGCCACCTCACCGCTGACTTCGATCACGTCCTCCTGCCCTAGTGTCCGCGCCAATTCCGCGAGCGCGGCATTGTCTTCCGGCCGGAAGACCACCTGAGTCCGCCCTTCACGGTCGCGCAGATCGAGGAAAACGACGCCGCCGAGATTCCGGTGCATGTGCACCCAGCCGGCGAGTTTTACCGTCGTGCCGGCGTCGGAGGCGCGCAGCTGATTGCAGTGATGAGTGCGATACATGGACCAAGAGCTACCCCGTCAGCGGGAGGAGAAGCTGGGGAGAGC
Source organism: Chthoniobacterales bacterium (assembly GCA_051001855.1). Taxonomy (GTDB): domain Bacteria; phylum Verrucomicrobiota; class Verrucomicrobiia; order Chthoniobacterales; family UBA10450; genus JACCTI01. The sequence continues at coordinate 35,680 of JBPCMX010000011.1, forward strand.
AGTCAAATGCGCAAGCAGGTCTTCGTGCGGCAAGAGCTGTTCGGCGCGCGTGCCGAGCGTCTTCAATTTCACCTGCGGCCACTCGTCTCCAAACAGAACCGCCGCGGTCGCGCCGAGCTGCTCAGCGGTTTGGAACTGTTTGCCGACCTTGGCGGGCGCGAGCGGGTAATCGACTCGAAAATTTCGATCGCGCAGCGCCTGCACCTGCCGGAGCGCCTCCGCCCGGCGCTCCTCCTTCGCGATCACGACATAAACATCGAGCTTCTGGTCGCGCGCCACGGATTGCTCCATCTGCGCCCGGGCGGCGGTGTTTTCGCGCAGCAGTTCTCCGAGCACCACATCGCCCATCGCAAAGCCGAGCGCCGGCAGCGAGACGGCGCCATCGCTCAGTTGCTGCACGAGATTGTCGTAGCGTCCGCCGCCCGCGATCGCGCGCAGCTTGCCGGACCGATCGAAAGCTTCGAAAACCACTCCCGTGTAGTAGGCGAGGCCGCGCACGATCCGCAGATCGACCTGTGCAAACTCCGCCAGTCCGCGTTGCGCAAGACCCGCGAGCAGCTGCTCGAGTTTTTCGCTTTTGCCTCCGCCGTCGAAAATCTCCAGGACGGGCGCCGCCAGGTCGCCGAGCCGCTCCGCGGTCTTTGCGCGCGGCTCGCGTTCGCTCTTGTCGATGATCTCGAGCGTCGCCTGCCAGCGTTCTTCCGGCACGTTTTGTGCCCGCAGGAAATCGACCCAGAACTGCCGGTCGCTGATCCGCACCACCACATCGGCCGCGGTGAAACCAAACGACCGCAGCAGATCGATGCAGATCGCAATCAGCTCCACCTCGGCCGCGAGCGAGGCTTCACCAACAATGTCGCAGTTGTACTGGTAGTGCTCGCGCAGCCGGCCGCGCTGTGGCCGCTCGTAGCGGAACATCTGCGGAATGCAGAACCACTTCATCGGTTTGCGGAAATCGCGGTGATGCGCCGCCGCGATCCGCGCGAGGGTGGGCGTCATCTCCGGCCGGAGCGCGATGTGGCGGCCGCCTTTGTCGGTGAAATCGTAAAGCTGCTTCGTGATTTCTTCGCCCGACTTCTTCTTGAACAATTCCACGTCTTCCAGCACCGGGCCGTCGTATTCAACAAACCCATACCGCCGCGAGACCTTGCGCCAGGTTGCGAAAATGTGGTTCCGCAGCGCGCAATCGGCGGGCAGAAAATCACGGAAACCAGGGAGCGCTTGCATCGAACTAGAGCGCTCGGGGCGCCGCGACGAGCCCGACCCCACCCAACCGGACAGGCCTCAGGCCACGAAAACAGGATGTCGGTTGAATAAGGGCGGGCGCGAAGCAGTCGGATATCTGCACAGCGGAGACCATCCGTTTAACCAAACAAAAGGACAAACATGAAACAGAACACATTGAAATTATTGGCAGTTACCGGCGTGAGCGCCCTCGCCCTGAGCACTTCTTTCGCTCAGACGACCACTCACGAGACCACCACGTCGGGCACAACGGGTGCAGGCGTCAGCGCGAGCACCACCACCAGCACGAGCAATCTGGACGGTTCAGGCACGATCACCACCTATACGCCGGGCCAGGATTACTTCATGGTGAACGCTGGCGGCTCGCCTTCGCGTTACTACTACACGAAGAGCACGACGGTCGTCGATCCGGCAGGTGCGACGGTTGATTGGTCGCTGCTGCGCCCCGACATGCCGGTGAAATACACCTACGTGAAGGAAGGCGATCGCATGGTTGTCTCCAAGATCATCGTGCAGAAGCCAGTGGCTGAAATCACGAAGGAAACCACCACCACGACTACGACGAGCCACAAGTAAGGATCGCGTCGTCTAACGACTTGAACGCCCGCGGAACGTGTTTCCGCGGGCGTTTTTTTTTAATCTTATCTTCCTCTGCTCGCCAGGGAGAAGGCTAAGAGGTAGAGGAAGATTACTAGTCGCCGTAGCCGTGCGGAAATTTCTGGTGCCACTTCCACGCGCTTTCGACGATGGCGCGCAGTTGTTGAAAACGCGGTTCCCAGCCAAGCTCCGCTTTGATTTTCGCGGAGGCCGCGATCAGGCGCGGCGGATCGCCGGCACGGCGCGGTTTTTCGAACACTGGAATTTCGTGGCCGGTGATGGCGCGGCAGGCATCGATCACTTCCCGCACACTGGAACCGCCCCCGGTGCCGATGTTGTAGAACTCATTTTTCGGCGCGTTTAAGGCCAGAAGGTGCGCCTGTGAAAGATCGAGGATGTGGATATAATCACGAATGCAGGTGCCGTCGGGCGTCTCGTAATCCGTGCCGTAGATTTCCACGTGCGGGCGCTGGCCGAGCGCGACTTTGAGCACGTTTGGGATGAGGTGGGTCTCAATCCGGTGATCTTCGCCGAACTGCTCCGACGCACCGGCCGCGTTGAAATAGCGCAAAGCCACAAACGCGAGCCCGTGGATCTCGCTGTACCAGCGCAAAATCCGCTCGAACGCCAGCTTTGATTCGCCATAGGGATTGATCGGCCGTTGCGGCAGCGTCTCATCGATCGGGATCCGCTCGGGCGGGCCGAAAGTGGCGCAGGTGGAGGAGAAAACGAGCCGCTTCACCCCCGTCGCCACCATCGCATCGAGCAGGTTCAAGCCGTTCGCGATGTTGTTGCGGAAGTATTTTGACGGATTGATCATCGACTCGCCGACGAGCGCGCTCGCCGCGAAATGCATCACCGCCTCGGGCGCAAAGCTCACGAGCACTCCCTCGATCCGGGCGCGCTCCGCCAGATCGCCTTCAAACAGCTCCGCCCGCTGGTCGACGGCCCGGCGGTGGCCTTCCGTCAGGTTATCAAAAACGCCAACCGCATGCCCCTGATCGAGCAGCAGTTCGGTGCAAATGCTCCCGATGTATCCCGCGCCGCCGACGACCAGAATTTTCACACGCCAAGGTGCGACGCACCCCACCGCCGTCAACAAAACCGCCCCGCGCGGAGCGCTAGTTCTTCTTGCTCTCGAGACTCGCGATCATCCGGCGACCGAGCCGGGTGAAACGCCGCGGGCGCAAAACCTTCAGGCTCTCCTCGTCCGAGCCCCACTCGATCACCTCGATGTCCACATGGCGCACACCCCAGCGACGCATCTCGAGCGTGGTTGGCTTGTAGAGATCGATCGTGTTCGTGCCTACGAGCGCGCCGCCGTAATCATCGATCACGTACTCGTCGCCAGTGGAAAGAACCCGGAACCGCGTGCCGAGCGGGTAACGTGACCAGTCCGACGCCGCGCTTTTAAGCCTGCCGCCTGCGAGGCGGTGACCGATCGCATTCTGCCCGCCGCTCCCTTCGTTATGCGTATAGGCGGTGGTGCGCACCTTTTGGATGCGCCGGTTTTTTGCCGCGGCCGCGGTGGTGCTGGTGCTGGCAACCGGCGCAGCCGCGCAACTCACCAGGAGGGAGGCCAGGGCTCCAAGAAACGCAAGTCTTACAAGATTGGGCATTTAACGAGCGAACTCGATACCGATTGCTGCGGCGCCTGGCAAGCCATAATTTCCGCCGCCGCTCTCCGCGATGACGAACCCGCACGCTGCCCGCACCGAAGTTGCCGAGCATGTTCTGCTCGACGGTCGGCTGGCGCTTTACCACCAGCAGCAGCGGTGGCTCGTAGTGACCGACCTGCATTTTGGGTATGAACTCAGCCAGCGCGTCGCCGGGCGGCTGATGCCACTCTGGGGAATGGACGTCATCGAGCGGCAGTTGCTCGGGTTGCTGGCCGATTACGAGCCGCGGAAACTCCTGATCCTCGGGGACGTGGTGCACGACGGCGCCGCGCGGACGGAAGCGCGCTGTCTGATCGACCGCTTACGCCAGCAGTGCGAAGTCATCGTGCTCGCCGGAAATCACGACCGCCAGCTCGCCGGCGCCGTGCCGATGGAGGCATCGTGGCTGGCGGACGGCTACCATTTTCACCATGGCCATTGCGCGGCCGAGCCAGCGGCGAGCATTCAGGTGATCGGCCACCATCATCCGGCTGGCACGATCACGGACGGCGCGGGCCTGCGGCTCAAGCTGCCTGCCTTTGTCCAACAGGGGCCCTGCTGGATCATGCCCGCTTTCTCGCCGTGGGCCGCGAGCACCGCCTGGAAAGCGGACGCGGAGAGCCGCATCTGGCTTTGCTCGCCGGCGAGGATCCTGTTGCTCCCCGCGATCGCCGGGCATCCTGCCCGGTGATCATCCAATGCTTTTAAACTCTGCTCCACCCGGGGTGACGCCCGGTTTACACACAGGCAGGATGCCTGTGCTAATACGAAAGGCTTAGCTCAGCCTAGCTAAGGCTAGGCACGCGCGTTTCCCGCCATCTCGCTCGTGCAATGCGGGCAGCGGGTTGCCTTGACCGGAATCGTCATGGCGCAGAATGGGCAATCCTTCGAGACCGGCGCGGTGCTCGGCTGCGGGCGTTTCACCCGGTTGAGCGCGCGCACCAGCAGGAAAACGCAGAGCGCGACGATCAGGAAATTGATCACGAGCGTGATAAAGTTTCCGTAGTTCCAGGTGATTGCGCCGGCTTTCACCGCCTCAGCCGGCGCCGCGAAAACCCCGCCACCCGGTGCGTCTTTCAGGAGGAGGAATTTGTTTGAGAAATCGAGCCCGCCGGTGATGAGGCCGATCGGCGGCATCAGGATATCTTTCACCAGCGATGTCACGATGCCTCCGAAGGCAGCGCCAATGATCACGCCGACGGCGAGATCAACCGCGTTCCCTTTGACCGCGAACTCTTTGAATTCCTTCCACATGAGATCGTTTTCTCAGCCCGCCACGAGATTGACGAGCTTGTTCTTGATCACCACCACCTTTCGCACCTGCTTCCCGGCGATGAACTCGCGCACCCGGTCGTTCGTGAGCGCGAGTTGTTCCAGCTCCGCATCGGGCGTGTCTATCGCCACCCGGACCTTGTCGCGGAGCTTGCCATTCACCTGGAGGATGATGTCCACCTCGTCTTCGACCAGGTAAGCCGGCTCGAACGTCGGCCAGCGCTGTGCCGTGATCTCGCCGAGCTCGCCAAACTTCCGCGCAAGCGTCTCCCACAATTCCGAGGTGAGATGCGGCGCGAATGGATTCAGTAAGACGAGCAACGTGCGCATCGCGGAAACCGGCACAGCCGGCGCATTCGTGAGCCCGTTCACCAGAATCATCATCTGCGAGATCGCGGTATTGAAGGACAGCGCCTCGATATCCTCCGTCACCTTCTTGATCGTCGCGTGCAACAGCTTGCGCGGTGCTTTCGGCGGTTCCAACTCCTGCACCTGCGGCGAGAGCACCCACTCGCCCGCCTGGTTTTCCTCCATCACCAAGCGCCAGACACGCGCCAGAAAACGCGCCACGCCCTCCACGCCTTTCATGCTCCAGGGCTTCATCTGCTCCAGCGGCCCCATGAACATCTCGTAACAGCGGAACGCATCCGCGCCGTACTCGGCGATCACATCGAGCGGATCGATCACGTTCCCCCAGCGCTTCGACATCTTCCGCCCGTCCTCCCCGAGGATCATCCCCTGGTTCACCAGCCGCTGGAACGGCTCCGGCTTCGAGAGTTGCCCGAGATCGTAGAGCACCTTGTGCCAGAACCGCGCATAGAGCAGATGCAACACCGCGTGCTCGGTCCCGCCTACGTATAGGTCGATCCCGCCGGGTTGCTCCCCGCCCATCCAATAACGCTCCGCCTCCTCGCCCACAAAGCGTCCGTCATTCTGCGGATCGCAGAAGCGCAGGTAATACCAGCACGAGCCGGCCCATTGCGGCATGGTGTTCGTCTCGCGGCGCGCCGCCTCCGAGTAGCGCAGCCACTCCTTCGCCTTCGCGAGCGGCGGCTCGCCGGTGCCCGTCGGCTTGAAATCAGCCAGCGCCGGGGGTTCCAGCGGCAACTCCGACTCCGGCAGCGCCTCGTGTTTGCCCTCCCGCCACACGATTGGAAACGGCTCGCCCCAATACCTCTGGCGCGAGAACAGCCAGTCGCGCAGCTTGTAATTGATCGTGTGTCGCCCGAGCCCGCGCTCCTCCAGCCAGCCGGTGATTTTCGCCTTCGCATCCGCCGTCGGCAGCCCATCGATCAGCGGTGAATTCACCGCAATGCCTTCACCGGCATAGCACGTGGAATCGGCTTCCAGCCGATCTCTCTCAGGGTCCAGCGACTGAAAGCCACCGGCCGCCAGCGCCACCACCGCGCGGATGGGCAGCTGGTACTTCTTCGCAAACTCAAAATCCCGTTCGTCATGCGCCGGCACCGCCATGATCGCCCCCGTCCCGTAGCCCATCACCACGTAGTCCGCGATCCAGATCGGGATCCGCTCCTCGTTTGCCGGGTTCACCGCGAAGGCCCCCGTAAACACCCCTGTCTTTTCCTTCGACAGCTCCGTCCGTTCCAGATCGCTCTTCCGCGTCGCGCTCTCCCGATACTCCCGCACCGCCGCCGCTTGCGCGTCGGTCGTTAGGCGCTCCACCAGCGGATGCTCCGGCGCCAGCACCATGTAGGTCGCGCCGTGGAGTGTATCCGGCCGGGTCGTGAAAACCGTAATCGCCACCGTCTCATCCGCTGCACTGCGGAACACCACCTCTGCCCCCTCGCTCCGCCCGATCCAATTCCGTTGCAAAAGCTTGATCCCCTCCGGCCAATCCAGCCCATCCAGCTCATCGATCAACCGCTCCGCGTAGGCCGTGATCCGCAGCATCCATTGCCGCATCGGCCGGCGCACCACCGGGAAACCGCCCACCTCGCTTTTCCCATCGATCACTTCCTCGTTCGCCAGCACCGTCCCCAGCTCCGGGCACCAATTCACCGGCACCTCCGCCACGTATGCCAGCCGCACCGAGTCCGGGTCCGCTCCGCGATACGTCGCGATCGATTCCGCGCGCCGCGTCTCGGGGTTAAACCAGGAACCGTAGATCTGCACGAAAATCCATTGCGTCCACCGGAAGTAACGCGGGTCCGTCGTGCTGAACTCCCGGCTCCAATCGTAGCTGAACCCGATCCGTTTTAGCTGCGCCTTGAACTTCGCCACATTCTCCCGCGTCGTGATCGCCGGGTGCTGCCCCGTCCGGATCGCATATTGCTCCGCCGGCAGCCCAAACGCATCCCAGCCCATCGGATGCAGCACATTAAAGCCCCGCATCCGCTTATAGCGCGCGATGATATCCGTCGCCGTGTAACCCTCTGGGTGTCCCACATGCAGCCCTGCGCCGCTCGGATAGGGGAACATATCCAGCACGTAGTACTTCGGTTTCGTCGCATCGAACTTCGCGTCGCCCGGATTCGGCACCACAAACTCCCCGCGCTCATCCCAGCGCGTCTCCCACCGAGGCTCGATCTCGTCGAATGGATAAGGTTTACGCCGTTCGCTCATGGAAACTGGTAGACAGGATTAACAGGATTCGGTGGATTGTCGCCGGTCGCCTCGAACATTTCGCCAGCAATCGTGCATTCGCTACTCCTCGCCACGCGCAACGCGCACAAGACCCGCGAGTTCGCCGCCATCCTCGGACCCGGCTTCGAAGTCACCGACCTCGCCGCCTTCCCTGACCAGCCGCCCGTCGACGAAACCGGCAGCACCTTCGAGGAAAACGCCACACTGAAAGCCCTCGCCTCCTCCCGTCTTTTGCCTGGCCGCCTCATCGTCGCCGACGACTCCGGCCTCGAAGTCGACGCCCTCGGCGGCGCCCCCGGCGTGCATTCCGCCCGCTACGCCGGCGAAAACGCCACCGACGCCAACAACGTCGCCAAACTCCTCGCCGAGCTTGCCCGGAGGCCGGGTTTTCAACCCGGCAGCGGCTTGCAAAGCCGCTCTCCCTCCCCCGCCCGCTTCGTCTGCGTCCTCGCCCTGGCCGAGCAGGGCGAAACCATCGGCATCTTCCGCGGCGCCGTGGAAGGCAACATCTCCGAAGAGCCACGCGGTCACGACGGCTTCGGCTACGACCCCATCTTCCAACCCGCCGGCCACCACCGCACCTTCGCCGAACTCGGCCAGGCCAAGAAAAACGCCATCAGCCACCGCGCCCGCGCCATTGCCCAGCTGCGCGAGCACTTCGAGAAACACGCCTGACGGGTCTCCTCGCGCTTCAACTTCGGTCACCTTCGCGCCTAACGAACGGAGAGCATTCGCGACTCCGCGGCCGCTGGCGAGCGAGACATCCCCGCTCCGAGCCGGGGCTGCCCATGCGGACGGCGATGTTTTGGGAGTGAGCGTGATCATACGGTCCGGGGAGCACGGGGTGCTGCCCCGTTGGCCGCCGGGAGTTTCCCGGCGGCAATTGTGCCATCATCCCGCCCGAGGCCGCACCGTGCATGGGATAACACGCGCTCGCCATATGCTCGGGAGACTCCCGAGCACGACGGGGTACCCCGTGCTCCCCAGCATCTGCAATCCGTGCTCAACCTCTGCGCGAAAACCCCGCCGGGCTCCTCCTCCTCCGGCTCCATCCAGACCATCCTCGACCACGCCGTGCCCGATAAGCTGCCCGGCATCACTTCCGCCAAGCTCGCAGCCCACGATCAACTCGCCGCCTTCATCGGCAAACCCTCCGCGCAGACCGGCCAGCCAAGCATCGCCACGGCCAAACGCTCCGCGCGCGACAAAAAGTTCGAAGCCGTCATGACCTTGCGGCACGAAATCCAGCACGCCGCCGACGGCGCCTTTCCCCGGTTCGACCCCGCTCGGCGCCGGCCCCCGCGTCCTCTTCAAACTCCCCGCCGGCTAATGGTCGGCTCTCCCACGCCGGCTAGTGCGTGTCATGCACTTGCAGGCGCAGCGAACCAAGAGGCACAGAGGCAGGGAACCGAAACTCGTCCATTCTTCCCCGTGTCCTCCGTGTCTCCGTGGTTTAATGGCCGATAAGTGTGCACGATGGCAAACGGCAGATCGATCAGTTCGAGCTTGATTTGCTCCCCCGTCTCATGGTTCCTAAGGAGCACAGAAGAATGCGCTTTGGGACGCGGCATGTTCCCTCCTATCTTCCACCCGCTTCATGGCCAGCCACAAATCCACCCCCCGCCCCGAGCACAAGAAGATATTCAAGCCGATGAAGCCGTGCGCTCTATATCGCGTCAGACCTATTGGGATGATCCGAGCATGCCAATAAGCTAAGGCGCGATGACGCATCTTGATTTCGCATCTGTTCTCAATCTGGTTTCAACCGCGGCGATTGTGGGCGCTTTGGTGTTCACTGCCCTGCAAGTTCGCGCTGCGAACAATGCGCGACGCGATCAAGCGGCGGTAGTCTTAATCCAAACGACGCAAAACCCAACTTGGACGGAGGCACTCCAGCTCGTCTCTACCTTGCCGGAACATGCAACCGCTGAATACATCCGCCAGCAAGGAGAGGCGATGGAGCGAGCCCTGTTTGAGTTAAGCATCCGATTGGAGCCCGTAGGCTATATGATTTTTTGTCGCATCATCACCTTAAAGACAGTGGACGATCTGATCGGCGGCGTCGCGATGGTCATCTGGTCCCGCGCTAAGGAATGGAGCGATGAATACCGGAGGTCGACCAATAACCCAAAATTCAACGAATGGGTCGAGTGGCTCGCTGATAGAATCACAGAACGACGCACGCGCTTACAGTCCGAGCCTGCACCGCGACAGCACCGTAGCTGGCGCGAACGCTAAATCTTACTAGGGAGCGCGCAATGCGGAGACGGGGGCATCACCCATGCGATGCAGCGACCGTTGGCCGCACCGCGTTCTAGCTTAACTTGCACACTAGACTTGCAGTTACGCACGCGCGCCCTTGCCAACGGGTGCTGATCTTGGGTCTCGTTAGATGTCGATCGCTGCGTTCACATGCGCAGGATTTTCGGTGACATCGCCTGGCGCATCTGCGCATGCTCCTCCTCTATCGGGAACGAAAATGAAGGTCAAAAATTCGCCAAAGACCGCGCCAGAGGACCAGAGGACACTTGCTCTTTGGGCGGCAGAGTGCGCCGCCCACGTAATCCCGCTGTTTGAGAAGAAGCACGCGAAAGACGACCGACCCCGCAAAGCCATCGAAGCGGCACGTGCTTGGACCCGAGGAGAGCTATCCGTAAGTCAGGCTCGCGCCGCCGCCTTCGCCGCCCACGCAGCTGCCCGCAACTGCAATGACGCCGCGGGCCAAGCCGCGGCCCGCTCCGCCGGTCACGCCGCGGCAACCGCCCACCTCGCCGGCCACGCCCGTTACGCAGCAGTCTATGCCGTCACTGCCGCCAAGACAATCGATCTAGCCCATCCCGACGCTGCGGCTGCCACAGAACGCGACTGGCAAATTCGCCGGCTTCCCGGACATCTTCGTGCTGCAGGATTCGCGTTAGACTAGATGAACTGCTCGCTATCGTCTTTATCCTGTGGAGGGGTTTTCCGTTACACGCGGCGTGCGAGTTATCAGTCCCCGCCGAACCCGGTCTAATGCTGTCTCGTTAAGCACAAAACAATGAGTAGATTCGAGAGTATTACGATTAGGAAAGTCGAGTTCCAGTCTCGAAACTTTCTACGAGCAGCAACTCGACCCGGAAGCAATTAGGATGTCAGCATTCGTTTGTGCAGACCCGAAGGACAAGGTCGCTTTCCACGCCCATTGGGATAAAATTTTGAATTCGTCACAAATCACACAGAGGACGATCGTGGCAGGGGGACAAGTCGCTGGTCACATCGCGTGCTATCCGGATGGAGAAAACATGGAAGTCACCTATTGGCTTGGAAGGGAGTTCTGGGGCAGAGGATTAGCGACTCAAGGGCTCCATGAGATGCTCCACCTTGTTGTCGATCGGCCGCTTTTCGCAAGGGCCGCCGCGGACAACATCGGGTCGCTCAGAGTGCTGCAGAAATGCAGTTTTCAAATCATCGGAACAAACAAAATTTCGCCCATGGCAGAGGCGAAGTCACGGAAGAATACATTCTTCGTCTCGATCTTGATCAAGCAAATGACGATCGCGCCCCTGATCCGGCACCGGACGGCGATCTCGAATGAATGGATTACGCGGGAACTGGCGCTCAGCCACGCGAGCGGCGTGAGTCGCTACTGAGCCGGATGCCGCACCCGCCAGGAAGAGCAGGAAAATAAGGCTAAGCGCTTCGGTCCCGACGAGATAAGCAGAGGCGTAAAGAGCGGGTTGACCGGGAGCGTCACCTGCAGGTAGGCGTCGACGTCTTTCCAGAGCGGGGGCACGGTCGCGAGCCTGCACGCAGCTCCGCCTCGCCGTGTGCAAATTAACCGCACGCGTCCTGGAACGCGGCCTCGATCTCCTCGGGATCAAAGTCCTCGAGCGGATGTAGTGCTTAGAATCGGTAGGAAATGTTCGCGGTGACGAGGTAGTCGGCAAAAGCAGCGTTGCCGCCAAAGTCCATTTGCAGCTGCCTTGAGACGTCGATGTCGGTTATGTTTTTGTCGCGTGGCGCGAGACAGCGACTACTTCTGTCCGTTCTGCTATCTGGAGGAGCCGGTGCTGGCGCGGACTGGAGAACGTTGATGGTTGAGCGTTGATCCTAGTTGGTATCTTGAGTGGGGAAAATAATCCAGGCGCCCCGCTTACCTAGCCACACGCAAAGTCTCGGTGGCTCCCCGTAAGGTTTGGCGCTAAAAGCGCCAAAGGCGATATTTAAGAGCCCATAGAAAGGATGAATTTGAAAGGTAGAAAGCCAGAAATTGAAGCTTGAAGATTCCGTTCCGATGTTCGCTACGATGTGGTATAGAAACACCTTCTTTCCGACTCCACTTCGCCTCGCCTTGCGCGCTCAACTTCAACCTTTCATCCATCCGCTGCGCCTTCTCTGGGGCAGGATGGGGGTCGCACGGGTTTATGTTGTCCTGGGGTTAAGCGTTTTCGGCGCTCTAGCCGGCGTGGGCGTGTGGCACCTCATCTGGCCGGGGAAACATATCGACCGATCGCACGGGAATGGCGCTGCCGTGAGTGCGTCGCAATCTGAAAACGCCCGCTCGGCTCCTGCGTCCCTATCCCATGCCGCTGGTTCCACCCCCGCGCCGGAAACGACGAGTGCGGGAGAGAGGGCGATCGCCATTACCGAGGTTAAGCAAACAAAGTCGAGAGGGCGGCGGGGCGAGAGACTTGTCGTGGCGACGATTGGACTGACGCCGCGTTCGAATGCAAAAGCGGGTGAGGTAGAAATCCGCGTCTTTTTCTACGATGTGACGAGGAAGCGCGAGATGCGACCTACCGACGCCCAGGTCACCTACCAATGGCTGACGGAAAACCGGGACTGGAATGATCCTACGCCGAAGTTTCTCGCGGCGACGTATCTGAAGCCGCCGCGCGTTCGCCGCTCCTCCGAGGGATTGCGCTACGGCGGGTTTCTGGTGCGAGTCTACGCTGGCGGCAAGTTACAGGATGAACGTTCGGAACCTGAAGGACTCCTGGTTAGCCTACGGGAAGCGCGGGCGCAGACAATGAGCGCCAACCAGCCAAGTCAAACGGCAAACACACCCGGGGTTGTTCCAGTCACAACCGAAGCGATTGCGCCACCAATCATCCAAAAGTCGGTGAGCACGCCGCGCGGCCTACCTCAACCACTTCTCTCAGCCTCCCCTAAAGAAGAAAGAATTAGCGCTGACACGACGCTGCCATACGGAAAGCCTGTTCCTGGGAAACCTGGATTTGTCTCCAGTCCAGCGGACCCCAAGTTTATGATCGACGTGCGGGGGTTTCCGCCGGGGACGCTCGTGACCGATCCCAATAACGGCGCCGTTTTTCGCGTTCCGTGACGCGAATCGCGGCCGTGCGCCTGCCTCAGCCGGTCGTCTCGCGCGATCCTCAATCCGACCCGTTCTTTTGTCGCCCCTTCGCCGACTAGCAAGCTGAATGCCGCCATCGGCACGCGTGAGGAATATGACGCGTGGGTTTTATCGCGGCGCCAACCGCACCTTCACCTTTGCACAGGCGCAGGAGATCGTGCCTTATCTGCGTTCGTTAGGCGTGAGCGATTGCTACGCTTCGCCTTACTTTCAGGCGCACGCCGAGAGCCTGCATGGGTATGACATTACCGATCATAACAAGCTCAATGCCGCGATCGGCACGTGATAGGAGTGCGATGCTTGGGTCGCGGAGATGCAGGCGCACGGCATGGGAAAGATTCTCGATTTCGTGCCGAACCACATGGGCGTTTCAATGCGTTTCGCCTCGCATTTGGGGCAGCTTTGCACGACGAACGCGGGCTCCGCGTTGGCGTCCGGGTGCGTTAGCCTAGGCCCCCCGCATCATATCGCGTCAAATATTTGCTCGATCGTGCTGAAGAGCTTTTGCGCGTCGACCGGCTTGGTCAGGTGAAAGCGAAAACCTGCTGCGACGCTTCGTTCGATGTCGGCTTCCATCCCGTATCCGGTCAGCGCGATGCCGATGACGGAAGACCTGGCGCGAAGCGCTTCCATGACTTCGTAGCCGTTCCCATCAGGTAACCCGAGATCGCTGATCACGAGGTCGAAGCTGTTCTCCTGCGCGAGCGAAAGTGCGCTCGCTTTCGTCTCGGCGAGCTGCACCTCATGTCCGCGTTTGCGCAGCAGGCGCGCCATCAGCGCGGCGGTTGTGGCGTGATCCTCCACCAGAAGAATGCGTCGCGCAGCGCTCGTCCGCGTGATCGAAGGGGCAGGTTCACCATTCACCGGCGCTTCACGCGATACGGTGTCGAACTCGAGGATAAAGGCGGCGCCCTTGTTGACGCCTTCACTCTCTGCCCGCAACGATCCACCGTGCAATTCCACGAGGACTTTCGTGATCGCGAGTCCGAGACCGAGCCCGCCGTAGACGCGGTTGATATCAGTATCGCCTTGTTCAAAAGCATTGAAAATCTTCGGCAGAGCTTCCGCCTCGATTCCGATTCCGGTGTCCTCGACGACGATGCGCAATCGTCCGCCATTCTCTGCGTTTTCCGTCCGCACGGTGATCTTGCCGTTCAAGGGCGTGAATTTCACTCCGTTCCGAATGAGATTCCAAAACACCTGCTGGATGCGCGCCGGATCGCCGTCGATGCAGGAATTCGTGGCGGTCAAATTCAATGAAATATTCGCGCACGAGCCCGACAAATCGCCGCGCACCACGACCGTCGCCTGTTCGAGCAATTCGTGTGTATCGATGACTTTGCGATGCAGTTGAATTTTGCCGTTGGAGATACGCGTCAGGTCGAGGAGGTCATCGATCAATCGCGCCTCCAGTTCGACGTTGCGCCGGATCATCGAGATGTCGGCGCGGATTTCCGGCGGAATGGTCGGATCGGTTTCCATTGCGCTCGCGGCCATCAGGACTGGATTTAACGGAGTGCGCAGCTCGTGACTGAGGACGGCGAGGAAGCGATCCTTGGCTGCATTCGCGCGGCGTGCATCGGCTAGCGTGTGCCGGAGTTCCTCTCGTGCATTTTCAAGCGAAGCCGCGAGTAGCTTCGCCTGAGTAGCCGCTTGTTTGGCGACGGCGGTGTTTCCTTCGGCGACTGCCGCTGTCCGTTCCCCTTCGAACGCCGCCGCGATCATCGGGAGGAGGAGACTGATGTCGATCATGGTCTCGAGATCATGTTCACCTCCGAGAAACACGATGACCGATCCATCCTCTGCGGCGAGCGCGGTCGCATTCGACGTCGAAGCTTCATCGGGAAATGGCAGGTCCGCCCGTGGGAAAGAATCGGTGGTGCAGTTAGCCAGGAACGCCTGCCAGCGTTTTGCGTTGGGGAGGGTTTGTGGGAACCCCGGCGCCGGGAGAAGGATTCCCAGGTCGCGGTCCGGAACGAACACGAGCAGATGCTCCGCGCCGGCATGGCGAGCCAATGCTTCCGCGGCCGCGGGGCGATTCGCAGGCTTGGTCAGGCGCGCGATCAGCGCCAGTAACCGACCGGCGGGATCGGCCGCGCGCTTACGCCGGGAGGACGCAGACGACGGCTGTGCAATTATGGAAGCCATTAAACTGCCCGGTCGTTCTCGCGACTTGTCCATAGGTGTTGCATCCGGCGAACTGCGTTTCCCCGAGCACTTCCTTCAAGGCTTCCAGCTCGTTCCCGAACTCCTTGCCCATCCGCAGTCGCGTGGCCACGCAGTCGAAGAATAGGGCGACGCCCGGCTGATGCCCATTTAATTGCTCCACCGCAGCGCGCGTCGCATTCGCCGCCGCCTCGCGCGCCGACGCGGAGTCCGTCGTCATCACGCACAACGTCGCGCCCTGCGGGATTTCCGCCGCGCAGACGACGGAACCGTCCGGGTTGATCGCGAGCGGGACGCGTAGCTTATAGCCGTCACCCGTCTCGATCCCGAGAATGTTATGGAGAAAGAAGGGCATTGGATCCTGCTCGTCGAAGCTCTGGTTCGTCGCCAAGGCGTGCTCGCGAAAGACGTCCAGGATCGGCGACGCATTCAGGCTCAGGAGCACCGCGCCTTTTGATTCCGTCACGCGCATCGGCTTAGTCGCCGGTGACCAACCGTGGCGCACTCCGATGCCGATCGGTTTCTCCGAGATAATCTCCAACGCGACCGCCGCGTCGGTTGCGATCTCTTTGCCCGAGAATACTTGAGTCCGCCGAAAGTTCGCGTCGTCGCCTGCTCCGCCGCCGAAGAATTGATGGCTTCCGGCCGTCGTTAAAGTCAGCTCCTCGATCAACTCATCCGCGTGTCCGGCCAGCGCATCTGTCAGAATAAGCGCCGTGCAATACTCCTTCGAACCTTCCAGGCCACAGCGGAAATCGCGGACCATTTCCTGCGCCGCTTTCTTGCGATCTGCGCTGATGCCCCGGCCGATCCCGGCCGCAAACTGCAACTGCGACGAACGGATCGCGACCGCGCATGCCTTTCCCACTCCGTCGGTTTCGTTGGTAAACTCGCCGGCGGACGAACAGCCCACGATCAGCTTCGCGCCGCATCCCGCGGTGACGCATTCCACTAACGCCGCCGCATCATACTTCGGCGACACAAACAGGATCACCGCGTCTGCGGTCGCGCCATTTAGCGCCGCCGAAATTTGTTCGCCAAGGTCGCGCCCGGCCGCGCGACTGTCGTCGACTGCGGTATAAACTACCGCGCTCAGTGTTTTGTCGGAACTCATTGGCTCGATCTTCCTTCGCCCTGCACCTTATGCAACAAGTCGTCCGCGAAAAGAGGAGGTATGTTCTTCCGGCCTCGCGTTGCGCGTTGTTAGCTGCAACCAGCGCCCCGCGTTTTCTCCGGGCTCGATCATGAGTTTTCAAACACGTGGCAAGAGGGTTCGTTCCAAAGGGCGTTTAACCGCCGCTCCAATGAAGAGCTTGAGCGAACGGCTTCCAAGCGCACGCTGCAAGAATGGGAATACGGTGACTCCTGTCTTGGGGGCGAGGGAGAGGCGACACTCTTGTCGCCGGGATCGAAAGAGGCGACAGGAGTGTCGCCATTCCATATGCCTGAGCCACGCATTCCAACTTCAACCTACCGGTTGCAATTCAACCGGCACTTCACCTTCACGCAAGCGCGCGAAGTCGTGCCCTACCTGCACTCGTTAGGCATCAGCGACGTTTACGCTTCGCCCTACTTCCAGGCTCGCGCGGAGAGCCTGCACGGTTACGACATCACCGATCACAACAAGCTCAACGCCACGATCGGGACGCGTGAGGAATACGATGCGTTCGTAGCCGAGCTGCGCGCGCGCAAAATGGGACAGGTGCTCGACTTCGTTCCGAACCACATGGGCATCGGCGAACCACTCAATCACTGGTGGATGGATGTGCTCGAGAACGGTCCGAGTTCCGTCTACGCGCCCTATTTCGACATCGATTGGTTTCCGCTGAAAGCAGATTTGCACGAGAAGGTCCTGCTTCCGATTCTTGGCGATCAATACGGGCGGGTGCTCGAGCGTGGCGAGCTCAAGGTGCGTTTCGAAGCGGGTGCGTTCTCCCTGCGCTATTACGACCACGAACTGCCGATCGCGCCCGGAACCTACCGGCACATCCTGAACATCGCGCTGGAGAAGCTCGTTGAGGTTAAGGACGAGGACTTCTACGCCGAGCTGCAAAGCATTCGCACCGCCCTGGAATATCTCCCACGCCGCAGCGAAACCGATCCGACCCGAATCGCGGAGCGCGCGCGCGAAAAAGAAATCATCAAGAAGCGTCTGGAGCGCCGTTGCCAGGAAGCGCCGCAGGTGCGGACGGCGATCGAGCAGGCGCTCATAAAAATCAACGGCACATCAGGCGACGCGCGGAGCTTCAACGCGCTCGATCGGTTGCTCGAGGACCAGGCGTATCGGCTTTCCTTCTGGCGGGTGGCGGCGGAGGAAATTAACTACCGGCGCTTCTTCGATATCAACGATCTCGCCGCGATCCGGATGGAGCTGCCGGAGGTCTTTGCTGCAACCCACAAACTGGTCCTGGAGCTGGTGGGAACGCGTGCGGTGACCGGTTTGCGAATCGATCACCCGGACGGGCTTTACCTGCCGCGCGAATATTTTATCAAGCTGCAGCAGTGTTGCGCGAAAGCCCTCGCGGTCACGCTGCCGGCGGATCACCGCGCCATCTATCTCGTCGTCGAGAAGATCCTTTCGGGCTCGGAGCGGCTGCCGGACGACTGGCCGGTGCACGGGACGACGGGTTACGATTTCGGCCGGCTGGTGAACAGCCTGCTCTGCGACGCCTCGGCCGAGGAGGCGATGACGAAGACCTACCGTCGGTTCATCCACTACTCGGCCCATTTCGGGCACTTGGTCTACGCGAAGAAGCGGCTCGTGATGCGGCTCTCGCTCGCGAACGACGTGAACGTGCTCGGGAACATGCTCGACCGGCTCTCGGAGAAGAACCGGTGGTTCCGCGACTTCACACTCGAGGCTCTCGGGCGCGCCGTCCGCGAGACGATTGCCTGCTTCCCGGTTTACCGGACTTTCATCACGCCGGGCGAACCGGTCAGCGACGCAGACCGGGCAGTGATCGAGCGCGCGGTGGCGGAGGCGAAACGGCGCAACCCGGCGATCGAGGAGTCGGTCTTCAATTTCCTGCGCGATATTCTGCTCTTCTGTTTCCCGGAAAACCTCGACGAAGCGGCCTGCGCGGAGCACGCGCACTTCGTGCTCAAATTCCAGCAATGCACCGGGCCGATCATGGCAAAGGGGCTGGAGGATACGGCGTTCTATATCTATAACCGGCTGACCGCGCTCAATGAAGTGGGCGGCGAGCCGCAGCAGTTCGGCGTGAGCGTGGAGGCGTTCCACCGCGAGAACGCGTTCTTCCAGGAACGCTGGCCGGCGACGATGCTAACGACCTCGACGCACGACACGAAACGAAGCGAAGACACCCGCGCGCGGATGGTAGCGATCGCGGAACTCGCGCAACCTTGGCGGACGTTTGTGCAGCGCTGGCGGACGATCAACCGGCGTGCGAAACGGCAGATCGACGAAACGGAAGCGCCGGACGCGAACGAGGAATACCTGCTCTACCAGACGCTGCTCGGGACCTGGCCGGTGGATGAAGAGGGAGCCGCGGTCGCGAGTGCCACGCCGCAGTACATCGAGCGCATCCAGGCTTACATGGCGAAGGCCTTGAACGAGGCGAAGGTGAATACGAGCTGGATTCAGCCTAACGAACAATGGGATGGCGCGATGCACGAATTCGTGGCGCGGATTCTCGATCCCGCGAAAAGCAAGTTCGTCCCTCGTCTCCTCCCGCTGGTGACGGAGATCGCACGCCTCGGGGCAATCAATTCCTTGTCGCAGGTGCTGCTGAAACTAACTGCGCCCGGCGTGCCGGATATCTATCAAGGCCAGGAGACGTGGGACTTCAGCCTGGTCGATCCCGATAACCGGAGGCCGGTGGATTACGCGCCGCGCCGCGCGATGCTGGCGAGCCTGGCGGATGCGACGCCGGAGGAACTGATGGCGCGATGGCCGGACGGGCGGATCAAGATGTTTCTCACGCAACGGCTCCTGCGTTTCCGGCGCGAGCGCCCGGAGCTCTTCCAGCACGGCAGCTACGTGCCGCTCAAAACGAGTGGCGTGCATGCGAATTCCTGTGTGGCGTTTGCGCGCGAATACGAGAACCAGTGGATCATCGTGCTCGCGCCGCGGTTGTCGTCCCGCGTCGGCTTTCCGCCGCTCGGCGATCGCTGGCAGGATACCGCTGTCGAAGTGCCACACCGGGCGGAGGGACGCGACCTTTTCACCGAAAGGAAACTGCCGCTGGAGAGCGGGACGCTCCGGCTCTCGGACGCGCTGGCGCAGCTGCCGTTCGCGGTCGTGGTGGCCCCGGCGGGCTAGAGCAGTCGCACAGTCGAAAACGGACACGCAGAAGCGCGTCCCTCCGGACGGACATGCTTCCGCATGTCGAGATCGGGGCCTTCGTCGTCGCAGAACTTGATCTGGCACTGCGCTAGGGCGCGCCCGCGCCGCGCTTGAACCGGTCCGATAACATTCCGACCCAGTTGCTGAAAGCGCCGATGTTCTCGCCCAGTTCCGACCCGAAATCGACGAACGTGATCTGAGGCGACGCGACCACCAGCATCACGATCAGCAAGAGCAGGTTCATCAGATAGATCACCACGAGCGAGAAAAAGGTGCCGTGATCCGTCAGGTCGGTCTGGCGTTTCGAGATCATCCAGCAGGTGAACGAGAGATGGAACGCCCAGGTCACGCCGATGATCGCATAGAGCAGGCGCCCGAACGGCCGCATGTCGAACACCAAACTGAGCACTCCGTAGAGGGCGAGCGCGAGGATCGAATAGAGCGGGAAAAAATAAGGCGCGAGCGCGATCCAGAAGTTGTTCCGGTCCGTCATGATGTGCCCGCCATCGCGCCCGACGCGAAACTGGCTGACCCGACCGCCCATCAGCCAAACCCAGAGGGCGTGGGTCAATTCATGCCCGAAGACGTAAACGAGCAGCGGCCGCGGCAAACCGAAAAACGTGATCAGCCACAAGACCGCGCCTAACGAGAAGAACCAGAATTCTTCGCCGGCCCAAAGGCGTTGCGCGACGGTCGCGCGCGTGAAGATGGTGAAGAACGTCTGACTGAGAATGGCGCAAACCGGCAAAAGGCAAAGGGCCACGACCAGCTTCACGAAGCGCGTCGGCACCATCATGGCGGAGTAGTTCGGCTGGGAGCGGCGCGTCGGCACCACGTAAGGCGCGACCTTCACGCCACCCGTCGGGCGCCGGCCGCCGCCGGCGGGATTGCGGGGGGGCGGCCGGTTGCCATGACCGCCGCCGCTGCCGCTGCCGCTGCGGCGAGGTGATCTGGGACGATGTGAAGGCACGAGATTTCCCGCAGATTACGCAGACGCCGCGAATTTTAAAACAGCGGAACTCCGGCCATGGTGGTGAGGAGCGCGCTGCTAGGCGCGGCCCATGTAATTTCCGGTGCGTGTGTCGATCTTGATCAGCTCGCCTTCGTGGATGAAGAGCGGGACGTTCACAGTCTTGCCCGTCTCGAGCAGCGCGGGCTTCGTCACGTTCGATGCGGTATCGCCGCGCAAGCCTTCCGGCGATTCGATGACTTTCAGCTGCACCGATGATGGCAACTCTACCTGCACGGCGCGGCCTTCCACCTCGAGGACTTCCACCTTTAGATTCTCCACCAGGTAATCCTTCGCTTCCCCGAGCAAATTGTCGTTTAGCGTGATCGTGTCGTAGGTCTCCGGGTTCATGAAATGATAGCCGGTGTTGTCCTTGTAGGAGAACTCCAGGGTCGAGCGATTCACGTCGACCAATTCCACCTTGTCCGTCGATCCGAAACGCACGTCGGCGCTCTTGCCGGTGTTGATGTAGCGAATGATCGCCTGCACGAACGCGCGGAGATTGCCCGGCGTGCGGTGCTGCAGCTCGACCACAATCGCCACGTTGCCGTTGTATTTGATCGCCTGCCCTTTGCGAAGGTCGTTTGCTGCTGCCATGGGAGTTCGGGGTCGGTTGGAGGTTGAAAGTCTTACAACTGCCGCACCCTCAGAGCAACTTGAGCTTCGTCAGGTCCTGCGAGTCGACAATTCCCACCGGCACCCGCTGCTCGTCCACCACCACGAGATCGTCGATTCGATGGCGTTCCAGCAGGTTCAGAACTTCGACCGCGAGCCGGTCTGCCCGCACCGTGACCGGATTCAACGTCATCAGGTCGGCGACGAGCCGCTCGCCCACCCGCGCATCGGTTTGGAAATGGCGCACAAAATCCCCGTGGGTGAAAATCCCGAGCAACTGCCCGCCTGCGTCAGCCACAACCGCGGCGCCCGCGCGCAAATCCGTCATGGTTTTCAATGCGCTCCGCACCGGCGTCTGCGGTGAGACGAGCGCGAGCGCCTCGCGCGGACGCATCACCTGGTGCACCCGCAGGAGGAGACTGCGCCCGATCATGCCACCGGGATGGAAACGCGCGAAATCCTCTTTCTGGAAACCGCGCGCCTCCAGCAGCACCATTGCGAGCGCGTCGCCGAGGGCGAGCATCACCGTCGTGCTGGAAGTCGGCGCGAGATTCAGCGGACAGGCTTCCTGCTCGATGTTAACGTCGAGCAGCACCTCGCAATTCTGCGCCAGGGTGGAATTCGCGTTCCCGCACATCGCGATGATTCGCACCTGAAACCGGCTCAGCGCCGGGAGGATGCGCAGCAGCTCTTCCGTCTCGCCGCTCGCGCTCAAAGCCAGGACGACGTCGCCATCCGCCACCATTCCAAGATCGCCATGGAGCGCGTTCAGCGAATCGAGCGCCACCGCCGGGGAGCCGGTGCTGGTCAGCGTAGCGGCAATTTTCTCGCCGATGTGGCCAGACTTGCCGACCCCGAGCACCACCACTTTGCCGCGGCTTTCCACCGCCGCCTTGATGATCTCCACGGCGCGCGCGAACTCCTCGCCCACGCGGTCGCGCAGCCGTTGCAGCTCAAAAATTTCCACGTCGAGCACGCGTTTGGCCTTTTCAACGTAATGCATCGCTCCATAATCCTGCGCCGGAGCATGAGGTGCGGCAAGCACTTGCGCCGGGAACAGATCGGACTCGCCATGAAAAAATTTCTCGTCCTCGCCTGCGTGATCGCTGCTGCCGGTGCCGGCACCGCGGCGGCGCAGACTTTCACCGCGCCCGTAGGCGGCGACAATCGCCAGCAACCAACCCGCCGTCCGCCGCCCCCCACGACGCTGCGTCCCGCGGCCGGCGCCTTCCCGCGCGCCGCGCGCGGTAATCCGCTGCAGATGTTGAATCCGCGCGCACCCGAGAAGTACCGCGGCCCGGTCGACGACACCGTCACCTACGATCAAAATAATCCGTCACGGATCACCGGGATCATCTTTTTCGGTTTGCGCTGGTAAGGGCGCGCGCGGCGTAGCATCCCGGAAGTGAGGGAGCAACGACCGATCGTCGCCAGTTATTGCGCGACCTTCCTGAAGCCGGAGATGCTCCACATCTATCGGCAGATCACTGCGCTGGAGCGGGTGCGGCCGATCGTGATCGCACGCAAACGCGAAGAAGCGGAGCGCTTTCCCTTTCCCGATCTCCACTTGGTCGAACGCCCGCGCACGCAGTTCCTGCGGCGGATTTGGTTCCGCCAAATCCGCGGCGTACCCTGGACGATCTCGCGCGGAGAAACTTCCCGCCTTTTGCGCGTCCTCGACGAGACCAACGCCGGGCTCTTGCACATCTACTTCGGCCACATCGCGGTCCATCTGCTCCCGCTGATCCGCCGCTGGCCGAAGCCGGTGGTCGTCTCGTTCCATGGCGCGGATGTGATGGTCGACCTCGAGAAGCCCGCCTACCGAGCCGCCACCCTCGCGATGTTGCGCGCGGTGCGACAGGTCCTGGTGCGCTCGGAGTCGCTGCGGCAGGCGCTGATCGCGATCGGTTGTGAGGCGGACAAACTGCGCGTGCAACGCACCGGCATTGCGCTGGGCGACATCCCCTGCCGGCCGCGCGCCTGGCCGCACGATGGTGCATGGCGGCTCGTGCAAGCGTGCCGTTTGATCGAGAAAAAGGGACTGCAGACGAGCCTGCGCGCGTTTGCCGAATTCGCGCAACGCTTCCCGCGCGCGCAGTTCACGATCGCGGGCGACGGCCCGCTCCTGCCTGAGCTGCAGGCGCGTGCTCGCGAGCTTGGCGTGGCCCAGCGCGTGAAGTTTACCGGCTTCCTTTCGCAAACCGAATTGCGCGATCTCTTCTACCGCTCGCATCTCTTTCTTCATCCGAGCGAGACCGGCCGCGATGGAAATCAGGAGGGCGTTCCGAATTCGATGCTCGAAGCGATGGCGACCGGGCTGCCGGTGTTTGCCACCACCCACGGCGGTATCCCCGAGGCGATCGAGCATGGCATCAGCGGCCTCCTGGTGCAGGAAGGTGCCGCGGAGTCTCTCGCGAGCGCGCTGTTGCGGGCGGTCGAAAATCCCGCGGCGCTCGCTTCGTTAGGCGAACGCGCCGCGGAGGCGGTGGCGGAGAAGTTCGAACAACGCGCGCAGGTGCGGCAACTGGAAGATTTCTACTTCGAAGCGCTGGCGGCGCGCTGAAAGAATTCCTCCAACTGCTGCGCCACCACCGGGAACGACAGCCGCTCCGAGGCCGGGTGCTGCGATTCCGAGACCGTGCGTTCGTAAAAATCACGCTCGCCGAGGAGCCGCTGCGCAAGCTCCATCAACTCGACGCCGGACCGTCCCGCGCCGCACGTCTGCGGATGGCCAATGCGATCGATCGCACCACTCCCACCGACGCAGGGCACCCGGCAAAGCAAAGCGTCGCCCGCCACCTGGCCCGGGACGAAACTGGTGTCCAGCTCGAGCACGATCCGATGCTCCGCGAGCACGCGCAGATATTCGGAGTAGGCGCGCCCGCGCGGGAGCACGCGCAGCCGGTCGGGCGGGAAACCTACCTGCGCGAGCAAACGTTCCCCTTTGCGGCCGTCGCAGTTGTAAACCGTCACGCCCGCTCCGGTGGCATCGCTCAGCTGGCGCGACATGAGCAAGGCGGCGGCATGGTTCCGCGAGGGCATATCCCATTCGCGGGTTCCGACAAAAATCCCGTGCCGTTCCTCGACGGGCCGCGAGAAATCCCATCGCGAATCGTGCAACGGATAAGGCGTGGGAATGAACGTCGCACGGTCGCCGGCGGGCCGGACCGCGCGATAAATATCCGCCGCCTCCGGGGTCGCTCCGATGCAGCCATCCGCCGCCTGCACGATCCCCAAGAATCGCCGGAGCCGTGCGGGATCCGCGAGCTGCGCGGCGATTTGATGCAACCCGGTTTCCTTGAGTGAGACGGCGACGGGCAGGCCGGCTTCCCGCAGCGCACTGAGCGCGCGTTGCGACGCACGAAAATCGCCGCGCAAGAGCAATAAGACCGGCGCGCCTGATTCGATGGCACGCGCCGTTTCGCGAAAAAAACTTCCGCCGGTGCACGCGGCATAAGCGTGGAAATTTACCGGCGCATGCGGCTGGTCGCCTCCCTCCGCAGCCGCGTGGAAATGTTGTTCCGGATCGCGTCCACCCGGGTTCAGCACGTTCAGCCGGAAGCCGGCCTGAGGCTGCGGCAACATGCGGATTAGCGCCGCCGCGTTTCGTCGTCCGACTCTTCCGGCTCGGCCGTCTGCTGACTTCGGCCTGTGCCGCGCGGATCGACCGGCAGCGCACGCGGCACCACCTGCTGTCGCGCTCGAGGCGGGCTGCTGCTGCGTGGCGCCGGCTCGGCTCGGAGCACGGGCTCAGCACGCAAAGCATTTTCGAGCTCATCGGTCGCGACGCTGTCCTCCGGCGTGACCGGTTGTGCGCGCAGCACGTTGGCATCCTCATCTGCCGAAGGCACCGGCGGTGGCACGGCCTTTATTTCGTAATCCGCCGGATCAGCCGGCTTTGGCGGTTTCACGGTGGATTTGACCGCGTTGTAGGGATCCTTATCCGCCAGCAAGGTCGGGCCTTTCAGCGCGACCGGTTTTACCTGCGTGGTATTGACCGCCAAGGCGGCGCGGGGCACGCCGGCATCGGGCAGATCCCGGGCGATGCGGGCGCGCGCGTCGCCGTGGACGTTGCAAGGGTCGGTGGGCGTTTGTTCCTTTGTCGCCAGCTCGCGGTAGGTCGTCTCACGCGGGCATTTGTCGGTCGCCAGCAGCCCGGATTTTGCGCAGATCTCCACTGTTTGCAGCCCGGCGGGCTTGGGGATTTCACGGGCGGGGTGTTGCGGGACGAATGCGTTCATCACGTCCACCCAGACAGGGAGCGCGATCTCACTGCCGAAGGCGCCGCGATAAATTTTCTGCGGCTTGTCGAATCCGGCGCGCACCGCCACCGTGATCGAACTGTCGTAGCCGACGAAAAGCGCTTCCGTAAAATCATACGCGGTCCCGGTTTTGCCGGCGGCGGGAAACTGACCCAACCCCAGCCGACCGCGCGCGGCCGCGCCCGTGCCTTTGTCCAGCGCGTCGACGAGGCACGAGTGCACCTCGTAGGCGCTCTCCGGTTTCATCACATTCTCGCGGACGCGTTTCTCCGGCGAACGCCAGACCACGGAGCCATCCTTCCCTTCGATCCGATCGAGAATGAGGGTGCCGTTTGGCCGCCAGCCGCCGTTCGGAAAGGTGGTGTAGGCGAGTGCCAGCTCGGCGAGAGTCATCTCACTGCTGCCGAGAAAGGTGGCGGGATACGGTCGTTGTGGGGAGCGGATGCCGGCCGTTTTGCAAAGCTGCACCACGGCATCCACGCCGGGTTGCATCCCGATGCGCACGGTCGCGCCGTTCTTCGATTTCGCGAGCGCCTGCCTCGCCGTGATCGGCCCTTCGTATCGGTTGTCAGGATTCTCCGGCCCCCATTCGCCGAGAATCCCGGTCGTGCCACCGATCATAACCGCGCGATTATCGAGCGCCGAATCTTCCACCACCGTGCCGGGATAGAGTCCCTTCTCGAACGCTGCCGCGAAGACGAAAGGAGTGATCGCGGTGCCCGCCGGCCGTCGCGACTGCAGGGCGCGGTCGTATTGGTTGTGCTCGAAATCGCGGCCGCCGACGAGCGCCAGAATGCCACCCGTCTGGTTATCGAGCGCGAGCACTGCGCCCTGCAAATACTCGGGCGGCGGCAGCTGCGCGGTCGTGCCCGCCTTCTTCGCAGGCCGGAAGCGGGCGGCATACGCCTCATACGTTTCGTGGGCGTATCCCGGCGTCTGCTCGGCCCGGTCGAGACTCGCGCGTATCGCTTCCTCCGCTTTTTTCTGGAGGTCTGCATCGATCGTGGTGCGAATGCGGTAGCCCTCGTTCATCGCCTTGTCGTAACCGACCACCGCAATCACCTGCTGCCGGATGTATTCCACCGCATACGTCTGTCCCTGCGCGCTCTGCCGGCTACCGATCGCCACCTCCTCCGCCTGCGCCTTGGTCGCGCGATCGGCCGTGATGAAACCGAGATCGCGCATCCGGCTCAGCACCACATTGCGCGCCTCCTTTGAGCCTTCCTTATCCGACCAGGGCGACAGCCGATTCGGGCTCTTGATTAAACCCGCGAGCGTGGCGGATTCCGTCAGCGTCATCTCCCGCGCGGGTTTGCCGAAATAACCGCGCGCCGCCGCCTCCGCGCCGTAGAGGCCGCCGCCGAAATAAATCCGGTTCAGGTAAAGCTCCATGATCTTCTGTTTGCCGAGTCGATCTTCGATCCGGCGGGCAAGAAACAGCTCGACCAGTTTGCGGCGGAAGGTGCGCTCCTTGAGCGAGAAAGTATTGCGCGCGAGTTGCTGCGTGACGGTGCTGGCACCCTGCCGCACATGTCCGGCGGTGAAATTCTTCAACGCGGCGCGCGCGATCCCGAAGAAATCGTAGCCGTTGTGCGTGTAGAATTTATTGTCTTCAATCGCGACGACGGCGTTCACCAGGTCGCGCGGCAATTGGTCGTAGGGGACGGTCTCGCGATTCTCGACGTAAATCTGGCCGAAGATCTTGTCGTTCCGATCCACGATCACGCTGGCCGATTCCATCTTCTCCAACTCGTTCAGATCGTAGGCTTCCGCCTGCCGACTCAGGTCCGAAGCGAGGATGACGAGGTAAATGACCACGCCGACGAGCAACGCGCCGAGGATCCCCCCCGGCACATAGAAATGCGGCCGCGCGTACCAAGGCGGCTGATAGTAATCGACCTCGCGCCGACGCGGTGGAAAGGAGACAGGCATGCTAACGATTTTGCGCGGCGGAAACGTCCGCGCACCGCGCCACGCTGCAACTTCAATTCGAACGCCGGCGCGGCGCTTCCGACTTGGAGCTTGGCCGCGCCGCCTCCACATTTGCCCTCTGCAAACCGGGAACGCTGCATTGCTGGCACGGCTCCGCGACGCGATTAGCGCGCGCGGTCCTCTGCCCTTCTCCGCCTTCATGGAGCTGGCGCTCTACGATCCGGCGGAGGGCTATTACAGCAGCGGGCGCGCGGCGATCGGTCGTGGCGGCGATTACTTCACGAGCGTGAGCGTGGGACCACTCTTCGGACGGCTTCTCGCCGCGCACTTTGCCGAGATGTGGGAAATCCTCGGCCGCCCTCGCGAGTTCCGGATCGTGGAGCAAGGCGCGCACGCCGGTGATTTTGCGCGCGATGCCTTGGGCGCCGCGGCCACGGGGCACCCGGAGTTCTTTGCGGCGGTTCGCTATACCATCGTCGAGCCGTTTTCCATTCTGCAGGCGCGACAGGCGACGGCGCTCGCAGAGTTCACGGGCAGAGTGAAATGGCAGAAAACGCTCGCCGAGGTGCCGCCGTTTTGCGGCGTCCATTTTTCAAATGAGCTGCTCGATGCCATGCCGGTGCATCTCGTGCGCTGGAACGGCACCAGCTGGAGCGAACGTCACGTCGCGGAGCACGCCGGCGGCTTCGCCCTGGTCGATCTCCCATTATCGGATCGGAGACTGGCCGAGCGACTCGCGCTGCTCGGCTCCGCCTTTCGGGCGGGCTACGAAACGGAGATCCATCTTGCGGCGTTGGATTGGATGCGATCCGTCGCGAAAAAGCTTGAGCGGGGATTCATCGTCATCGCGGACTACGGCTTCGCGCGCGACGAATACTACTCCCCGTATCGCACCGGCGGCACGTTGCGCGGTTACGCGCGGCATCGCTCGACCAAGTCGCCGCTGGAGGAAATCGGCGAGGCCGACATCACGGCACAGGTGGAGTGGACCAGCCTCGCGGAAACTGCGGAGGGCGCCGGCCTGCACTTGGCTGGGTTCACCGATCAACACCATTTCATCACCGGACTGCTGAGCACGCGTCTGGGAGAGCAGCTCGTTGCCTCGGCTGATGCAAAAACCGCGCGCGCGCTTCAGACGCTGCTCCACCCGGCCCAGCTCGGGATGAAGTTCCAATTTCTCGTGCTGCAGAAAAGCGTTTCCGCTGCGCTCTCCGGTCTGCGTTTCGCACGGGACCCGCGCGCGGCTTTGGCGCTAAGCCGCTAGCGTCCGCAGGAAGCGCGGCCCACCGTAAACGTAGCCGGTGTAAACCTGCACGAGAGAAGCACCCGCCTCGAATTTCTCACGCGCATCGGCCGCGCTCACGATTCCGCCGACGCCGATGATCGGAAGCGACGTCCGGCTCCGAATCGCGCGCACAAATGCCGTCGCTTTCTCCCGCAGCGGTCCACCACTCAGGCCGCCTGCCTGATCCGCCGCAGGCGCGATCGAGGAATGGTCGAGCGTCGTATTCGTCGCAATCAGCCCTGCGATCCCATGCTGCTCACAAGCGCGGATCAGATCATCGAGATCCGCAGTCGCGAGGTCCGGTGCGATCTTGAGCAAGACCGGTTTAGGCGCGTTTCGATTCGCCTTTTCGATCACGCCCAGCAGGTGGGAGAGCGCCACAATTTCCTGGAGCGCGCGCAGATCCGGGGTGTTGGGCGAGCTGACATTCAAAACGATGTAATCCGCGAACTCCTGCAGCTTTTGGAACGAGTATAGGTAATCGTCCGCCGCCTGCTCGAGCGGAGTCGCTTTCGATTTGCCGAGGTTGATTCCGATCGGGATCGTCGGCCAGGCACCGCGCGCCCGCAGCCGTGCGAGACGCTCCGCGACCACATCCGCGCCGTCGTTGTTGAAGCCCAGCCGGTTGATCAGCGCCTGCTGCGCCGGATAACGGAAGATGCGCGGCTTCGGATTGCCGGGCTGCGCCCTGGCGGTGACGGTGCCAATCTCGACAAAGGCAAAGCCGAGCGCTTCCCAAGCCGGCAGCGCGACCCCGTTTTTGTCGAACCCTGCCGCGAGTCCGATGCGGTGGCGGAATTCAAGGCCGAAAAGGCTGCGGGGTGCGGCCTCCGGCTGGAACCGTTCCAGCCGACGAAGGATCAACGGGTGACGCGATGCGAACTCCAGGCTGTCGACCGCGAGATGGTGCGCCGTTTCCGGAGCGAGCGAAAACAAGAATGGCCTAACGAGTGCGGGATAAAGGTCGCGCTTCATTTGCCGATGCAGAATTGCGCAAAGACAGCATCAAGGATCGCGTCGTCGCTCCTGGCGCCGATCACCTCGACCACGGCCGACAAGGCGGTGTGCAGATCGACCGCCGCGCATTCCGGGGAGTCGTCCTGACGGAGAGTGGCCGCAGCCAGATCGCAGGCCTCCAGGGCACGCCGCAGGCAATCCCGGTGGCGAGCGTTGATTGCGACCGCGCTTTCCGCCCGGAGGTGGCTCTCGCCGAGGCGATCGAGGATTTCATCCTCCAGGCCGTCCAGCCCGTCTCGCGCGAGACATGAAATGCGGAGCGCTTTTGTTTCCGCCCAATCGCCGTGCTCCGGGAGATCAGACTTGTTCAGCAAGAGAATCGCCGCGGTCGGATGCTCGACCGGCACCGGGCGCGGCGCGCTGGCGTCCACGACGTGCAGAATCAGATCGGCTGTTTGCAGCGAGCGCTGCGTCCGCTCGATCCCGGCGCGTTCGAGTTGATCCGCAGAAGCACGCACGCCCGCGGTATCGAGCAGGCGCACGGGGATGCCGCGCAGGTTGATCACCTCCTCGATCGTATCGCGCGTCGTCCCGGGAATTTCGCTCACGATTGCGCGCTCGTAACCGAGCAGGCGATTCAGCAGGCTCGATTTGCCGGCGTTCGTCGGGCCGTAGATCACCAACCGCACTCCCTCCCGCAAAATGCGCCCGTGCTCCGCCGTCGCGAGCAATGCGCTGATCTGCGCGCGAATTTGATCGAGCCGCGCGCGGAGCTGTTTGCCTTCATCCGGCGCAAGATCTTCATCGGGAAAATCGATCGCCGCTTCGACGTGCGCGAGCAGATCGACCAGAGCGTCACGAATCGCGCGCGTCGCCGAGCCGAGTCGCCCCTCGAGTTGCTCGGTGGCGGCGCGCAACGCCAGATCGGTGCGCGCATGGATCAGATCAATCACTGCCTCGGCCTGCGTCAGATCCATTTTTCCATTCAGGAACGCGCGCTCCGTAAACTCCCCCGCGCGCGCCGCACGCGCGCCCGCGCGCAGGCAAGCCTGCAGCATGTTGGCGGTCACCAGCACACCGCCGTGGCAGCTGATTTCCACCAGATCCTCGCCGGTATAACTCTGCGGCGCGCGATGCACCGAAAGCATCACCTGATCAACCAGCCGCTCTCTGTCCCGGACTTCGCCAAAGTGCTGCAGGTGCGACTGGAACTGCGACGGCTTCTCCTTCCCGCGAAAGAGCGCGTCGGCAATCGCAATCGCCTCCCCGCCCGACATCCGCACCAGCGCAATCGCACCCTCGCCGATCGCGGTGGAGATCGCGGCGATCGTGTCGCTCTCGTCCGCACGCATCACCCCGGGCGTTCCAGCACTTCTTTCAGCGCCGCCACGCAGGCGCGGTTTTGCTCCATCGTGCCCACGGAGATGCGCACCCACTCGGCGAGATTGTAGCCCTTAAGCGCGCGCACAATGATGTGGCGCTGCAGGAGTTCGCGGAAAACCGCGGCTCCATCGCCCACCTGCACGAGCACGAAATTGCCCGCGCTTGGCACAAACGGCAGCTGCATCTCCGCGAACTCCTTCTGCAGATAGGTGCGGCCCGCATCGGTCAAGGCGCGCGTGCGGTGCTGGTGTTCCGTGTCGGCAAGGGCGGCAATTGCGCCGGCCTGGGCAATTCCGTTCACGTTAAAAGGCTCGCGCGTTTTTTGCAGCACGCCGATCAATTCCGGTCGCGCGATGCCGTAGCCGAGGCGCACACTCGCGAGGCCGTGGATCTTCGAGAAGGTGCGCAGGACGATTACGTTCCGCCCGGCGCGCACGAACTGCAGCGTGTCCGGCGGCTGCGAAACGTACTCGTAGTAGGCTTCGTCAAGCACCAGCAGCACATGCTCCGGGATTTGCGCCACGAACCGATCGAGCGCCTCCTGAGAGACCATTGTGCCGGTGGGATTATTCGGGTTGGCGATGAAGATGGCGCGCGTCGCGGGGGTGATGGCCGCGGCGATCGCAGTGAGATCCTGCTGAAAATCCCGCCCCGGCACCTCGATCGTTTTCGCGCCGAAAACTTTCGCGGTGATCTTGTAGGCGATGAACGCATGCTCAGGCGTAATGATCTCCACGCCCGGCGCGAGAAAGGCGTGACCGATGAATTCGATGATTTCGTTAGACCCATTTCCAAGAATGAGGTGATCGGCTGGGACGCCGAGCTGCGCCGCGAGCGCCTGGCGGACGTAATACCCGCCGCCGTCCGGATAGAGGTGCGCGCACTCCAGCGCCCCGCGCATCGCGGTCAGCGCTGTCGGCGAAGGGCCGAGAGGGTTTTCATTCGAGGCCAGCTTGATGATGCTGCCCGCCTCCGCACCTAGTTCGCGCGCCGTTTCCTCGATCGGCTTTCCCGGTTCGTAGACGGCGAGATCGCGCAGCTGCGGATTGGCGTATTCCCAGATCGAAGTCATGGCCGGGCAGCTTACCGAAACTGGCGATTGCTGCCAGCGGCGCACTCCAGCCTTCGCAAGCCG
The DNA here is from genome assembly GCA_051001855.1 of Chthoniobacterales bacterium. Classification (GTDB taxonomy): domain Bacteria; phylum Verrucomicrobiota; class Verrucomicrobiia; order Chthoniobacterales; family UBA10450; genus JACCTI01. The sequence goes on from JBPCMX010000011.1 coordinate 67,459, forward strand.
GAGGCATGCGCTACCGTGGCACGCATGAGCAGCTTCGCTTTTTTGGCCGAGACGCACATCTTCGGCATCCTGATTCACCCGTGGAAAATCGTTGGCCTCGCCGGGAGTGCGGTCTTCGGTCTCCGCTTCATCATCCAGTGGATCGCCTCGGAACGGGCGCGGAAGAGCGTGATTCCCTTCGGCTTTTGGGAATGCAGCACCATCGGGAGCATCCTGACGCTCAGCTACTTCGCGATCTACCAGCGCGACTCCGTGGGCGTGATCATGACGGCGATGCCGCTGCCGATTTACCTGCGGAATATTTATTTCCGATACACCCACCGGGAGGCGAAGCACGCCGGGAACGAACCGCGCGTGGAAAAGTAACAGCCTCCGCAGCTACGTCGCACCCTCTGGGCGGAGGGGAATTTGCGCGGCGACTTGGAGAGAGCGGCGTCAATCGCAAAAAATTCACTTCTCACGGAAGATGCGTTCGGGTTGCTCGACTTCTTTTCGAAAGCAATCTTTGCTCCCGTAAATGCCATTTCGCCTACCAATCTTCCGCGGGTGCGATCTTCTCATTGCCACCGCTCTGCTCGCGGTCCTGATTCTTTGCCTCGCGTCGATCGCTCCCTTAGCCGCTGCCGAAAAAGCGCCACTCGTACTCGGGGAGACGTGGACGATTGAGTCGAAGATTCTCGGCGAAACACGGCGGATCAACGTCTACCTGCCGCCCGGCTATGCGGAAGCCGACGCGGCCAGGTTCCCGGTGCTCTACATGCCCGATGGCGGAATGGCCGAAGATTTTCTGCACATTGCCGGCCTCGTGCAGGTGAGTGTGGGCAATGGAACAATGCGGCCATTCCTGCTCGTAGGGATTGAAAATACCGAGCGACGCCGGGACATGACCGGGCCCACGGAAAACGCCGAAGACAAAAAGATCGCGCCGCGGGTCGGTGGTTCGGAAGCCTTCCGGGAGTTCGTCCGGAGTGAGCTCATGCCGGAAGTGAAGCGGCGCTATCGCACCACGGAGGAGACGGCGGTCATCGGCGAGTCGCTCGCCGGGCTCTGGGTGGTGGAGGCGCTCCTTCTCGCGCCTGATTTGTTCGACACTTACATCGCATTCGATGCCAGTCTCTGGTGGAATAATGACCACTTGCTGGAGATTGGACCCGAGCAGTTACGCAAGAATACCGACATCTCGAAGACGCTTTATTTCGCGATGAGCGGCGACAAAGGAGTCCCGGAACTCGGCGAGCACTTCGCTCAAATCCTGCAAGAGAGCGCACCAGCCGGGCTCACGTGGCACTACGAGAAAATGCCGGCGGAGAAACATTCCACGATCTACCACCCGGCCGCTTTGCAAGCTTTCCGGTTTCTCTTCAAACCACCGGCTGCGAAGTAGCTCGGCAGCCTTCTGAAAAGCGCGACGTGCGTTGGTGCGGCGCGCTATCGTTCGGCAATCCAGCGCATCGCCTTCGCGGCTAACTGATCGAATGCCGTGACCGCCAATTCGAGATGCTCTTCGCGCGTATCTTCGATCTTATTGTGACTGATCCCGTGCAGGCTTTGCACAAACATCATCACGGTCGGCACACCCGCGCGCGCCACTTCGGCCGCGTCGTGCAACGGGCCCGATGGCAGGCGATGCGGCCGCGCGCCGGCTTCGGCGATCGCTTCGTCCGCGAAGCCGATGAGTCGCTCGTGGAAGGGGATCGGCTCGATCTGCCAGAGGCGTTCCCATGCCACCTCCACCTTCCCTTCCTGCGCGAATTGCTCACTCGCCGCGCGCGCCGCGCGCAGCATTTTCTCCAGCGCCTCAGCCTCGAGGTGGCGCTGGTCGAGCGTGATCCGGCATTCCTCCACCACGCTCGTCACGATGCCCGGTTTCGTGCTGCAGGAGCCGATCGTGCAAACCCCGTTGCCGCTCCGCTCCGCGATGCGGTAGATCTCGGCGCTCATCTTCCCGGCGGCGAGGAAGGCATCGCGGCGGCGATTCATCGGCGTGCTGCCGGAGTGCGCCGCCTGCCCGCGGAAGGTGATGGCATGCCGCTCGACGCCGAAGGTCCCGAGCACAGTCCCGAGTGGCAGGTCCAGATCGAGCAACACCGGGCCTTGCTCGATGTGCAACTCCAGATACGCGGCGGCGTGGCGCAGCTCCTGGCCCGAGTCTTTCACGCGCTCAAAATCGATCCCATGGTCCCGCAGCGCAGCGGGCAGCTTCATCCCGGCTGCGTCGGTCAGGACGCGCGCCTCATTCATGTCGAGATTGCCCGAGCAGGCGGAGGAACCGAAGAGACTTTTCCCGAAGCGCGCCCCTTCCTCATCGGCCCAATCGACAACGCGGACGGTCACCGGTGGCCTGCCGTGATACTGCGCCGAGATGCGCCGGAGAATCTCGATCCCGGCTAGCGTATTCAGACATCCGTCGAGCCAGCCGCCATTCGGCACCGAATCGATGTGACCGCCGATGAGCAGCGCCTGCTCGGAATCGCCGGCGAGTGTTGCCCAGAAATTCCCCGCCGCATCGCGGTGCGTTTCGGCTCCGGGGATCGCCTCCGCTTTCGTGCCGAGCCACGCGCGTGCCTTCGCCCAAATGCCGGTAAACGCGACGCGTTGCGCGCCGCTCTCGTCGCCCGTGAGCGCGCGGAGTTCCTTGAGTTCGGCAACGGTGCGCTTCGGATCAAGCATGGCGGGGAGGAAAGTTCCAAATCCCCAGTTCCCAATCCAAGAGAAATCCTAAAATCTCAAGCTCCAAACCGCCGAGGCCGCCGCTCGGCTCCTTGGGATTTGGAGCTTGGATATTCCCCGGGGATTTGGAACCTGGGATTTCACACTTGCGCCGGGCTCTCCGTCACCGTCTCGCCCCCGGCCGCCGCAGAGTCCAACTCCCAGAGCAGCCAGTCGTCGTTCGTCACATATTTCTTCAGCTTGTTGTCCCAGCGTTTCGGCACCTCGTGCGCGAGTCGTTCCAGGAATGGCAGCAGCGGGTTCTGCGGCGGATGTTGCGCTTCGCGCTCGTCCATCGGGATCGGTTTCCAATCGAAACGCTCCAGGTAAGGCGCGAAGCCAAAGCCATCGAAGAAATTGCCGCTCGTGATCAGCGGCATGTACCAGAGGCTGGGGATGCCGCGGAGATTGACTTTGATCGGCACCTCCTGCGCCAGCTTCTCCAGTAGCTCCGCGCCTTTCGGATCGTCGCGCAGATGCTCGCGCAGTTGCTCGAACGCCGGAAAGGTGACCGGCGGACTAACGAACAGCACCGGCTTGGCCTGCTGGCGGGAGAGAATGATCTCGTGCGCCGTCCCCACGCTGTAAATGTTCGTCGGCACATAGGCGATCGTGAAGTCGCTCGTATCGACCATCCGCAAATCGATGTGCAGCGTTTCCCAAAAATTCTCCGCACAGGCGGAGCGGATTTCGTCGCCTTCCTGGTCCTGCTGGAAGGTCCAGGTCTCGCGCACGTCGATCGTGTTGATGTCTTCCAGCCCGTACTGGTGCAGCCCGCGCACCGCCGGCTTGAACCACGGATCGAAGACCACGGAATCAAACGCGCGCAGGAAATCGCCCACGCGATTGCGCCAGCCGCTGGCCTTCTCCTGCTCGCGCGAGGCGACAAAATCCATCGGCCCCGACAAGTAGATGCGGGCGCCGCGGAGGTGGTTGGTGTCGCTCACGCGCCGGGAAGGAGATTGGAAAATCCCCAATCCCAAGCTCCAAATCCCAAGGAAATCTCAAGCTCCAAATTCCAAAGGGCCGCACCCGGCGTGAGCCATGGAGCTTGGGATTTGGAACTTCCTTGGGATTTGGGATTTGGAACTTGGGATTTCATCGGCCGCGACCAGCCGTCTACTTCTTGGCCGAATCACTTCCCGCGTCTTCTTTCACCGTGATCTGCGCGGGCTCCGTCACCACGATCTCCGGCTTGTCTTTGTGCGTCGCGATCGCGCCGGAGACGGAAATGGTCTTGCCTTCGTACTGCTTGGCATCGGGGAATTTAGCGGCGGCTTTTACGGAAATGAAGGCCGTGAAACTGGCCTCACGAGTTGCGCCCATGTTGATGAAAATATTCCCGCCGCTCGCGGTATTCACGCGCGAGACTTTGTCGGTGACGGTCGCGGTCTCGCCGACATGGCTGCCTGCCTCCGCGGCACTATAGTCGGCGGCGCGGGCTCGATTCGCCGCCGCCATCCCGATCATCAAAACAACTCCCAAGAATATTCTGGCTCGCATAGAGCCGGGAGGATGCGCAAAAGAAGAGCGGGATGTCGAGAAGGAAGCGTTGCGCGGCCAGATTGATCGCGCTGGTTTGCGGTGCCGCCGCCGTGTCCGGGCAGGCGCCCCGCCGGATCTCGGAAGACCGTGAACTCACGGAGCTGGACCTGAGCGCGTGGGATTGCAAAGACCAGCCGGGCGGCTCCGCCAAAACCGACGATGGAGTTGAGCGCAACACCGGCAAGAATCGCCCCGCCATTCCTGTGACCGGTCTGGATGCGACGAAGCTCGATACTGCCGGCTTTTTGCGGCTCGTCAGCGGCTTCGATGGCCAGACCAGACACATGCGCCGCAAAGATCTGACCGCAGCCCAAAAGGAACAACTGAGCGCGATCGAGAAGCAGCCCGTCTGGCTCACGGCTTACATGGTGATCGTTTACGCCGGTCCGCCGGAGTCGACGAACTGCGCCAGCGTCGACCTCCACGATTGGCACCTCGAGCTATTTGAGAAGCCGCTCGAGCACGCGCCGCAGATCGGCGATCCGACGCCGATCATCTGCGAGATTACGCCCCGCACCCAGACTTCGGTTTTTCGCGACGGCACCCGTTTGCAAAAGCTGGCGGGCTTCTTTCGCACGCCCGATCTGCAGAACGAGACGCTCGGGCAAAAGCCGCAGCGGGTGCGGATCACCGGCTATCCGCTCTGGGACGATGAACACAACGGCGCGGCTGACATCGGCACCACGATCCAGAAGTTCGCCGCCAATGGCTTTCACCAGCCGTGGCGATCGACGGCGTGGGAGATCCATCCGGTGCTTAAAATCGAACGCGCGGATGGCTCAGCGATGTCGGCCGCGACTCCCATCACCATGCCTGCAGCAGCGACCTCTCCAGCCGCCGCGCCGAGTGTCGCTCCCGCTGCATCCGTTCCGCTTGCGACGCCTGCACCGACCCCGCCGGATGTGACGATTATGCACCCGGTGAAAGTGAAGATCCGCTACGGCGAGACGGTGCTTCCGCGCGGAATGAAATTGCCGCTCGTCTCGCGGGACGCACAGAGTGCGACCGTCGGTTACATGGGGCAAAAGGTTTCAGTCCCGCTCACTTCTACGGACCTAAATTGATGGACGAGTTTCTCGCGGCCGCGATCGCCGAAGCGAGAGCCGGATTACAAGAAGGCGGCATCCCGATCGGCTCCGTGCTGGTTTGCGACGGCAAGATCATCGGCCGCGGTCACAACCAGCGGGTGCAACACGGCAGCGTCATACACCACGCAGAGATGAACTGCCTCGAGAACGCCGGCCGCCAGCGAGCCTCCGTCTACGCACGCTGCACGATTTACTCGACGCTCTCACCCTGCCCGATGTGCAGCGGCGCGATCGTGCTCTACAAAATCCCGCGTGTCGTGGTGGGCGAAAACGTCACCTTCCAAGGCGGCGAAGAGTTCATGCGCAGCAGCGGCATTCACCTCGAAGTGCTGCAGAATAAGGAATGCATCGAGCTGATGCGCGAGTTCATCCGCGAGCATCCCGCGCTCTGGAACGAAGACATCGGCGTCTGACGTTCGCTAATCCTCGAACAAACTCGTCAGCTCCATGTTCACCGCATCGACTAGCCCCTGATCGGTGAGCTTCAACGCCGGAATCGGTGAGAGGCTGAGGAAGGAGAGCGACATGAATGGCGCTGGCAAGGTGCAGCCCAGGCGCGCCGCCGCGGCTTTCAACGCCTCGATTTTTTCGATCACCTCCTGGAGGGGCCGATCAGAGACAAGGCCGGCGATTGGCAGAGGAAGCGCGGCGATCTCCTTCCCGTTTTCGATCGCCACCTGACCGCCGCCCATTTTCTGCAACGCACTCACCGCGGCAACGATCTCGTCGTCGCTCACTCCGACGACCACCACGTTGTGCGCATCGTGTGCAACGGTGGAACCAAGCGCGCCGCCTTTCAGTTGAAAGCCGCGCACAAAGCCGACGCCAACGTTCCCGGTGGCGTTGTGGCGCTCGACCACCACCAGCTTCAGCACGTCGCGTGACGGATCGGAGACAATCATTCCATCCTCGATCTTCGCCGAAGCTGTCGCCGCCTTCGTGATGATCTGCCCGGGCACGATTTCGATCACCTTGATGTTCTTCGCCTCGCCCGCTGGCACCGTGAGATCTTCCGCGCCGCGGAAGCGGATGTTGATCGTATTCCGCGGCTGTTTCACCTCGGCGACTTCCGGTCCGCGATATTCTCCGTCTTCCGCGACCAGCTTCCCTTTTTTGTAAACGCGGCGGACCACGAATTTCTCCAAGTCATCCAGCACGACGAAGTCCGCCCAATACCGCGGCGCGATCGCGCCATGGTTTCGCAGCCGGTAGTGGCGCGCTGTGTTGATGCTGCCCATTTGGAGCGCCGTGACCGGCGGCACACCGAACGAAATCGCTTTGCGGATCGAGTGATCGATGTGCCCTTCGCTCAATAAGTCGCCGGGCAGTTTGTCGTCGGTGGCGAAGGAGCAGTTGCACGCGTTCTGCGGCGTCACGAGCGTGATGATGTGCTCGAGATTGCGCTCGGTGCTGCCTTCCCGCACCAGCAAATGCATGCCCAGCCGCAGCTTCTCGCGCGCTTCCTCCAGCTCCGTGCTTTCGTGATCGGAGCGCACGCCCGCCAGCGCGTAAGCGTTCAAATTCCGTCCCCTCAAACCGGGCGCATGCCCATCGATCGGCTTCCCTTTCCCGGCGCGGATCTTCGCCAGCTCGCTTTCGATTCCCAGAAAAACGCCAGGATAATTCATCAGCTCCGCCACCCCGGCGATGCGCTCGTGGTCGATCATTTCCGCCAGATCCGCGGCATGCAGGCGCGCCCCGCTCGTCTCCAGGGGCGTTGCCGGAATGCACGAGGGCAGCATCACGAAAAAATCGATCGGCACGCCTTTGCTCGCCTCCAGCACGTACTCGATGCCTTCCCGGCCGAGCACGTTCGTGAACTCGTGCGGATCGATCACCATCGCGCTCGTCCCGTGCGGCACGACCGCGCGCGCAAACTCCGGCACCGTCACCATCGTGCTCTCGACATGAAAATGCCCGTCGATCAACCCAGGCGCGAGAAACGCGCCCCCCAGGTCCACCACTTCACGCGCCTCGTATGTGCCGATGCCAACGACCCGACCATCGTCGACCGCCACGTCCGCCGGATAAATCTCGCCGCTGAAGACGTTCACGAGCTGCGCATTTTGGAAGAGCAACTCGGCCGGCGTTTCGCCGCGCGCGACGCTCAGCTTGTGTGCGAGATTTCTCATGGTCCGCTCACCGTAGCACCTGCTCCGCCATCGCATGTTCGGCCGTGGCTTCTGCGAGACGCGACGCGCTCCGGCGGCCGGTGATCGCGTCGAAAATCGCTTCCGGCGTCGCGGGGGAGGCGAGCAGCACCTGGCCACCCTGCGTACCGAACGCCGCCACCGCATCGCGGATCGCTTCGCGTACCGAGATCGCGAGCATCAAAGGCGGTTCACCCACTGCTTTGCTGCCGTGGATTACGTTCGGCTGCGTAGCGTCGGCGAGGAAGGTGACGTTGAAGATATCCGGCGTGTCGCCGATCGCGGGAATCTTATAAGTGTCAGGCGAATGGGTGCGGAGGCGCCCTTCCGCATCCCAGACCAGTTCTTCGCAAGTGAGCCAGCCGGCACCCTGCACGAAACCACCTTCGATTTGGCCGCGCGTGATACCGGCGTTTATCGCGTCGCCCGCGTCGTGCAGAATGTCGACGCGCCGGATATGATGCATCCCGGTGAAGCCATCCACCTCCACTTCACTGACAGCGGCACCCACCGCAAAGTAGTGGAACGGCTTTCCGCGTCCCGCCTCGCGATCGTAGCTGATATCCGGCGTTTTATAGAAGCCCGTCGCACACAAGCTCGTCCGGGCGAAGTAAGCGCGCTGCAGCAGCTCGGCGATCGGGATCTGCACGGCGGGCGCGCCGGTCCGGACGATGAAGTTTGCGACGAACGCGATCTCGTCCGCCGCCACGGCGTGGCCGTATTCCTCCGCCAGCATCTCGGCTGCGAAGGGCAGGAGCCGCGCGCGTAACGTGTCACACGCGTTCTTCACCGCCGCGCCATTCAGGTCCGTCCCGCAGGAGGCGGCGGTCGCGGAGGTGTTCGGCACCTTGTCGGTGCGGGTCGCCATCACGCGCACGCGATCGGGTGTAAGCCCGAGCTCGCGCGCCGTGATCAGCGCGATGTTCGTGTAAACCCCCTGGCCCATCTCGGTGCCGCCGTGATTCACCTGCGCGGTGCCATCCTGGTAAAGCAACACGAGCGCGCCCGCCTGGTTCAGATGGGTGGTCGTGAAGGAGATGCCAAACTTCACCGGCGTGAGCGCCAGCCCGCGTTTCTCCTGCGGATGCCTTGCGTTCCACGCACGCACCTGCTCGCGTCTCACCGCGAAGTCGCTCGATTTCGTCAGCTCACGCCAGACGCGCTGCAGGCGATTGTCCTCGATCTCCTGTCCGTAATGCGTCGTGTTCGTCTCCCCGGTTCCTCGGTAGAGATTGCGCTCCCGCACGAGTTCCGGAGGCAGATCCGTGGCGCGCGCGATGCGATCGAGAATTTCTTCCATCACCAGCATTCCCTGCGGGCCGCCGAAGCCGCGGAACGCGGTGTTCGACGCGAGGTGCGTCTTCATGACCGTGCCGCTGAACTCGACGTGCGGGATGTAATACGCATTGTCGAGGTGGAAGACGGCTCGATCCGTGACCGCGCGGGAGAGGTCTAACGACCATCCGCCGTTCGAGTAGAGATCGACTTGCGCTGCCTGCAGCATTCCGTCCTCGTCAAAGCCGACCCGGAAACGGCCGAGGAACGGATGCCGTTTTCCGGTGATCATCATGTCCTGATCCCGATTGTAACGGACGCGCACTTTGCGGCCGGTTTTCGTGGCCGCGAGCGCCGCCAATGCCGCCAGGCCAGCGGCCTGCGTTTCCTTGCCGCCAAACCCGCCGCCCATCCGCGGGCATTCCACCACCACGCTGTGCATCGGGAGCTGCAGCACATGCGCCACAATGTGCTGCACTTCCGACGGATGCTGGGTCGACGAGCTGATGAAAACGCTCCCGTCCTCCCCTGCTTCCGCCCACGCGGCGTTGGTCTCGAGATAGAAATGATCCTGGCCCCCGAAGGAAAACTCGCCCTCCAATCTCAGCGGCGCGGCCGCGAGCGCCGCCGTCACGTCCCCGCGCCGAATGTAATTCGGCTCGGTGTGCACACTGCCCGCGTCGAGTGCTTCCTCGATCGTGAAGATCGGCGGCAGGACCTCATATTCCACGAGCACTTTCTCCGCCGCTGCCCGGCAAATCTCCGCCGTCTCGCCTACGACCAACGCGATGATCTGTCCGTGATAAAACACCTCCGTTTCCGCGAGCAGAATCTCATCGTGCCGCACCGCGCCGACATCGTTCAGGCCGGGCACATCTTCCGCCAGGAGCACCGCATGGACCCCCGGCATCTGCCGCGCCGCGGTCGCATCGCGCCGCAAAATCAGGGCGTGCGCGTTCGGTGAGCAGACCGGCCATGTCTCCGCCATCTGCTCGCGCTGCGCCTGATCGTCGACGTAAATCGCTTCGCCAGTGACGTGCTTGTGCGCGCTTTCATGCGGAATCGAAGCAGGCCTCACGCCAAGGACGCAAAGGTCGCTACCCTCAGACTCTTCCTTTGCGACCTTTGCGTGAGGCTCATCTGCAAAAAACTTCCGCAGCAGCGTTTTAATCAAGGCACGCCGGTAGCTCGTGCTGCCGCGCACGTCGGAGATCGGCGTGAATTCGCTCTCGAGGATCGGCAGCACCTGCTCGCAGGTGTTGGCATTCCACCGCCTGCCGAGTAACGCCGTTTCCGTCCCGCACGCGCGGAGTGGCATCGTCGCGACTCCGCCGTAAGCGAGCCGCGCATGCTCGATCACATCGTCGCCGACGAGGCGGACCGAAAACGCGGCCGCCACGGTGCTGATGTCCATCTCACGCCGTTTCGAGACTTTGAAGTAGCGGCGGACCCACCGCTCGTTCGCGGTCTTCCGCGGCAGGAGAATCGATTTCAGGATCTCGCCTGGCTGCAGCGCCGTTTTGCGATACGAGACGAAGAATTCATCGACCGGCAGCACCCGTTCTCCCGTCGCGGACGCCATCACCACCCGCGCATCGAGCGAGAGAAGCACCGGCGCGCAGTCCCCGATCGGCGACGCGGTCACGATGTTGCCGCCGATCGTCGCGCGATTGCGAATTTGACGCGAACCGAAGACGAGCAGCATCTCGCGCAGCTCCGGGTATTCGGCACCGAGCAGGTCGTCGAGCCGCGTCAGCGTCGCCGCTGCGCCCACCTTCCATTCCGTGTCCGTCGACGTGATTCCCGTCAGCTCTTGGATCGCTTCGAGTGAGATCAGCACCGGAAAACGCCGGAACTTCTTTGTGATCTCGAGACCGAGTTCCGTCGCACCGGCAATCAGCCGCGCCTCCGGATTCTCCGACATCATCTGGAAGAGCCGTGCGAGCGAAGTCGGGCGCAGGAATTTCTCACCCCCGCAAATGTAGCGGGCCGGGCCGAGCTTCGCTTTTGCGGTCTTCAGTTGCTCATCGAAAACGTCGAGGCCGTTGCGCTGCGCCAGCGCCTCCGCCGCCGCCTCGCGGATCGGGCGGTAGCCGGTGCAGCGGCAAAGATTGCCGCAGAGCTGCTCGTCGAGTTGCGCGGCGGTCTTAAGATCCCTGCGATAGTAGCCCTCGAAGAGCGACATGATAAAACCGGGCGTGCAGTAGCCGCACTGCGAGCCGAAATTTTCCACCATCGCGCTCTGCACCGGGTGCAGCTTTCCGCAGCCGACACCCTCCACCGTCACAACCTCTCGCCCCGCCATCAGCGGCAGCGGCACGAGGCAGCTGTTGATCGCGCGGTAGCAGCGTTTTCCACGCGCGTCGCGATCGACGATCGCAACCGAGCACGCGCCGCAATCGCCTTCGGCGCAACCTTCCTTCGATCCGGTGAGGCCGCTCGCGCGCAGCCATTCGAGCAGCGTCGTATTCGGCGAGACGGAGTCGACGTTAACGGGCTTTCCGTTGAGTGTGAAAGCGATCGTGCTCGTGCTCACAAGCATTTTTGCCTCACGCCACGGTCGCGAAGGTCGCAACGGAAGGCAGCTGGAACGTTCCACCTTTGCGACCTTTGCGTGAGGCTCATTTAGTGCCGCCGGCCTTGCAGGATTTTCAAAAACGAGCGCGAGCGAATTTCATCGAGCGAGAGGCCGGTGGCGAGCGCTTCCTCTTCGGTGATTGCTCCGCAAGCCATTCCGCGGAGGAAAAAATTCAGCAGTCCCTGACCGGTCGCCGCGTCGTCAAAGACATCGCCGAAGAGAGACGCCAGTGCCGCCTTTTCGACGAACGTCTTCAATCGCCCGGACGCCGCCTCCAGCCCGCGTAGAAAGAACGAGTAAACCGCGGCATAACGCGTGACGAACTGTGCCGGGTGCAGGTCCCAGCCCTGGTAAAAGCCATTGCGGAGCGAGTGCATGTTATCCTCGAATCCGAGCCGCCACGCGCCGTGCACCGCCGCGCAGTTTTGCTCAAGCTGCTCGGCGGTCAGCGCGTTCCCTTCGGTCGCGCGATTCGGCCCGACCGGAAGGATATTCGTAGCGCCGTCCGAGAGGTGGATGCCGGTGCCGGCGGTCGCGACCAGCATCACCTGCCGCGCGAAGTCGCACGTCGGGTGGCGCATCGCCTGATACGACGCCGTGATCCCGCAGTTCGCGGTGTAATCGTAAACGCCGAAGTGAATGCTTCGGCAGCGACCCTCGGCGGCATCGAGCAACGAGCCAATCGCCATCTCGCCGCGGGCGTTGATGATTGCCTGCGGCGTCTCGATCATCGGCTCGATCCTGAGCGCACCACTCGTTAGGCCGGTGCGTTGTTCGAGCATTTCCAGGAAACGGACCGCGGCGCTCATCTGCTCCGGCAGCTGCACCTTCGGCACGGTGATGACGAAGTTGGCCGGCAGGTGGCCGCCGCTTTCCGCGAGCAGGCTGGTGATGAAAATATCAAGCGTCCGCACGCTGCGCGCGCGCAGGTCCTCATTCAGCGGCTTGATCCGAATGCCGATGAACGGCGGGAGCGACTTCGCCGCCAAACCGCGTGCGACTTCGGCAGCGCTCGAGGCGGCGTGACCGTCCTCTTCCGCGTCCGCGCGGTTGCCGTAGCCATCTTCGAAATCGAGCCGGAAATCCTCGATCGCCTCGCGCTGCAGCTTCTCGACGATCCGGTCGTAAACCTTCCGCGCGAGCTGCTCGTCGCCTTCCATTCCGACGACCCGCGCGAGCGTGGCCGCGTCGGGGGCGTACTCCTCAAGCGAGCGCAGCGCGACCGCGCCGAGCCGTTGCGCGGAATCGGCTTTGAAAAGGTGCGCGCCACCATAAAGGGTATGCACCGCCTGCCGGCGATTTGATTCCCCGGAATAGCGCCGCATGAACCTCTGGTTCGCCGCGCTCAGCGCGCTCATGACGGTCTCGATTTCGTTCGACTGAAGACTGGTGCGCGCGCTCATGGAGGTTGTGGCCGAACGAACCTGCCCGCCGGCTGCGCGAAGACGCTACCATTTCGGAAGATTTCCTGTCCCCGCAAAAATGTGCGGACCACGCGGGCTCGCAACGTGCGGCCGACGTACGGGCTGTGGCGGTGCCGGTAGTGCAGGGATTCCGTGGTGATCTCCTCCTGGCCAAAGTCGACAAGTGTGAAATCGGCATCGCAGCCGAGGGCGAGTTTTCCCTTGGCTGGAATCCGGAAACGCGCGGCAACATTCCTGGCCGTGAGCCGCTCAATGTTTTCTGCGTCGATCGCGGCATCGATCAGCAACGACAGCAGATGCTGGCAGCTCGAGATGCCGCCCCAGGCCGAAAAGAAGTCCTCCGGCTCCTTCATGTTCCAAGGGCAAGGCGAATGATCGGAGCCGATCGTGTGGACGTCGCCCAGGCAGGCGCGCAACGCCTGCTGCTCCGCGCGCGAACGGAGCGGCGGCGCGCACTTTGCCACCGCCCCGAGCCGCTCCATGTCTTCATCAGAGAGCAGGAGATAATGGGGACACGTTTCGCAGGTCACATCCACCCCGGCGCGCAACGCAGCAGCGACGAGTTCGACACCCGCCGCGCAGCTCACATGCACGATGTGCAATCGGCAGCCGGTTTCGCCGGCCAGAGCGATCGCGCGGCGGATCGCCTCCAACTCCGCCGCGATCGGGCGCGAATCGAGAAAATGGCGCACGCTGCCTTTTCCGCTGACGTGCTGGCGCGCGGTCAATGCCGCCGTCATCTCGTGCGACTCCGCATGCACCGCGACGAGCAGGTCGAGCTCTGCGGCGCGCTTCATGCCCGCGCGGAGCGTGGCGTCATCGGCGAAGAGGAAATCGTCGATCCCGCTGTTGCACATGAACGCCTTCAGGCCGACGGCGCCGCGATCGCGCAGCGTCTCCAGTTCATCGAGGTTGCCAGGCACCAGCCCACCCCAGAGGCCGAAATCCACCAGCGACTGCACTTCCGCGGCCGCGCGTTTCGCATCGAAGCTTGCGCCGTCGATGGTCGGCGGATGCGAGTTGAGCGGCATGTCGAAAACGGTCGTCGTGCCGCCTGCAGCGGCGGCGCGCGAGCCGGTGGCGAATCCCTCCCAGAGGGCGCGGCCCGGCTCGTTGAAATGCACGTGAGCGTCGATCACGCCGGGGAAGATCGTCAGCGCGCGCCCGTCGATCTCCGTCGCGGCTGAACCGGAGAGATTCTCGCCGCGAGCCACGATCGTGCCGTCGCTGACCGCAACGTCCTGCTCGCGCCCGCGGACGATTAGCGCGAACTCAGACATCTCACGCGAGCTTGCCCCAGACGCGCAGCCGGCTGACGCCGCCATCTGGAAAGATATTCAGCCGCACGTGAGTGCAGTTTTCGAGCGGCGACAGCTCGTTTTCGAAAAAATGACGCGTGTGCGCCTGCAGCTTCGTTTGCGGCAGAACCTCCCGCCATTTCACCGCGTCACTCGTTAGGCGGTGGGTCGTCGCGCCGGGCGCGGAGCAGCCTTCGATCGAGCAGGTGTCGGGGTAGTTGCCTTTGAAATGGTTCGTATCGACCTCGATTTTCCGGATCGCTCCCGGCCGGCCGAGCTTCACCAGGATCCAATCGTGGCCGGGACCGCGGCGGCGTTTCGTTTCCCAGCCGTCGCCCATATTTTCGGAACGGCCGGGCATGATGACGTTGTTCATCGCGCTGAAAAACATGTCGCTGCAGGCCAGCGGCACACCGCCGTTCTCGACCGCGGCGAGGTCCACGAGCTCGCCGGCTTTCACCTTCGCCCAATCGGGGACCACGATCCCGTAGGCACGGAAGCGGGCGACGCCGCCATCGGGGTGAATATTCAGCCGCAAGTGCGTCCACGTGTCGTCGCTCGCGATCGCGAAGAGGTTCTGCGAGCCCGGCTGGAGCGGCGATTTCGGCAAAATCTCCATCCACGCGACCTGCTCCGCCGCGGCTGGATCGAATCCGTTCGTTAGGCAGGCGGCCTCCAGCGACGCGAACGGCGGGTGATTCCCGAGGAAATGATTTGTGTCGATGTCGACCTGCCGGATGATGCCGCGCAAGCCGAGCTGGATCACGCACCAATCCTGGCCGGGCGTGCGGCGCCGGCGGCTTTCCCAGCCGTCCATCCATTTGCCGCGGTCGGTGTATTTGTCGGGAATGAAGACGCCGCGGCCGGGTCGCAGCAGGTTCTCCTTTTTGGCAAAAAACTCGTCATTCGCCAGCAACGCCACGCCGCCGGTCCGGACGGCTGCCAGGTCCACGAGACCGGCGGGCGCTTTTTGTGTTTCCGTTGCGCTCATTGTTGCGCGGCGGCGAAAACCCCAAATCCCAACTTCCAAGAAAGCTCCAGGCGCCAAATCCCAACGAATGACCGGCCGCATCCGATTTGGGATTTCATTTCAGCTGCCGCGATAGGTGCTGTAACCCCATGGCGTTACGAGCAGCGGCACATGATATTTCGCGCGCGCATCGGAAATCGTGAAACGCACCGGCACCTGATCGAGGAAAGTGGCTTCGCCGAAATACGCGCCGACGTGGAAGAGCAATTCGTAGGTGCCGGCGCGCATCTCATCGCCGGAAAGCAGTGGCGCATCGGTGCGGCCATCCTGGTTTGTGGTGACGGCCTTCAGCAAGGTCGACCCGGACCAGAGTTCGATCTTCATCCCCGCGGCGGGACAGCCGCGGGCGGTATCAAGGACATGAGTGGAAAGGGTGCTCACTGGACGAGGTCACGGAGGCGTAGCTCAGCAATCTTGTAGATTTCTTCGAGTGCGGTTTCGATCTCTTTCTCGCGCGAGTTTTGCAGCCGCTCCGGGAAGGCGCGGAGGATCGCCTCCTTTTTGTTCAAACGCGCGCAGATCACGAACGGGAAGCCAAACCGATGTTGGTATTCGAGGTTGTAGCGCCGGAAAAGCGCCGCCTCCTCAGCCGTGAGATTTTCCAGGCCGGCGCTCGCCTGCTCGGCTTGCGATTCGCTCGTGAGAATAGCGCGACCGACCAGATCGGGATGCGCTCGGATCAGAGTCAGCTGCTCGTCGGGAGTCGCATTCTGCACGGTCGCGCACATCGCACTGTGCAGTCGCTCGCGGCTGGTGAAAGGACGCTGATCGCAACTGCGCGTCGCGACCCACGGCGAATGCTCGAACACTCCCCCGCACGCGCCGGTGAACTCTTCGCAGCTCATCGAATTCAGCTCGCCGACGTTTAGCATCGCGGGACCGGTCGGTGTGATCTATCAATCATCGGCAAGCCATGAAGCTGCTCAGCAATCGTTACGGCAAAGCGCGGGTCCGCGTCATGAAGATTCTGCGCGACGGTCCGATGCATACGGTCACAGAGATCGACGCTGCAGTGCTGCTGACCGGTGATTTCGCGGGCGCTTACACCTCTGCGGACAACAGCAAAGTCGTGGCGACGGACACGATCAAGAACACGGTCAACGTCCTGGCGCAGGAGCATCTCGGTGCGGAAACGGAGCGGTTCGGCCTGACGCTGACGCAGCATTTCCTGGCGCGCTACGAACAGGTGGAAAGTGCCTCGGCGGAGATTTTCACGAAGGACTGGCAGAGGATGCAGGTGGATGGCCAGCCGCACGCGCACTCCTTTCGCGCAGGGAGCGATGCGAAGATGTGGACGCGCGCGCGCTGCACCCGCACATCGCAGACCATTGAATCGGGTGTGCGCGATCTCGTGATTCTAAAATCCACCGGCTCCGGCTGGGAAGGTTTTCCGCGCGACGAGTTCACCACCCTGCCGGAGACGAACGACCGGATCCTGGCGACGTCGTTAGACGCCACCTGGACTTGGTCGACGGCGCCGGCGGATTACAACGCGGCGAACGAGGCAATCCTCGCAGCCATGCTGCCGGTCTTCGCG
The DNA here is from genome assembly GCA_051001855.1 of Chthoniobacterales bacterium. Taxonomy (GTDB): domain Bacteria; phylum Verrucomicrobiota; class Verrucomicrobiia; order Chthoniobacterales; family UBA10450; genus JACCTI01. Next base: position 84,093 of record JBPCMX010000011.1, read on the forward strand.
GATGACTACAGCTCTTCCGCGCAGGCGAGCGTCTACGCGATGGGCGAGGCGGCCTTGCAGACTTGCGCCGAGATTTCGCGGGTCGACCTGGCGATGCCTAACAAACATTATCTGCTGGTCAACCTGAAGCCGTTCGGGCTCGAGAATCACAACGAACTGTTCGTTCCCACCGACGAGCCGCGCGGGCAGATCGAAGGCACGGTGACACGGGATGAATGACGAATTGCTCGAAGAACTGCTGCGCGCCCGCCGCACGCGCACGCCCTGCGCCCTCGCTACGGTGGCGGCGACGACCGGCTCCGTTCCCCGCGAAGCCGGCTCGAAGATGCTGGTCTACCACGATGGCACGATCTCTGGCACGATTGGCGGCGGAAAATTCCAGGCCCTGGTCGCGGAAGATTGCCTGACGGCACTGCGCGCGAAGGAAACCCGGCTGAAAACCTATCCGTTGCACGAAGCGAGCGACCGCTCGTTTGGCGCGATCTGCGGCGGAGAAGTGACCGTCCTGCTCGAGCCGCAGAACCTGAACACGGCGGTGTTTCTGATCGGCGGCGGACATTGCTCACGCGCCATCGCCAATCTGGCGGCCGAATGCGGCATGCACGTGACGGTGATCGAGCAACGGGCGGAGCTGCTCGACGGCTTTCCCGCCGCGGTGCAGTGCCGGGCCGATCTCGCGCCGGCGGCATTCATCGAGAGCCGCACCTGGCAGGGCGACGACGCGCTCGTTTTGCTGAGCCACAACTACGAGCTCGATCAGCAGGCGTTGGCCGCCGCTTTGCGGGTCGCGGAAATCGGTTACATCGGGATGATCGGCAGCCGCCGCAAAGTGCGGCGTGTTTTCGATGCGTTGCGGGAGGCGGGATATACCGAGGAACAACTCGCGAAAGTTTACGCGCCCGTCGGGCTCGATATCGGAGCCGATTCGCCGGCGGAGATTGCGGTCAGCACGATGGCGGAAATCCTGCAGCTCCAGCGCGGCCGCTCGGGCAATCACCTGCGTTCGTTAGACTCCGCTGCCGGTCGGCACGATCCCGGCGCGCTCCACCATTAGAATCACGGTGCGCTCCAGCGCGCGCGGGCGGTGGATGACGCCTTTCGGGACGACGAAGCCTTGGCCTGCGGCGAGATCGACGGTGCGCTCCTCGAGATCGATCAGAAATCGCCCGCTCACGACGTAAAAGAATTCATCCTCCGTCTCGTGTTTGTGCCAGTGATACTCGCCTTGCACCACGCCGAGGCGCACGACCGATTCATCCACCTGACAGAGCGTCTGATTATACCATTGGTCCTGGCAGGCGCTGACCAACCCGGCGACGTCGATCACCTCCAGCGGCGCGTGCAGGATATCGAGGTGTGTGTTGTAGGAAAATCCCGCGGGTGAGGTGTCGCTCATGCGTCAAGATTCGGCGCGGGCGAATTGCAATTCCACCGGCATTCCGAGAAAACGCGCGTAAGGCTCGGCCGTGAGCGTGACCGCGCGCTCGCCTGCTTTCGACAGTGGCGCAAAGGGAAATGCGAGCACCAGCGTGGCGCGCTTTTTCAGCACGCGCTTCCAGGTGCCGACCACGCGGCCGTTCCACACGATGATGGGCAGGAAGATGCCGTTGCTGCCGGGCACGATCTTCAGAGCGTGCCGCGGATCGAGCACCGCCGCGCGGTCGCGATAGCCGAGCAGGTATTGGTCGAAAGCTGCCAGCAGATGGGCCGCGGGAGTTTGGCTGATTGCGCCGCCTGCCTCTGAAGACCTCCAGCAGGTCGCGCCGTCGATCTCTTCGCGCGAGAGCTCCGCGCTCTCGATCGCGATCCGCGCCTCGGACACCCTGAGGCCGGACCACCAGACGAAATCCTGCACGCTCGCCGGTCCGTGGCTTTTAAAATAGCGGCGCGCGAGTTCTCGCAGCGCCGCTGCGCGATCGAACTGTTTCGGCGGCGGCACCCATTCGTCGAGTAAGACGAACGTTGGCTGTTTCCCGGCGCGCTGGCCGAAGCAAATCAGCCGTTCCTGGGCGAGCCGCCAGATCATGTGATAACCGCGCTGCGCATCGGTCGGAATTCCCGCTGACTCGAAAGCCGCAAGCAACTCCGGTCGCGTCAACTGTCCGCCGCTCGCGAGAGTCTCGCGGCAGACTTTGCCGCAGCGCGCCAGCGTCGCCGCATCGAGGCCCAACTGCTCCGCACGATTCAGCGCCGCCGAGAGAATACGCGGCGTCAGCAGCTCCAGCATCCAATGCACATCTTCCGCCGCGACGAAGTGCAAAGTGCCGCGCATCGGCCAGGTGCGAACGATCTGCCGCGCGGCAATCGCCTGCTCGACCGCCGCCTCGTTCACTCCAGCGCGCAGCCCGATCGCCCAGAGCGAACTCGTGTAATCCTGCGCCTGGATCGCTCCGAGATGTGCGACCACCGCGGCCGCGCTGGACGGCGCCGCGCCCGCGATCTTCTGATTGATCAGCCGGCGCTCTGCGATCTCAGCCATGCCTCCCTGATGCTCGGCTACTTTCGCTTCGCGCCTGGCGCGGCGAGGCGGACCGCCAGCTTCCGGCCTTTGAACTGGATGCCGTTCAGCTTCTGGAGAACCAGCTCGACGCGCGGCTCGGCTACGTCGACGAGGCTCTTCGTCGCCTGCAGGTGAATGGCGCCGATCTCGCCTTTCGGGATGGCAGTCACGCCCGTGATGACGCCGACAAAATCACCAGGCTGCACCCCATGCGCGCGTCCGGCATTGAAGGCCAGGCGGACCATGCCCGGCTCGTGCGAGACCGTGCCGGCCTCTTCGCGCGGGCCGGCGTGCGCCACGGGACGAGGAGCGCGGTCGCGCCATGGTTGGTCGAAACCCTCACGGCCGCGCTCCCGCCGATCTTCCGTGATCGCCTCCCCGGCGCGCGCCTTGTCTTCGCCTAACAAATGGATGAGCGCAGAGGCGATATCGGTGGGCGAATAGTTTTGCTCGAGCAGACTGTCGAGCAGCTCGTCGTGCCGCTTGTATTCGCCCTGCTCGAGCGTCTCGCGCAACGCTCCCGCAAAGGCGGTCGCGCGTTTCCCTTCAACCTCCTCGGCAGTGGGAATTTTCGCGCGCCGCATCCGGCTCTTTGTGAAGCGCTGAATGTTCTCCAGCCGGTAAATCTCGCGCCCGGCGACGAACGTCACCGCCTTGCCGCCTTTGCCCGCGCGGCCGGTCCGCCCGATGCGGTGGACGTAATCTTCGCCGTCATGCGGCAGGTCGTAGTTGAAGACGATCTCGATGTCATCGACGTCGAGTCCGCGCGCTGCTACGTCGGTGGCGACGAGGATTTCGACCGCACGCTTGCGAAACTTCGCCATCACTCGTTCGCGCATCGCCTGCGTCATGTCGCCGTGCAGCTTGTCGGCGCCGTAACCACGCGCCACGAGATGCTCGGTCAGCTCGTCGACCATCATCTTGGTCGCGCAGAAAACGATTGCCAGCTTGACGTCTTCGAGGTCGAGCAAACGGCAGAGCACCTCGAGCTTCGAGCGTCGATCGACCTCGTAATAAATCTGCTCGATCGCGGGGACGGTCATCGCCTCCGCTTCCACCCGCACGCTCACGGGATTGCGCGTGAAGGTTTTGATCAGCTCCTGGATCGGACGGGGAATGGTCGCGGAAAAGAAGACGGTCTGTCGCTCCTCCGGCACCTCGCGGAGAATCGTTTTAATGTCGTCGACGAAACCCATGTCCAGCATCCGATCGGCTTCATCGAGAATGATCATCTTGATCTGGCCGAGTTTGAGGCTCTTGCGCTCGAGGTGATCCATCACGCGTCCCGGCGTGCCGATGATGATCTGCGCGCCCGCGCTTAAGCCGCGGAATTGCCGCTCGTAGGATTGGCCGCCATAGATCGGCAGCTCGCGCACCCCGCGCTTGAAGAACGCCAGCTTCGCAATTTCCTCCGCGACCTGCATCGCAAGCTCACGCGTCGGACAGAGGATCAGCACCTGCGGCGCACGGAGGCTCGGCTCGACCAGCTGGATCGCAGGGATGCCGAACGCTGCCGTTTTGCCGGAGCCGGTCTGTGATTGACCGACCACATCGGCGCCCTCGAGCAAGACTGGAATCGCAGCGGATTGAATCGGCGACGCTTCTTCGAAGCCCATTCGCTCGACGGCCTTCAGGATTTCCGGCGCGAGACCCAGTTCCGCGAATTGCTTCTTCTGCATGCCCGAGTATCGCACGGCGGCGGTTCAGACGCCCGCCGTCTTGCGCGTCACAAACTCGAGGATCACTTCCAGAATCCGTGCGTCCACCTCCGCCTGCGTCGCGCCGTCGGCCTGGAGCTGTTTCTTGCTCACAAGAAGCGAATGATCGCCGCTGGCCACGACGTGCAGCTCGTTAGGCGCAGGCATCTCCGCCCGCACCTGCTGGAGCAGAGCGAGGGGACAAAGCGAATCACGCGTGCCCTGCAGGAAAAGCACCGGCACCGCCAGCTCGCGCAGGACTTTATCGCGGAGCTTGCCCGGATCGCCGCCGCCGCAGAGCGGGTAACCGAAACAGACCAGCGCATGGACCGTTTCGGTCAGGGCAAGGTGGCAGCCGACGCGCGCGCCCATGCTCTTGCCGGCGAGAATGATCGGCCCGGCGTGCGACGCGCGCGCGTCGGCCAGAGCCTTGCGATGCGTCTGGAGCAATTGCGGCAACGGGTCCGGCCGGCGTCGTCCCGCGAGCATGTAGTCATAGTCCAGTGTCCGCACCTGGCCGATCCCGCGCAGGAGATCCGCCCAGTGGCGCATCCAGCGGTGCGAAGAAGGCGCGCCGGCTCCGGGCGCAAACAAAAAGAGAGGCTCCATCACCCCGGCTCGTTAGGAAGAAGCCGGGTGGCGTGCCCTGCGACAACGTCGCACTTCTACGAAAGCAGAAGCGGAGCTATTCCGCAGCCGCAGCGGCCGCTTTCGCGATCGCCCGTTGGTCCCACTCCGCGCGGAGCACCTTTTGTTCGGCACTGATAACCGCGAGACGAGCCGTGACACCTTTATATTTCTTGGTCGTCCCGTTCACCTTCCGATCGACCGCGCCCTGTGCGACGAGGCTTTGCAGCTTCTCGTAGGCGCGCAAGCGCAGCATCTCTTCGCCGCCGCTGGCGAGGTTTCGCTCGCGCAGATTGGCGAGGATAATGTCGAAGAGCGGCTTGAACTCGTAGGCCGTTTTCGAAGAGAGAATGGCGACCAACTCTTCAGTGATATTATCGGGTGCGCGACGGGAAAAGGAGGAACCAGAAGTTTTTGCCATCGCGGATTGTAGCACACTTTTTCGGAAATGGGACTGGTTTTACGCGAGGGTGTGCAGACTCCGTTCCGCCCGCCGACGTCGGAAGATTTCGATCGCGGTCCAGCAAAACGTCAACCAGGCGCCACCGGCAGCAAACGCCCCCAGGACATCGGTGAGAAAATGGGCGCCGAGGTAGATGCGCGAGATGCCGACGAGCACAACTACAAGCACCGCGGCCGCGCAAAGAGCCGCACGAAGCGGCCAATGGCGCGCGCTCTGCGCGAGGAGGAGCGCAAGGAGGCCGTAAAGGAGCGCGGATCCCATGGTGTGCCCGCTGGGGAAGCCGTAACTCGAGAGCGTGACGAGCGGATTTTGCAGGACAGGCCGCTGGCGATGAAACAGGTGTTTTAGAAAGATGTTTAAGAAGCTGCCGCCGATCATGGTAAGAGCGAGCAGGAACAGGCGGGTCCACCAGCGTTTCAGCGCAAAGAGTAACGCGCAGGCTACGGATACGGCCGAAACAAAGCCGACCGAGCCGACGTCGGTTACGAGCCGCGCTGCCACGGTCCGCGCGGGTGTGGCGTGCGCCTGGAACCAATCCGTCACCGCTGGATCGAACGAGGCGTAAGGCGCGCCGGGCCGAATTTCCTCCGCGATTTCGCTGAACGACCAGCTCGCGAAAAGCGTGATCAGGAGACCAATCGTCAGATGGAGGCCAAGATATTTTTCCGCCGAAAGGCGGTTTTTTAGAAACCGAAATGGCCGTTCGAAAGGGCGGTGCGATTGCTCTGGACCAGGGGTCATGCGCGAATCCATCCGGTCTCGAGTTTGGCGAAATTCTCGGTCGAGAAGAGATCGAAGTTGTTCGCTTGCGGCTGCCAGACGTGGCGCTCGATCGTGACGCGCGTGCGATCGACGCGAATGACGTTGAGCGAGTTTGGCTGGCCGCGTCCGCGCGTGGAAGTGCTCGTGCCGGAGGAAACGATCAGAGCGGAGTAGCCGGGGATGTCGTAGCGCGTGGCGGTGGAGCCGATATCGGCAATGTGGAAGTGGCCCGCGAGGAGCAGATCGACCCCGCATTCCGCGAGGGTCTTGATCGAGAGACGCGACCGGCCTACGACCTGGCCGTGTGTGCCTGCGGGCAGGTCGAAAGGATGATGCGTGACCACGATCTTGGTGCGGCCGCTATCCAGCGGCTCGAGCGCGGCACGCAACCGGGCGAGCTGGCCGCGATTGATCCGGCCGTCTTTCCAGGTGAAAGCCCGCGCGGTGTTCACGCCGACCACGACCAGCTCCTCATCGGCGTAGAAGGGCTGCAGGTCATCGGTGATGTAGCTGCGATAACGGTCGAGGCTGCGGACGAACCGCGAAACGATGTTGTGCAGCGGCACGTCGTGATTTCCGGGCACGACGATCTGCGGAAACGGAATGCGCTGCAGGAAATCACGCGCGGCGACGTACTCGGCCGTGCGGGCACGCTGCGTCAGATCGCCGGAAACGGCTACGAGCGCGGGACTGATCTCGCGGATCAATGCGAGCAGCGGCTCGAGAATGGCTGGGTTGATCCGACCGAAGTGAAGATCGGAAAGGTGCACCAGCGTTCGCATCTACTCAGATGTTGTCGGCTGCGGGACCAGCACGCGCAAGGCCGCCGGACGAATCCGATAATCGAGCGGGGTTTCCATCCAGTTCACTTCCCCATCCGTGGCCACGAGAAGGCGCGCGTGGCGGCTCTCGATCGTCGCCTGCTCCGCGCAAAAGACATCGAAATCATCGGCCTGGGCGAGCCGGCCGATCAGTGCGCGCAGCGCAAGACGCAACAGTCCGAGCCGGCCCGTCCGATGAGTGAGATAGAGCCCGAGCCGGCCGGCATTGATGCAGCGGCGGCTGCCGAGGTTGAACCCGGAGAATTCGTATTCGTTATTGCCGACGAAGAGGAACGCGGTTCGGCGGTGGAGCTTTTCGCCTGGCAACGCGACGGAGAGATCGAGGAACGGGAAGCGCCGCAGGGCGCGCAGGGCGGCCCATCCGAAGGCGGTCCACTTGCCGCGCGCGAGCCGCTCCTGCTGCGCCTCGCGATTCGCCACGATGCGCGGGTAAAGGCCGAGGCTGGAGTTGTTGAGGAAGAGGCGGCCGTTCACTTCGCCGGTATCGACTGCAACCGCGTGGCCGCGCGCGATCGTCTCCACCGCAGCGTCGAGTTCGAGGGGAATCCCGAGGTCTTTCGCAAAATGATTGAGTGTTCCGAGCGGAAGGACGCCGAGGGCTTTGCCGGTGCCCACGAGGGCGGAAGCGACGGCACTGATCGTCCCGTCGCCGCCGCCCGCCACGATGACGTCGCCGGTGTCGCGCGCTGCCTCGGCGGCGAGCTCGGCGAGGTCGCGCTCCCCTTCGGGATGAAGAATCCGCAGCTCGATCCCGTGATTGGTGAAAAGCTCGCGCACCTGCCGGTCGCTCTCGTCCGAGTTGGCGGTGGGACCACCGGCGGCGCGGTTCAGGATTGCGATCATCCTTTCCGAATCGCGGCTCCGGGGCGGAGCGCGCCCCGCTTACACTGGAATAGGCTCCGCGGCAGCGACCGGATCAATCCATTTGCCGTGTTCGCGGATCAGATCCTGCAGGCGATCGACGGCTTCGGCTTCGGGGATGTTGAACCTCACCGCCGTCCTGCCGACGTAGAGATTGATCTTGCCGGGGGCGCCGCCGACGTAGCCGAAGTCGGCATCCGCCATTTCGCCGGGACCGTTTACGATGCAGCCCATGACGGCAATCTTGACGCCTTTGAGGTGAATGGTGGCCGCTTTGATGCGGGCGGTGGTGGTCTGAAGATTGAAAAGCGTGCGCCCGCAGGACGGGCAGGCGACGTAATCCGTCTTGAAAATGCGGGTGCCGGCGGCCTGCAGGATGTTGTAGCTGAGGCGCAGGGCCTGGCCGGGCGCTTCTTCGCCTTGCACGAGGATGGCGTCGCCGATGCCGTCACAGAGGAGCGAGCCGATGCGGGTCGAGGCGCGCAGGAGGGTGGGGAGGAATTGCTGATCGCTGGTGGCTGATGGCTGATTGGCAAAGACGTCCTTCAGCAGAATCGGGTGACGTGGGGCGAGTCGCGCGGCGAGCAGGCGGAAGGCGGCGATGACCGGAAGATCGAGATCGTCGCGCACCGTTACGAGACGGGCGACGGGGTCGGCGTTTAGCGTCGCCACCGCGGAGTCATCGCGCGGATCGATCTGCTGGACGTGTGCATCCTCGAAAATGAGCTCGGGCTTATAGTCGCCCATCCGGTCGATCTTGTGCGCGATTTTGTCGAAGCTCGACTGACGGATGACCACGCGCACCAGTTCTTCGCCGCCGAGGGCGATGTCCCCGCCGATGGCCGGCGGGTGAATCGTGGTCGAGGCGCGGCGCTGGTAGGAAAACGGATCGTAGGAGACTTCGCCGTTGCACGTCGGATGTTGGAGGTTGGACCCTTGCGGAACGAGAGCCACCAGCGCCCGCGCCACGGGAATCTCATGGATGCTGTCTTCCGTGAGTGAGACGCGAATCGTGTCGCCGATGCCGTCCTGCAGCAACGAGCCGATCCCGATCGCGCTCTTGATCCGCGCATCCTCGCCGTCGCCCGCCTCGGTCACGCCGAGATGGATCGGGTAATTCCAATCCCCGCCTTCCTCCTGCAGCCGCGCCACCAGCAAGCGGTAGGCGTTGATCATGACCTTGGGATTGCTCGACTTCATGGAGAAAATGAAGGCGTGGTAATCGAGCTCCCGCGCAATCCGCGCGAACTCGAGCGCGCTCTCCACCATCCCGAGGGGCGTGTCGCCGTAGCGATTCATGATCCGATCGGAGAGCGAGCCGTGATTCGTGCCGATCCGAATGGCGATCCCCCGCTCCCTGCACCGCAAGACCAGCGGCGTGAACCGCTCCCGGATCCGCTCGATCTCAGCCGCGTATTGCTCATCCGTGTACTCGATAATCTTGAACTTCTTCGAGTCGGCGTAGTTGCCGGGATTGATGCGAACCTTGTCCACCCACTTGGCCGCTTCGAGCGCGGCTTCCGGTTTGAAATGGATGTCGGCCACGGTAGGCACCTCGCAGCCGAGATCGCGCAAACCGCGCACGATGTGCTGGAGATTCGCGGCGTCCTTCACGGTCGGCGCGGTGATGCGCACGATCTCACAGCCAACGTCCGCGAGTTCCATCGTCTGCGCGATGGAGGCGGCCGTATCCATCGTGTCGCACGTGATCATCGACTGCACGCGGATGGGGTTCGCGCCGCCGACGCCGACACGGCCGACCATCACTTCGCGGGTGACGCGGCGGGCGTAAGAGAATGGATTCGCGCAGTAACTCACCGCTTGCGCTTGCGAGTCGCTGTCCCGTTGCGGCGTTCCTTCAGAGCAGCAATCAACGGAACGTCGATCGTCAAATGCCCGTCAGACTCAAACACAACAACGACATCTTCGTCCGGCGATAACGCCATGAATTCCGGGTGTTCGACGGGAATGGAGCGCCCATTGCCCAGCACGATGTCGAACGCTTTGAAGGGAGCAGCGAAGTAGAGCTTTCGTATCTCCTCAAAAACCATCCCCTATTCTAGCGCGGCCTCTCTGCGACGCAATGCAACGCGAACGGCACCGGTTCCGTTACGGCGCCGGCGTCGCCGTGCTCGCAGGAGCTGATTTCGCTTCGTCGCTGCTCCGCCCGAAGAGATCGCCGATGTCGAAGAAGCTGACATATGCCATGTAGCCGATAATCAGCACCGCGCAGGCGGTTTGCACGAACTCGAGAATACGCGTGTTCACCGGCTTGCGGCGGACCGATTCGATGATCGCGAGCACAATATGGCCGCCATCCAGCACTGGGATCGGCAGCATGTTTAGAATCGCGAGGTTCACATTCAGGATGACGCTAAACCAAAGCGCCAGCTGCCAGCCGCGCTCGCTCTGGAAGAGCATGTAGTAGATGCGCCCGATGCCCACGGGGCCGCTCATATGTTGCAGCTTCACGTCGGACTTCGGCGACGCGACCGCGCCGATGGTATTCAGGGTGCTGGTGATGCTATTGTAGACCTGCTCCAGCGGACTCGGATGCGCCACGGACATGCGCCCATCAGCGTCCCACCAGATGCCGAGCCGCGGCTTCTTCTCGTCCTTCGAGACGGCGCGCGGCTGGAGTGTCGGCTCGAGCAACTGGCCGTCACGCATCACCCGCAGCCTAACGGGTAGACCAGAATTTTTGTCGATGAACTCCGCGACGGCAGCGGGGCTGTAGATTGTATCGCCATTCACCGCCACCACGACATCGCCGTGCGTGAGACCGGCGCCCGCGGCAGGAGAATCGGGAATGACTTTATCGATGATCGCGGTCTGGGCCGGAGAAATCAGCACCTGCCGGACGCTCTTGCGCCGCCAGCCGCGGGTCTGCGCGCGATAGGGCGCGACGGAGAATTCCCGCACCGCTCCGTTGCGCTCCACCTTGAATGGGATGGTCTCGCCTTCGCTGCTGACGACGTTCCAGACGACGCTGTCGTTCATTCCGCTGAAACGCGTTACGGGCTTCCCATCGACTTCGAGGATTCTGTCGCCTGGCAGCAGGCCAGCCTTCAGCGCGGGCGAATCTGCGGACATGTAGCCGATCACCGTCGTCATGTCGGACTCGTTTGTGGGATGACCGACCACCCAGACGATGCAGGCAAAGGCGAGCGCGAGCAGAATGCTAAAGAGCGGGCCGGCGATCGCGACAATGATCTTGTCCAGGGCCGAAATCACCGGCAGCTGTGCACGGTCCACATCGGCGCTGCCCTCGATGATATCCATCGGTGCGAGCTGCGGCAGTTTCACAAAACCGCCGAAGGGGAGCGAGCCCAACGAGTACTGGACACCGTTGATCGTCTTCTTCCAGAGCGGCTTCCCGAACCAGATTCCGAAGCCTTCGACGAACAACCCGCGCCAGCGCGCCGCGAGAAAGTGGCCCAGCTCATGCACGATGATGAGGAGGTTAAAAAGGACGACCACCTCCAGTAGAATGAGGATGGTGCGAAAGATGTGCGGGATCATGGAAGGATCGCTGACTTAATGCGCCCGAAGCAGATCGGCCGCTGCGATGCGGGCCCGCTGATCGGCCGCCAATATCGCATCGAGGGAAGCGTCCGCAATCGAGTGGTGGCGATTCATGACCTGCTCGACCAGGCGCCAGATTCCGGGGAACGGGATGCGTTTTTCAAGGAAAGCTGAGACCGCCACTTCATTCGCGGCGTTCAAAACAGCCGGGAGCGTCCCGCCGGTCTCACCGGCGTGGCGGGCGAGCTCGAGCGCCGGGAAATCGCCAAACCGCGGAGTAGCAAAATCGAGCTGGCGGAGCTTCCCGAAATCGAGCGGCGCGAGGGAATTCGGCACGCGCTCGGGCCAGGTGACGGCGTATTGAATCGGAAAGCACATGTCCGAATGGCTCATCTGCGCCAGGATCGAGCCGTCGACGAATTCCACCATCGAATGCACGATGCTCTGCGGGTGGATCACCACGTCGACCCGGGCCATTTCGACGTCGAAGAGCCAGCGCGCCTCGATCATTTCGAGGCCTTTGTTGAAAAGCGTCGCGGAATCGATCGTGACCTTCGCGCCCATGTTCCAAGTGGGATGACGGAGCGCCTGCTCCACTGTGATCGACTCGAAATCCGCGGCCGGCGTTTGGCGAAACGGCCCGCCGGAGGCAGTCAAAATCAAGCGGCGCACGGCGGAGACGCGGCCATCCAGACACTGGAAGATCGCGTTGTGCTCGCTGTCCACCGGCAGCACGTGCACTCCTTTTTTCACCGCTGCTCCCATCACGATCCCGCCCGCCATCACGAGAATTTCTTTGCTCGCGACGGCGAGATCTTTCCCGGCCTCGACCGCAGCGAGCGCCGGCCGCAACCCGCCAGTGCCTACGACCGCGACGAGCACCATGTCCGCCGAGGCCAGGGTGGCGATCTCCACGAGGCCCGTTTCGCCGACGAAGATCTTCGGCTCGTAAGCCAGCCCGGCGCGCAACTCCGCCAGCTTCGTTTCGTCGACGATGCAGACCGCCTCCGGCCGCAGCTGGTTGGCATCGGCCGCGAGTTTCGCGGCGCTGCTCCTGGCCGCGAGTCCCACAATTTGCATCCGCTCCGGAATGTCGCGCGCCACCTTCTGCGCGCTCTCCCCGATCGAGCCCGTCGCACCCAGAACAACGACCCGTTTCGGCTTCATTGACACGCCTACGAAACTCGAATCACCAGCCGTAGGTAGAAGAACAACAAGGGCGCCGTGAAAAGCAGGCTGTCGATCAAATCGAGCGCGCCACCGATCCCCGGGAGAAAATTACCGGAATCCTTTACGCCGGTACTGCGCTTGACGATCGACTCCGCCAGATCGCCGATCACCGCCGCGAACCCCAGGAGCAAACCGAGCACCGTCGCGTGCGTCCAGTTGAGGGCGGAGAGGTGCCCCGGCATGAGCGCGAACAATCCCCAGCTCGCGAGCAAGGAAAAGAAGAGGGCACCCACGAAACCTTCCCAGGATTTCTTCGGGCTGATGTGCGGCACCATCATGTGCCTGCCGAACAGGCTACCCGTGAGATATGCGCCCATGTCGCTGAATTTCGTGATCGCGATCAGGTAAAGCACGTAGAACTGCCCCTGCACCACCCCGGTGGGCGAGCGCGGCACCACGTAAACGATTTTCGTCATGAAGTTAAAGAGCCAGAGGACGTAGAGCAGACCAAAGAGCGTGTAAGCCATCGTCCGTAGCGGCGCGTCGTCGCGCAGGCTCTCGAACATCTGGCGCGCGAAGACCGTGAGAAGAAAACCGAGCAGGCACGCCACCTCGAAATCGTAGGAGTGGGCCGGGCCAATTGTGGAATAGTAATAGAAGCTTCCCACGAGCATGATCGCCCCGCAGATCATGGCGGTGATCTTGAAGTTCGGCAGTCCCTTGTGGTCGAGCATGCCGTAGAACTCCCAGAGCGTGAGCAACCCGAAGGCCGCGATGAGGCCGAAAAAAGCGTACTCGTAACCGGAAAAAATGATCAGGAGCGCGACGGACCAGAGCGCGATCGTGCTCGCGAAGCGGAAGATGAATGTCAGCTTCGCCGTGACCGGTTTGGGCGTGGCTCGATCGACCGGCGCGGACATGGACGACCACCATCCGGAAAGACGGTGGCGAACGCAAGCTTCGAGCGGCCCGCGCTGGCTTGGCGCGCGCCGGACTCGCGTCTAGCGTACAGACATGAGCAGGACAATGCCAGCGGTGGTGAAAGCGCGGGCCGCAGAAGGCCTCGAGCTGCAGGAGGTGCCGGTGCCGGAAGTCGGGGCGAACGACGTTCGCATCCGCGTCCAGAAAGCGTCGATCTGCGGGACGGACGTGCATATCTACAACTGGGACGCCTGGGCCCAAAAAACGATCCCCGTCCCTCTCGTCATCGGGCATGAGTTTGTCGGGATCGTCGACCAGGTCGGGAGCGCCGTGACCGACTTCAAGGAGGGCGAACTCGTCACCACCGAAGGCCACATTGTCTGCGGCCATTGCCGAAATTGCCTGGCCGGCCGGCGCCATCTTTGCCCGAATACGAAAGGGATCGGCGTCAACCGACCGGGCGGCTTTGCCGAATATGTCGTCGTGCCCTCGAGCAATATCTGGCGCTGCGATCCGAACATTTCGCTCGATGTGATTTCGTGCTCCGATCCGCTCGGCAACGCGGTGCACACCGCGCTTTCGTTCGATCTCGTCGGCGAGGATGTCCTCATTACCGGAGCGGGACCGATCGGCTGCATGGCGGTGCCGATCGCAAAAATGGCCGGCGCGCGCAAGGTCGTCATCACCGACGTGAATCCCTACCGGCTCGACATTGCGCGCCAGATGGGTGCGACGCTCGCGATCGACGTGCGCGAGACCAAACTGCAGGACGCGATGCATGACCTCGGGATGAAAGAAGGGTTCGACGTCGGTCTCGAAATGTCCGGCAATCCGCGCGCTTTCACCGACATGCTCGACGTGATGGTGAACGGCGGCCGCATTGCGATGCTCGGCATTATGCCGGGGAGCGCGGCGATTGACTGGAATCTGGTGGTTTTCCACGGCCTCACGATTAAGGGCATCTACGGCCGGGAAATGTTTGAAACGTGGTACAAAATGACCGCGCTCTTGCAGAGCGGCCTCGATATCACACCTGTCATTACCCATCACCTGCCCTACACAAAGATCATTGAAGGCGTGGAGCTGATGAAGTCCGGCCAATCCGGCAAGATCGTGCTCGATTGGGAAAACGCGGCATAACGCGGCGCCCGCCACGCTTGGTCCGAGAGCGGGTGAAGCGCATGGATCTGCAGATCGAGCGGGCGGAGATCCTCTCCGCCGAGAGCAGGCAGCTGATGGCTGAATTGTGGGCCGAGATCGACCTGCTCTACGGCAACGAGATCGCCACCGCGGCGGAGTTTCACGGGACCGGTGCAGACGAGATCGTCTTCGTGGTCGCACGGCTGAAGGGCAACGCCGTGGGCTGCGGCGCGATTCGGCCCCGCCATGCCTCGATTGCGGAGGTAAAGCGAGTCTTCGTGAGGCCCGCCGCGCGCCGCAGCGGTGTCGCGCGTGCCATCATGCACGCTCTCGAGCAGCTCGCGCGCGAACGGGATTTCAGCGCGCTCTGGCTGGAGACCGGCCTGCGCCAGCCGGGCGCGCTGGCGCTATACGAAAGTCTCGGCTATACGCGAATTGCTGCGTTCGGTGACTACAAGGACGACCCGCTAAGTGTCTGCCTGGGCAAGCGGCTGAAGTGACGGCCGCCCACGGGCCGGAAGGAAACTTCTCGCAACTACTGGAGGGCGGCGGCCTCTTCATGCTTCTCTTCAAGCTCGAGCAGCATCCGCCGGCAATGTTTGTAGTGCTGCCGCGCCGTCAGCAAGGCCATGCTTGCCTGCCGGTCGCCCCATTGGAGCACCTGGATCGGCTCGTGGCGGACGCCCCACGAGTTCATATCGCTGCGGTTCGCCATGTAGAGATCGATCGTGTTCCGGCCCGCTAACGCCCAGCCGTAGTCGTCCACTTTGTAGACCTGACCAGTCGAGAGCACACGGAAAGTCGTGCCGACCGGCCAGCGCGACCAATCCGCTGCCGCACTGCCGATCCGGGGCTGGGGCTTGCGTTCTTTCACAACTTTGCGGCCTTTCACCTTCTGCGCCGCGATCTTCTTCTCCTTCGCGCGGTGCTTTGCAGCGGCCTTGCGCTTGTCGTGCGAGAACAGCGCAAGCGTGATGTTATCCGCGGCGTCAAAGTCCTCCAGGACCGGCGTCACCTCCAAGCGTGCGATTGACGATTGCAATGTGCCGCCGAGCGCATTGCGCGCGCCATAGGTCACGTGGTCGGCTTCGCTGTGGGTGTAGGCCGTCGTGCGGACGGTCTGCAAATCAGCCTGCGCCAGCGGCGGCTCGTAGGCCGGAAGCGAACGGGTCGCGACAGCGGTCGAAGTGGTGCCGCAAGAGGTCAGCAGCACGATGCTCGCAGCAGCGAGTGCGAAGATGGCAGCGTATTTGGGAAGCGCGGCTCTCAATGTGATCGGCGGAGTTATTAACAGTTATTCACAACCCGCAGCAAGAATATTTTTGCGCCATTTTGCATCAATCGGCGGATCGCGGAAGTTGCGCGATGCTCGCGGAATTCGAACAACAGCTCACGAAGACCCTCGCTGAAATCAAAGAGCAGGGACTCTACAAGACCGAGCGCATCATCACCAGCCCCCAGGATGCGCACATCAGGGTCTCGGAAAATCGCGAAGTGCTGAACTTCTGCGCCAATAACTATCTTGGGCTCGCTGATCATCCCGCCCTGATTGCGGCAGCGAAAGAAGCGCTCGACACGCACGGCCTCGGGATGGCGAGCGTGCGTTTCATCTGCGGCACGCAGGACATCCACAAGCAGCTCGAGCAGAAGCTGACCGAGTTTCTCGGGACCGAGGATACGATTCTGTACCCGAGCGCGTTTGATGCGAACGGGGGCCTCTTCGAGACGCTGCTCGGCCCCGAAGATGCGATTATTTCGGATGAACTGAACCACGCCTCGATCATCGACGGCGTCCGCCTCTGCAAAGCGCAGCGCGCGCGCTACAAGCATAACGACATGGCGGACCTCGAGGCGAAGCTGCGCGAAGCGAGCGGGGCGCGCGTGCGAATGATCGCCACCGACGGCTGCTTCTCGATGGACGGAACGATCGCCGATCTGGGCGCGATCGTGGAGCTGGCGGAAAAATACCGCGCCATCACCATGATCGACGACGCGCACGCCACCGGCTTCCTCGGGAAAACCGGCCGCGGCACCCATGAGTATCGCGGCGTGCTGGGCAAGATCGACATCATCACCGGCACCCTTGGCAAAGCATTGGGCGGTGCGAGCGGCGGCTTCACCAGCGCGCGCGAACCGATCGTCGAGCTCCTGCGGCAGCGTTCCCGTCCCTATCTCTTCTCGAACAGTGTGGCGCCACCGATCGTCGCCGCCACGTTGCGCGGGCTCGAGTTGCTCATCGAATCCACCGAGCTGCGCGATAAGCTGGAGGAAAACACAAAGTTCTTCCGCGCCGCCCTCACCGATTGCGGTCTCACGATTAAACCCGGCACGCACCCGATCGTCCCGATCATGTTGGGCGACGCCGCGAAATCGCAGCAGTTTGCCGCGCGCATGCTGGAGAAGGGCGTTTACGTAATCGGCTTTTTCTATCCGGTCGTTCCGCATGGCACCGCGCGCGTCCGTACCCAGGTGAGCGCGGCCCATTCCCGCGCGGATCTTGAGTTCGCGATCAGCGCGTTCGCCGAGACGAACGCGGAGCTAGGTTAAGACGGAGCGATTCCGTACGCTCTAACGCCTCTTCCGGCGCGTGCGCTGCAGGTTCAGCTGCACCGTCGGGAGACTGCTGGTGCCGCTCGCGTTGCTGCTGCTGGGCGCGAGCAGGATCGAGCCGGTGTAGCTCCCGGTTGCCACCGAGCTGTCCATGCTGACGGAGGGATCGAACATCCCGCCGGGGCCGACGCCAGAGAAGGGCGAAGCACCCTTCGCCGCAAACCGGCCAAGGCAGACAAATCGAAGGTGCCGCCGGAGTTGGAACGGATTGACCGTGTAAACCCAAATGTTGTATAAAGAGGGATGGT
Organism: Chthoniobacterales bacterium; assembly: GCA_051001855.1. Lineage (GTDB taxonomy): Bacteria > Verrucomicrobiota > Verrucomicrobiia > Chthoniobacterales > UBA10450 > JACCTI01. Next base: position 101,459 of record JBPCMX010000011.1, read on the forward strand.
CGAACCACGTGCCGCACCCCCCGCGCTCGACCGCAAGGACGTGACCGAACTCCTGCAGAGCTGGGGCGACGGCGATGCGGATGCGCCCGAGCGCCTCATGCCGCTCGTCTACGAAGAGCTCCGCCTTCGCGCGCGCGATTACCTCCGCCGCGAACGGGCCGATCACACGCTCCAGCCGACCGCCCTGGTGCACGAAGCTTACCTGCGGATGGTGGACGACTCCACGATGACGTGGCAAAACCGCGCGCACTTCTATGGCATCGCCGCGCGTTTGATGCGGCGGATCCTGGTGGACCACGCCCGCGCTCATAATACGAACAAGCGCGGCGGACTGGCGCTGAAATTTACCCTCGACGAAGCACGCGCGCTCCCCTGCGAGGAGACCTCCGATCTACTGGTGTTGGATGGCGTGTTGCAGGATTTCGCGCGCATCTACCCGCGGAAATGCGAGGTGGTGGAGCTGAAGTTTTTCGGCGGATTGGAGGCGAAGGAAATCTCGAAAGTATTGGGGATCTCAGAAAAAACCGTGCTGCGGGATTGGAGTTTCGCGAAGCTCTGGCTCTGTCGCGCCCTCACCGAAGAAGCGGCCTGATCCGGAGCCGGCCGATGGGCGGCGCAGCTAAAATTCGTATGCCAGGCGATACCACTTCGCTCCTAGCAGGCACGGCGGACGCTCGCGCCGAGCGGGTCGCCGAACTGGTGGAAGCGGCCCTCGAACTGGAAGCGGAGGAACGGCTCCGGTTTCTGGAAAAGGCGTGCGCCGGCGATGAGCAATTGCATGCGGAAGTGCAGTCGCTCCTGAATTTCCAGGCGCGTGCCGCGAGGTTTATCGAGGAGCCGGCCTACCACCTCGCGGCAGAGACGCTGGCGACGGATGAGGGCGAACTAAAGCCTGGCCAGGAGCTGGGCGAGTACCGGATCAAGTCGCTCCTCGGCGAAGGCGGCATGGGCGAGGTCTACCTCGCGGAAGACGTGCAACTGGGGCGGACCGTGGCGATCAAACTGATCAAGAGCCTCGTCAGCCGAGCAAGCTTGCGCCGCCAGTTTATGCAGGAGGAGCGCATCCTCGCCGGGCTCAATCACCCACACATCGCGCGGCTCTACGGCGGGAGCATGACGCCGGAAGGGCAGCCTTATTTTGTGATGGAATACGTGGCCGGCGAACGGCTCGACGATTTTTGCGGGCAACAGCAGTTGCCGGTCGCGGCGCGCCTGGTGCTTTTCGAGAAAATTTGTTCCGCCGTCGCCTACGCACACCAACAGCTCGTGATCCATCGCGATCTGAAGCCGGGCAACATCCGCGTCACTCCGGAAGGCGAACCGAAGCTGCTCGATTTCGGCATTGCCCGGCTGCTCGGCGATGAGACGCAACGCCCCGAGCAAACAATCACGCTCGCCGGCATGATGACGCCCGACTACGCCAGCCCGGAGCAGGTCTGCGGCGAGCGCATGACCACGGCGAGCGATGTCTACAGCCTCGGCGTAATCCTTTACGAGCTGCTCACCGGCGAGAAACCCTATCGCCTGACGAGTCGGCGGCCGGATGAGATCATCCGCGCCATCACCCAGCAGGAACCGGCGCGGCCGAGCACCGTGGCTGGAAATCAGAAGGCGAAACCTAAAAACCAGAAATCTCTCCGGGGCGACCTCGACAGGATCGTCCTGATGGCGATGCGCAAAGAGCCGGCGCGCCGCTACGAATCTGCCCGACAGCTCGCCGAAGACATTCGCCGCCACCTCGAGGGGCGCCCGGTCCGCGCGCAGAAGCCGACCTGGAACTACCGCGCCGGCAAGTTCATCCGCCGCCACAAAATATCGCTCGCCGCGGCGGTGATCGTGCTTGGCAGCCTGCTCGCGGGGATTTTCACAACCGCCTGGGAAGCGCGTCGCGCTGAGCAGCAACGCACCCGGGCCGAGCGGCGTTTCCAGGAGGTGCGGCAATTGGCGCGCTCGCTCATCTTCGAAATTCACGATGCGATCGTGGATTTGCCCGGCTCCACTCCCACCCGGCAGCTGATCGTAAGCCGCGCGCTCGAATACCTGAACAGCCTCGCGCAGGAAGCAGGCAACGATCCCTCGCTCCTGCGCGAGCTGGCATCCGCCTACGTGAAAATCGGCAACGTGCAGGGGAATCCGAACAACTCCAACCTCGGCGATACGGCCGGCGCGATGGAAAGCTACGGCAAAGCGAAACGAATCTCGGAAGAGCTGCTCGCGGCCGCACCGGAGGACGCACTGGCGCGCCGCTCCCTCGGCCTGGTCGAGGAAAAAATGAGCGACGTCCAAGCATCGCTCGGCGATCTGCCCACCGCTGTCGCCACCGCGCAGCGCTCGCTCGCGGCCTTCCAGGCGACCGCACAGCGCCACCCCGGCGATGTCCCCGCGCAGCAAGCGCTCGCCATCAGTCACGTGAAAGTGGGCGATGTGCTCGGCAATCCGAACCTGCCCAATGTGGGCGATACGGCCGGCGCCCGGAAACACTACGAAGCCGCCCTGGCGGTGCTGGAGGCACTGCCGCGATCGATTGCGGATGATTTCAAGACGCGGCGATTCACCGGGATCGCACACGAGCGCCTTGGCAGCATCTACGAGACGGAAGGCAATCTGGGCGATGCGGAAAGACACTACCGCGCCTCGCAAGGGGTCCGACTCGAAGTCGCGCAAAAGTATCCCGAAAGCATGGATGCAATTCGCGACGTGGCGATCGCACACGAAAAAATGGCGAACATCATGGCCGCGGCCGGCGATCTGAACGGCGCACTCGCGGCGCGGCAGCAATCCCTCGCGACTTTTCGGCAGCTCGCTGCGAGCGACCCGAGAAATGTCTACGCTCAACGCTCCCTCGCCATCAGTCACCTGCACCTCGCGGACTTGTTAGGCTCGCCCGACGCTCCCAATCTCGGCCGCCCTCAGGAGGCGATCGTGGAGTACCAGGCAGCGCGGCAGATTCTCTCGCAGCATTTCGATCCCGCGGATGGCAGCCTGCAGCTGGTCGAGAAGCACCTGCGGGTGCTCCAGGTGACGTCGCCCGATAAATGACAGGTGCTGCTCGCGCGCGCGCCTTGGCGATTTGGCTTCCCACTTTGCGCCGCGTCCTTTATCGCATTTCGCTATGAGTAAGGTTTTTCTTGGCATTTCGTCCCTTTGCGTCCTGGCCCTCTGTTTCGGAGCGGGCCTGGTGAGAGCAGAGACGCCCGAGTTCCAGGGCGTAGAGAAAATGATGTCGCCCCAAAAATTTCAGGAGGCGGGCCTGAATAAACTCACGCCCGAGGAGCGAGCCCGGCTGGATGATTTCATCCGCGGCTACGCAAAATCCACCAACCAGGTGGCGGCGCAGAGTGCCGTAGATGCGGCGGTGAAGGACAACAAGATCGCCGCGCAGCCGCAGGTGATCGAGAGCAATATCGTCGGTCCGTTCACCGGCTATACAGGCCGCAGCCGCTTCATGCTCGCAAACGGCCAGGTCTGGGCGCAATCGCAGGGCGACACCCGCGCCTATCCGCCGAGTGATTCTCCAGCGGTGATCATCGTGAAGGCCGGCTGGGGCCACCGCATGTACGTGCTCGGCGGCGGGAATATTCGAGTGACCAAAGTGAAATAGCCGGGCCGGGCGTAGCAGCGCGCGTCCCGCCGCTTTCCGTGGGGGCGGCTCTGCTACGGCTGATGCAAAGCGATGCTGGAGCCGACCCAGGTTTTGTTCTGGTTGAACTTCACGCCCATCATCGCGCCCTGGCTCATGCGCACGAGGTTGTTCACCAGCAGCGGCTCGCCGTCATCCGGCCAGAGAAACATCATGCGGATCTCCGCTTTCGAACGCAGACCATCGGGCGTCGGCACGAAATCGGCGTAGCTCACTTTCTCCTGCAAAATCCACGCGTGCGGGTCCTCGAGCGCGTGAAGTTTTTCCTGGGTGGGATCGAGGTCGACGCCCAGGCCAGAAAACGAGTAGAGCTGCTTCAGCACATAATCCCCCAGGGACTCGCCGGCGGGCATCTGATCCGCAAAAAACGCGCGCGAGGTGTGCGCGGTTTGCAGGAATGGGAGCGAGTGTTTGCTGATCCGAAAATACCAGTTCGGGTGGCCGATCCATTTCGCATCGATTTCGTGCTGGAACCCGAAGCCAAAGCTCAAATCAGGCCGGCGCAGCAGCTCGTCGAAGATGACCCGGTTGTAGATCCGCTCGATCCGCACGTCGCGGCCATCGCGTTGGTAAAACAGCTCGTTCCCGCGACGCTCGACCTCCGTCAGGCACACTGGCGCGACGCCGAGCAGCGTCTCGGTGCAGACAAAGTCGATGCGCGTGCTCTGTTTTTCCGGCTCGATCTCGAGCAGCACGACAGTCTGCGGATCGGCGTCGTCCACGATCACCTCGCGCAGCATCTGGATGTAGCTGTGCTCGTCCAGTCCGCCGAAGAACGGCTGCCAATCCGTCGGAATCGCGGGATAGGCGTGTCGCATGCAGCGCAGCAGAAAAATTTGGAAGCCGTAAAGACTCGGGAATCCCTGCAGCTCGATCAGCCGCGGAGTCAGCCGGCCGTTCTCCTCACAGATCGCGAAATCGACCTGCAAGAATGCCGGATGCGGCGTCTCGTTAGCCACTTCCAGGCCGGGCGGAATCGCGGTCGCGGCGTGCCCCGCAAACTCTGGCGTGCGCAATTTCGCGACAATCTCCGCCGCCGCCGCCGTGACCTCCGCCGTGAATTCGGGCGACAAAAAAATGGGCGATTCCGAAATACGGAAGTCGACCGGCCACCGCTCCGATTCGTTCGCCACGCGCAACAGCTCCGCGTAACGCGCATCGCTGAAGTCAGCGTTGAAGCGGGAACGCAGCTGCGGGTGCATGGCCGTATCTAACCAGCTCCATTGGCCTGATGCACCACCGCACTGACCAAAATCACACGGGTGCCGCGCGGAGATAGATGGACGTGGTCGGCCGCCGGAACAGAGTCCTCACGCCCGTCCGACATTCGCACCGCGAACGGCGCGAAAGGAGTGCTCTGGATCAGGTCGCGCATCTCAGCGGTCACCCATCAAATCTAACAGCGCGAGCAGGCGCGGGCAATCAGATCAAAAACTTGCCGCGCTCCATCACCTTCCGGTCGTCGAACCAAATGTCGAAGTCGCGCCCGACACAGTCGATGTGCGTCTTGGAAATCCAATTCTGCCCGGTGTGCTCCGCGTATGGATGACCGAATGCGATGTGAATGCCGGGGATCTTCTCGTCCTGCAGAATGTTGCCGATCACGTGGGTGCAGGCGGTGTTCGTGCCGACGGCAAACTCGCCCACGCGATTGCTGTTTTCATCCGTGCTCGTGTAAGCGCGAAATTCTTCCAGCAGCTCCGTGTTCTCGCATTCGAGATGGCTGATCCGATTCTCCGTCACCTGGATCGTGAGCGGCGTCGCCTCGATGTCGCCATACTTCTGGCAAAGGTAATCGCCCACCACTCCGTCCACCACGAATGTGCCGTTGGTGTTGAAGGGCGAGGTGAAAATCTCGCCCCCGGGCAGATTGCCCCACTTCTCGCGCGTGATGATGCCGCTCGTCTTCAGCCACTTCAGCTTCGGCGACAGATCAGCCACAAAATCGGTTCCATTCGGCGTGCGGCAGGTCACTTTCGCGGTCATCCGCGCGATCTCCACGAGACGCTGGCTCAGGGCATCGACCGCCAGGAAATCGGCGCGCATTCCTTCGCGCATGATCTGCGGGCTGATGTTGACCATGTGACCGTGGCGCATCCGGTGCTGGTTCACCACCGCGGTCATTTCGATGCGCGAGCCCAGTTCGCCGCGCTGCGTCTGCGCGCAGAAGATGCTCACCTGGGACGTGGCGAGGTCGTCGAGGATTTCCTGCGGCATCCCGGTGAGCGGCCGCGGCGCGTAATTCTCGAGCACAAACACCGCGTGCTCGGCGCCCACTTCCTCCACTTCGCTTTGCAAGGCGGACGCGATCTCCTGCGTCTCTTCGTCGGTGATAATGGTAACGCGCTCCTCCGGTTTCACGCGCAGACAATCCCGGATGGCGTTGCGCGCGCCGGGGATCAGCGCGGCGTCGATCGTGTCGGTGGAGAGGCGGTCGGGCATGGCGGCAGTGACGTGCAGCATTGCGTGAAAACGGCGCCCCGGCAAACCGACCCCACGTCCCAAATCGCTCCGTCAGGGTAACGGAGCCGCCGGCGGCGTATTGACCGTCAGCCCCTCGTACGTCTCGCGCACGATATGATCTACCACCTCGCGCATGTCGCGCGTCCGCGCCCAGACTTCCAACTGACGATCCGACCCAGTCCCGTCGCGCATGATGCCTTCGATGTGCTCGATCTCGCGCCGGCTCCCAAGTTCGTCCACTTCACTGTCGATGAACTCCAGCATCTCGTGCAGCAAACCGCGCGTCTCGAGTTCCTGCTCCCGGCCAAAATCGATCAGCTTCCCTTCGAGGCCGTAACGCGCGGCGCGCCAGCGATTCTCGTCAATCAGCCGGCGCCGATAAATGCGGAAGCTCAGGTTCTGGCGCTGCAATTTATGCAGGCGCACGATCACCGCCTGGATCACCGCCGCCATGGCCAGCGTATCGTCGACGCGCGATTGGGCGTCGCAGACCCGGATCTCGAGCGTGTCGAAAAACGGATGCAACCGGATGTCCCACCAGATCTTCTTCGCGTTGTCCACGCAGTTGGTGCGGACCAGAAGCTTCAAGTAATCCTCGTACTCAGAAAGGCCCTCGAAAGCATCTGGAATCCCGGTGCGCGGAAAGCGCTCAAAGACTTTTAGCCGGTAGCCTTTGAACCCGGTATTGCGTCCCACCCAAAAGGGCGAATTGGTCGAGAGCGCGTAGATATGCGGGAGGAAATAGCGCGCCTGATTCATGACGTGAATCGCGGTATCGCGGCTCGGGATTCCCACATGCACATGGAGGCCGAAGATCAGGTTCGCGCGCGCCACCTGCTGCATGTCCTTCACGATCTCCTTGTAGCGTTCGCCCTCTGTGATCTGCTGGTCGTGCCAGTGGGAAAACGGGTGGGTGCCGGCAGAGGCGATCTTCATCCCGCCCCTCCCGGCCAGCCGCGCCAGATGACTGCGTAACTCCACCACATGCGTCCGCGCATCGGTGATCGACTGGCAAATCTCGGTGCCGAGCTCTACCACCGACTGGTGCATCTCGGGTTTGATCTGCTCTCGCAGGGTCAGCTTCTCGCCCTCGAGAATCTCCTGGATATGCGAGCGCAATTCCCGCGTCTGCGGGTCGACGATTGCGAACTCCTCCTCGATGCCGAGCGTGAAGACGTGGTCTTTCGGGATCACATGCTCAAGAAGCTACAAATCGGGAGCAGACGCAAGTCTGTGGAAGGGCTCGCAGCGATCCGGCCAGAGCAGGGTTGACGTGAATCGAAAGTAATAACCCTTTTCGACGTCATCAAAGTAAGGAGGGTCAATCGTGCAGCAGCCAGCCAGCTTTTTTCCGCCGAGAGGCGTTACGACCGCCGTCCCTTCCTGCACTCCTATCTGAGTAACGCAGGGTAGACCTGCACCTGTTGCAGCATAGACGTGGCCACGGCCGTTGTAGAGCTTGAAGCGCACTTCTCGCGAGCTGTCATTGCGAAAGAAACCGACTACAGGCAAAACTCGCGCAAGCGCAGGACCCGGCAGCACCTGCAACCTTTCAAGTAGCAATTGAAACGGCTCAACTCTAAATCGCCCGTGTAAGGCTCATGTCTACAAATGCCGGTGACCTTCACCAATGGAGATTCGCCCCCGGTGCGGCGCGAGTCCGTCGCCGCGTAGCGCAAGAAGGGTCTCATTGCTGCGGACGGCCCTGATTCGCGGCGAGCAGGCAGTAATGAAGGCCTTCGGATCAGCGTCCAGATTTGCGGATGGAGACGTCTCATCTCCCTTTGGGCAATCCATGGCAAGAGAGTCACACCCATGATGGCGACGCTCATGAATGCCGTTGTCACGTTCATAGGGAGTTTCCAGCCGAGGCTGACCGGGTTTGCTGTGTCGGCTGGGTCAGCTCTTTTGGCTATGAAACCACGGAGTCACGGAGGACGCAGAGATGAAATGGAATAAGTTTGTTTCCCTGATTTCTCGGTGGCCTCCGTGGTTCGCTGTTACCGGAAGTGCATGACACGTTCTAACCGCAACAAGAAGGGGAAGTGGCGGTTCGCACGAGCCTGGAGAGGTCTCCTTGTCCTGCTCGTTCTCTTGCTGCTCATCCCGGCGCTTCAGGTTGCGCTAGTTCGATTTATCAACCCGCCGCGGACGCTCCCGATGTTACTCGAGCAGGGCGGGGCGATGTTCTCCCACGCACCGCAGGCTCGGCTCCTCTACCAGTGGGTCGATCTGCCGCAGATACCTGAGATGTTTCTGAAGCACCTCTGGGTCTCAGAAGATCAGCGGTTTTTCCAGCACGAAGGCTTTGACTGGAAGGAAATGGACCTTGCGATGAAGGAGGCAGAGCGGAAAGGCAAGCCAGTGCGAGGCGCCTCTACGATCACGAACCAGTGCGCGCGGTCGATCTTTCTCTGGCAGGGACGTTCCTGGATCAGGAAAGGCCTGGAGTCTTACTATACGATCTGGATGGAGTTGCTGCTGCCGAAGCGGCGCATCCTGGAGCTGTATGCGAACGTGATCGAGATGGGCCGCGGCATCTACGGCGTAGAAGCCGCCGCGCAGCACGACTTCGCCGTGAGCGCGCGCGGCCTGACGCGGGAGCAATCGGCACTGCTGGCGGCGGTGCTGCCAAATCCGAAAGGATGGGACCCGGCGAACCCCGGGGTGCGCTTAAGGCGGCGTCAGCAGCGCATTCTCCTGCGGGAACAGAGCGCCCACTTCCCGGAGAAGTTGCTCCGGTAGATCGCCAGCTAAAGCGCGATTATGACGCGCAGGAAAGGCGGCAGGTATCTCGGTCGCCGTAGAACTTCCTGGATTTCATCCACCAAGGCGGCGGGAGTGCCCGGAAAGTGGAAGACGAACGCGTCACGCACGCACGAGATCTTCTCCGCTGGGATGCCCGCAGCGCCAAAGCGCTCCAGGACGTGACTTTCGATCCTTCATGTCACCGGACTAACGAAGCCCTCCGGCGGCAGCGCATAGGCGGAACTGATTTTTAGAATCTGCGCCACCAGGGTGGGATCGTTCGGGATCCAATTCCCATCACGATCCACCAGTCGCTTTTACCGCGCAGTGCTCGCGCCGTAAGCGAAAACCGCCCGCGCGCGGTTCGTCCGTTTGATTTCATCGACAAGCATTTCCCGGTGCGATACTCTCGGTTCCATGCGCCTGTCGGGCCGAAAACACTCGTCTTCTGCGCGATCGTGGACGCAGCGGCAGCGCTTCGTTTTGCTGGCGCTTATCGGGGTGAACGTGGCCTCGTTCGTGGCGCAGCTCTTTCTCGATGCCTACGACCCGGAGTTTGCGCGTGAGTACCTGGGGCTGAGCAGGGCCGGCCTGGAAAATGCCTATGCCTGGCAACCCCTGACCGGCGCCTTCCTGCACCTGAACTTCTGGCATTTTCTTGGCAATCTTACCGTGCTCTATCTGCTGGGGCGGGATGTGGAGTCGATCCTCGGGCAGCGCGATTTCCTCCTACTCTATCTCTCAGGCACGCTCCTGGGCGAATTGGGACACCTGTTCCTGATGCCACGCACGTCGGTGCTGATGGGCGCATCGGGTGGCGTGGCGGCCGTGCTGCTGGCATACGCCACGATCCTCCCGGAGGTCGAGCTGGTCTCAGGGAGATTGCTCGTGCCGGTGCGACTTAAAGCCAGGCATCTCGCCTACTGCGCCTGCGGAATGAGCGTGCTCCTGGTGGTGGTGGATCGCGGAAGCGTGGTGCTGCACAGCGCCGCTCTCGGCGGCTGCATCGCAGGCTGGCTCTACACGCATCTGCTCGGGTTCGGCCGGCCATCCCTCTTGCGACGCACGCTACACCAGCGGCAGGCGGCCGCGGAACGGCTGGAGCAGATGGACGCCGTGCAATTCATCGCCGAGGAAGTGGACCCGTTGCTGGAGAAAATTTCGCAGTCAGGGATGGAGAGCCTGACCCGGCACGAGCGACGCACTCTGGAGAGAGCGCGCGAGAAGCTGGCGGAACGCGGAGCGGCCCCTTCTACCTCGCCGCGCTACTGAAACAGCGGTCTCGACGACGCCGCTCCTTGAGTCCGGCGTGCAGGTCGCGTTAGCTGTTCCGGCATGGCCGAGTGGATCGAACAGAAATCGGCCTCGGCGCTTTGTCCCGCGCAGGTCCGGAACACCCTCAAAGCGCTGCGCGAGAAATGGCCGGGGGATGTGCCGGAGTTGCGGACCGTGGTGGACGAATTCCCGCTCGGTGAAAGCGCGTTGCTCCATCTGATTTCGGTCTCGAGCATCTGCGCGGCACGGTTGACGCGCGATCCACGGTTGCTTCTCTGGCTGCACAATCCGGAGATCTGCGAGCAGCGCCGCGGCCGCCGCCGGATGCTGGGAGACCTGCGCGCGTCGAGCGATCGAGTGAGCGCGGAGCAATTCACTCCCCTGCGACAATGGAAAGGGCGCGAGATGTTGCGAATTTCGCTTCGTGAAGTGGCGGAAGTGGCATCGCTCGAAGAGACAACCGCCGAGTTGTCGCAGCTCGCCGAAATCTGCGTCGGCGAGGTGCTGCGGCACTGGCAGAGCGAGATGGAGAAGCGGCTCGGCGCGCCGAATGCCGCGTTCTCCGTGCTCGGTTTTGGCAAGCTGGGTGGACGGGAGTTGAACCACAGCTCGGACATCGACGTGCTCTTTTTCTACAGCGCGGAAGGGCAAGTGACGCCGAGCCTGAGTCATCACCAATGGTTCAATCGCCTCGCGGCCAAGATCTCGGAAACATTCTCCGCCCAACATCCGGCGGGTGCGCTTTTCCGGATGGATTCGCGCCTCCGGCCGGAAGGCTCCGCGGGTCCGATGGCGCGCTCGCTCGAGAGTCTGGAGAATTACTATTCCGGCTTTGGCGAAACCTGGGAACGTCTCGCCTTGATCAAAGCACGCGGCATCGCGGGCGACGAAGAACTCGCCTACGAGTTTTTGCGGCAGCATCAGCCGTTCATCTACCCGAAGAACCCCACGCCGGAGCTGCTCGATGAAATCGCGGCGATCAAGCGGCGGATCGAGCGCGATATCGTGGGGCACGAAAACCTGGAGCGAAACGTGAAGCTCGGGACCGGCGGAATTCGCGAGATCGAGTTTGTGGTGCAGGCGCTGCAGCTCCTGCACGGCGCGCGGCACGCTTTTTTGCAGGAGACGAGCACGTTAAAAGTGCTGCCGGCGCTGGCCGAACTCGAGCTGCTGCCGCGCCAGGAGGCGCTCGATCTGTACCAGGCCTACCGCTTCCTCCGCCGCGTCGAACATCGCCTGCAGATCGAGGCGGAACAGCAGACGCACTCCATCCCGGAAGATGCGGCGAGCCTGATGCTGCTCGCGCGCAGTCTCGGCTTTGCCACCGCGGAGGAGTTTACGCACACGCTGCACGGCCATACGCAGCGGGTGCGGACGATATTCCAACGGGTGATTGGCGCGCGCCCACAGGATCACGAGGCCGGCTCGCTGCGTCTCGAAGCCTTTCAAGATCAGCCGGCGGCGACACGTGCGCTGGCGGAACTCGGCGGGGGCCGCGGCGGCTTCCATGTCGCCCCGCGGACGCGGCAGGTCTGGCGCAAGCTGCGTCCGCTGTTGCTCGAGTGGCTGGCGGAAGCGGTCGAGCCCGATGCAACCCTGACGCAGTTTGTGCGCTTTGTGGAGGCCTACGGAATGCGCAGCCTTCTCTTTGAATTGCTCGTCGCCAATCCGCGCTTGCTCGAGCTGGTGGTGAAGGCGTTCGACGCCAGCCGCTTCGCGAGCGAGATGCTGATCCGGCGCCCGCAGCTGCTCGAGGATGTGACGCGCTCCGGCGTGCTCGACCGCAACGTAACGATCGCCGAGCATCTGGCCGCCTTGCAGGCGAGCGGCGCGGCGGCCGGGCGGCTCGACCCGGTGCGCGTTTATCGGCAGGCGCAGTCGCTGCGCATCCTGATCCGCGACATGCTCGGGCTGGCGGATTTGCATGCGCTGCAAGCCGAGCATTCCGCGCTCGCCGAAGCGTGCCTCGTCTTCGTGCATCGCAAGCTCGCCGCGAGGAGCGATCCCACGATCGTCGCTCTCGGGAAATTCGGCGGCTCCGATTTAACCTACGGGGCCGATCTGGACGTCATCTTCGTCGGCGAAGCCAGCGGAGCGGCGCAGGAGCTGACGGTGGAGATGGGAAAACCGACCGCAGAAGGCAGCATTGCCGTGCTGGACACACGGCTGCGGCCCGATGGGGAGAAAGGACCGCTCGTCTGCCCGCTCGGCGCGTTTCAACGATATTACGAAACGCGGGCGCAGTTCTGGGAAATCCAGGCGCTGACGCGAGCGCGCGCGATCGCAGGCGCGCAAGGCGCGGAGTTCGTCGCGTTGGCGCAATCGGCCTGGCGAAGCGCGGGCCAGCGCGGCGATTTATTCCAGCAGATCGATGCCATGCGGGAGCGAATTCGACGCGAGCGCAGCAGCGGCTCGGAGATTCTCGACTATAAGACCGGGCTGGGTGGAATCGTGGAGGCGGAGTTCTTGCTGCAAGGACTGCAGATGCGCACGGGTCTTTGGAATCCGCAGTTTAGCGGCGGGCTGGCGGATTTATTGGCTGCGAAGGTGGTCACGCCATCCGACGCGGAGGCGCTGCGTGCGAGCTATGACTTCCTGCGGCGCTGCGAGTCGGTCCTGCGACGCTGGGAAAACAAGAGCGTCGGCGCACTTCCGGCGAGCGAGGCGGAGCAGCGTAAACTCGCCCGTCGGGTGGGCGCGGCGGATCTTGCCTCCTTCGGTGGCGAATATCGCAAGGCCCGCGAAACGATTCACGCCGTCTACCTGCGTTCCTTCCTGTGAATCAGCGTCCGGTGAAGAGCCGGATGAGCTGCTGAATGACGAACAGGCTGACGATGATCCCGACAGCAACGATCACGGCGAGCGCCGCTAAAACACCGACGACGAACAGCCAATCCTTGCGGCTGGAACGACGCGGGCTCGCACCTGACGCGCCGTGTTTTTTTAGCAGCTCGTAATTGCGCGCGTTCGATTTGAACCAGAACGAAAAGGCGTCGCCCACCACCGGCACGATCCCGATGAGCTCGTTCAGCAGGATGTTTACGGACATGCGCGCGAGCACTATCTTCGGCACGCCGCGACGTGCGGCTTGAACCAAGGCGAGGGCGGAAACCAGGGCCGCGCCCATGTCCCCAACGCCCGGAATCAACCCGAGCAGCGGATCGATCCCAAAGCGCACCCGGGTCCCGGGAATCCGCAGGAGATCGTCCATCAGGAGGGCGATCCAGCGGAAGAGCGGCTCCAGCGCTTTCGTATCACGCTTCTGCTCCGGCGGCAGAACCTCCCAATCGACCTCTTGAGCCGGCATTTTTTTCACGCGGGAAGGCCGGAGGCTCAGCCTGGGATTTCCTTCAACATCTGGGTGTTGGTCGGGAATTTCTTCACGAACATGAGCAGGCGCTCGATCGCCTCCCCCGGCTTGTGACCGGCGAGGCCGCGGCGGATGAGGTTGATTTTATCGAGTTCCCACGGTTGCAGGAGCAGCTCCTCACGGCGGGTGCCGGAGAGGAAAATATCGACCGCGGGATAGATGCGCTGGTCGCTGATTTTGCGGTCGAGCACGAGCTCCATGTTGCCGGTCCCTTTGAACTCCTGAAAGATCAATTCGTCCATCCGGCTGCCGGTTTCGATCAGCGCCGTGGCTACGATCGTGAGGGAGCCTGCTTCCTCCGTGTTCCGCGCCGCGGCGAAAATTTTCCGCGGGATTTCCATCGCGCGTGCATCGATCCCACCGCTCATAGTGCGGCCGCCGCCGCCCGTCGCATTGTTAAAAGCACGCGCGGTGCGCGTGATGGAATCGAGCAGGATGAAGACGTGCTTGCCGGCCTCGACCATGCGCTTGGCGCGCTCGATCGCGAGCTGCGCAATCCGGGTATGGCTCTTGATATCTGTATCGCTCGAGCTCGCCATGATCTCGGCGCCCGGGGAGGAGCGGCGGAAATCAGTGACCTCTTCGGGCCGTTCGTCGACCAGAAGAATGATGAGTTTCATTTCCGGATGGTTCTTCGTGACGGCGTCTGCGATGTGGTGCAGCAGGGTCGTCTTGCCGGTGCGCGGCGGCGCCACAATGAGCCCGCGCTGACCCATCCCGAGCGGCGTCATCATGTCCATGACGCGTGTGGTGTATCGGTCCGGCACGGTCTCGAGCGTGATCCGTTTGTTCGGGTTGATCGTGGTCAGCTCTTCGAAAGGGACGAGGTCCTGGTACTTGGTTGGCTCGTCGTCGTTGATTTTGTTCAGCCGCATGAGCTGGGGTCCGCGGTTGCCACGGCGCGTCTCGCCTTCAATCCACATGCCGTCGCGCAGGGCAAAGCGGCGCACGATCTCGGGCGTAACGAAGATATCCTGCGGCGTCTGGACGAAGTTCCGTTTCGCTTCGCGGAGAAAACCGAAGCCTTTCCCTGAGATCTCAATGATTCCTTCGCCGAACTCCAGCTCCTCCGGTTGCTGCGGTTGCTGGTAAGACTGCTGTTGGTCGACACGATCACGCCCTCCCTGCCCGCGATCGAAGTCGCGATCTCCACCGCGTCCGCGGAAATTTCGTTCCCGGCGCGGCTGGGTTAGATCACGATCACTCGCCGCGGTGTTCGCGGCCTTTTCTTCCGTGCCGAGCTGCATCTTGTCGGCCACGGCAGAGGATGCGACCTCCGACGCATTCCCTTCGTCGGGCGCGGCGGGATCGCTCTGCGCGTCTCGTGCTTCGGTCGAGCGGCTCGCGCTGGCGCCACTGGAGGCTGGTTGCCAGTCGCTTTCTTTCGCTTCGTCCTGGCGCGGGGCCGGCGGATGGCCGTTGCCCGTCTCCCGGGCGCCGTTGTCGGCCTCCGCGAGGTGGGGATTTGCACTGCCGGTCGGGCGTTCCGCGCTCGCCCGGCGCCGGGGTGGACGACGACGGCGGGCCGCGGCGGGCCGCGCGTCTGCGGGCTGCTGATTCTCTGATTCTTCGCTCATATTCGGAAAGGTCGGTCTCGGGCGCACAACACACGTCAGGCGCCGCCGGGACTCGGCTCGTTAGGCCGGCAGTTTCGCCAGCAGCTCGTCGGAAATCTCTACGTTGGAATAGACGTTCTGAACGTCATCATCGTCCTCGAGGCTTTCGCACAACCGCAATACCTGGAGCGCGGTCGCCTCGTCGACGACAGGAACTGTCGTATCGGGAATGAAAGTAAACTTCTGCCCACTGCTGGTGACACCTGCGTGCCGGAGCGCCTCAGCCACTGCGTAGAGCTGAGCGTGGGAAGTGGTGATAACATACCCCTCCTCCTCGGTTGTCAACTCCTCCGCCCCGGCTTCAAGCGCTAATTCAAACAGGCGTTCCTCACTAATCGCATCTCGCACCACCGTGATCCGTCCCTTTTTGTGGAAGAGATAGGAAACACTCCCACTGGTGCCGAGGTGGCCGTGATTCTTGCTAAAAATGAGCCGCATCTCGGCCGCGGTGCGTTTCTTGTTATCCGTGGCCGCTTCCACCAGCACTGCGACCCCGCCGGGCGCGTAACCTTCGTAGACGATCTCGTCGTAGTGCGTCGCCTCCGCTACCGCGCCGGTGCCGCGCTTGATCGCACGTTCGATATTATCGTTAGGCATGCTCTGCGCCCGGGCGGAGAGGATGGCGCTCCGGAGCCGGACATTACCAGCCGGATCGCCGCCGCCGAGCTTCGCGGAGATGGTGATTTCCTTCGCCAGCTTGCTGAAAAGCGCACCGCGTTTGACGTCCAGCGCACCTTTGCTGCGCTTCACTTTCGACCACTTGCTATGCCCGGCCATGAGGAGTGAGAAACGGAATTAACAACTGGCCGCGCCAACAAACCGGAGAGCCTCGGAACTGAGCCTCGAAAGAAATCGAGGAGGCGGGCTGACGAAGGAATTCAACCGTAGCGGCGTGGCATTGTCAACCCGCACGACCGGGTTGAAACGATGGTCGCCGATGGCGGCATAAACCGCGTCCTACCAGAGCTAAGCTCCGCGTGCGGATGGCTCACCGGAAGCCACGGCGGGCCGTCATTCAGACACGGGAGGAGGAATGCAGTCCCCCACGCGACGGCCTGTTTCTCAGGCCGCGACCGCCGCAGCCACGGCGTTGCCGGCGCGCTTCCGGACGTTCGCATCGAGGATGCGCTTGCGGAGGCGGAGCGACTTCGGCGTGACCTCCACATACTCATCGGCGCCAATGTACTCGATGGCGCGTTCCAGGGTCATCTTGAGCGGCGCTTCGAGTTGAATGCCTTTGCCGTCGCCCTGGCTGCGCATATTCGTGAGATTTTTCGCCTTACAAGGGTTGACCGGGAGATCTTCCGGACGCGCGTTTTCGCCGATGATCATGCCCGCGTAGATCTCTTCCTGCGGCCCGATGAAGAGTTTGCCCCGCGCCTGGATATTGTTGAGCGAGTAGGCCTTGCTCGTCCCAGCTTCCATCGAAACCATGACGCCGCGGTTCCGCCCCTCCATCTCACCTTTGTAAGGCGCGTACTCGCGGAAGAGATGACTCATGATCGCTTCGCCGCGCGTGAGATTGACCAGATCGCTCTCGAATCCGATCAGACCCCGCGTCGGAATGATCGCCTCGACGGAGACCCGCGTCGTGTGATGATCCATTGAAACCACCTCGCCTTTTCGGGCCGCCATCGACTGGAGAACGTCGCCCAGCTTGTCGTTAGGCACCTCGACGTAAAGATTTTCGATCGGCTCGAGCAGACTGCCGTCTTCGCTTCGCTGGAAGATGACCTCGGGCCGCGAGACCATCACTTCGTAGCCCTCGCGCCGCATTTGCTCCACCAGAATGGCGATCTGCATTTCGCCGCGCGCATTGATTTCAAACGCGCCCGCAGCCTCGGTGTCGTTTACCTGCAACGAGACGTTGCCGCGAGTCTCGCGAATCAGGCGCTCACGCACGTGGCGGGCGGTGACGAACTTCCCCTCCCGCCCCGCAAACGGGGAATCGTTCACTAGGATGCGCATGCGGATGGTGGGCGGATCGATGTCGACGAATTGCAACGAAGTGCGCTCCTCGCGGTCGGTCAGCGTCTCCCCGATGAAGACTTCCTCGAACCCGGTCAGCCCCACGATCTCGCCTGCGCTGGCATGTTTCGTCTCGACCTGCCCCATGCCCGAGAAGGTGAAGAGCGCGGTCACACTGGCGCGCTCGCGACGGTTGTCGCGGTGTATGCAAACGATCGAATCTCCCACGGCCACGCGGCCACTCACGATTCGGCCCAGGGCGATGCGCCCCAGGTAGTCGCTGTAGTCGAGATTCGAAACGAGCATCTGGAGGTACGGCTCGGTGGAGATGGTGGGAGGCGGCACGTGCTGGACGATCGCCTCGAAGAGCGGCGTCATATCTTCGCTGTTCTCGTGCAACTCGCGCATCGCAAAGCCGTTCTTGGCGCTGGCATACACAATCGGAAAATCGAGCTGCTCATCATTCGCCTTCAACTCGACAAAGAGATCGAAAATCATGTCCAACACCTTGTGGGGCCGAGCATTTTCACGGTCCACTTTGTTGATTACGACGATCGGCTTGACCTTGTTCTCGAGAGCCTTCCTCAGGACAAAGCGGGTCTGCGCCTGCGGACCGTCATGCGCGTCCACCACGAGCAAAACGCCGTCGACCATCTTCATGATCCGCTCCACTTCACCGCCAAAATCCGCGTGCCCGGGGGTATCGACGATGTTTACGCGATAGCCGTTCCACTGAAAGGCGGCGTTCTTGGCGCGAATGGTGATCCCCTTTTCGCGTTCGAGATCCATGGAGTCCATCATCCGTTCCTCCACCTTTTGGTTGGTGCGGAAAGTGCCGGATTGGCGCAGCAGCTGATCGACAAGTGTCGTCTTTCCGTGATCGACGTGCGCAATAATCGCGATATTTCTGATCTTATCCATGGGCAAACTCCTCGAATTTGAGGAGCGCGGAATATGGTCGCGACCGGCTTCCACGTCAACCAGTGGTGGACGCGCCGAGCCTTGCCAGCAGTTGGATGGAAGCCGCTTGCGCTGATCGGATCCTCGCACGGCCATGTCGCTGGGAAAGCTGTAGACCGTTGCCCTCCGGCTGCACTCCTGCGAGGAAGCGACGGGCGAAGCAGTGTCTGCATCCCAGCGGTGGCAGCGTTCCGCCGCATTGTTCCCGTTAAAAGACGATATCGTGACCCTTCTGAGCACTATCCCTCAAAGCTCGAATCGGGTGAGCCTGTCCTCGTCGTCCGCCCCGCGCATCAAGTTACGCTGGCACGGGGTTTGGCCATGACAGAACGCGCTCGCAGAAGCGGTCGGTTCCCGATGGATTCTCAGAGGGAGGAGCCTGGCGAAAGCAAAAGAGATTCGCGCGCCGCCTCGGAAGGTAGTAGCCGCTTTCGAGGTTGTTTCGGGTACGCAAAACAGCTCCAGCAGGTTTCCCCGCTGGAGCTGTATGAGAAACTATCCTCCTGCCGACTAAGCTTTGGCCGAGCGGCGGCGATACACAGCCGCTCCCGCGGAGACCAACCCGAAGCCCAGGAGGGCAAAGGTGCTTGGCTCTGGGACAATTGTCACGTTGAAGGACGAAGGGCTGATTGGTGAGGTGTTGCCGTTAGAATCCGTCACCACCGAGAAACGGCCACCAACATTGGGGATGGATTGGTTGCTGCTTCCGAGAGTGTAGACTCCACTGCCGGCGCTCGTGACCTGGAAGGTCAGATCAGCAACAAAATACGTTCCGTTGCCGACTGGAGGACCAGAGAGAGCACCGAGGTCGGTGTTCATCTGCGGGTTTGGTCCGCTCGAGTGCTGATTGATGGGGTTGATGATGTTCGGCAACTGCAGATTGAAGTTCGATGTCTGCAGGTCAGTGAAGATGCTGGCTCCGATGTTGCGCCCCGTGAGCGAGAAAGGAAATCCGCTGCCGGAATATTGAGCAATCCAGAATGAAAGGCCGTTCAGGTTTTGGAGTGTTCCACCCGCGGTGAAATTCAGGAAAACGCTGACCGTAAACGAGTCGCCCAGATTCAGAGACGTTATAGGTACGCCCGTGAAGGTGAAGGACGAGGTTTGTGCAGTCGCGCGAGGCGCTGCGGTGGTGAGGCACGCCACGGCGAGCGCGGCGACGATGAGGAGTTTCTTCATGTTTATGGTCTTATTCGGTCAGGGATGGAAATCCAAGCACTTTTTTCTGTTTTTTTTCGAGGTGGCTTTCTGCGCCCCATTCCGGGGCGCGAAGTTGGGCTTTTCTAATTGGGGGAGCCCTACTCCGTCAATAATTTTTTCGCAGCCGGTTGAAATTTTTTTCGGTTCGGTCTCCCGCGGCGAACCGAACCATCGCCCTGCTCCGCGCCGGCGACAGTCGCGGGCGGAGCAGAGCCTTGGCTATTGTAAGGCGTTCTCGCAGACCGGGAATGCCCTACTGTTACTTCGCTGGCGCCGGGTCAGCCATGACGGTGTTGCCTGCTTTCGAGCGGATAATGGTCGCGTCGCCCGCGTTGATGACACCATCGGCATTCACATCGTTGCGGAAGTTCGTGGTATCGATCAGCGTGCCCGCGAAACTACGGGCAGAGATCGCGTCGCCGCTGTTGACTACACGATCGGCATTCACGTCGCCCGCGAGGAAGCCGACGTTGACGCTCGCCGAGGGCAGTGAGCCCGTGGCGCTGGTGACGTTGTTCACCGTCACCGTCACGATCCCAGGGTCAGTCACGCCCGCAAGGTTCACCGTCATCTCGTTCCCGCTGAAGGTCACGGATGAAACGCTGCCAGATGAGGAGGTGGCGGTCCCGCCCGTCACCGCGGTGGTGAAAGTAAACACAATCGTGTGACTCCCCACTGGATTACCGACGCGATCTTCCACTCCCGTCGGGCCGACGCGGGGCATATTAATATCGAAGGTGCCGGCAGCGCCATGCGTTTTGCGCGAGACCACCTGGGAGAGGAGCGGCGTGCCAGGCTGGCTGTTGACGAACGTCTCATACATGCCGCGTCCGTGAGTGGCTGCGCGAATGATGCGGGACTGATTCTGAATTTCGAGCCCGAAGACAGCCACCCGCGGAAAGCCGGTGCCGTATATGCTCCAGGAAATACCCCCATCCTGCGATCCGTAGACGCCCTGGTCGGTGCCGACGTAGAGATCGGTCGAATTTGACGTCCCGGAACCAGACTGCGGATCGATCGCAAAGGCATTCGCCGGCAGGTCAGGCAAACCGGTGGACATCGGAGTGAAAACCACGTTGCCCGCGGGCGTGCCGCTCAAGACGTTGAGGTTGGTTGTCTTCCAGACGTGCGCAATCGGACTCCCGGCGGTCCCGAAGCCTCCGAACGCCAGATAGGCGACGTTCTTGTTGTTCGGATCGATCGTGATGCGCCCGACTGCTGTCGCCGGGGTGCCAACGGTGCCGTTGGTGGCGCCGACGCCCGCGATCTGCAGGAGTGACGGAATGCCGGTGACGGTGGCGAAGACCTTGCCATTGTTCAGGCCGACCAAGCGCACATTGTCGTCCTGCGGCGAGACTGCGATCGAGCTGACCGGCACTCCGCTTTGCAGCGTCTGGCTGGCGGCCACGGCCGTATCGGCGCGATTCGGCGAACGATAGAGCTTATCGGTACCGAAGTACCAGGAGTTTGGATTTCCTGGGCCGAGGACCATGGGCGCGTAGAAGTTCACCGCGTCCGCGAGCACGATGCCGTTCAGGATTTCACCGGGGGAACCGTCGCAGACCGGGGTCGGGTCCGCTACGCCCGCAAAAACGCCACGGAAAGCCCACTGGCTTTCCACCGCGCACGGCACCGTCAGGTTGCGACCGGTCCCGATCAGGTTGTTCGTCTGGTTGAAATAGGTGTGATACATCGTCACCATAGTGGTGTCCGTGGCGTTCTGGTCGATCAAGGAGAAGCCGCCATCGCCGAAGTCGACGCGGAAGCCACTGCCGTCGGGGCGAATCATGTGCGTGCCGTTGTCCTGCGTTCCGGCGAGCGTGAAATTGCGATCCGTCGGGTGAACGGCGATGCCGGAATATTGGAAGGTGTTGAGCGTTCCATTATTCAGCGAGCTCCAGTTCAGGCCGGCGTCGACCGATTTCCAGATGCCGCCGTCGTTCAGATGGTAGATCACGCTCGGGTCGGAAGGGGCGTAGGCGATCCAGTGCACGTCGGCGTGCAAGCCGGTTACGCTGGAGGGGAAGGTCGCTCCGCCATCGCGCGAGTAGCGGTAGATGTTGTTGCCGGTGTTTCCGCCGACCGAGACGTTGTTGGGGTTCGTCGGATCTACGCCGACCGCGATGTCATAAAAGGACTGACCGCCGGCAAAGCCGGTGACGGCTGCAATCGCACTGCCAAAAGTTACGCCCCCATCGGTCGATTTGTAGAGCGAGCCGTTCGCTTCCCCAGTGGTCGCGTAAACGGTTACGTTGCCGCCCACGCGCGTGATCGCGAGCTTCGTGTTGATGGCGAGCGCGTTCGTCTTGCTCAAGGTCCAAGTCGGAGTGGCCGCGAGCGCAGTCGTCGTGCGATAGATGCCCGCAGGATCGCCCGCCGCCTGACCGTAGAACGCGGCGATGATCGTGTTCGGATCGGCCGGGTCCATTACGAGCGAGGTCGAAATCGTATTTGCGAGCGTCGTCCCAGTGACCTGCAGGCGCGTCCAAACAGGTGTGCCGGTGCCGTTCACCCCGGCGAGGGCGTTGGTAGAACGGTAGACACCGCGCTCCGGCAGGACGGAATAAGCTACGGCGCGAATCCCGCCGATCCCCGAGGAGGTGGAAACGAACACATTGTTGCTGTTCGTCGGGTCCACCGCGATCGCCACAATCGAGCGGCCAGTGAAGATATCGGCGCCATCGGAACTGCGCGCGTTATATGGACCGTTCACGATCGGGTTGAAGCTGTCGGCATTCGTGATGATGTAGAAGCCGGAACCAAAGAAGCTGTCCCCGGAAAGATTTCCCTCACCAGTACCCACGAAAACTGTGCTCGGGCTGGCCGGCGAAATCACGACGGAGCCAATGGCCAAAGGCGTGCCGGCGGTGCTCGACATCGCGTTATCCATCAGCTGGGTCCAACTTGCGCCGCCGTTGAGCGAACGCCAAAGACCGCCCTGCGCCGTGCCAGCGTAGACGATGCTCGGGTTCGTCGGATGTATCGCCATGGTGGTGGCGCGTCCGCTGACGGGATCGACGCGATTGGAGGTCTGGCCGTTCAGAGCCGTCGGCCCGATCGCTCTCCAGGCAGGATTGTTGACCGTGGTCGCGTTACCGCCATGAGCGGCGCCGAAAGCCGGAAGGCTTTGCGGAGCGAGCGCCCGGTTGAGCCTCTTCGAGCTCGGAAGATTCTCGTTCCAGAACTGTGCGGGCGATTCGAATTGATCGTTTTCATCGTTCTGTGCGGGCCGAGCCGGCGCCGCCTTCAAAGGGGCGCAGAACGTCGCCATGAAGGCGAGCGAGAGAGCGCCGGTGGTGAAATGAGCGAGTCGTTTAATCATAGATGTGGATTGATGTGGTGAGGTTGGTCTCTGTGCGAGCCGACTCGTTTATGCGCGCGACGCGTAAATGCAAGAACTTCCATCCTTACATTTATGTCATCTCAGGCTACGCGGGCGGGTATTGGGGTCAAAATAGCGCGCGGGTAGATTCCGGGGGAATCGTTCGCATGGGTCGCATCGGAGCTATCGTGATGTCCGCGTGGGTTGGAGCCGCGACCAGAGAGCCTCGCCACAAACAAAAACAGCTCCAGCGCTTTCGCGCTGGAGCTGTTGATGAAGAGAACGACGCTTAGTTACCCGATGGAGTCGGAGCGGCCGGAGCACTGTTCCCAGACCTTGACCGAACAATAATGGTATCTCCTCCGTCGATCACGCCGCTGGTGTTCACGTCCGTGCGGAAGTTGAGCGTGTTCGCGATTTGTCCGGCGTTTCCGCGCGTCTGCACCGCGTCGCCCGTGTTGACGATGTAATTGCTATTGACGTCGCCGACCAGGAACACGATCGGAACCACCGCTGGGCTGACGCTGCCTCCGCTGGTGGAGAGCGTGAGCACTTGCTGATCGGTCACACCTGAGAGGCCCACGAGGAGGTCATTTCCACTTTGAACCACTCCGGTTACCATTCCGGTCGCCCCCGAGGGATTGTTCGCCGCGATCGAGGCAGTCACTCCAACGGGCGGGGTCGAGTAGGTAAGCACCACAGTGTGTGTCCCGAGCATGTTGGCGTTGCCAGTGCGGTCTTCGACCCCTTTGGCGCCACTCAACGGCAAAGGAATATCGAAGGTTCCCGCAGTACCGTGGGCCTTGCGCGAGACGACGCTTGGCGCCGGTGCGCACGGTCCACCGCCGGCAGTATCGGCCACCAGCCCCGAAACATTGAGCGTGTAGCCGGAGCAGCCCGCCAGGCCTGCATTGGCTTCTTCCACCACCAAGACCAGAGTCCCGTTCGCGGGGAGGTCGAACGAGAATGTGTTTCCGGTGCCGACCGTCGCCGAATCGCCGAGGTAGTTCGTGCAGATCGTTCCCGTGTTTCCGACCGTCGGCGGGACATACGCACTCAGGTAAGCTGCCGTCAGAATCGGGGCGGGGCAGCTGGGGGTGGTCTGAACGGTTACGCACGTCGCGCCCGGGCCGTTCGTTAGTGTGTGCGTCCGGTAGATGCGCGGACCAGTGCCGAAGGTGCCGGGGCATGCTTTAGGAACACCACAACTGCTGGCGAAGTTACGACCGAGACGCCCCTCCTGTTGGGGATCACCGGCGGTGAGCGCGCCGGTGACGACGACCGTCGGAGCCTGGCAGGTATTCAGGGAGAATGGGAACGTGCTCGTGCCTCCGGTGAAGTTTACGGTCAGGACGAAGTTGATCGTGGTGCCGCAGACGAACGCGCTCGATGTACTGACTGCGAACGGCACGGTATTGGTCCCCGTGGCATTTTCATTAATGTTCGGATAGGGCGAGTTCGGCTGGGTAATGGTCACTCCAGGAGTGGATGATGACAGCGTGGCGGACACGTTTCGGCCGAGCAAGCACCCGTTATTCAAGATCGAAACGTTGATGTTATTACACTCATTACGTTCGATGATGCCGTTCCCGTTCCCTCCGCTGACAGAGATGGCCGAGGATTGGAATAAGAACGTGGCCCTGCCGCTCAGACACTGGTTCAGCGTCGTCGTGGCCCCGTTTGTGATCGTGACTGGGAAAGGACCAATCGCGGTGCACAGATGCGCGGGATCGCTGACCGTGACCGAGTACGTGCCCGGGCTCAATTGCATCGAGTAAGTGCCATTTTGGAGCGTGGCACTGGAGAAGCCGGTTGAAGGTCCGCCCGAGACCTGCACGAGCGCGTCCGAGAGCAAAGCGCCAGTATCACAAGCCGTGATCGTTCCGCTCAACGTTCCTTGAGGGGGCGCCGCAGTGCCGGCGAACTTGAAGGTGCCGATACGCGTGTGCCAGGCCGAAGCGGCCGAGGTCGTATAATATTCGCTCGTGAACCAGAAGGTGGCGTCGTCGGTCGGATCGAGCGACATGCTGCTGTAGTCACCCCAACGGTTCCCCGTAGCCAACTGCGAACCAGTCCCAGCGAACATGGTCTGCTCGCCCGACAAGATGTTCGGGGGATCGGTCGCGAGGCGGCCCGCATAGTTGATCGAGGGGAAGACGCTCGTACTGGAGATGGAGTAGCCCACGGCAAGGTTGCCGGCATTGTCGACTGCGGTACTTCCCATCCAGCGTTCGTTTGCATCAGGTGAAAAAGTGCCCTGATCGAGGACCGAATAATTGCCGCCGGCGCTGGTTTTCTGCAATATGTAATGCCGGGTGGCGGCCTTGTATTCCGCGACGGTCGGATTGATACCTGGAGCCGGCAGAATCCCGGCATTCACGGTGTGGCAAGTAGTCAACGTCTCCGTGCCTGCGCGATTGAAGTATTGCAGCCGGAGCATCAAGCGGTCGCCAATGCTGTCCACATAATCCGCTGCGGTGGCCGGAGACGGTTCTTCAATATCAGCACGACCGCTTGGATTTCGCGAGTCGAACGCTGCTACTGGAAGAGGACTCTCCGGTCGCTCCAGGAAGGTTGAGTTCGCGGGCGTGGTAAAGTCAGCGTGGAAGTTGAAGAGCCGCAGTGCATCCTGAGCGTCACCGCCTGAATCGTCGATGAAGACCGAGAAGACATTCGGAGCGCCTGCTGGAGGCGGAGTCAAACCATTGTAGTCGGACGGGATAATGCCGGACGAGGAATTGCTCAGACCCGGGCCTGCATTGAAATAGATGTAAGAAGCGGTGGGATCGCCGACCAACATTTTAGCACGGTCAAAAGCAAACACACCGAATCCATTATAGGCGGTACCGTTGGTGAATTGCCGATCGGAAAAATAATACCCGTCTGACCACGCGCCTAGTTTGCCATAATCAGGAAATTCATTTCCCGGCGTGATGAAGTCGTAGGCCCAGTACGCACCGGTCGGATCGCTCGTCTTGGAAACCGCCACGCACTGATGAAAGGGTGGCGTGCTCGTACTGGTGAAAGCGAACTGAGTCAGCACCCAGCGATTCGCGATGCGATCATAGACAGCGATCGGATCGCCATTATCGTTGCCCGCGCAGACGCCGCCGAGAGGCTGCAAGAGAGTGCTCAAGAGGAAGGATGGGCCACGTGGGACGCCCGCCTTGCTGAAGATTTGTGCCCTAACGTTAACGGTCTGCACGTAATCATTCGGGCCGATCGCTCCGTTCGTGTCGGGCGGCGAGCCGCCGTTCACTCCAACCCCTTCGAACGTGAGAGTCGGAGCAGGAATGTTTATTTTGAAACGGCCATCGGGGCCAAAGGACGATTGCAACGCGCCATCTGTCTGTTGCGGAGCGTTCGGGTCAGGTTTTGCAAAATCGCCCGTGTTAAGCGGGTTCATCTCCTCTTGTTCATCTTTGCGCACGACCTCGTTTTGCGCCTCGTCTGCCACCAAGTCTCGCAACGCCTTC
>JBPCMX010000012.1:0-31664 GCA_051001855.1 Chthoniobacterales bacterium
GTTTCTTCCCACCGGCCCGATGAGCTTTGATCGCCTGAAACGCCCCCAAAACGAGCGTTCACCTGGCTATAAGCTAAAGCCATCGCGGCCATTTTCTAAAACTCAAGCACCACCCACCTCAATGAAACAGCCTACTACCTCGGCCCGCACCTCCCCGCGCCCGACCAGGTGCTCGCGCTCCTCGAAGCGACCGGCGTGCTCCACCTCCACTGGGCAGCCGCACTCAGCCGGGTCGGCTATCCCGTGCGGGTCCTCAACCCGCTCCTGGCCCGCCGCCTTTACAGCGTGAAAACTCCATCCGCGAGAACAAAACCGATCCGGTCGACGCCCGCGGCCTCTGCGCGATCGGCGCACTCCATGGCGAAGAACTGCGCGCGAAATACCGTTTCGTGCCTCATCCAATCTGAAAAAGACCTACGGCAGCCTGCTCGACCTGAGCTTCCCGGAACTGAGCGGCCTCATGGAAATGGACGGGATCGGTCTGCGCGCACTCCTCGCCGAAACGCCCACGCCGGCCGCTCTGGCGCGCAAGCGCCACGGCACGGCATTCCCGAGCGCTCATCTCGGGCGGTTGCAAGGATGTGGATGCGCGCCGTTACTCGATGCGGATGAAGCCGGAAGCCTGTCGCGTGATATTTTTCGACGCCGCGGGGACCCTCTTTCATCTGCCCAAAGGCGTGGGCTATCATTACGCGCTCGTCGGCCAGCGAATGGGTTTGTCGCTCGAGGCGACCGCGCTCGACCAGGCGTTCGCCGCGGTCTTCCCAGCGATGCCGACCCGCCCTGCGACCGGTCAGCCCCGCCCGGATGATGACAAAGGCTGGTGGCGGGAGCTGGTCGACCGGGTCTTCGAGAGGGTGGTGCCAGAGGTGGCGGAACTCGATCGGGACGCTTATTTCGAGGTGGTTTACGAGCATTTCGCGGAAGCGGGTGTTTGGGCGCTCTTTCCGGAAGTGTTCGACCTGCTCGAGCAGCTCGCTGGGCGCTACCGCCTCGGTGTGATCTCGAATTTCGACGGAAGGCTGAGAATGATCCTGGAGCAGCTCGGCATCTCGCGCTTTTTCCCGGACGTGGTGATCTCGAGCGAAGTCGGCGCCGATAAGCCCGACCCGCTGATCTACCGGCGTGCGCTGCAATTGAGCGGCTGCGCAAGCCATGAGGCGCTGCATGTAGGCGATGATCCGGTGAAGGATTGGCAGGGCGCGGCTGCGGCGGGGCTCCGCATCTTCCGATTGGAGCGGCCGGTGAATTCGCTTCTCGATCTCGCACGGCAGCTACACACTTGAGGTCCAAGCGATGGAACTTCCCACCCCGTCCCACGGTCCCTGGCGGCAATCACCGGGCGAAGAGCTCGCGAATAGCATCAGCCACGCCGCCGGTTTGCTCGGTGCGGCTGTGGGCGCGCCGGTCCTGCTAGAGGCGGCGGTGGCCCGGGGGAGCGCCGCATTCACCATCGGCGCCGCGGTCTTTGCGGCGACGATGGTGCTGTTGTACCTCGGCTCCGCGGTTTACCATTTTTGGCCACGGACGCCTTTCAAGAGTCTGCTGCAAAAGCTCGATCACTCCGCCATTTTCCTGCTCATCGCCGGGACGTATACGCCCTTCGCGCTCGGTCCGCTGCGCGGACCGTGGGGCTGGGCGGTGCTCGCCACCGTTTGGACGATGGCGGCCTGCGGGGTGATTTTGAAGACGGTGAAAGGACCTGCGCACCGGCCGCGGCTGGCCGTGACTCTGTATCTGGTGATGGGCTGGATGGTGCTGCTCGTGATCCGTCCACTCGCTCTGGCGATTGATTTGAAGACGTTGCTCTGGCTGATCGCAGGCGGCCTGGTTTACACGAGCGGCGTTTTCTTTTTTGTGAACGATCACAAGCGCTACTGCCATTTCGTCTGGCATCTGTTTGTGCTCGGCGGGACGGTCTGCCATTACTTCGCGGTCCTCTCCTACGCGGCCTGAGAAACGGGTCGAGTTGGACAAGCGCGCGACGGACGCGCTTATTACCCGCGCATGCTGCCTGTCGAACACAACGATCCGATCAACGAGAAGATCCTCGCGATTTCCGAGGACAAGATCGCTGGTTTCGTGCGCGAGCCTTTCCTGGAAATCGCCCGGCGCTCAGGCGTGCCGGTCGAGACGGTGATGGAGCGGACCGCCGCCATGCTGCGCGCCGGGACGGTGCGGCGCGTGCGGCAGACGCTGCTCGCTACGAACCTGGCGGACGGGGCGCTCGTGGCGTGGAAGGTGGCGCCGGAGCGGATCGACGCCGCGTTCGATTACATGTCGCAGGAGGATCCGTTCTCCGGTCACGTGGTCCTGCGCTCGACCGATACCGTCACGCCTGGCTCGGAATACAAACTGTGGACGACGCTGAAAGTACCGCACGGTTTTTCCCTGCAGCAGCATGGCGAGATCCTCGCGGAGCGGCTCGGCGCGGAACACTTCCGGCTCATGCCGGCGAAAGGAATTTTCACTCTGGGCGTCGGGCATGTGCGGCGGAAAACGATCGAACCGGGGAGCAGAGCGGACGAGCCCGCGCGGATGGCGCCGGTGCACGTCGCGGAGTTGACGGAACGCGAATGGAAGGTGCTGCTGGCGCTGAAACGCGAGTTTACGCCGGAAGAAATTCAGCTGTCGCCCTGGAGCGCGCGGGCGGCTGAGGCGGGAGTTTCCGTGGAAGAATTCTGCCGCGTGGCGGAGTCGCTCAACGAGCGCAAAGTGGTGGGCCGGTTCTCCACCTTTCTGGAGCACGTCAAGCCCTCCGCAGGCGGCGTGCGCGTGACGCGCTTCAACGCGCTCTTTCATTGGGCGGTGCCGCCGGGCCGCGAGTTGGAGGCCGGCGGCGAGGTCGGCCGCCATCACATCCTGACGCATTGCTACTGGCGCGAAGCGGGCCCGGAATTCAAGAACGTGAACATCATGGCCGTGGCGCATGGCACCGAGAAAGAGCGGCTTCTCGAGCACAAACGCGCGATCGACGCGCACCTCGCCGCTTGCGGCATTCCCGTCGCCTACACGAATGTCTTCTGGGGCGGGCGGAGCGAGATCAAGCCGTCGGAGATCTCGCCGATCGTTTACCGCGAGTGGCTTGCGACGATGACAGCCCCGGGGCGCGTGTGAAGCCGCTCCTCGAAAAACTCCGCCGCGGCGGCGACCTGAACCGCGCCGAGGTGAAGTCGGCTGTGGTTGGATTGCTTTCCGAGAGAGCGGACGCTGCGGAAAAGGCGGCGTTCCTCACGGCTCTGCACGAGAAAGGTGAAAGCGCGGAAGAGATTGCCGGGTTCGTCGAGGAATTGATCGAGCGCGCGATCGACCCACAAATCGATCAGGCCTCATTACCCGGACCGATGCTCGATGTGTGCGGGACGGGCGGCGCCGGGCTCGACCTATTCAATGTCTCGACGACCATCATGTTTATCCTCGCGGCCGGCGGCGCCGTAGTGGTGAAGCATGGCAATCGCGGTGTGACCTCGCGCTGCGGGAGCGCGGATGTGCTGGAGGCACTCGGGATTCCCTTGGTCTGGCCACCGGCCGAACTGCGGCGTTGCGTGCAGCAGCTCGGGCTTGGCTTCGTCTTCGCGCGGCACTATCACCCGGCGTTCGGTGCGCTCGCCGAGATGCGCGCCCAGCTCGCGCGGCAGAAGACGCGCACGATCTTCAACCTTCTCGGCCCTCTTCTGAATCCGGCACGTCCACAGCACCAGCTGATCGGGACCTATGCGCCGCGCATGACGACCGTCTTCGTCGATGTGCTGCGCCAGCTCGGCTGCGCCCGGGCCTGGGCGGTGCACGGTCACACCGGCGAGGGCGCTGGAATGGACAACATCTCGACCAGCGGCCCAACCACCCTGGCGCAACTCGCGGCCGGCAAGGTGAGCTCCGCGGTGCTCGATTGCCGCTGGCTCGGTCTCCCGGCTGGTGCGTTGGAAGAACTGCGGGGCAGTGATGCGAAGGAAAACGCGCAGACGCTGGTTGGCATTTTGGATGGCCAGATTCGCGGCGCCCGGCGCGATCTCGTGGTGGCGAATGCAGCTGGGGCGTTTGTGGCAGCGGGCTTGGCCGGTGAAATGACCGAAGGGATTGCGCGGGCCAACGAGCAGATCGACAACCGCCGTGCCTTGCAGAAGCTGCGGGCGTTCCAGGAATTCCGGTAGAGCGAGAGCTAAGAGGGACGGAGTCCGGTGAGCGCCCTGCTTTGCGTCTCCAGATTCCGGAGCAACGCGATCGCGAACTGCTGCCGATCTACGGATCGGCCGGTGGCGAGCGCGAGAGAGATGGCGGTGGCGCGCAATTCCGGGGGGAAGTCGTCGCTCGCGTGGTTCAGGTTAATGCCCATCCCAGCCGCCGCGCAGTAGCCGCCGCCTGGTTCAACCCGCATCTCGACGAGGACGCCGGCGACTTTGCGTCCCGCGAGGTAGATGTCGTTAGGCGACTTGATCGTCGCCGCGAGGCCGGTGCTTTCCGTCACGGTGTCGGCAATTGCGCACGCCAGCAAATCGGTGACCCGCGCCGATTCTGCGATCGGAATCCGCGGGCGCAGCAGCACCGACATCCAAAGCCCTTTCCCGGCCGCCGATTCCCAGCGGCGCCCATATTGCCCACGGCCAGCTGTCTGTCGCTCGGCCAGCACGACGAGCCCGGCGGCGTGGCTCGCCGCCATTTGCGCGACGACATCATTGGTCGAGACCACCTCGTCGAAAACGAAGACGCAACCGCCGACCACCTGGCCGGCGCAGGCGGCGCGGATCGCGTCCGCGTCCAGGGCATCAACCCGCGACATGTGTCAGCTCGAGCGACATGTCGATCGCGCGCGCGGAATGGGTGAGCGCGCCGACGGAGACGTAATCCACGCCGGTGCTCGCCACCTGCCGGATATTCTTCAACGTAACGCCGCCGCTCGCCTCGAACTTTACGCCTTTCTTCCTGCCGAGCGCGACGGCTTCGCGCATTTCGGCCGGCGGCATGTTGTCGAGCAGGATCACGTCCACGCCCTCCATCTCGAGAAAGGCGCGCACCTGCTCGAGGCGGTCGGCTTCCAGTTCGATTCGGACGCCGGGGCGCTCCCGGCGAACGCGCTGAATCGCCGCCGCCACACTGCTGAATCCGCTCCCAGCGAGGAGGTGGTTATCCTTCACCAGCACCATGTCGAAAAGGCCGAAGCGGTGATTCTCGCCTCCACCTGCCCGGACCGCAGCCTTCTCCAGCGCGCGCAGGCCGGGAGTCGTTTTGCGCGTGTCGAGGATCTTCGCCGACGACTTCCCTGCCCCTTCGACAAATTGACGCGTCAGAGTTGCGATCCCACTGAGGCGTTGCAAAAAGTTCAAAGCCACGCGCTCGCCGGTAAGGATCGAGCGCGCCGCGCCGCGCATCTCCATGATGGTTTCGCCCCCAAACAAGGAGGAGCCATCCGCCTGGAGAATCTGCAGCTGCAATTTTGGATCGACCCGGCGGAACACCTCGGCCGCTGTTTCCGCGCCGGCCACGATCGTCCGTTCCCGCGCCACGATCCGGCCCAGCGCCTGTAGCGCAGGCGAGACAAAAAATTCCGTCGTCAGATCGCCCGCGCCGACATCTTCCGCGAGCGCGGCGGCGATCGGGTCAGCCGGGCCGCTCGTTGCCATCTTTGCTCGTGCTCTGGTTCACGAACTTTCAATCGCACGTGGCCAAAGGCGCGCGCTCCCGCCTGGACAGCAAAATTGCTGGGCGACTGCACGCATAGACTCTTGGGATTAGCGCCGCGAGATGCGGGCCCAAAAAAAGATCCGGGCAGCGCACGCTAGGAGAAACAACAAATACGAAAAAACGTGCCGCCGCCCGAATCGCCTTAACCTGTCAAGTGAGACAGTATTCCATGCGCGCCGTTCAACGAATCTGAAAATAATTGTTGAAATCTGCTTTTTGCCGCAATTTCCCCTCTAGAAAAGCTCCGACTGCGTCGCGACGGCTGCTTTGCTCTGCTCGTCGCGGACCTCCTGGAGGAGCGACTTGAATTCGCATTTCTCCAGCGCCTCGAGGAGCGCCGGGTAGTCCGGCTTGATTCGCAGTTCGTCCAGCGGCACGGGCAAAGGGGTGTGGCAATCCAGCTCCACCATTTTTCGGTTCTGCAGGATTTGGTCGCGCGCGGCGCGCAGCTTCTCGCGGGTGCGCGTGCTTTTCACGCGCTCGAGGTTCTGCAACAGCGCCTCCAGTCCGCCGTGTTCGCGCAGAAGGGCGGCCGCTGCTTTGCGGCCCACGCCCGCGCCGGGAATATTGTCCACCGAGTCGCCAGCAATCGCGAGCACGTCGCCGATCAACTGCGGTGGCACGTCCCATTTTGCGATGACTTCTGCCTCGCCGAGGAGCGCATACTGATCCTTCGGGGAGGCCAGATCGGCTTTCGCCGTGGTGTAAACCTTGACCTTATCGTTCACGAGCTGGAACAGGTCCTTGTCGTTCGTGGCCAGCACCGCTTCCCAACCGCGTTCCCGCGCTGCGATCGCGTAGCAGCCCATCAGGTCGTCGGCTTCGGTATTCGGCAGGGAGATGTTCTTGAATCCCAGCAGCGGGGTGAGATTGCGGATGAAATCGAGCTGCGGAATCATCGGCGACGGCATCTCTTTGCGCGTCTCTTTGTAGGCAGGCTGGAGTTCCACCCGCCTTTGTGGCAGCCCTTCATCCCAGAACACGGCGCCCATTTCCGGCTGCAGATCTTTCAACATCCGGCGCACGGTTTTCGTGAAGCCGTAGATCGCGTTGGTCGGTTCCCCGCGAGAATTGGAGAGGTTCTGGATCGCGAAAAACGAGCGGTAAACGTAATAGTGGCCATCGATCAAAAGCAGATTCACCTCGCTAGCGTAGCTGAGTGTGCGCCGTTTTGAATGCGCAAAAGCGCATCAGGCGCAGGCGCGGCGTCTCTCGAGCTCAACCGTTCCCCCAGCGGGATTCGACCAGTCGAAGATTGTCCGCTTCAACAAATTCAGCCGCTCGCCCCGCATCCGCAGAGTCGCCCGCAGCTCGCGCTCCACACGATCCCGCAAGCCCGGACCGGCGCCGGCCCGCGCGAAATTCCAGGCGTCGTCCCCGCGCGCCTGCCGCAGACTGTCCTCGAGCGCGAAGAAGGCGCGTTCGAGCTCCGCGAGAAGCGCCCGCATCTGCGCTACGCTGGTTTGTTCACCGAAACGCTCCGATTCGATGTCGCTCAGGGCGAGCAGGATCTCAAGATGAGCGATGTCTGTCGCCGCGTACGCCTCCTGCACCTCATGCCAGAGCGCGGAGGCGGCGGCGTTGCCATCCGCGCGCAGATCGGGATGGAGGCGGCGCACGAGCTGCCGGTAGAGTTCTTTCACGCGGGCATCGGCGGATGTGGGTAGCGGCTCCTCTTCGGGATCGATTGCCTCACGCCGCGTTTCCTCCTGCCGGCGGAAGTGGTCTGAGACTGGCGTCTCCATCGGCCGCGGGCGAAACATGTGCGCCTTGAAGGCCTCGAAACTGGTGGTGTAAGCCTCGTCGTCCAGCTTGTCCGGATTCGTCCCCATGAATTTCTGCACGTACTCGTGGAAAAGCGCTTCCTTCTCAAATTCGCTGAAGCTGCGATCAACGCCGGACTGCGCCGCGCGTGGACGAGGCAAAGGCTCCGGCGGCGCAGCGTTCGGATCATTCCGGCGCGCGCAGACTCGCTGGTAGGCGGTGAATGGATCGTAAAAGCCGCGGCGCATTTCCAGTTCGACGTCGTGCACGAGCGTCTCGTGATCTCGAAGCTGCACCTCCGTATCGCGTAATTCACTGAGCAGCGGGCCGAACTCACGCGCGCGCCAACGGACGAAGCTCGGCTTGTCCTCGCGCTCGAAGCGGTGCCAGGCTGCGCGCGTCTCCTCCAGCCGCGCCATGGCGGCGTTGCATTGCGCGCCGGAGGCGGTGCGGAGCGGATTTTGGTCGATCGGAATGATCTCAGCCCGCAGGCGCACGGGACGTTCCCCGGCGCCGTTCGATTCCGCTATTTTTCGCTGCGCCGCCACCGGTGGAACTTAGGCAGCCAGAGGGCGCAGGGAAAGGCTTTCGAAGGCGTGCTTATTCGACACAGCGAGGCGGCTACAGGTCTGTTTCCTGCGATCGAGGAAGAGGACCAGGACGACCATTCTCAGCGTGGACGCGGAGGAGCCCACCCGCGTGAGCCGCGGTAGCTCCGCCGCGGCCGCAAGCCGAGCTGCTCGGAGGCAGCGTCATGTTCCTGCGTCTTTACCCAGAGCTTCAGGTCATCTCCGAAACTGCTGGCTGCACAGGCGTAGCACGATGGAATTTCATCCGCATAACCCATGTAGGTGACCACGCGGGTGCCGAGCGGGCGTTCGGCAAGCTCGGCGGCGACATGCCTGGTGTAGCGCCGGAACAGATCGACCGCAAGCGGCACCGTCGAGTCGATCTTGTGCCCATCGAACATGTTTTCTTCGAAGGGATTGAAAAGGTAGAAGGCGTCGTAATCCGCAAACGAGAAATCCATCACATTGACGTGGTGAAACTCGACGCAGGGTCGCCGCCGCCTGTCGGGCGGCCGTTACAAGTTCGCCGCGCTGTTCCACTCCCGTGAAGCGCCCGTCGGTCAACTGCGCGCCTACGAGCAAAACTTCCCTGGGCCGCAGCCCACATCCAGAACACGGGTGCCGGGCAAAGGCACAAGCAATCTGGCCGCCTCCGCCGCGAGGCGCACGGGCGTCCAGAAGATCGCCGACAATTCCCGAATTTCCGGCGGGTAGAGAAGGTCGAACTTCTCGTCTTCGAGCGATCTCGGGTCGCCCTCACCGATCTCGTTGTCCTCGTCGCGCACCCGAAGTTCTGATGGCGAGGTCACGCGGTGAAGCGAGGCATCACCAGCTTGGGCAGTGTCGCTTCGATCGCCGCGCGGTCTGCTTCCAGCCACGGGGGCAAAACCAGATGCTCCCCGAGCTGCTGCGGGTCTTCATCCACCGCAAAGCCCGGACCGTCCGTGGCGAGTTCGAAGAGGACGCCACCTGGTTCTTTGAAGTAAACCGACTTGAACCAAAAACGGTCGATCTCCGGTGTCGGGTGCGCGCCGCCTGCCTCGACGCGGCTGCGGACTTCCGCCTGGTGCGCTCCGTCGT
The DNA here is from genome assembly GCA_051001855.1 of Chthoniobacterales bacterium. Taxonomy (GTDB): domain Bacteria; phylum Verrucomicrobiota; class Verrucomicrobiia; order Chthoniobacterales; family UBA10450; genus JACCTI01. Next base: position 9,093 of record JBPCMX010000012.1, read on the forward strand.
CCACGCGCCACGCGAGATGGTGAATACTGCCAGTTCCCCACGCGCCCCGACGAGCGCCGGGCAGCTCGCGCACGTCAAGATATTGGCCGGACTGCGCGTCCGCCACGCCATAGCGGTGCCAGCCATTTTCGCTGCCGATGTGCCGAAATCCCATCGCCCCTTCCAAAAAACCACTCGTGGTCGAGAGGCTCGCTTCAGAAAGGCGGGCGCTTTCCAGTCCACGAATCTGATGTTCGACCGGAACCGGGCCGGCCTCCCACGGCGTGAAGGGCCGGCTGAACGAGCTCCTGCTTTCTACGAGCGCAAGCCGAAGCCCATGCGGGTCTACGATCGGCAGCGCGTGCTCGCCGAATCGCACCTCCGGGGGACCGACCTCGACGCCGTAGCGTTGGAGGCGCGCGCTCCAGAAGAGGAGGCTGTCGGGCGGCACGGCCAGCGAGACTTCCGTGCTCAAGCCGGAGCCGTCGCGGCTCGGCGCCATCTGCGCCCAGGGGAAGAACGTCAGGTCCGTGCCCGGATGCCCTTCCGCGTCGGCATAGAAGAGATGGTAAGCGCCGGGATCGTCCTGGTTAACACTTCTTTTCACCAAGCGCAGGCCGAGAATGCCGGCATAGAAATCCAGGTTCTCCTGCGCCGGGCCGGAGATGGCGGTGACATGGTGCAGGCCGGAGACGGTTTTCATCTTCTCTGACCCACAACCGAAGCGGCGTTAAAAGCAAACCGGCGCTCCGCTTTCGCGGAGCGCCGGCTGTAAAACTAGACCGGGGCTGAATTAGCGGCGTCCGCCGCCACCGCCGCCGCCGCCCGAGAACTGCCGCGGACGCTCTTCGCGTGCGCGTGCTTCGTTTACGGTCAGGGTGCGGCCTTGCACTTCCTTGCCATTGAAGGCGTTCATCGCGGCCGTGCCGGAGGCGGCATCAGCCATCGTGACGAACCCGAATCCGCGTGAGCGGCCGGTTTCGCGATCGTTGATCAGCGCCACTTCCGTGACTTTGCCGTGTTGTTCGAAAAGATCCTGCAGATCGTTTTCGGTGGTCTCAAATGCGAGATTTCCTACGTATAACTTCATGTGATTTGATGGAGCAAATAGCTGCCTAGCTACATTAGCCGTTCCCGAGAACCGGGTTTCAGAATCACCAAAGAGGAAACCTCAACTGACGATCTACCAAGCAACGAACAGAACAGAACTTTAATCCAATACACCCGCACCTTCGTGCAGATCCGCCGGAATACAAGTGTGCATGACCCCAGCCAGCGCCCGGCCCGCAAACGAATCGACAACAGCATTGACCTCGGATCCGTCGCTATGGCATCATCCTCTCCCCGCGAGCCCACCATGTCCAAAACCAAACCGTCCAACATTTTTGCCCCGCTCGGCGCGATCGATCTCCATGTCTCGCCAGAGATCCGTGCCTCGCTGCGCGAAATGATCGACCAGAAACCGAAGCGGCTGGTCGTGGACCTTTCCAAAGTGCCCTACGTGGACAGCTCCGGCCTCGCGGTGCTGATCGGAGCCATGCAAAGCCTGGAGCATGATGGCGGCGTTTTCATGCTGGCCGCGGCGCAGGAAGCGGTGCGCATCATCCTGGAAAGCGCCCGCCTCGATCAGTATTTCAAAGTCTTCCCGACAGTCGAAGCGGCGCTCGCGACCTAAAGCGGGCGCTGAGGCGGACTGCAGCTCGCACCCTTGGTCATGGCAGACCCGGTGTCGGCGTCCGATCCGCGCTTTGCCACACGTAAACGCCAGCCGGGGCTCGATCTGCTGCGGGCGCTCGCGATCATCCTCGTTGTCCTCTATCACGCCGGGCTCTTCGGTTTTCCGCTGCCAGGAAACCTCCAGCGCTTCGGCTGGATCGGCGTGGACCTCTTCTTCGTCCTCAGCGGCTATCTGATCGGCGGGCAACTGCTGGCGGCGCAGCAACGCGGCGCGCGCCCGGAACTGCGGCGCTTCTTCCGGAGACGCGCCTTGCGCATCCTGCCGGCCTATCTGGTTGTGTTGTTGATCTACTTCACCCTTCCGGCGCTGCGCGAATACGAGGCCATCCCGCCGGCCTGGAAGTTTGTGCTCTTCGTGCAAAACCTCGGGTTGCGCGGCGGCACGGCGTTTTCGCATGCCTGGTCGCTTTGCGTCGAGGCGCAGTTTTACCTGCTGCTTCCGTTTGTCCTGCTCGGCATCGCACGTTTCCGGCGGGGTGGGTTCATGATCGCCGGGTTCCTCTTGCTCGGCGGATTGCTCCTCCGCGCCGGTCTCGCCTACTCGCTCTCGCCCGATGGCGCGACGGTGCCATTCCGCGGCTTTCAACCACTGATCTACTACGCGACCTGGACTCGGCTGGATCCGTTGACGTGCGGCGTTGCGCTGGCCGCTATCCGGCAGTCGCGAACGCATTGGTGGTTGCGGCTCGTGCAGTGGGCGCCGTGGCTCTGGGTCGTGGCATTGGGGTTGATCGGGTTCGCGCTCCATCTCGGCGAGACCGAACGGCTCACGATTACGGCGGCGATCTGGCAGTTCCCGCTGCTCGCACTCGGGCTTGGGATGCTTCTCGTCTGCGCGCTTAGCCCGCGCCTGCTGGTCTCGCGCCTCGCAGTGCCGGGCGCGGCGTTCTTCGCCAGTATTGCCTACAGCGTTTATCTCAGCCACAAACTCGTGATCCACGCGGTCGCGAACTTCTGCGTGGCGCACACCATCGCGCCCACTTCCGCCGCCGGCCTCCTGCTCGTAATGGTGGCGATCACTGCCGCCGGCGTCGCTCTCTTCCTCGCCGTGGAGCGCCCGTTTCTGCGCTACCGCCAACGCAGCGCACCGCCGCTGATGAAGCCTGCGCCTTTGGGAAATACTCGCGCAGAGCCAACGTCAAAGCCGTCATGACACTTTCACGTTGGCTGGTCGCGGCTTCCGCACTTTGGTTTTCTGCCGCCGCGCACGCCTACGGCCCCATCGGGCATCAGATCGTCGGCGCGATCGCGGATGAACGGTTGGCGGGCACGCCTACGAGCAAGAAAATCGCCGCGCTGCTCGACGGCCTCACTTTGCAAAAGGCGGCCGTGATTCCCGACGAGATCAAAGGCTGGGACAATGGCGTCGATGCTCCGGGGATTTTTCGCTATAGCTCCCGCCCGCAAGTGGATGCGCAGCTGGCCGAGTTCTGGCGCGCCAATCCACCGACGCATGATCGGACCTCGACGATTCCTTCGCATCACTGGTTTCATTACACGGACGTGCCGCTGCTCGGGGCTCAACGTTATGCGGACGGGAAAGCCGGCCGCACACCCTGGGACATCGTCCACATGATGAATTACTGCGTTCGTGTGCTGCGGGGTGAAGAGCCGGAGGAAAATCCGCGCAAGATTACAATGGCCGTGGCGATCATTTTGCTGGCGCACTACGTGGGCGATATCCACCAGCCGCTGCATGTGGGCGCGGAATATTTTAACGGGCAAGGGCAGCCGACCGATCCGGATCGGGATGCCTCCGCGTTGGAAGATCAGGGCGGGAACACGATCACGCTGGAGCTTGGCGCGGTCGCGGCGGAAAAGCTCAACGTGACGCAGGCGAAGCTGCATGGCTTTTGGGATGGCAAAACAGTGGACCTCAATCTGCCAATCCTGCCGAAAGAGATGCCGAAAGAAGAACGCCGCGCACAGACCGATGCAGCGATGAAAGCGCTGGTGCGAGAGCTGGCGACGACGGAGCCCAAAGGCTGGCGTTTGCCCCCGGCCGTGAAGCTGGACAACTACGCCGAAAGCTGGGCGAACGAGATTCTGCCGATCGCTCGCGAGGCACACGACCGGTTGCAGTTCAGCGGAATCCACCGCCAGGAGGAGGAAACGGAGGCCTTCGCCACCGGGATGGCGAAAGAGAAAAAAGCGCCGGACGGCCTCTCCTATGAAGAGTGGGCGGCGAAAGTGGTGCGCGCAGAGCTGCAGCGAGCGGGCTGGCGATTGGCGGAGTTGCTCGAGCAGGCATTGCAGTAGATCGCTGCCGCGCTTACGGTGCCTCATGAAATTGTTTACTGCTTTGATGTCGAAGATCTTCAACCACCCAGCTGCCGCTCCTGCGGGGGCTCCGGCGACCACCTCCACCACAGCTCCTGGTGCAACTGCGCCAGGCGGCGGCGGTTCAGTGGATGTGAACGCGGTCTTGAACGAGATGGGGGCGAAAAATCCGGAGCATCTCGATTGGAAGAAATCAATCGTGGACCTGATGAAACTGGTCGGAATGGACAGCAGCCTGAGCGCGCGGAAAGAACTCGCCACCGAGCTGGGTTACACCGGCGACCAGAGCGACTCGGCGACCATGAACGTTTGGCTGCACAAGGAAGTGCTGAAGAAGCTCGCGGAAAACGGCGGCAAGGTCCCGCAAAACCTGCTCGACTAACGAAACTCTCACAAGACCCCGAATTATGGCCGGACTCTTAGAAGGTTTCATCCAGCAGTTCACCAGCGGCGCTCCAGGCGCGAACGCCGAGGAATTCCACGATCGTTTCTCCTCCACCGAGGAGGCGGATCGCGACTTTGACAGCGAGACGTACCACGAGGCGGCGGCAGATCATCTGCAACAGCTGCCGGAGGATCAATTCCACAGCGCCGCGCAGCAAGCTCTGGCGCAGGCGCCTCCGCAAGAGCGGGCGGATCTGCTCGGCGGATTGCTCCGAACTCTGACGAGCAGCGGCGGCCTGGGTGCTTTGGGAGGAATGGCAGGAGCCGGCGGCGCGGGAGCGATCGGGCAGATTGCGCAGATGCTCGGCCTCGGCAGCACCGATCCGCGGCAGATGAGCGGCGACGATGGGACCAAGCTCTTGAACTATGCGCGCAAAGAACGGCCAGACGCATTGCGCGCGACGGTGGCAGACAAGCCGTGGTTTCTGAAAGCCCTGGGCAACCCGATCCTGATGGGCGTGCTCACCATGGCCGCCACCCGCCTGCTAAGCCGGCAGCAGCGTTAACGGCGGCTGCTGGCGCCTGAATCGGTATTGGACGCTGCGACCGCGGCGCGCATCTTTCTCTCCATGAACAAAACAATCGCTTCCCTCCTGCTCCTGCCCGCGCTGCTCGCGGCCACTCCGCTCCTCGCGCAGGAACATCAACGCGTCAGCCCGCACGAGACGGTCGAGGCCACCATCGCGGGCAATGAAATGTCCGTCGTCTACGGACGTCCTTACACCAAGGATCCGAAAAGTGGCGAGAAACGGAAGATCTGGGGCACGCTGGTCCCTTACGGGAAAATCTGGCGCATGGGCGCGGACGAAGCCACGCTCTTCACGACCCAGCAGACCATCGAAATGGGCGGCACCACCATCCCGGCCGGCACCTACTCGCTCTATCTCCTCCCGGAGGAGAACGGCGACGCAAAACTGATCGTGAACAAGCAGACCGGCCAGTGGGGCACGAAATACGAGGAAACGCAGGACCTCGCGCGCATCTCGATGAAGAAGGAAACGAACACGAGCGCGCCGGATCAATTCACGATCGCCATCACCGAAACGGACGCCGCGGGATCGCTAAAATTAATGTGGGACGATCGGCAATATTCGGTCGCATTCCACGCCAAGAGCTAGAGTCAGCAGCAGGGCTCCAATCCGCAAGCCCTTGCTTTGCCCATTGCACCGGTGCGTCAGGGTCTTAACACGACCCTGATGCGACCGCCCGCTTTGTCGCGGCAGTTCGGGTTCGGCGGCGGCCTCAATTTTCAGTGCGACGGAACTGCTCCGTGACCTGCGCCGCCACGAATCCCAGCTTCCGAATCGTCGTGTGATTCACCATCGTCCGCCGATCGCTCTGCAAGTACATCCACTGGCTCATCTGCACGTTTGCGAGCGGATTCCCGGGGGAAAGCGCAAGGGTGAAGCTCCAGTGAAACACGTTGCCATAAGCCTCGCCGCGGGCCACGCCCACCATGTCGTTGGCGGTCGCTTCATAGCGATGTTCATCCAGCTTTCGGATGCGCCAGGAGCGATGTTGTTTCGGCCGATCCGCAAATCGAAGGTCCTGCTCCAGCAGCAGAAGATCGCCTTTCCGTCGGCCTGTCGTCTCCGTCGTCACACGCTCCTGTGGGTCTCCGCGCCGCGTCTCCAGCACGCCGGATGAGATAGTGTGGCCGGTGAAATAAGCCACCGGATCGAACTTCGGCTCGCCCGCCGCGAAGTCGGACGGCGGCCGGCTGGCACAACCGGCCAAGAACAGCGAGAGGCTCAGCCATCCGGCCCCTCCGAGGAACGCCGCGAAGATGGAGACCTTCTGCGCAGAGCCGCGCGGAAAGACTGCGCCCTGCGGGCTAACAGCAGCCACCGCCATCGCAACAACTGCTCGCGTCGGTCGTGGCATTGTAATCCTGCCCCTTCGTTTCTTTCGGGTGACGCAACGCGGTGCGCGAGCAATCAAAGGGTTGCGCATCGGCCAACGGCACCGGGGTGAGCGGCTCGACGAACTCAAAGAAGTCGGCATAGGGCGCCTTGCGGTAGATGTTGTAGGTCTTATCGCAAACAGCGTAGCGCCGGCCGCGCTCCATCCGGTGGTTATCGTCATCGAGCACTTCCTGGAAGGGGCCGCGATAGATCACGGCCTGGTTCCGTTCCACGCACGGGCCTTGTTTGCCTTTGAACGCTTCGATCGTGACGGAGCGAAACTCGATTCCTTCCACCGTCTGCCAAGGCTCGGCGTCCCGCTTCAGGATTTGGATGCCGTAGAAGCCCGCCTTGGTGAAGGCGGCGACGAAACCTTCCTCGGTCAAGGCGCCGGAGATGCAGCCGCTCCAGAGCTCGGGATCATTCTGCAGATGGTCGGGCACTTCTTCGTCGCTCACGATGTCGGAGATGACGGCGCGTCCGCCAATTCTGAGGACGCGAAAGATTTCCTCGAAGAGCTGCCGTTTGGCTTGCGCGGCCACGAGGTTCAGCACGCAATTTGAGACGACCACGTCGACCGAGTCGCTGGCGACGAGCGGATGTTTGACGCGCAGCTCCTGCGCGAGTTCGTCGGCTGCGAGGAAAGAGGCAACGTCGCTGATCGGCCGCTCCTTCAGCTCCGCCTCGAGCCGATCGAGATCGAGCGCCAGGTCCTGGATGCGACCTTTGCGAAACTCGACGTTGGCAAAGCCAATCCGCTCGGACACCAGCGGCGCATTCCGGCGCGCGACGGCGAGCATCTCATCCGTCATGTCGACCCCGATGACGCGGCCCGTGGCGCCCACCACCTGCGCGGCGATGAAGCAAATCTTGCCGGTGCCGCTGCCGAGATCGAGCACAGTCTCGCCTGGACGCAGATAGCGGCTCGGGTCGCCACAACCGTAATCGCGCTCGATCACTTCCTGCGGGATGACCTTGAGGTATTCGGAGTTGTAATCGACCGGGCAGCAAAGCTTCGCTTCGGCTGCTTCTGCTCCGGCGGCGTAGCGCTCCCGGACCGCTGATTCTGTATTCAATCTGCTCATACGTTGTTTGTTGTTCGTCAGGACCTGGGGTGAAGACGCAAGATTGCCGAGTCGGCTCCGAAAAACTCGAGAGCCTGTTGGGCCGCGGGAGTTTCGCTGTTAGCGGTGCAACTGGCGAGGAGCTTCTTGACCTCGCCCCTCACGCCGCGGCGTCTGGTCCCTCTTGGGCGCATCTGCTTGGAACACGCTCCTCACGCGCAACCACGGTTGTTACGAGCCCGGCGCCTACGATTTGCGTGGCGGCTTTAGACTTTTGCGCTTGTTGGCGCCGTCGGCGCGCACGAAAACAATCCCGTGACCGGTGTGGCTGCTCCTTCGTTCCGGATCCTGGCGGCCGCAGCAGCGATCGAGAAGCGCCCGTTGATCGTCTCAATCCACGATGTCGCTCCGCCCACTCGCGTCGCATGCGGGCAGATGATCGACCGGCTCGCGCGCCATGGAGTGAACGTTTGCTCGCTACTCGTCGTGCCCGATTACCACCAGAGTGGCGCGTCGATGGCAGACGGCGCATTCGTTCGTTGGCTGCGTGATCTGGAGGCAGCTGGCCATGAGATTGTGCTACACGGCTTCTTTCACCAACGGCCACGCCGGGCCGGCGAGACCTGGCGGGAGAAATTCATCACGCGGACCTACACCAGTGATGAAGGGGAGTTTCACGATCTCGCCTACGACGAAGCCTTTCGCAGAATCACGGAGGCGCGCCGACAATTCTTGACCGCTGGATTGCACCCAAAGGGGTTCATCGCGCCCGCGTGGCTCCTAAACTCGGCGGGTGAACAGGCAGCGGCGGACGCAGAAATGGAATACACGACCCGCCTCACGACAGTGCTCGATCTGCGAACCCGGGTGAGTTTTCATTCGCGCTCGATGGTCTACAGCGTCCGGAGCGGCTGGCGGCGCATGATCAGCCTGGTGTGGAACGCGATGCTGGCGCAGGCACAGGTCACTTCGCCGTTGGTGCGGCTGGGACTACATCCGCCGGACATTTCGCACCAGAATGTGTGGGACCACATCCTTGGTCTTACCCAAAAACTTTCCGCCGAACGAAGACCGACCACCTATCGAGATTGGATCGGGGAGCAGAGGATACTGCGATGAGCCGCTGCGATCTTCACGTTCACTCGCGGCATAGCGCGCGGTCGGAGGAGTGGCTGTTCCGCCGGTTCGATCTGCCGGATAGCTACTCCGATCCGGGCGAACTTTACCGGCAGCTGCGCGCCGCCGGGATGGACTTCGTCACGATCACCGATCACGACACGATCGAAGGAGGACTGGAAATCGCAGAGCAGCCGAATGTCTTTCTCAGCGAGCAAATCACGACATACTTTCCGCAGGACCCGTGCAAGCTGCACATCCTCGTTTGGGGAATCAACGAGCGGCAACACCGCGAGATGTTGGAGCTGCGAGAGAACATCTTCGATCTTCAAGCTTACCTGCAACAGGCCGAAATCGCCCACGCCGTCGCGCATCCCCTCTACAGCATCAACGGCAAACTCGAGGCCAGTCACCTCGGACGGCTGATCCTGCTCTTCAAGCATTTCGAGGGAGTGAACGGCCTGCGTGATGCCCTCCTCAGCCAGATGGCGCAGCTGATTCTCGGCGAGCTGACCCGGGATAAGATCGATGAACTCGCAAACCGGCACGGCCTCGCGCCGACGCACGCGGAGCCGTGGCGCAAAGTCCTGGTCGGCGGGTCCGACGATCACGGCGGGATGTTTTTCGCGAGCGCGTTTACGCAGACCCCTTCCGCCAGCTCGGCCGCCGATTTTCTGGCTCAGGTGCGAGCGGGAAACTGCACTGCGCAAGGCACAGGCGGAACCCCGCTGGCGCTCTCGCACGGCTTCTACAACACGCTCGGCTCCTTCATTCAGGACAAATTTCACGAGCGGCTCGGGCCCGGCGCACCGCTGGTCGAGACCATGTTTTCGCGCTTCATGGAAGGGCGCGATCCGACGGAGTTCAACCTGCGCGAGAAGGCCAGCTTTCTCGCGCAGGGCATTCTTTCCGGGAAAATCTTCGAGCTCGCGAAACGCGGGAACGTTTCGCTCTGGAAGGAGCTCTCGGGCTACTTCGGGCAGCCGGAGGTGAAAGCGATGCTGGCGCACCAGACCGACGCCATCGAAGCGCCGGAGCGGCGGACGTTTTTGATGGCGAACATGGTGTCGGAACAGCTGGCGTTCCGTTTCTTCGAAAAATTCGTCAAGCAGCTGAGCAGCGGAAACGTGATCGAGAGCATCCAGGCGTTGAGTGGCATCGCGCCGATTCTCGTGCTGCTCGCACCTTACATCTACGGATTCAGCAGCCAGGCACCGTCGCGCGCGTGGTTGCGGGAAGTTTGTCTGCAATTGACGGGGGCGATTCCGCTCCCGCTCCAGAACCGAAAGCGGGCCTGGTTTACCGACACGCTGGAAGATGTGAACGGCGTTTCGACCACGATCCGCTGCATGGCGGCGGCGGCCGCTGAGGCAGGCGAGGAACTGGTCGTCGTCACCTCGCTCGGCGAGCTGCGCGCCGATGAGATTCCGGTGCGGAATTTCCAGCCGATCGGCGAGTTCGAGCTACCAGAGTACGAGCTGCAAAAGCTCAGCTTCCCGCCGATCCTGCGGATTCTCGATTACGTGCAACGTGCGCAATTCACCGAAATCATCATTAGCACGCCGGGGCCGATGGGACTCACCGGCCTTCTGGCGGCGAAGATGCTCAATCTGCGGACGAGCGGGATTTATCACACCGATTTCCCGGAGTACATCCGCATCCTGACGGAGGATAAATTCCTCGAAAGCCTGGCCTGGACATACATGCGGTGGTTTTACGGTCAACAGGAGACGGTTTTCGTGAATTCGGAGCAATACCGGCGTAGCTGGATCGAGCGCGGAATTGATTCATCGAAGCTCAAGATTCTCCCGCGCGGGCTCGACACGGAACTGTTTCGCCCCGAGCGGCGTGACGTCGGGTTTTGGGAGCGATTTTCGGCGGATGGAGGAGACGGCGAGCGCCCGACAAAGGCCGAAGCGCTGCGCGAATCCCGGCCGGATCCGGTGCGTCTCCTTTACGTTGGTCGCGTCTCGAAAGAGAAGGACCTCGACGTGCTTGCCACAGCTTACCGTCAGCTCCGCGACTCCGGTTTGGCGGTCCAGCTCTACATTGTGGGACTTGGCCCTTACGCGTCGGCCCTGCGCGAGCTCCTGCCGGATGCGGTCTTCACCGGCTACCTCGCCGGCGAAGAACTCGCGGCGGCCTACGCCTCCGCCGATATCTTCGTCTTCCCCAGCACGACGGATACCTTTGGGAACGTGATCATCGAAGCGCAGGCCGCGGGTCTGCCGGTGGTGGTGTCCGATGTCGGCGGTCCCAAAGAGCTGGTGGAAGATGGCGTGAACGGCTTCGTCACAAGAGCGCTTGACGCGGGGGCGTTCGCCACGGCGATCCGCACGCTCGCGAGCGACGAGGGGCTGCGCGCGCGCATGAGCGCGGAGGCACGGGTGCGTGTCGCGGGCCGGAGCTGGCCCGCGGCGTTCCAGCGATTTTGGGCGGCAACCGCGGGTTAGGCCGCAAACGATTTTAGATTTGCTCACGGAGCGGGCGGGCTGCGAGATCTTATCATCATGAAGGGAACTAGCTGGGTTTGTCTGCTGCTGTGGGTCGCCCTGAGTTGCGCCTGGGGCGACGAACAGGTGCGCCAGGCACAGGAAGAACTGCGGCGGCGCAATCTTTACTTCGGCGATGTCGATGGACAGGCGAGCGCCGATTTCGCCAGCGCTTTGAAGCGTTACCAAACCCGCAAAGGATTCTCCGCCACCGGACAGGTTGACGAGGTCACCGCGACCTCGCTTAACATTACCCCTTCCGCGGTCACGGTTGCGAACGAGGGTTGGCCCGACATGCCGGTGCTAAAAAGTGATACGGCCCGTCAGCTGGCGGAAACCGACCGGCAACGGTTGGAGCGCGAGGCGGAAGAAAACATCGACGCTCCCACGCCTTCCCCGGCGCCCCCGGCCGAACAACCCTCTGCCTCACAGAACGTCACGGCTGATCGGGTGACGCGCTTCGTCGAGCAATATTTGCGCGATGGCGAGACGGACAATATCCCAGCGCAAATGAATTACTTTAGCTACCCGGTCGAATATTTTGATCATGGAAATGTGGGCCCAGCCTTTGTAGAAAAGGATATGGCGAACTATTGCAAGCGCTGGCCGGAACGGAGGTATACGCTGACGGCGCCGGTCACCTTCGCCGGCTCGGGAAATGAGACGATGGTGGAGTTCCCCATCACCTTTAGCGTCCGAAACAAGAAGCAGGCGGTTACCGGTCGCACGCGCAACATCTGGCGCGTGCGCACGGAGGGCGACGACCTGAAAATCGTCGCGATTCGCGAGGGGCGTTTGCGCAATTGAGGGGCGGACGCGCGCCGTCCGACCGCGAATCACTCTGAGGGCAACGCGCCTGCTCTGTTCTCAGTGACACGATGAAAGTTCAGACCAAGATCACTCTGCTGCTCGTCCTCGTGGTGGCGACGTTCCTGGCGGGGCTGGCGGCGTTCCGCGCCTACGACTGGCTGAAGTTCCGCCGCATCGCGGAAGAGCGTTTCCAGGAGCGGAACCGTTCGTTCGAAGATTTCCTGCGCTATCACGGCGACGGCTTGAACACCCTCGCGCTCGACTATTCCGCCTGGGATCAAATGGTGGATGCGATCGGCGCCCACGATCACCAGTGGTTCGAAGAAAACGTCAGCTACGCGACGCTCGACAGCTTCCACGCCAATGCGGTTTGGATTTACGGCCCGGACGGCAGCCTCGCGCATCAGGCGAACAATCTAAACACCGCGGATCTCACCCAGGTGCCCGTGCCACGGGAGAGCCTCGCCGCCATTTTTGCGGAGCAGCCGTTGCCACACTTTTTCGTGAAGCTGCCGCAGGGAGTTATGGAGATTCGCGCGGCCACGATTCATCGCTCGAAGGATTTCACGCGGCAGACGCCGCCGAGCGGTTACTTCTTTGCGGGTCGGCTTTGGAGCAAGCCGACGCTGCAGGAGATGTCGATGTTCACCGGCAACGAAGTCACAATCGTGCCACCCGCCGTCAAGGCGGGCGAAAATACGAACGACGAGCAGGATGGCCTGATTGCCTTCTCCCGCCCGCTCAATTCCTGGGACGGCAAACCGGTCGCTCAACTGGTGGTGCGGAACGAATCGCAAATCGTGCGCGAGCTGTGGCGTTCGAGTGAGCGCCTCCTGGTTTCGCTGATCCTCTTCGCGCTCGTCCTGCTCCTGATTCTTACCAGCTCGCTGATGGGCTGGGTGCGACGGCCGCTCCGCCAGATCATGGCGAGCCTGCGGCGAAACGACCCGCAGCCGATCGAGCGGCTCGCGCATCACAAGTCTGAGTTCGGCGAGCTGGCGCGCACCGTGCAAAAGTTCTTCGAGCAGCAACGCAATCTGCTACGCGAAATGGATGAGCGCCGCGCAACCGAGGAGGCCTTGCGCAAGAGCGAGGAAGAGCTGCGCCACTCGCAAAAAATGGAAGCCGTCGGCCGGCTCGCCGGCGGAGTCGCGCATGATTTCAATAACCTCCTCACCGCTATCATCGGCTACGCCGACTTGATCAGCGCCCGCGAGGCCGGCGATTCGATCATCCGGCAGCATGCGGACTCGATCCGCAAAGCCGGCGACCAGGCTGCGTTCCTCACGAAGCAGTTGCTCGCCTTCAGCCGTAAGCAGCTTCTCCAGCCGCGGGTGATCGATCTCAATCAACTCGTCGTCGACATGGAAAAACTCCTGCGGCGCGTGATCGGCGAACGTTTTGACCTGCGCACGGAGGCCGACGCGACACTCGGCACCGTGATGGCCGATCCCAGCCAGCTCGAGCAGGTCATCCTGAACCTCGGCGTCAACGCGCGGGATGCCATGCCCACCGGCGGCCAATTGCTCATCCGGACCGAGAACATCCACCTCGATGCATGGGCCGCGCAACGTATCTCGGCGTCATTGGTCGCGGGCGATTACGTGGCGCTATCTGTGACTGACACCGGCGCAGGCATGGACGCAGAAACCAAGTCCCACATCTTCGAACCATTCTTCACCACGAAAGGACCCGGCAAAGGGACGGGCCTCGGGCTCGCCACGGTCTATGGCATCGTGCGGCAGACCGGCGGCGGGATCGCAGTGCAGAGCGAACCCGGACGCGGCAGCACCTTCCGCATCTACCTGCCGCTCGATCGCTCCCCGGTCGAACGCGAGAAGGCGGTGCAGCCGCCGATCGGACGCGCGCAAAACTGCGAAACCGTTCTCGTGGTGGAAGACGAGGAAATCGTGCGCGAGCTGGTCTGCAACGTCCTTTCCGAGCAGGGTTACAACGTGCTCTGCGCCGCCGACGGGCCCGATGCGATCCGCCTTTCCTCCACCTTCGAAGGCCGGATTCATCTCCTGATTACCGACGTGATTATGCCGCACATGAACGGGCCGGAGCTGGCCGAGCGCCTATCCGCCGTCCGTCCCGAGATGCGCATCCTTTACGTCTCCGGTTATTCGGACAACGACATCGGCGACCACGGCGTGCTCGATACCAGGATTGATCTTCTGCAGAAGCCCTTCAGGCCCGAGGCGCTGGCGCGGAAAACCCGCGAGGTGATTGAGGAACGCAGCCCGGCTGAATCGGCGCCCGCAGTCCTCCGATGAGGTTCCAGTTTCAGCTTGGGAGCCGACGCCTGCGTTATCTGGCGGGCGGCGCGATCTTGTTGCTGCTGGTTTGCCTCGCCGGCGGGCTGAGTCTGCGCGCGCACCGCAGCGAAGGTGACAGCGACGATGAAGACCAAACTACCGCCGCCCAGTCGGGAGAAGCCACCCACCCGCGCCGCGCGCGGGAAGTCAACGCCGCCTGGTATGAAGTGCCAAAGGATTCGCTCGCGCGACGGCGCGCCGGCCCGGAAGAGATGACCGCCGCGCATAATAAACTCCCCTTCGGCACCATGGTGCGCGTCACGCGCCTGCAGAACGGCAAAAGCGTGCTGGTGCGCATCACCGACCGCGGCATCACCGATCGCCGAGTGAAGCTGGACCTCTGCAAAGAAGCCGCCACCGAGCTGGAGATGGTGAGCGAAGGCGTGGCACGAGTGCGGATGGAAGTCGTGTCCGAAGCGAACGGCGCCTCGCCTCCCGAGATGCGAAGCCCCGCGCCGTCGCCGCCGTAGCCGGGCGGGCGCGGAATTTTCCGCATGCGCCCGCCGTCACCGTGTGGTAAAGGCTCCACCGCAGCGCGGGGTGTAGCTTAGCTTGGTAGAGCGCCTGGTTTGGGACCAGGAGGTCGCAGGTTCGAATCCTGTCACCCCGACCACTGCCTGGCGCACCGCGCGTCAGCTCCGCACCAGCCAGTTCTGATTTCGCGTGCGATGCTACAGTTCATGAGACCGATCATCACCGCTGCCATCGTCGCGTGCCTCCTGGCGCTCGCCACGGCGCCTTTGCGCGCGCAGCGGACGGTCCTCCCCGCTGGCAGCGAGGAAGACGCCAGCGCGAGAGTTTTGCCCACGCCTCCACCCCGGCTGATCCCGGACGACGTTCTCCCGGCGACCCCGCCGGCCGGCTCGGCGGCGCGTCCCACGCTCCCGTCCCTTCCAGAATTGGACGCGAGCTTGCTTCCACCGTCGCTCTCCCCGGCTGCGGACGGCTACCGCCGTCTCATCGCATGGCGCAAGCTGCGCAATCTGGCGCAGAACGACCCGGAGGCAAAAGCGGCACTCGCCAGCGCGGAGGCGGCCCGCACCGACTTGGAGAAACGGAAATTGCTCGGCCGCTACTACAACGTGCTCTACGCCAAGATGACTGCCAACGCGCCGGCCGACATGAAGCCGTACCTGCAGGACCGCAAACGCGAGCTGCAAGCGGGCTTGCCGCAGCCGCACGTCCGGCCGACGCCGAAGCCCGCGTCCACGCCCACTCCCGCGAAATCGGCTCCGCCACCGGGCGGCGTCGTGGCACCCCCGCCTGAGCCGTCGCTGCCCGTCGCCGCCCCTTCACCGGCTGCAGCGCCCAGCTCCATCGAGGGCGGCCCAGCAGCGTTCTCGCCGACTCCGCCATCGCTTCCCGTCCCTTCGCCCTCGCCTGCTGGCTAGTAGCGTTTCCGCGCAACCGAGACTTGCCCGCGCGACGGGGGGGCGTTAGTTTTCGCCCGATTCACCACGGCGCATTCGTCTAGTGGTTAGGACACAGCCCTCTCAAGGCTGGTGCACGGGTTCGATCCCCGTATGCGCTGCCAATTTCCGCGCTACTCTTCCCAGAAGCGGAGCTGCTAGAACTTCAGGTGCTTCACCGTCATCCCGTGATTGATCAGCTCCGTCAGCGAGTCGATCCCGATCCGCAAATGCAGCTCCAGGAATCTTGCGCTCACCACATGATCGCTCGCGGTGGTCTTCACACCTTCCGGCACCATCGGCTGGTCCGAGACGAGCAGGAGCGCGCCGGTCGGAATCTCATTGTGGAAGCCAGTGATAAAGATCGTAGCGGTTTCCATATCGATCCCCATGCAGCGGATGCGGGAGAGATACTTCTTGAACGTCTCATCGTGTTCCCAGACGCGGCGGTTTGTGGTGTAGACCGTGCCCGTCCAGTAATCGCGGCCGTGGTTGCGAATCGTGGTCGAGATCGCCTTCTGGAGCGAGAACGCCGGAAGCGCCGGCACCTCCGGCGGGAAGTAATCGGTCGAAGTCCCCTCCCCCCGGATTGCCGCGATCGGCAGGATCAGGTCGCCCAGCTTGTTCTTTCGTTTCAACCCGCCGCACTTGCCGAGGAAGAGCACCGCCTTCGGCTGCACGGCGCTCAGGAGATCCATCACCGTGGCCGCCGTCGCGCTCCCCATCCCGAAATTCAGGATCGTAATCCCGTTCGCGGTCGCATTCGGCATCGGGCGATCCAGCCCGCGTACCTCCACTCCATAGGCATCCGCAAAGAGGCGCACGTAATCGGTGAAGTTCACTAGCAGGATGTACTTCGAGAAATCGCGCACCGGCGTGCCGGTGTAACGCGGCAACCAATTGGCTACAATCTCAGTTTTCGTCTTCAGCGAGCCCATTGATGTGCCGCCCGCCCGGCAGGCGGCAAGTGAAAACCGCGTTTTCGCCGCTGCCATCGACCGCTTGGCACTCGACTGCCGCCTTGCAGCGCGGCTCTTCCCCAGCCGGGCGGTGCACTATTGCAGCGCGCGATCAGGCCGCTACACTCTGCCCCTATGGCCTACCAAGACATCACTCCGCCCGCTGGTGGCAAGATCTCGACCGCGCAAGGCAAACTGACCGTGCCCGACCAGCCGGTGATTCCATTCATCCGCGGGGATGGGACGGGCCGCGATATCTGGGCCGCGAGTGAACGCGTGCTCGATGCCGCGGTGGAGAAGGCTTACGGCGGACAGAAGAAGATATCCTGGTTCGAGGTCTTCGCCGGGCAGGCGGCGAAGGATAAATTCGATAATTGGCTGCCGGATGACACCGTCGCCGCTTTCCGCGAGTACCTGGTCGGCATCAAAGGACCGCTCACCACGCCGGTCGGCGGCGGGATCAGTTCGCTGAACGTCGCGCTGCGGCAAATGCTCGACCTGTTTGTCTGCCTGCGGCCGGTGCAGTACTTCAAAGGCGTCCCCTCGCCCGTGAAACATCCCGAGAAGGTGGACATGATCATCTTCCGCGAGAATACGGAAGACATCTACGCGGGCATCGAGTACCCGGCGGGCAGCGACGACGCGAAGAAGGTGCTCGGTTTCATCGAGAAGGAGTTCCCGAAGGCGTTCGGCAAGATCCGATTCGGAACAAAAGAGAAGGCGGCGGAGTTCTGGAAAGCCGTCGGCGCGCCGGAGAAAGACGACGTCATGGTGGGCGTGGGGATCAAGCCGGTGAGCCGCTCCGGCAGCATCCGCCTGATCCACAGCGCGATTGCCTACGCGATCAAGAACCAGCGCAAAAGCGTGACCCTGGTGCACAAAGGAAACATCATGAAATTCACGGAAGGGGCATTCCGCGATTGGGGTTACGAGATCGCGAAAAGCTACTTCGGCGCGGAAGAAATCGACGGCGGGCCGTGGTGCCAGATTCCGATGGGAAAACCGGGCGGCGGGTTAATCATCAAGGACGCGATTGCCGACATCACGCTGCAGCAGGTGCTGACGCGGCAGGAGGATTTCGACGTCATCGCGACGCTGAATCTCAATGGCGACTACCTCAGTGATGCGCTTGCGGCGCAGGTGGGCGGCATCGGCATCGCGCCGGGCGGCAACATCAACTACATCACCGGCCACGCTGTCTTCGAGGCAACGCACGGGACGGCGCCGAAGTATGCGGACAAAGACATGGTGAACCCCGGCTCCGTGATTCTCTCGGGCGAAATGATGTTCCGCTACATGGGCTGGACGGAAGCGGCCGACCTGATTTTGAAAGGCTTGAACGGCGCGATCGCAAGCAAACGTGTGACCTATGATTTCGCGCGCCTCATGGAAGGCGCGACGAAGATCAAATGCTCCGAGTTCGGCCAGAACGTGATCGACCACATGTGAGGCGCACGGCGGACCGGTTTGAGAGTGTTTCCCGCCGACCCCGAGCGCAACCACCTTCGGGCGCGCGAGTTTGGTTATAGAGCATTGCCGGACCGCGTCCGGAGGAAGAGGGAGTCGCCGCCATTGACGCTCCCGTCCAGATTTACGTCAGAGCGGAAGTTAATCTGATTGGTGGTTTCGCCGGAGCGGCTGCGTGTCTGCACTGCATCGCCGCCGTTGACCACTCGGTCGCCGTTGGTGTCGCCCGCGAGAAAGGCGATCGGAAGAGAAACTGCGCCCGTGCCGTTACCATCGTTCACATTACTGAGCGTAAGACTCACTGTTTGCGCGTCGGTTACGTTGTGAAGAGTGACCGTCACGGTTGGGCCACTGACGCTGCTCGTGGCGGTCGCGAACCCGTCGCTGCTCCCCACCGAAACCGCGCCTACCGTCACAGGGTTCGCGAAGGTGAGGACGATCTGATGATCGCCGCCGCTGCCGCCGGTGCGACACTCGATCCCGGGAGTGCCAGTGAGTGGCAGGGCAATGTCGAACGCACCCGCTGCGCCGTGATTTTTCCGTGAGACCACGCTCGTCGGCACCGGCGCGGGCGCGCCAGTGACAAAGGCGTAAAGATAAGAGTAAGGATCCGAGGCGCCGTCGTTCACATCCATGCCGACGTAGGCGGCTGCGCCATCTGCGCTGAAGCGCGGGGTCGAGAGGGCGCGGACAAAGCCGCCATTTTCCGCGGGCAAATTCTCCGTCCAAAGAAGCTGACCCGCAGTGCTGAGGGCATTGACATGGCTGGGCGCGCCGATGTCGTAGGCGCTGTAAAGCACGAGCGTATTGAGCGGGCTGACGGCGGGGTTGCTCGCGATGCCCTCATCGCGGAATTGCCAGCGGATGGCGCCGTTCGCGTCGAGCGAGGTCAGATGCCGGCCGACGCCGAAGGTAAGAGTGCCAAGGTAAACGGAACCATCGCCGCTGCTCACGTCGACTGCGGTCTGGGCATCGATCCCACGACCTTCACCGAGCGCGACCCAGAGCAGGCTGCCGCCGGGGTTGAAATCCTGCAGGCCTGGATGGGTCGGATTGCGATCGCCGACAACGATGTTGCCACTCGGCTGGACGCGCGGCTGTTTCTCCGCCGGTCGATTCCAGACCAGATTTGTCCCGCCGAGATTGAAAGCCCAAAGCGACCCGGCACTGCCGACCGCCCCAGCGGCGTTGTTCGTGAAGTACCAATGGCCTGAGCCGAAGACGACTTCGATGTTCGAATAACCATAGCGCGTGCTGAAACCGGGCAGGTTGGATAGCTTCACGCCCGCGGGCGAGAGGGCGAAAGCGCCCAGGCCATTAGCGAGCCCACGGTCGGAACTGGCGGCGTAGACATTCCCATCGGGACCTGCCGTCGGCCCAGCGAAGATGATCGCGGAACCGGGATCGCTGAACGTCCACTTGAGCGTCCCATCGGGATTGACCGCGTAAATCGTCGCGACAGAACTGAAATAGATCGTCCCATCCGGACCCACGCTCACGGGCTGTTGCACATTCGCCGGCCCGATCGAATAAATCCACTTCACTCCACCCGCCGGCGTCAGTGCGTAGAGGTGACCCTTCACGCCCGCGGCATAGATCGTCCCATCAGCACCGACCGCGGGCCGGCCGATGATGTAGAGGTCATCTGCCTGGAAGCGCCACTTCACCTGCCCCACGGTAGCCGGGCGCGCGGTGACCTGCAGCGGGAGCGGGTTACTAGTGCCGCCGGAAGTAACGACCTGCACGTTATCAGTCGCGATCGGCGACAAATCCGAGACATAGGCAGTGATCGCGGTGTCCGACCAGTTGCTCACCGGAGCGACAGCGCCGCCGATTTTCACCACGCCAGTCCCCTGTTGCGCTCCGAAGCCACTCCCCGTGAGCTTGAGCCGGCCGGCCTGCGGCAGTGTGTTAGTCGAGAGCGTGCTCAGGGCCGGCGTGGTCAAAGTCCGCGTGCCGTAAAGCGTAAAGGCGGTGTCGCTGTTTGCCGTGCCCAAGTATTGAATCGTGTGGGTCCAGTTCGCCTGTCCGGCGCTCGGGTTTCGATAGAAAAGCGCCGTGTTGCGCGGCGCATTATCATCCGCGCTCCGCCAATACCAGGCGTCATCGCTCAACACCTGCACGGAGACGAAATGCCGCCCGGTGCATTGGAACGAAGAGCCGAGGGCGATCCGGAAGTCCGAGGAATCATCCGGGTTCAGGATGCGAGGATCGCCCGCGGGAATGAAATATTCCGCCTGCAACGCGCCGGGCAGATTATCCGAGCCGTAGGCGTAGAAATGCACATAAACGCCCTGAAAAGCCGCCGCCTGCGTGCTGACGCCGAAGCCATTCACATCAATCCGCGTGATCGTGCCCACGACATCAAAATCGTCGGCGATCTCCGCGTTCACACTGCCGGATGACGACCGCTGGCTCGGTCCCCAATCGGAGAAGGAGCTGAAATTAATGCTCTGCTGCCAGACGACCGTCTGGGTTTGCGCCTCTGCCGCCAGAGTAGCGCCGAGAAGAAGGGAAAGCGTGAGAAGTGATGGAAGTTTCATGCGAAGGGAAAGATATTGAAGGGTGTGCTGTCTCTCTCGGTTCTAGGGAAGAGAACCGCCCGAATTGTTCCTCACGATCAGTGCGTCGCCGGTGTTGATCACTCCGTCCGCGTTTACGTCCGAACGGAAGGTACTGCTGCCGACAGCCGCGCCGGAGCGGTTACGGGTCTGCAGGGCATCGCTGGCATTGACCAGGCCGTCGCCATTTGCGTCGCCGAGGAGAAGGCTCATCGGGATCGCAAGGTCGCCGGTGGTGGCGCCATCACTGACGGAGATGAGCCGGATCGTGATCGTCTGCCGGTCGCTGACGTTGTGCAGATTGATCGTGACTGTCTGATTGCTTACCGTTGCTGCGCCCGTGGCTGAACCGTCTGCACTCTGCACGCTGAACCCGCCGACCGTGACGGAACTCGGGAAGGCGACCACGACCTGATGGTCGCGCGCCGTGGCGCCCGTGCGCGGTTCGATCCCCGGCGTGCCGGTCAACGGCAGCGGAATATCGAACGTCCCCGCGCTCCCGTGCGTCTTGCGCGAGACCACACCCGCCGGCAACGGCGCGAGCGCGGTATTGAGCGAATAAACAAAGGACTTGCTGGTGTTGTTATCGCCCGTGGCGGTGAAGGTAATCATGTAAGCCGCGCTGCCATCCGGCCGGAAACGGGCCCGCGTATCGGTCGACTGGTTGAAGCCATACATGCCGAGCGCCGGGTTCCAGACGGTGGGATCCTCGAGCGGCAAAGTCACGCGCCAGGATTCATGTCCGTCCGTCGTGCTGGCGGAGATGATGTAGCCCGCGTTATCGAGCGTGGTCCGGCTGCCGAGGATGAGCTGCGAGTTGGCTGGATCCACGATCGCCCCGCCGAAGGTGCCGTCCAGAGTCGAGAGCCAGCGCTCCGAGCCGTTCGGATTCAGCGCGAAAAGCCGGATCGTGTTTTGCAGGAAGTAATGCGAGCCGTCCGCGCCGATGGTCGGCGGCGAGCTCACATTATAGGGGAAGTTCGATTGGAAGGTCCAAAGCACGCTCCCGTTCGCGGGCGAATAAGCCGAGAACGGGCCATGGATGCTCCCGTTTCCCGCCACGGCCGGCTGGCCGAACTGCCCGTCTATCGTAAACACCAGCGTCCCGTCCAAGCGATACGCGCGCAGATGATTGTTCGCGTAAAAATACAGCTGCGACGTGCTCCCGTTCGGCCCGAACACGATCTCGCCGTAATCGACCGGCGGCCGGTTATCGTACGTCTCCGGGTGCGCCCAGCGCAGCGTCCCCTGCGGGGTAAGCGAAAGCGTCCCCGGCCCTTCCGTCGCCACGGCGTAGAGATTCCCATCCGGCCCCACCGAAAGGCCCACAAAGAACAACGCCCGCGGATTCAACACATACGTCCAGCGCAGCGAGCCATCCGGGGTGAACGCCTTCACCGAGTCTTCCGAGCCAACGTAGATGCCGCCATCGGCGCCCACCGCCACGCCTTTGTTGCCCGCGCCGCGCACCACCCACTTCAAAGCCCCATCGGGCGTCAGCGCGTAGAGATGAAAGAACACATCGACCGTGTAGATCGTCCCGTCCGGCCCGATCACCGGCCGCACCTGCGAGTAGGGGCCGTTTTGGCGGAAACGCCAGTTCACCCGCCCATTCGCCTGCCGTAGCGTCACCCCCAGATTGACCACGTTACTCGGCTGGCCCGACGTATTCGTCACCTGCACCGTGTCCGGTCCCACCCGCGCCGTCTCCGGCACGTAAGCCACGATTTTCGAATCCTGCCAATCCGCCACCGGCGCCGCCAGGCCATCGATCGCCACCACGCCATCGGTGCCGAAGTTGCTGCCGAGAATTTCGAGGTAACCGCTGCGCGGCGCCGCCGGATCGGAGAGCCCGGTAATAACGCCGGGGCCCACGGTAGGAGCGGACGCCGAGGCGAAGAGCGGCAGGGCGGAGAAAAGAGAAGCGACGAGGAGAAAGCGCACGTTTTTCATTGTCTTGGCGCACCTTCTCGCCAAATGAATATACGTTCCAGCGATAAAAGGTAACAACATTGTTACCTCCCCGCCGGCC
>JBPCMX010000013.1:0-16799 GCA_051001855.1 Chthoniobacterales bacterium
CAGGGGAAAGCCTGGGGGTCAGCTTCATAATTTCGCTCTCGCCAGATGACCGCGGCTGGTGATAGGCAAGGGCCATGGCTCGCAAGGCGCGCGTGGAGTTTGATGGTGCGCTTTACCATGTGCTGGAACGGGGCGACCGGCAGGAAAGCATTTTTTCGGATGACGCGGATCGGGAGCGCTTTCTCGAGACCTTAGGAGAGGCGTGCGAGCGGACGGGTTGGCGAGTGCACGCCTACGTCCTCCTGAGTAATCATTACCATCTGATGATCGAAACACCGCAGGCCAATCTGGTGGCAGGGATGCGCTGGCGCAGCGGTCGTTGGCGGAATCTCTGCCATGCCGCGCAAGGCGAGGGCGAAGTTTTCTGGAGCGGTCTACCATCTCCTGGAAAGGGGCGATCAAAGGGAGGCGATCTTCGCCGATGAGGTGGACCGCACCCGATGTTGGGCACCCTGAGGGGAAGCCCGCGCGCACCGGGTGGCGGGTGCATGCGTCTGGCCTATTTCTAGCGGGGACTCAGCGAGCCCAGCGGGACTTGAACTAACCTGCGACCGGCTTTTCGTTCACTGGAAGATGAGCTTTCGAAAGACTTTCGCCGCAATCTTCCTAGTCGTGGCTGCGGCCCTTTTCTCCTCCGCCCAGGCGGCTGACTCCGGACTCCACACCTTCGTCGGTGAGGTGGTGCGGGTCGATTTGGCTAGCCATTCCCTGACGATCCGATCAGGCGAGAAAAGTTTCCTGTTTTATTACAACGACGAGACCAGGATCAGCAGTTTCAACCACTACGTCCGATGGGAAACCGTCCGGCCTGGCCAGGGCGCAATCGTGACAATGCGGCTGGGGGATGGGGGCATCGGAGTCGCGACCGCGGTTCGATTCCAGGACAGTGCCGGGGCGGCAAAAGCCTTGGATCTCTTCAGCGCGCGGACGATCAGGGGTGAGAAGGTCTCGGGCGCTGCGCTGAGCAATTTTGTCGTCTTCGAGCCGTCCGGCTATCAGTTCGCGCGGGCGATTGACCTCGGCTCGATGAGAGCGCGCATGTTCGTCCTGACGGTGAATACGGATGGAACGGTCGGCGCGGTCAAGCCGGTGCAGCCATTTCCGAACCCGGAGTTGAACGAGCGCGCTGCGCGCTGGCTCAAGCAATGGCGCTTTCGTCCGAATAGTCTCACTGATGTGAGAATCCCGGTGGCTGCCGGGAGCATGCGCTATTAGAGGTGCGGCAGCACAGGCATCCTGCCTGTGGGGACGCCGGGCGTCTCGCCGGTCGAGCGCCTCAGGGGCAGCGGAGAATCACCGGGCAGGACGCCCGGTCGGCATTCGTCTTCGACACCGGAGCCGCGATTTTCTACGCCGGCGCATGAGAAAGAACCTATTCCCTCTTCTGTGCGCCGCTTGCCTTTTGCCGTTGACGCGAGTCGCGTGCGCCGCCGGGACTGCTGAGGAGGAAGCCGCGATTCGCCAGCTCCAAACGCAGCAGCAGGAGGCTTGGAATCGGCACGATGCCAAGGCCTACGCGGATCTTTTCACGGCGGACGGCGATTGCGTGAACGTGGTCGGCTGGTGGTGGAAAGGCCGGGGCGAGATCGAGCAGAAGCTCACGGAAGCTTACGCCTTTGTCTTCCGGGAGAGCGCGTTGACTATCGGCGAGGTGAACGTGCGTTTCCTCGATCCCACGTCTGCCGTGGTGCATGTGCGCTGGACCATGACCGGCGCGCGGACCCCGCAGGGGCTGCCCACGCCGCAGCAGGGAATCCAAACGCAGCTCGTGCAGAAGAGCGCGGGAAAGTGGGTGATCGCCGCGTTCCAGAACACGAATTCGCTGCCGGAAATGCCTTTTCCGAAGGGGCCGCCGCCGGCTCCGTCAGCGCCTGCGCGTGGCAATCCATAAGAGACGTCGGTCTCGGCAGCGCCTGAAAACTCCGGCTGAATCCAGCGGCTGGGGCGGTTTGCCGGCAGCCACCGGATTCTTCCGAAGAGTTGTGGTGTTGCTCCGAAAGATCGTGCGCTGAAGGCGCCATCCACCTGTGCCTGGGACCGCCGCCCAGGAGAATTTGCATCTCCAGGACGAGCGCTGAAAGCGCGGCTCACTCCGCCAACTTCGTCGTTCCCCCGAATCATCCTCCATTCTTTGACCTTGTTTCGGAAAGGCGGTTTAGTGGGTGGCTGGCCGCGCGGAGGGCGCTGCGGCTGGAACAATTTTCTATGGAATCATTTGATCTTGTCATCATCGGCGCCGGCCCGGGCGGCTATGTCGCCGCGATCCGCGCGGCGCAGCTCGGGCTCAAGACCGCGATCGTCGAGAAAGACCCGGAACTCGGAGGCACCTGCCTGCGCATCGGTTGCATCCCGAGCAAAGCGCTTCTTTCATCGAGCGATCACTTTGCGTTTGCGAAAAAGGAGGCGGCAAAACATGGGATCCGGTTGGGCGAAATCGGCCTCGATCTTGGGGTGATGCTGCAGCGCAAAGACAAGGTCGTGAAACAGCTCACCAGCGGTGTGCGCGGCCTGATGAAGCTGAACAAGGTGACGACGTTTCACGGGATCGGCACGATCACGGCGGCGGGCAAAGTTTTGGTCAAACAGGCGACCGGCGAGACGCAGGAGCTCGAGGCGAAGCACATCATCATCGCCACCGGGAGCGTGCCGGTGGAGCTGCCGAGTATGGAATTCGACGGCAATGTGGTGGTGAGCAGCACAGAGGCGCTCGCGTTTACCGAGGTGCCGAAGAAGCTGCTCGTGATCGGCGGCGGGGCGATCGGGCTCGAGATGGGCTCGGTTTGGAGCCGGCTCGGCTCGGAAGTGACGGTGCTGGAATTTCTCCCGCGCATCGCGCTTGGCTTCGACCTGGAACTGGCGAATGCGCTCCAGAAAGTGCTCACCACACAGGGGATGAAATTCCATCTCGGCACGAAGGTAGGCGAGGTGAAGGTGGCGGATGGCCGCGCCACCGCGACCGCGGCGAAAGGCGAGGAGCAGCTCACCTTCGATGCCGACAAGGTGCTCGTCTCGGTCGGCCGCCGCGCGTTTGCCGACGGGGTGGGTGCGGCAGCGGTGGGCGTCGAGTTGGACGAGCGGAAACGGATCAAGGTGGATGCGCATTTCCGCACCAGCGTGGAAGGCGTTTACGCGATCGGCGACGTGATCGCCGGCCCGATGCTGGCGCACAAGGCGGAGGAGGAAGGGGTCGCCTGCGTGGAGATGATCGCGGGCAAAGCCGGGCACGTGAATTACGACGTGATCCCCGGCATCATCTACACGAACCCGGAGGTCGCGGGCGTGGGCATTACCGAAGATTTTGCGAAAGAGAAGGGGATGGATGTGCGGATCGGGAAGTTCCCTTTCGCTGCGAATGGCCGCGCGCTGGCGGCGGACGATCCGATCGGGTTTGTGAAATTCGTGGCCGATGCAAAGACGGATCGGATCATCGGCGCGCATATCATGGCGCATGCGGCGTCCGATTTGATGGCGGAATGCGTGGCAGTGATGGAATTCGGCGGCAGCGCGGAAGACCTGGGCCGGACGGTGCACGCGCATCCGACCCATAGCGAGGCGATCAAGGAAGCCGCGCTGGCGGTGAACAAGGGCGCGATTCACATCGGAAATCGCTAGGAACAGCCCGTTTGGGTCCGGCAAGTTCCGATTGCAAAAGCGCCGGCGGCGTTCGAAAATCCGCACCGACACGGGGTCTTAGCTCAGTTGGTAGAGCGCCTCAATGGCATTGAGGAGGTCAGGGGTTCGATTCCCCTAGGCTCCATTTCTCGAACCCTCCTGCTCCTACTCTTGATCCTGCCCATCTTGGCGGAGGCCGGAGTAGATCAGGATCAGGATTAGGAGCAAGAGCAGGAAGAGTCGCGCGTTACTCTCCCTGGAACACGATCTCGCCGCCGATCACCGTCATGACGCAGCGGATTTTCAGGATCTCCGCCACGGGGACTTGCATGAGGTCCGCGGACAATACCGTAAAGTCCGCCAGCTTCCCGGCCTCGAGCGTGCCTTTTTCCTTCTCCTCGAACGCGGCGTAGGCCGGCCAGGCGGTGAACATCTTGAGCGCCTGCTCCCGCGAGACCGCCTCCTCGGGGTGCCAGCCTTCGCCGGTGAAACCACCCTGGCTCTGGCGCGCGACGGCGGCGTAAAATTCAATCATCGGTTCGCCGCGCTCGACCGGCGCATCGGAGCCGCCGGGAATGATCGCGCCGCTCTGGAGCAGGCTTTGCCACGCATACGCGCCCGCGAGTCGCTCCTGGCCGAGCCTGCTGGGTGCGAAGAAGAGATCGCTGATCGCGTGCGAAGGCTGCATCGAAGGGATGACGCCGAGCTTCGCGAACCGCGGAATGTCTTGCGCGCTCAGGACCTGCGCGTGCTCGATGCGCCACCGCGGCTCTTTGACCTTTCGCTCGTTAGGCGGGACGGCTTGGAACGCTTCCTCGTAGAGGTCGAGCACCAGCCGGTTCGCCCGATCGCCGATGGCATGCGTTTGCACCTGAAGGCCCGCCCGCAGCGCCTGCTCGAACGCTGGCCGCAGATCTTCGGGCTTGTTCGTGAGGAAGCCGGAGGTATCGGCGTCGGAGTACTTCTCGAGCAGCGCGGCGCCGCGTGAGCCGAGCGCGCCATCGGCGTAGAACTTAATCGCGCGCTGCGTGAAACGACCGCCATAAGCGCCGATGGTCGCGCCTTCCGTGAGCAATTGATCGGCCGAGGGACTCAAGCCGGAGACGCCGTTGTAGAGGCGCAGCTTCACTTTTCCAGCCTCAAAGAGCCGCCGCATGATCGCGACCTCTGCCAGGTCGCTCCCCGGACTCTGGACTTCACACCAGCCGAGCGCGATCTCCCGTTTCGCGCCGAGGAGCAGCGCCTGTTCCTTCTCGGCCGCGCTCGCGGGAGGGACGTATTTCGTGACAAGCTCCATCGCGTGATCGAGGAGCATGCCGGTCGCTGCTCCCGTGGCTTTATCTCTCAGAATCTCGCCGCCGAATGGACTTGCCGTGTCGGACGTGATCCCGGCGATTTTCAGCGCGGCGGTATTCGCGATCCCGGCGTGGCCATCCGCCCGTTCCAGGAAGACCGGGTTTTCCGGCGCGATCTTGTCCAGGTCCGCTGCGGTGGGAAATTCTGGCGGACTCCAGAAGGTCTCGATCCAGCCACGCCCGGTGATCCATGTCCCGGCGGAGGCTTGCGCAACGCGCGCCTTTATTTTCGCGAGAAACGCTTCCCGCGTGCCGGTGCCTTCCAAGTTGAGCGTCATCTCGCGCTCGCCCACGCCGAAGATGTGGCAATGCGCATCCGTCAAACCCGGGACGACCGTTCCGCCATGCAGATCGATGATGTGCGCATCTTTGCCGGCATGCTTCCGCGCATCCTCATTCGATCCCACGAATACGATCCGGTCGTCCTTCACCGCGAGAGCTTCGGCCTGCGGCGCTTCGTCGGACCCGGTATAGATGTTGCCATTCAGGAAAACCGTCTCCGCCGCGGAGACATTCGCGAGGGCGAAGAAAAGGGACGCGGCGGCGTGAGGAAGAATGGATGTCATCGCGCCAGTGTTTTGTTCGTTGCTGGTCTCATAGGTCGTAGAGGACCTATTCTCCACCCGCGGGCAGATGCGCCGCTTTCCAATCCATCGCCATCCGAATGCGGGCTCGCCCACTCGGGTGATCGAAGAAAATGAACTCTTCTGCCGGAGAAGGATCGAGTTTGCGATATGTGCCCAGCTTCAGCGCCATCGCCGCCATCCCGTCCGGCTCGCGTGCGGTGTTGATCCCGAACGCGTCCGCTTCGACCTCGGCCACGCGAGTGTTCGTGTTCTTGAGCGGCGTCAGCACTAGTGAGATTGCCGCGAAGACCAGCACGAGCAACGGCAGCCCGGCCGGATCGGCGATCCCGCGCACGCCCCACATCGCGCCCCAGCGGCGCGCCGCCGCCTCGAAGAGCCAGCGCGCGCACGCGAACATCACCAGCAGCATCAGCGAGGAGCTGATGATCATTTTCGTGATGTGATTGAGCACGTAATGCCCCATCTCGTGCGCCATGACATAGCGGATTTCCGGGAGCGTGCACTGCTTCAGGAGATTGTCGTTGAGCGCGATGCGCATTGTGCCGAGAAAGCCCGCCACATTCGCGCTCACCCGTTTCGTCTGGCGCGAAGCATCGACTTCGTAGACCTGCTGCACCGGAATTTGATTCGCGCGCGCCATCGTCAGGGTCGACTCGCTGATCGCCGGGTTCTCGAGCGGCTTGTACTTATTGAAGAGTGGCTCGATGAAGACGGGCGCAATCAATACTCCCACCATCAGGAATAAGACCGCCACCGCCGCGCCCCAGATCCACCACGTCCGCGGCGCCCGGCGAAAGACTCCGTACAACGCCACCAGCAGGATCGGCGTCCCGATCAGACCTATCATCAGTTCTTTGAACTGGTCGCCCATCCAGGCGCCGAACGTCTGGGTCGCCATGTTGTAGGCGTGTTCGCGGACGAAATTTTCGTAATAGCCGAGCGGGAAGGCCAGGAGCGACGTGATCAGGATGTAGGGCAGAGCGTAGAGGATCACCTGCACGGCTTTGAACCGTGAAGTGCGCTCGGCAAAATCCCGCAGCCGGGCAGAAATCCGCGTCTGCAAGAGCAGGATCGAAATGGCGGCGCTGAGGAGGAAATTCCAGAGCAACAGCCAGTAACCTCCTTCAAAGTAGGCGTCGGAGCGTGCGCGCTCGTCGGGTGGAACGGTCGCGAGCCAGGCGCGGGTCGCAGCGGCTGGGTCATCTACGTGAACCGCTGCGGCTGGGACGATGAGGCGCGTAGGCGCGGGCGAGCTATCCTGCGCATGGGCCCCTGGAGAGCAGACGGACGAGAGGCAAAGCGTAACGAGCAAAAGTCGGAATCTCATGTGCCCGAGGGTAAGAGATGAAAAGCGGAATGGAAGTCTGGAGGCGCGGCCCTGCCGCCGTCCCGAACCCGCGCAACTCCGTTGACAACGCAGTTCGGATCATTCGGAGGTGAACCAAAGCAATTTCCCCCGGCGTGGCAGACGCGGTTTCATACGAGCCTGGGCGGCGCCCCAGGCTGATGTTGGATCGCGCTTTCAGCGCACGATGTTCTGGAGACAGCAAAACGTGCCGGAAGAACCGGAGAAAAACTGTACCACTGGCGCTGTTCTAGCGAACCAGAAATAGACGTCGCGCCAGGAGTTGCGGTTCTACCTGGGAGGCGACTTCCGCGATTGCCAATCCCGCAGGGCCGCGCCAACGTTAGCGCCGCTCCGTCCCATGAATTTTGCCACTCAACCCGAGATCAAGATCTTCAGCGGCTCCGCCCACCGGGAACTCGCCCAACGCATCTGCGACGCGATCGGGGAGCCACTGGGGCGCGCCACCATCAGCTCATTTCCTGATGGGGAAACCTATGTGCGGATCGAGGAAAACATCCGCGGTCGCGATGTTTTCATCATCCAGCCGACCTCACCGCCGACCAACCAGCACCTTATGGAGTTGCTCATCATGGTGGACGCGGCGCGCCGTGCCAGTGCCGATCGGATTACGGCCGTGATTCCGTTTTTCGGTTATGCCCGCCAGGATCGGAAGGATCAGCCGCGGGTGCCGATCACGGCCAAGCTGGTGGCCAACCTCCTCTGCGCCGCCGGGGTGAGCCGGGTGCTGACGATGGACCTGCATGCGCAGCAGGTGCAGGGCTTCTTCGATATTCCGGTCGATCATCTTTATTCCATGCCGGTCCTGATCAAGTACCTGCGCACCCGTCTCTCGCGGAGGACGGTGGTGGTGTCGCCGGATTTAGGCGGCTTGAAGATGGCTTCGGCCTACTCCCAGGCGCTCGATGCGAATCTCGCGATCGTGGCGAAGCAGCGGAAAACTCCCACCGAAACCGAGGCGCTTTACGTCATCGGAGATGTCGAGGGTCACGATGTCCTGCTGGTGGACGATTTAACCGAAACCGCCGGCACGCTCACCTCCGCCGCGCGGATGCTGAAGGAGAGAGGGGCGCTGAAAATCTACGCGGGGGTGGCGCACGCGGTGCTGGTGGATCTGGCAATTCCGCGATTGCAAAACTCCGAGATTGAGGAATTAATAACGACCAACAGCACGCCTGTGCGCGCGGTGGAGGGTTTTAAGACCACCGTGCTGTGCATCTCCGAGCTTCTCGGCGAGGGCATTAAGCGGATTCATAACGACGAATCCGTGTCGTCGCTGTTCGAAATCGACAAGAGCACGAAATAAAGAACGACCATGGCTAAACAAGTAAAACTCACCGCGTCACGGCGCACCGCGACAGGGCGCTCCGCCGTGCGGAGATTAAAGAGCGAAGGCGTGGTCCCTGCCGTGATCTATGGCGGGCAGAACCAGCCCGAGCCGCTCCAGGTTTCCCGACGCGAAATCAACGCGCTGCTCAGCCATGCGGCGGGCGAGAACATCCTGGTCGAGCTTGAGATTGCCGGCGAAGCGACCAATCGCCTCGCGATGGTGCAGGAGGTGCAACACGCTCCCCTCGGCGGCAACGTCCTGCACGTGGATTTCCACGCGGTCTCGATGGACGAAATGATCGAAGCCGACGTGCCGCTGGAACCGACCGGCACCGCCAATGGGGTGAAAAATTTCGGAGGACTGCTCGAGCAGAGCCTGCGTTCGCTCTCGATCGAATGTCTGCCGCGTGATCTTCCTGATGTGATCACGGTCGATGTCTCCGCGCTCAACATCGGTGATGCCATTCACGTGCGCGAGATTCCGCTGCCTTCCGGCGTCACAACCAGAATTCCGGCGGACCTGACGGCGTTCTCGGTGATGGCCCCGACCGTGGAGGAAGCTCCCGCAGCGAGCGCCGCGGTGGCAGCCGCGCCCGAGGTGATCACGGCGAAGAAGGACGACGACGCCGCGGGCGGCGCGAAAGACGCGAAGAAGTAACGAGCGGGCGCGCCCTGCCGCGCCTGAGGACACTTGGCGGCCGAATCTCTGCCCATCCGTTTGGTCGCGGGGCTTGGGAATCCTGGCGCAGAGTACGCGCGGACGCGGCACAACATCGGGTTTGCAGTGCTCGACCGCCTCGCGGCCGACTGGCGCCTGAAATGGGAGCGCAACGCGAAGTGGGAGGCGCTCTGGGCAAAAGGTGAAGGCGTTTTGCTGGTGAAACCACTCACCTTTATGAATCACAGCGGGTTCGCCGTTTCCGCGGTCGCGCAATTCTACAAAATCGTGGCGGCCGAGACGTTCGTCGTGCTCGACGACATCGCGCTCGAGCTGGGACGCCTCCGGATTCGCCTGCAAGGCAGCTCTGGTGGACAGAATGGCCTCGAGTCTGTCCTGATGCATTTCGGCACCGATCAGGTGCCGCGGTTGCGCGTCGGGATCGGGGCGCCACCCAGCGCAGGCGCGGTCGATTACGTCCTCGGCCGCTTCTTCGAAGAAGAGCTGCCGACGGTGGAGAAAACGGTCGTGCGGGCGAGCGAAGCGGTGAAATGCGCGATTGACAAAGGCGTCCTTTCCGCGATGAACACGTTCAACAAATTTCCGGAACCATGAAGAACCGCTACGAAGCATTAATCGTCCTGAACACGCAGGGCAAAGAAGACACCGTGAAGGACATCGTCGACCGCTTGGAGGGTGAATTTCAAAAGGAAGGCGCGCAGGTGGAGCAGGTGCAGAAGATGGACAAGCGGCAGTTCTCCTATCAAGCCGGTGAGTTAGATGCGGGCTACTTCGTGAACTTCATTTTTCACGCCGACTCGCAGCTGATCACCAAGCTCCGTTCGAAATTCAAGCTCGATGCGGAAGTTTACCGCCAGCATTACCAGCGTCTGAAGCCAAAGGCCGAAACGCGGCCGAAAAAGGTCGCAGCCGAGAAGTAGTTTCGGTAAAACCGGCGGATGGCCAGTTTCAATAAAGTCATTCTGCTCGGCAATCTCACGCGCGACCCGGAGGTGCGTTACACCCCGAAGGGCACCGCCGTCGCCGATCTCGGGATTGCAGTAAATCGCACTTTCACAGCCGAGAACGGCGAAAAGCGAGAGGAAGTCACCTTCGTCGACGTCACCTTCTGGGGCCGGACAGCGGAGAACGCAGGGCAGTATCTTAAAAAAGGCCGCCCGGTCTTCGTGGAAGGCCGCCTGCAACTCGACAGCTGGGATGACAAGCAATCCGGTCAGAAACGAAACAAGCTAAAAGTCGTCGGCGAACTCTTGCAGTTCCTGGGGGGCCGTCCTGGCGGCGCCAGCGAGGGCGAGCCAGACGAAGGTGGCGGATCTTCCACCTCGAGCGAACGCAGCGCCGGCGGGAGCCGCCCGAGCGCCCCACCTCCGAAACGCCCGCCTGCCGAACCGGAGGAGGACGACATCCCGTTTTAGCAGGCGAGGAGCTGCGATCCAGGTTGCTTCTAGGAAGCGCAGGATCGCGCGTGAACGCAGCGCTGAGTAATGGGTATGAACTCCACCGAAGCCTGCATCGCGCTGAACATGGTCCCCAGGATGGGGCCGGTGCGGCTGCGGAAGCTGTTGCAGGTTTTCGAGACGCCGGAACGTATTCTGCTCGCGCGCGGTTCGGCTTTGCGCGCTGTCGAAGGGATCGGAGCGGAGGTCGCGGAGCAGATTGCGGGTTGGGAAAACGCGGTGGATCTGTCGGCGGAACTGCAGCGCGTCCGCGAATTTGGTGCGCACGTGATAACGGCAGAGTCGCCGCAGTATCCCAGCCAGCTGCGCGAAATTCATGCCCCGCCGATTGTGCTCTACGTATGGGGTGAGATCACCGAGCGCGACCGGCACGCCATCGGTGTGATCGGTTCGCGCCGGACGACGCATTACGGGACGGAGTGTGCGAAGAAGCTCTCTTATCAATTGGCCTACGCGGGGCTGACGGTCGTCAGCGGCCTGGCGCGGGGGATCGACACCTCCGCGCATCACGGCGCGCTCGCCGCCAAGGGCCGCACGATCGCAGTGGTGGGCTCGGGTTTGCTGCACGTCTACCCGCCGGAGAATGCGGCCCTGGCGGAGAAAATCGCGCAGGGCAACGGAGCTGTTGTCTCGGAGTTCTCGATGGAGATCGAACCGGACCGGCAGACTTTCCCGATGCGGAACCGCATCATCAGCGGCTGGAGCCATGGCATTCTCGTGGTCGAAGCCGGGCTCAACAGCGGTGCCTTGATTACCGCCTCGCAGGCGCTCGAGCAGGGCCGTGCCGTCTATGCCGTCCCCGGGCACATCAACGCGCCGAGCGCGCACGGCTCCAATCGTTTGATCCAACAAGGCGCCAAGCTGGTGATGGAAGCGGGCGACATTCTCGACGATCTCGAGATCCTGCTGCCGGATACGAAACCGTCGCCAGAAGCCGCGATGCGCCCTTTGCCGCTGCTCACGGAAGACGAACGGCGCGTCTATGATGCGATCGAAGCCACGGAGACCTCGATCGACCAGATCAGCGAGAAATCCGATTTGCCAAGCGGAAGTGTCTCTTCTACCCTCCTGCGCCTTGAGCTGAAACGGCTGGTCAAACAGCTGCCCGGGAAGCACTTCGTCAAACTCGGGTAATTTCGCCCGCAACGTGCTGCTTATTGCAGGGTTCACCTTGGCGGTGCCGAAACTGAGATGTCCAAATCGCTGATTATCGCTGAGAAACCGAGTGTCGCCTCCGATCTGGCGAAGGCGCTCGGGAAGGTGCCCAAAAGCGGCGATCACTACGAGAACGACCAGGTTGTCATCACCTCCGCGGTCGGCCATCTCGTCGAGCTCGAGATGCCGGAAGACATCGACAAGAAAAAATACGGCTTCTGGCGCTTGGAGACATTGCCGATCATTCCGGAAAAATTCGGGCTCAAACCGATCGCCGATTCAAAAAGCCGATACGATCAGATCAAGAAGCTGCTCGCGCGCAAAGACATCGGCGAAGTGGTGAACGCCTGCGATGCCGGGCGCGAAGGCGAGTTGATTTTTGACAACATCTACCGCCTCACGAAATCGAAGCTGCCGGTGAAACGCGCCTGGATGCAGACGATGACCGCGGACGGCATCCGCGAGGCTTTCAAGAAATTGCGCGATGGCTCGCAGATGGCCGGGCTTTCGGATGCGGCGCGTTCGCGAAGTGAGAGCGACTGGCTGATTGGAATCAACGGCACGCGTGCGATCACCAAGCGGATGTTTGGTTCGCGCGGCAAGAACGTGGCGTCGGTAGGCCGTGTCCAAACTCCCACCCTGGCGATCGTCTTCGGGCGCGAGCTGGAGATTCGCAATTTCAAGGCGCGGGCCTACTGGCGGGTGACGGCGAAGTTCGAGATCGCGAAAGGCAGCTACGAAGGAGTTTACCAGCGGCCGAACTTCAAGAAAGCGGAAGGAGATGAGCACGACCGGATCGACCGCATCTGGGATCGTGCCCAAGCGGAAGCGGCGCTCGCGGCCTGCCAGGGCCAGCCCCTCGCGCAGGTCACAGAGGAGAAGAAATCCTCGAGCCAGGCCGCGCCGCGTCTCTACGATCTCACGACCCTGCAACGCGAGGCCAACAACCGCTTTGGGCTCTCGGCCCGGCGCACCCTGCAGATTGCGCAGGCCCTCTACGAACGTCACAAAGTCATCACTTACCCGCGCACCGATTCGCGGGCGCTGCCGGAAGATTACATTGCCACCTGCCGGGAGACGCTCGGTAGTCTGGCGGGCGATCTCGGTAAACATGGGCGTGTCGTGCTGGAGCGCGGCTGGCTGCGGCCGAATAAGCGCATTTTCAACAACGCGCAGATCTCAGATCACTTCGCGATCATCCCGACGACAACGGAGCCCCGGAACCTCGACGAAATGGAAGGCAAGGTTTACGACATGATCGCGCGGCGCTTTGTGGCGGCGTTTTTCCCCTCAGCAGAATTCGACGTGACCACGCGCACCAGCACCGTCGCGCCGGCGGTGGCGTTCAAAACCGAAGGCAAAGTGCTGACCGCGGCCGGCTGGCTGGCGGTTTACGGCCGCACCACCGTGGACGACGGAGCAACGGATGCGAAAGCATTGCCGGCGCTCTCGTCGGAGGATAACGCGCAGGCGAAAACAGTCTCGGCCGAGCTGCACGACGAGACGACGAAGCCGCCGCCGCGTTACACCGAGGCGACGCTCCTCTCCGCGATGGAAGGCGCGGGCAAGCTGGTCGACGACGAGAGCATGGCAGAGGCGATGAAAGAGCGCGGCCTCGGCACGCCTGCGACCCGGGCGGACACGGTCGAAGGCCTGATCAACCAGAAGTATGTGGAGCGGAATCAGCGCGAGCTGGTCCCGACGATGAAAGCCGAGTCGCTCTTGCAATTCCTCGCCGCAGTCAAGGCGGACGCGCTGACCAAGCCCGACATGACCGGCGAGTGGGAATACAAGCTGCGGCAGATGGAGCACGGCAAGTTCCGCCGCGACGACTTCATGTCCGAGATCGTCGACGTCACCAAAGGAATCGTCGAGCGCACAAAGAATTTCGAAGAGGACGATACGAACTCGCGCGTCACCGACATCATCTCACCGACGGACGGCAAGCCGATGGTGGAGACGCTGCGCGGCTACAAATCACAGGACGGCACCCTCATGATTTACAAGATCATGAGCGGCCGCAAAATCGAAGAGGCCGAAGCGCGCCAGCTGGTCGCACAAGGTGAGATCGGACCGCTCGACGGATTTGTCTCCGCGAAAACCGGCAATCGTTTTCCGTCCAAGATCAAAATCGTGGACGACGAGAAAAAGCCGGGCCAGAAAAAGGCCGAGCTCGATTTCGGCAACAAAGTGGACCTGAGCGAGCTGACGCCGTTTTGGACCGATCCTAAAACCGGCGCGGAGCTGTGCGAAGCGCCGACGAGTTACGTCCTGCGGGAACGCGACGGCGAGGGCTGGAAGGAACTGTTCAAGGTTGGCCGCTTGATGTGCCAAAAGCCAGTCACGCGCGAGCAAGCGATCAAACTGGTGCAGCAGGGCAGGAGCGATTTGATCGAGGGCTTCATCTCCAAAAAAGGCCGGCCGTTCGATGCCTTCCTGCTCCGGCAGGGGGCGAAGATCAACTGGGAATTTCCGCCGCGGAAGCCGCGCGAAGCGGGCCAGAATGGCCACGGGGCGGGACGCGCCCCCCGCAAGCCGAAGGCGCCGCTCGACCTCGCGAAAGCGGTGAAACTGAGCGAGAGCAAAGCGCACGATGGCGACCTTTACCAAACCGAAGAATCCTTCGTGGTGGCGAAGCCCCAGGCGGATGGAACGCCGCGCGTCGTCTTCGAGTTGAAGCGGAACCTCTGCGGAAAGGAAATCCCCGCGGAAGAGGTCGAGCGACTCGTCGAGATGGGGAAGACCGGGTTGATCGAAGGCTTCGTCTCAAAACGCGGCTCCCATTTCGGCGCCTATCTGAAGCTCTCGACGGACAAGAAGAAAGCCGAGTTCGAGTTTCCGCCGCGCTAACCTCCCGCCCGCGCCTCGTGCGCTGGCGCGCGCCAGCCGTGCCTTGTCGTTTTCGCTTCGCGCTGCAGCGGATATGAGAATAAGACTTTCTCATGCTTACAGCGAATGCTCATCCGCCCGTCAGAGTCACCGGCCGTCATCTGCAGATCACGCCGGCGATCAGCGATTACGTCACGCGCAAGATCGAGAGCCTGCATCTCGATTATCCGAAGATCATCGAAGCCCATGTAATCCTGGAGGTGGAGAAATATCGTCACTCTGCGGAGGTGATCCTCGTTTGTTCGAATCACATCACGATCGAGGCCTGCGAAGAGACCACCGACATGTATGCCGCGATCGATGCGGTGGTGGACAAGGTGGCGCGGCAGATGCGCAAGTACAAGACGCGCCTGATGCGGCAGCACCGCCCGCGCAAAGAGATGATCCAGCATCTCGAGGAGCATGTCTTGGAACCCGAACCGGTCGAGATGGCGGACGGCGTCGAAGATGGCGCGCATCATCCGGTCGTCCGCACGGAGCGTTACACGGTGAAGCCGATGTTCATCGACGAGGCGGTCTTGCAGCTCGAGATGTCACACCGGCAGTTCCTCGTTTTTCTCAATGCGCGGAACTCTCGCGTGAATGTCATGTATCGCCGGAAGAGCGGCGACTTCGGACTGATCGAGCCGGGAAATGCCTGAGGTGGCGCGGGCTTTTGCTGGAACGCGCTGGCGCAATTGCGCGGCGACGAAAACGGCGTCGAAGGCTGCGAAGAGCATGACTAGGCCCGTGAGGGCTGACAACACTGTGACTGCTCGACCCGCCAGGGGAGTCGTGCGCCTCACGACCAGGCATTGGATCAGTTTCGAAAGCGAAAATACGAACGGCAGAAACAATGCGAGCACGAAACGGCTGTCGCCGGTCATCCGCTCGAACCACGAGTAGAGCAGCACGTAAGCCGCGAAGAATAGCGCCACGAAGAGGGCCGGAAACGGTTGCTCGCGCAACAGCGCCATCGCTTCTTTCCGTTGCCGCAACGCCACGATCCCGGCGGCCAGCGACAGGAGCAGGGCGTATTTCCAATAGCCCTCGACGCGCGCGTTATGCGTGATGGTGGCGATGAAGCCGTTCGTCAGTCGAGCGGCGATGTCCGCGAACGAATGCTCGCGCCAGTATTTCGCCGCGGACGGAATTTGCTCCGGTGGAAGAGTCGGCCACCCTGTGCGATCGCCGTGCGCGCGGGTCAGCGCTGCGGCTTCCGCCCACGAATCACACCAGAAATAAAAGGTGGAATTCACGTTGTAGAAGTAGTGGCCGAAGACGCGTTTGCTCGTCTGCAGGTAAGGGAAGACAACCGCGAGGAAGCAAAGCAGCACGAGCGCGAGCTGCAGGGCGGCGCGCAAGCGCCCGGGGGCGCGGATGATTTTCACTGCGAACACGACGAGGAAGATTGCCAGCGCCGGCAGCACCGAGGCTTTGAACAAATGCGCCACGCCGGCGAGGCAGCCGGTCCACACCGCCAGCCATGGATTCGGCGCGACAAACATGCGCCAGAAGCACAAAAACATGCCGAAACCGATGACGTAGAAGGTCACCTCCGTCTGCGCGAGTGGCGCGCGATAGATGAACACTCCGAACGCGGTCGCCGCCACCCACGCGAGCGAGACCAGTCGAGAAAAATGTAAGCGCAGAAGGAAGAAGAGGAGCAGCAGGAGCGCGGCGGTGAGATTGACATTGAACGTCTGCGCGCGCGCCAGAAACTCGGCATCCGACGAGCCCTGGCGGTAGATCAGCGAGAGCAGAAACGGGTAGCCG
Source organism: Chthoniobacterales bacterium (assembly GCA_051001855.1). GTDB lineage: Bacteria > Verrucomicrobiota > Verrucomicrobiia > Chthoniobacterales > UBA10450 > JACCTI01. The sequence continues at coordinate 16,185 of JBPCMX010000013.1, forward strand.
GGCATCCGATTGCGGTCGCCCACAAAGCTGTAGCCAGTCTCGGAAATGCCCCGCGCATATTGCAGATAGGCAGCCTGATCGCCTTGCATCGGGCCTGTCGGGAAAACCACGCGCCGCGCGTGCGCTTCCATCAGGTAAACCGCCAGGATCACCACCAGGAGCGCGGCCGTGCCCAGCCGGCGGCGGAATTGATCGGACGGTGCGGTCATCGGAAGATCATTTCGCGTCTCAGAGGTGGTAATCACCCGAGGCGCGCGATACAAGAGTACTGCACATGAGCGAGCGAGCGGTTACGCAATCAATCACTTCAGCCGGTCCGCTGCGGAAAAGCGTGCCGGTCGTGACGGTGGAAAGTTTCTATGCGGCCCACGGTGCGGCCTTGCAGCTGAAGCTGGAAGGGAAGCGAGTCGGATTCCACCGGAAAATCCGCGAGCCCACCATCAATCGGCCCGGCCTCGCGCTCTCCGGCTTCTACAGTTACTTCGCGGAAAAGCGCATCCAGGTGCTCGGCGCGGCGGAGCAATCGTATCTCAACAGCCTCAAGCCCCGCGATCGCGAGGTGCGGTTCCGCCGCTTGTGCGACCAAAGAATCCCGTGTCTCGTCACGTCGCGCGG